>CABUJV010000001.1 GCA_902492005.1 uncultured Eubacteriales bacterium
TTTCTGGTTTCATGGCTCGATTATACTACCCTGACTGTCCCATAGTCCGGACTCTTTTCCGGCTGAGCTAAAGGGATAACCACATAAATTTAATTTGGCGAAATAATCAAAATTCTGCTTGACAATTGAAGGCATAGAGGTATTATCTCAGTGTAAAATTGCTTGTATACGAGTAAATTGCAAGCAAAACAGAGAGGACACCCTGTCCCAGCTCTACCGGGACCTCACGGGGCACAAGGCGGGCCACATCACCCATGTGAGCCTGCACACCTTCGCCACCCCCGCATCGAGGGCGGCAAGCGCAACCGGGCCGCCACCGAGGACGTCGTCGAGATGGTGGAGGTGCTGGACGAGGAGAAGCTGCTCTACATGGCGCGTCAGCCCGACAAGGTGGTCAACCTGAGTACCGGCGTCCTGCGGGCTGCCGGATTTTTTTATTTTTGGGAAAAATTTCAGCACATATTATAATAGGAAAGACATATACTGGCATGTGTTGACTTGACCGGAAGGAGGGGAGAGCATGCCAGAGAAGCAGCAGAGCGGTGAGAACCCCCGCCGCGAGCCCAGGGGAGATGTGGACGATCTGATTTTTTGCTCCGGCGCTGAGCCCACGCAGAGCGACCGCTGAAACCGCCCGCCCGCCGGGCGGTTTTTCGCGGGCGATTTTCCGTGGCGCAGATCGTTTTTCCCTTTACATACCACCCGCTTCCGGGTATAATATGAGGGCGATTGAAACGGAAGTGAGCGTGAAACGATGCTGCAGTTTGACGAATATAAGGTGAAGCTGAACAACCTGCGCCCCGCGCTGGAGGAACTGTCCCAGGCCCTGAACCTGGCCAGCGCCGCCCAGGAGCTGGAGATGCTGGAGTCGGAGAGCGCCGCTCCCGGATTTTGGGACAACCTGGAGAAGTCCCAAAAGGTGACCCAGCGGATGAAGCAGCTCCAGAACAAGCTGGTGGCCCAGAAGCGCCGGGAGAGCCAGTGGGAGGACCTGCTGACCTTGTGCGAGATGGGCAACGAGGAGGAGGACGGCTCTCTGGTGCCCGAGGTGGCGGAGGGATACGCCAGACTGGAGCAGGACATGGAAGAGGCCAAGCTGTCCACCCTGCTTACCGGCGAGTACGACAACTCCAATGCCATCCTCACCATCCACGCCGGGGCCGGCGGCACCGAGGCCCAGGACTGGGCCCAGATGCTCTACCGCATGTACACCCGCTGGGCCGAGCGCCACGATTACACCTATCAGGTGGTGGACTACCTGGATGGGGATGAGGCCGGCATCAAGTCCGCAACCATCATGATCCAGGGAGAGAACGCCTACGGCCACCTGAAGAGCGAGCACGGCGTCCACCGGCTGGTGCGGGTGTCCCCCTTCGACGCCAACGCCAGACGGCAGACCTCCTTCGCCGCTCTGGAGGTCATGCCGGAGATCCCCGACGACGTGGAGGTGGACATCCGGCCCGAGGACATCGAGATGCAGGTCTACCGCTCCTCCGGCGCCGGCGGCCAGCACATCAACAAGACCTCCTCCGCCGTCCGGCTCATCCACAAGCCCACCGGCGTGGTGGTGGCCTGCCAGACCGAGCGCAGCCAGTTCCAGAATAAGGATACCTGTATGCGGATGCTCCGCTCCAAGCTGGTGGAGCTCAAGATGCAGGAGCACGCCGAGAAGATCTCCGACATCAAGGGCGTGCAGCTCAAGATCGAGTGGGGCAGCCAGATCCGCTCCTACGTCTTTATGCCCTACCAACTGGTAAAGGACAACCGCACCGCCTATGAGACCAGCAACATCAACGCCGTCATGGACGGTGATCTGGACGGATTCATCAACGCCTACCTCACCTGCGAGGCCACGGGCAACTGGGCAACGAAATAAGAAAGCGGCAGGCGGGGAATGCGATACGGATTCCCCGCCTGTTTGACTGCCGGGGGAGGGTGGGAAGCGATAAAAAAATCTGTCCCCCATCCTTGTAATCCTGTCACCGATTTGTTACTATGATACTATCCAAATCTCTGAGGGTGGATCAGAAGGCAAACAAATGGAACGAAAGGTGGAAACAAAAAAATGAAGCAGAAGAAACTGCTGTCGCTGCTGCTGGCTCTGGCCATGGTGTTCAGCCTGACCGTGCCGGCCCTGGCGGCAGAGGGAGACGACGCGCAGGCAGCGCCATACGTGGTCCCGGCGGACCTGTCGGGCGAGATCGTCCTCCTGCACACCAACGACGTACACGGAGCCATCGGGGCTTATGCCAAGGTGGCCGCGCTGAAGGACGCTCTTGAGGAAAAGGGCGCCTACGTCCTGCTGATGGACGCCGGCGACTTTATCCAGGGCGATCCTACGGTCAGCATCTCCGAGGGCGCTTCCGCCGTGGAGCTGATGAACCTGGCGGGCTACGACGTGGCTGCCCCCGGAAACCATGAGTTCGACTACGGCTACGCCAACCTGAAGGAGCTGGCCAACGCAGCCCAGTTCCCCATCGTGGCCGCCAACGTGCTCTATGAGGGCGCGGTGGCCTTCCAGGCCAATACCATTTTCACCACCGACGCGGGCGTGAAGATCGGCGTATTCGGCCTGGACACCCCCGAGACCGCCACCAAGGCCCACCCCGCCAAAATCGCCGGGGTCACCTTCCAGGCCGGTGAGGAGCTGTTTGCCGCCGCCCAGGAGCAGGTGGACGAGCTGAAGGCCGGGGGTTGTGATTACATCGTGTGCCTAGGCCACCTGGGCATCGACGACGAGTCCGTGGGCAACCGCTCGGTGGACCTGCTGGCCAAGGTGACCGGCATCGACGTGTTCATCGACGGCCACTCCCACTCCACCATGGAGGACATCGCCGCGGTGGCGGCGGACAACAAGGTGGGGGACACCCTCCTCACCTCCACCGGCACCAAGCTGGCCGGTGTGGGCATGGTGACCATCACCGCCGAGGGCATCACCGCCGAGACCATCCCCAGCGATACCATCACCCTCTCGGATGAGACGGTAGCCGCCCGCGCCGCCGAGATCCAGGCGCAGGTGGATGCGGAATACGGGGCCGTGTTCGCCAAGACTGAGATGCTCCTCAACGGTGAGCGGGACCCCGGCAACCGCACCGAAGAGACCAACCTGGGCAACCTGATCACCGACGCGCTGGTCTGGGGCGCCGGGCAGCAGGGCGAGAGCGTGGACGCGGCCGTCACCAACGGCGGCGGCATCCGGGCCAGCATCGCCGCCGGCGACATCACCAAGAAGGACGTCAACACGGTGCTGCCCTTCGGCAACACCCTGAGCATCGTAAAGGTCACCGGCAGCGAGCTGCTAGAGGCCCTGGAGGCCTCCACCTACTGCACTCCCACCGCCATCGGCGGCTTCCCCCAGGTTTCCGGCATCGTGTTCACCGTGGATGCCGGGGTGGCCTACGCACAGGGTGAGCAGTACCCCGCCTCCACCTACTATGCCCCCGCCTCCATCGGCCGCGTGACCATCGAGAGCGTGGGCGGCAAGGACTTCGATCCTGCCGCGACCTACACCATCGCCACCAATGACTTTATGGCCTCCGGCGGCGACACCTACTACGCCTTCAAGGCCGCCACCGTCAACTATGACCTGGGTGTACCCATGGACGAGGTCCTGATGGACTACATCACCGAGGCGCTGGGCGGCACCGTCACCGCCGCGCAGTACGGCGCGGCCGAGGGCCGCATCACCGTGGTCAACGTCCCCGCGGCTGAGACCCCGGAGGAGCCTGCGGCTCCCGCCGACTGGGCCGACGTGGACCAGAATGCCTGGTACGCCGCCGCGGTGAACTACGTCATCGAGAACGGCATCATGGGCTCTACCGACGCCGGCGTGAAGGTCTTCACCCCCAACGGCACCGTGACCCGCGCCACCGTATACCAGACCCTCTACAACATGTCCGGCAAGCCCGCCGTGGCGGAGGCCGCCAGCTTCTCCGACGCGGCCGGCAAGTGGTACGCCGACTCCGCCGCCTGGGCCGAGGACATGGGCCTGACCACCGGCGACGGCACCGGCGCCTACGCCGGCGACCGCAGCGTCACCCGTGCGGAGATCGCCACCATCTTCGCCCGCTACGCCGTGCTTAACGGCATGGTCACCGCCGCCGGCGACCTCAGCACTTACGCCGACGCGGCTGACGTGGCCGATTGGGCCAAGGACGGTATGAGCGTAGCCGTAGGCTCCGGCATCATCGGCGGTAAGCCCGGCAACCTGCTGGACCCCAACGGCACCGCCGTCCGCACGGAGCTGGCCACCATCCTGATGAACTACTCCAAGCTGTCCCCCGGCTATACCGTGGAGACCGTGGCCATTGAGGTCCCTGAGACCGACGGCGTGCCCGCACACACCATCCCTGCCATTGTCACCCTCCCGGAGGGCGAGGGCAAATACCCCGCCGTGGTGATGCTCCACGGCACCGGCTCCGACAAGCATGAGGCCGGCGGCGGCTACGATCTGGCCGCCCCCGCCATGGCTCTGTCCGGCATTGCCACTATCCGATTCGACTTCATGGGCAACGGCGAGTCCACCGCCAGCTATGCCGACTACAGCTACACCTCCGCCAACATCGACGCCAAGGCCGCCGCCGACTACATGGCTGGTCTGGAGTCCATCGACGGCGGCAAGTTGGCCGTCATGGGCTGGAGCCAGGGCGGCACCAACGCCCTGCTGGCCGCCGCCGCTTATCCCGAGACCTTCCAGGCCGTCATCACCTGGTCCGGCGCGCTGGACCTGGACATCCTGTTCTCCGACTTTGACGCGGCCTACGCCGCCGCCAAGAAGGACGGCTCCTACACCCTGGAGTTCGACTGGCGCGAGCCCCTGCCCGTAGGCGTGCGCTGGTTTGAGGATGTGAAGAACACCGACGTGCGGAAGGAGATCGCCAAGATCCAGGCCCCCGTGCTGGCCATCAACGGCGACCAGGATACCACCGTCACCCCCGACAACGCCGCGGCCATCGCCAAGGCCGCCCAGAACGGCCGGGGCTGGCTGGTGGATGGCGCCGACCACACCTATAATATCTTCACCGGCGACTTCACCGCCATCGCCCAGACCATCAACGTGGGCATCGGCTTCCTGGAGGAGACCTTCAACGGCGCGCTGGAGCCCGCCTACGCCGCCTCCGTCAGCAAGTACGGCAACGTCACCACCACTCTGCCCGTGGACGTCTTTGACGGGGCCGGGTACGCCGTGGGCGACATCCTGAAGATCACCGTGGGCGATCAGACCATCGAGGCCCCCTATGGAACCGCCTATGCCAACGTGGACAACGGCCGCGTCATCGTCCTGCCCGACGCCTCCACCGGCACCATGGCCATCGCCATCAACATGGGCAACTTCGCCTCCACCTACAACGTCGCTTCCGATACCCCCATCGTCTTCTCCATGGGGGAGAAGGAGGGCTATCTGGAGGAGTACGAGATCCGCAACATCGACTCTCTGCGCACCAATGACCGGGCCGACTATGCCTCCGACGAGGTGTTCGCCAACTTCCGCCCCGTGGTCATGGGCGACATCGCCGAGGGCGTGCTGTTCCGCTCCTCCAGCCCCGTGAACCCCGAGCTGGGCCGCAACACTTACGCCGACGCCCTGGTGGAGCAGGCGGGCGTCAAGACCGCCATCAACCTGGCCGACAGCCAGGAGGAGCTGGCGGCCTATGAGGGCTTTGCCGACTCCTACTACTCCACGCTGAACGTGGTGGCGCTGGACATGGGTGTGGACTTCGCCGCCGAGGACTTTAACGCCAAGCTGAAGACCGGCCTGGAGTTCCTCATCGCCAACGAGGGGCCCTATGTCATCCACTGCAACGAGGGCAAGGACCGCGCCGGCTTCACCACCGCGCTGCTGGAGGCCGTGTGCGGCGCCAGTGCGGACGAGATCGTGGAGGACTACATGCTCTCCTACGAGAACTACTACCACGTGGAGCACCACTCCGATCGCTGGTTCAGCATTGCCAACAGCAATATCATCAAGACCCTGTGCACCATCACCGGCACCGAGACCGAGGCCGACCTGGAGAAGGCCGACCTGAAGGCCGCCGCCGAGGCCTACCTCATCGGTACCGTTGGACTCACCGCCGAGCAGGTGGCGGCGCTCCAGAGCGCCCTGACCACCCCCGTGACGGCGGAGAAGGCCGCCTGATTCCCGGCGCGCAGCCGGAAGGGCGCGGGACCGCAACGGTCCCGCGCCCTTTTGTGTAAAGACTGCCCCTGCAATGCCGCGGATGACCGCCGCCGGCAAACCGCCGGACGCTGCCTTTTTAGATGTGCCGCTCGATGGAGGCCCGGAGGAAGGCGGCGCAGCCGGGGACGGTGCGGTCGTAGTAGGCGGTAAAGCGGTCGTCCTCGGTATACAGCGCGGCCAGGCCCCGGTGGGCCTCGGGGGTGTACTGACTCCCGTCCCAGCCATAGGACAGCCAGGTCTTATGGCACATGGCCACGTCCAGCCCGACCTCCCCGGCGGGGTCGGCCCCGGCCCGAACCGCCGCCTCCAGCTTGGCCCGGATCTCTTCCTCCCGGGCGGTCATGGCCCAATACTGCTCGCGGGTGAGCCCGGCCATACGGGCGTTGGCCTGCTCCATGGCCGCGTCGCCGTACTTGGTCCGGACCTCCGCACCATGGGCCGTTTCGTTCTCTTTGATTACATTTTGTTTAAAACATGCAAATTTTTCCGCATCGGACATGGTATCTGCTCCTTTCAGCGTCTGTTTGACCGTCAGGATAAGGGAATCCAACCGGGCCCGCCGCACTTCTAGGGCCGACAGGTGGCTCTGCAGCGCCGCCTGACGATCGAAGTCCGGCCGCTCCAGCAGGGTGCGGATCTCGGCGAGCGGGAGGTCCAGCGCCCGATAAAACAGGATCTGCTGGAGCCGGTCCACCTCCGCCGGACCGTAAAGCCGGTATCCCGCCTCCGTGACCCGGCCGGGCTTCAGCAGGCCCTGGGCGTCGTACCAGCGCAGGGTGCGGGGGGTGATTCCCGCCAAGTCCGAAAGCTGCTTGATGGTGTATTCCATGGGATCTCCTCCTGACACAACGAGCATAGGCTATGACGCTGCGTCAAAGTCAAGTTTTTTTTCAAAAAAAGGGCCGGGGATGTATGCATCCCCGGCCCTGGCCCGTTATCTGCGTCGGCGGCCCCGGTAGTGAGACCCGCCATAACCGCTCCGACTGCTGCCGTAGCGGCTCCTGCGCCGCCGCCCGAACAGCAGCCAGCGCAGAAGGAAGAAGAGCACGACCACGAGGAGGACCAGCAGGCCGATCTTTACCTCGGTGCGGGAGAAAAACTGCTTGATCTGGTCCAGACGGTAGAGAAGCTCAGAACGCTCCACATTGGACACGGCCACCAGGTCCAGCGTGCCGTACACCGTGCCGCCGTTGGAGACGGTGACCCGGCCCAGCACCTGGCCCTTCTCCACCGGGGCGGGCACCGACTGGCTGTCCAGCACCACCTCCCGGGTAAAGGCGGCGGGGTCCAGGTCCGTGGGGAGGGTGGCCTCCAGGACCCCCTGAGGCTCCACGCCCACGTAGTTGGCCTCCTTGGACAGGGTCACCTCCACCTCGTCCCGCAGCGAGGTGGAGTCCAGCACGGTTTGCCGGGAGAAGTTCTTGAAGCCCCACTCCAGCAGACGGCGGCTCTCGGAAAACTGGGTCATGCCCTGGCTGCCGGTGGTGTTGGGCTCCCGCACGCAGCCCAGAACCACGGCGATCAGGTCCCGGCCGTCCCGGCTGGCCGAGGAGGCCAGACAGAGCCCCGCCTCCGGCGTGGAGCCGGTCTTGATTCCGGTGGCGTACTGATACAGGTAGCCGATGTAACGGAAGTTGGAGACCAGGGCGTTGGTCTCGTGGAGCTCCCGAGCCTCGTGGAGGTTGGTGGCGGGGACCGTATGGCCCACCGAGCCCACGATGGTGCGGAAGGCGGGGTGCTTCATGGCCTCGGCGCACATAATGGCGATGTCATAGGCCGTGGTGTAGTGGTCCTCATTGTGGTAGCCGTGGGTGTTGGCGAAGTGGGTGTCCGTCATGCCCAGCTCCGCCGCCCGCTGGTTCATCAAGTCCACAAAGTCGGCCACGCTGCCCGCCACCGCCTGGGCCAGAACGTTGCACGCCTCGTTGGCGGAGGCGGTGAGGGCGCAGTAGAGCACGTCCTCCAGCCGCATGACCTCCCCTTCCTTGATGTTCTGGGTGGAGCTGCCCGAGCCCACCTCGTGGCTGACCTCGGGGCCCACGGTGATCAGGTCGTCCAGGGAGAGCTGGCCGTTGTCCACCGCCTCTACCAGAAGCAGGGCGGTCATCACCTTGGTAATGCTGGCGGGATAGCGGCGCTCGTGGGAATTCTGGTCATAGAGCACGTCCAGAGAGCCGTAGGTGGTGTCCACCAGGATGGCCGCCGTGGCCTCCACCTCCATGTCGTCCAGGATGGCGCTGCGGCTTTCGGCGGCCCGGGCGGCGCCCATGGGAGCGAAAAGGCCCAGGGTCAGGCTCAGGGCGAGTAGAAATGAGAAAAGACGATTTTTTTTCATAGGAAACTCCCGGCTCTTATGATATAATATCACCAATCGGCGTCCTGACGCTGCGGTTTAGTTGTCATAATTATAGCAGACCCCGGCGGCGGGCGCAACAGGAGGGCGGTTACAAAAAAGTGAAGATTTCAGGACTGGAAAAAGGTGTTCTGGCGCTGACCGCCGCCTTCCTGCTGGTGACGGCGGGCTACTTTGCCGGAACGCGCAGCACGGCGGAGCCCTACCGGGTGGATGTGGAATACCTCCAGAGCCGGGAGACGCCCCAGAGCCCGACGGCGGCGGCGGCCGGCCCGGCTGCGGGGGAAAAGGTGAACCTCAATACCGCCACGGCCCGGGAGCTGGAGACCCTGCCCGGCATCGGGGAGAAGCGGGCGGCGGACATCGTGGCCGACCGGGAGGCCAACGGACCCTTCCGCATTGCGGAGGACATCACCCGGGTCAAGGGCATTGGGGAAGGCACGCTGGCGGGGCTGATCGATTATATTACGGTAGAGTGAGAGGAGCAGAATATGCCGAAGATTCTGGTAGTGGACGACGAAAAGGTGCTGGTCAAGGGCATCAAATTCAACCTGGAGAACGAAGGCTATCAGGTGGAGGTGGGCTACGACGGGGAGCAGGCCGTGGAGCTGGCGCGCAGCGGCGGCTTCGACCTCATCATTCTGGACCTGATGATGCCCAAGATCGACGGGCTCCAGGCCTGTATGCGCATCCGGGAGTTCTCCAACGTACCGGTCATCATGCTCACCGCCCGCAGCGAGGATACCGACAAGATCATCGGCTTCGAGTGCGGCGCCGACGACTATATCACCAAGCCCTTCAACATCCTGGAGCTCAAGGCCCGCATCCGGGCCATGCTCCGCCGGTCCGGGACGGCCCACCAGAAGGACAAGGCCAGCCGCCTCCAGACGGGGCATATCGCCCTGGACACCGACGAGCGCTCCGCCAGCAAGGACGGCAAGGCGGTGGATCTGACCGCCAAGGAGTTCGACCTGATGGAGCTGCTCATGCGCAACCCCGGCCGGGTCTATTCCCGGGAGAACCTGCTGAACATCGTGTGGGGCTATGAGTACGCCGGGGAGTACCGCACCGTGGACGTACACATCCGCCGGCTGCGGGAGAAGCTGGAGCTGGACCCAGCCAACCCGGAGTATATCCTCACCAAGTGGGGCGTGGGGTACTATCTGAAAAACGGCTGAGATGGGCTGGGCACGGCAGAGGAGGTGCGGGAATATGCGGAATCAGGAGGACCAGGTCCCTTTCTGGCGGTCCATCCAGGTCAAGTTCGCCCTGACCTACATCCTCATCGTGGCGGCGGTGCTCTCGCTGTTGAACACCTACCCGCTGCTGGTGTCCCGAGACCTGGTCATCACCTCCAAGGAGACCTCTCTCCAGAGTCAGGCAGGCTTCATCGCCGGGGCCCTGGCCGTGTCCGAGACCCTCACCGAGGAGGGGGTGGAGCAGGCCATGGAGGACCTGGGCCCCATGACCTTTCACCGGATCATGATCACCGGCCCCACCGGACTGGTGCTCTACGACACCGAGGAGGTGGGCAACGCCAGGGGGCACTACGCCCTGCTGTGGGAGATCACCACCGCACTGCGGGGCGGAGGGAACGACGTGTTCCGGTGTGAATACCGGGACGGAGCCTTCCGGAGCTGGGCAGTGGCCCCGGTGGTCTACCGAAACATGGTCATCGGCGCGGTGTACCTCCACGAGCGGGACACCGAGCAGGCCAGCCTGCTGCTGGGCATCCAGCACAACCTGCGCAGCATCTCCCTTATGATCTGCGCCGTGGCGCTGGTCATGAGCGTAATTTTTTCCGGCGCCATCACCCGGCGTATCGCCGCCCTGCTGCGGGCCATCCGCATCGTCCGGGAGGGCGAGTACGGCCATCGGGTGGTTATCAAGGGCGGCGACGAGCTCAGCCAGCTCGCCGGGGAGTTCAACGAGCTTACCGGCCGGCTCCAGACCACCGAGGAGGTGCGCCGGCGCTTCGTCTCCGATGCCTCCCACGAGCTCAAAACCCCTCTGGCCTCCATCCGGCTGCTCACGGACTCCATCCTTCAGACCGACGACATGGACCCGACCACAGTGAAGGATTTCGTCTCCGACATCGGGGAGGAGGCCGAGCGGCTGACCCGCATCTCGGAAAAGCTGCTCACCCTCACCCGGATGGACAGTGCGGTGGCGGTGGCCGAGGCGCCGGTGGACGTAAAGCGCGTCATTGAAAAGGTAGAGCACATGCTCACACCCCTGGCCAGCGAAAGCGAGGTCACGGTGGAGACCGACCTGCAGGAGGGCTGCATGGTGCTGGCCACGGAGGACGACCTCTATCAGATTGCCTTCAACCTGATGGAGAATGCTGTAAAATACAACCTGCCCGGCGGGAGCGTCACCGTTAACCTGCGGGGGGCGGGGGATCTGGTGACGCTCACGGTGGAGGATACCGGCGTGGGCATCCCGGAGGAGGATCTGGGCAAGGTCTTCGACCGTTTTTACCGGGTGGACAAGGCCCGCTCCCGGGCCGCCGGCGGCACCGGTCTGGGTCTGTCCATCGTCAAGGATACGGTCCGGCAGCACGGCGGCGCCGTCACGGTCTGCAGCCGGGAGAGCGAGGGCACCTGCTTTGAGGTGGCGTTTCCCCGTTGGTACGGCGAAGAAAAGGGGGGAGCGCGGTGAACAAACGGATGCTCGCCCTGGCATGCGCCCTGGCGCTGCTGCTGTCTGCCTGCGGCGAGAGCGCTCAGCCCCAGCCCTCCGAGGGGGCGGCGGAGATCTGGTTCGCCGTGGGCACCGGGGAGAACGGCGGCCCGCTGGCGGACGGCGGGAGCGCCGTGGCTCCCGAATACCGCGCCCTGCCCGGTGAGGCCGACCCGGTGGAAGAGCGGATGGCCGCCCTGCTGTCCGGCCCCCAGTCGGCTGAGCTGCGCTCTCCCTTCCCGTCCGGGGTGCGGCTGCGCTCCTGGAAGCTGGAGGAGGGCATACTGCGGCTGGACCTGTCGGAGGCCTACGGCGGCCTGTCCGGTGTGGACCTGACCATCGCGGACTACTGCATCGTGCTCACCCTCTGCCAGGTGGAGGGGGTGGAGGCGGTGGATATCACCGTGGAGGGGGAGACGGTCCCCTACCGGGGCCGGAAGCTGATGCGGCAGGGCGACGTGGTCCTCTCCGGCGGCGAGGGAGAGCCGGTGGCCATTACGGCCAGCCTCTATTTCCTGCGCCGGTCCGGGGAGCTGGCCAGCGAGTCCCGTGAAGTGCTGGTCACCGAGAACGACACCCTGGCCACCGCCGTCATGGCCGCCCTCATGGCCGGGCCCAGGGATCCGGAGGAGCTCTATCTGCCCCTGCCCGAGGGGACGGAGCTGCTCTCCGCCGCCGTGGAGGCGGGGGTGTGCTACGTGAATTTCTCCCGGGCCTTTACCGAGCACGCGCCCCAGAGTCAGGAGGAGGCCGCCCGCCTGCTCTACGCCGTGGTGGACACCCTGTGCTCCCTGGACCAGGTGGAGGCCGTCCACCTTCTGGTGGAGGGGGAGTCCCTGGACAGCTACGGCGGGGTCCCCACCCGCAGCCCCCTGGAAAAGAACTACGAAATAGCGGGGGAGGAAAAGCCCGCCGCCGGACCTGCCTCTTGACAAAGGAAGGCCGGAGAGGGTAGGATAGAAGAAATTTTTACATGCAAAGAAGGTCGATTGCCATGCCAGACTACAAGCCCAGCACCCAGTGCGTCCACGCCGGCTATGTCCCCGGCAACGGGGAGCCCCGGAACATCCCCATCGTACAGTCCACCACCTTCCGCTACGCCACCGGCGAGGCCATGGGAGCCCTGTTCGATCTGGAGGCTGAGGGTTATTTCTACACCCGGCTCCAGAACCCCACCAACGACCGGGTGGCCGCCAAAATCTGCGCCCTGGAGGGAGGCACTGCCGCCATGCTGACCTCCTCCGGCCAGGCCGCCAACTTCTACGCCGTGTTCAATCTGGCCTCCTGCGGCGACCATGTGGTGGCCTCCTCCGCCATCTACGGGGGCACCTACAACCTGTTCGCCGTCACCATGAAGCGCATGGGCATCGAATTCACCTTCGTGGACCCGGACTGCACCCCCGGCGAGCTGGAGGCCGCCTTCCGGCCCAACACCAAGGCGGTGTTCGGTGAAACCATCGCCAATCCGGCCCTGACGGTGCTGGACATCGAAACATTCGCCGCCGCCGCTCACGCCCACGGCGTGCCCCTCATCGTGGACAATACCTTCCCCACCCCCATCCACTGCCGGCCCTTCCAGTGGGGAGCGGACATCGTCACCCACTCCACCACCAAATACATGGACGGCCACGCCAACGCCGTGGGCGGGGTCATCGTGGACTCCGGCCGGTTCGACTGGATGGCCCACGCCGACCGGTTCCCCGGGCTCACCACCCCGGACGAGAGCTACCACGGCATTACCTACGCCGAGAAGTTCGGGCTGGGCGGAGCCTACATCACCAAGGCCACAGCCCAGCTCATGCGGGATTTCGGCTCCATCCCCTCGCCCCAGAACGCCTACTACCTGAACATCGGCCTGGAGACCCTGCCCCTGCGGATGGCCCAGCACTGTAAAAACGGCCAGGCCGCGGCGGAGTACCTGGAACGCCACCCCAAGGTGGCCTGGGTCAACTACCCCGGCCTGCCCGGCAGCAAATATCACGCTCTGGCGAAGAAGTACATGCCCGACGGCACCTGCGGCGTGGTCTCCTTCGGCGTGAAGGGCGGACGGGAGGCCGCCTCCCGGTTCATGGCCGGGCTGGAGCTGGCCTCCATCGCCACCCATGTGGCCGACGCCAAGACCTGCGTTCTCCACCCCGCCTCCACGACCCACCGGCAGATGAACGACGCAGAGCTGGCCGCCGCCGGGGTCTCCCCCGACCTGGTGCGCCTCAGCGTTGGCATTGAGGACAGCGCGGATATCCTGGCGGACCTGGAGAAGGCTCTGGCCGGAGTATAAATGCGGAAAAGCCGCCCGGAACGCTCCGGGCGGCTTTTTGCTACACTTATTGCGCAGCTCGCGAAAGCGAGACAAAAAGGACGCCCCCGGACCCATTGGGTCCGGGGGCGTCTTCCGGTCAGGCCGTCAGCCGGCCACCACCAGGCGGATCTTGCCGCCCTCGTCGGGGGACTTGTCATAGTAGACGGTGAGGGTGCTGGAGAAGGCGCGGGCGGCGTCGAGGGCGTCGAAGTTGTCGTCCTCGTTGGCGGAGGTAAACCAGGAGCCCGTGGCGTCATTGTAGCACTGGACGTCCCGGGAGATGGGGAAGACGGCGTCCGTGGTGGCCAGGGTTTCGCTGTCCATATCAAAGGCGGAGCTCTTGACCTCGGCGGAGTGAAGCAGCACGTAGGCGCCCAGCTTGGGGGTGGCGCCGTCCGTGGCGGTGTCCAGCGAGGCGGCGATGCCGATGGCAACGCTGTTCTTCAGCTTCTCGGTGGTGACCAGGGCGGCGCTGCCGTCCGGGTGCGCGCTGTTTTTCACGCAGACGGTGTCGGGTTGCTTGGAGTAGGACCAGTCGCTCGGGTCGCCGCTCTCGGCGCCGGCGGTGAACTTCAGGAAGCCGTATTCGTACTGGTCGCCGGTCACGTCGTCCAGCAGCACAATGTCCGCCTTGCCGGCGTAATCCTTGTGGACGTAGACGATCTTGGAAGCGGCGACTTTGTTCACGGTGAGCTGATCCAGGTCAATCTCGCCGGGCGTGCCGCTGCCCACCCGCTCGTAGAGGACCACGTTTTCGGCCAGCGGCACGCCGCCGATCTTTTTGGCCGCCACATCGAAGGCACCGCCGGCGTCGGAGCCGGAGACCTTGTTCAGGCTGATGCGCCCCTTGGCGCCGGCGGAGACGGTGACCACCTGGCCGATCATCTCCTTGGCCCGGCTGTCGCTGTAGGAGACCTCGCCGGACAG
Organism: uncultured Eubacteriales bacterium; assembly: GCA_902492005.1. GTDB lineage: Bacteria > Bacillota > Clostridia > Oscillospirales > Oscillospiraceae > Intestinimonas. The sequence continues at coordinate 14,440 of CABUJV010000001.1, forward strand.
CACCACCTTTTCCCCGGCGGCGTTGCGGATGTCGGCCAGCGGCTTGACATAGGCCTTGCCGCCCTCGATTTTCTGGACCACGCCCACGGTGGTGGATTTGGCGGCGCTGGTGGTGACTGCGCCGGCCACCTGGCCGTCGTAGGAGAGCAGGATGGTCATCTGGTCGCCGATGCCAAAGGCGCGCAGGTCCTCGTAGGCCATGGACAGCACGGGGAACTCCTGGCCCAGCAGGGTGATGGTGGCCGGAGTGTCCGGACTGGGGGAGGCGTTTTCATACACGCCGGTGAGCCGCAGGTCGGATACATACAGGATGTTGGTGTTTTTGTCAAAGGTGGTCACGTCGTACTGCCGCAGGTCGGCGGCGGTGGCGGGCACGCCGTTTTTGTAGATCTGATAGCTGGGGGCGCCGGCGCCGCTGGGTTTGGTCTTGAGTACCTGGGTGGCATCCTCGGAGGCCGCGGCATCCCGCAGGAAGACGTACTCCAGCTCGCCGGCCGCGGAGTACTGCAGCAGGGCCTGGGTGCCGGCCTTCAGATTGAGATAGACGTCCTTGTAGCTCTTCTGCTCGCCGTCCTGCCAGACTGCGGTGGCCGGCTTGACCTGGATGGTCTCGCCGCCGGGGATGGAAAAGGAGTCGTACTTGGCGGACAAAATGCCCACAACCCGCTGGGTGCCCTTGCCGGACACCTGGAGGGCCAGCAGATGGCCGTCCTGATCCAGCACCAGCTTGGCCTGCCGCCCCTCCATGTCGTCGGAGAAGGGGACCCGGTCGGTCTGATACACCTTGCCGTCGCCCGTTTCCACCGCGCCGGTGGAGCCGTCGGGGGCGGTGGCGTCCACGTCCAGGATGAGCACCTCGTCGGTGATGGTGCCCTTCAGGGTGGTGAGATACACGTCGTCGCTGCCCTTGGACTCGGTGAAGAGGAGGTTTTGAAACAGAATGGCGGCCTGGCCCCGGGTGATGGAGCCGGTGGGGTCCAGGTTGAGGCCGTCGGTGAGCGCGATGGAGCGGGCGGTGCTGAAATAGCCGTCGTACCACACGGCGCCCACGCCCACGTCGGCGTCCTGATAGCCCAGGATGCGCATGAGGATGGTGACCGCCTCCGCGCCGGTGATGGCCCGGTCGGGGTGGAAGCGGCCGGTGGCGTCGCCCCGTATAATGCCGGGAGTGGAGACGGCGCTCTGTCCGCCGCCGGAGGAGCTTCCCTGGGTGGCCACGGCCACGTAGCCGCGGGCCCAGTGGGTGGAGGGCACGTCGGCAAAGACGGTGCGGTTCATCTGGGAGGCGACCTTGTCGCCGTTGCCCATGATCTCCACCGCCATCTTGCAGAACTCGGCCCGGGTCAGGGTGCGGCCCGGCTCAAAATTGCCGGAGCCGGTGCCGCTGACGATGCCCAGCAGCCGGAGGATCTCCGCCGCCTCGGCGGTCGCCTCGTCGGTGATGTCGGGGAAGGCGGAGGGCTGCCGGGCTGCGGAGGAGGGCAGGACCAGCAGTCCTACCGTCAGCGCACACGCCAGCACCAGGGCCAGAAAACGTTTGATTCTCATGTCTAATCTCTCCTTAATCTCGCTTGGAGTTGACGCTCGACGCTATTCGGCCCGCAGGGCATCCACCGGCTGCAGGGCGGAGGCCTTGATGGCGGGATACATGCCGAAGAGGATGCCCAGGGCCACGGAAATGAAGAACGCCCCGACCGTGATGCCTGCGCTGGGGATCAGGATGGTCTCGAAGGACAGCTTGCCCACAATCATGGTCCCCAGATACCCCACGATGATGCCGAATACGCCGCCGATGCCGCAGATCATGGCCGCCTCGATGAGAAATTGGGTGATGATGCTCCGCCGCTCGGCGCCAATGGCCTTGCGGATGCCAATTTCCCGGGTGCGCTCGGTGACGGTGACCAGCATGATGTTCATGATGCCGATGCCGCCCACCAGCAGGGAGATGGCGGCGATGCCGCCCAGAAAACGCTGCTGCATGGCGTTGGCTTCCGTGGACTCCTTGGCCCAGGTATCCACCGGATAAACGCCGTAGCTGCCGTAGTTGGTGTTGATGAGGCCGGAAAGGAAGCCGTTGAGACTGGTGGTGACCTCCTTGACGGAGTCGGAGTCCTTGGCCTTTACCACATATTCCTCGATGGGCTGGTTGTTGTTGAAGTAGCGGGTCATGGTGGAGGGGAGCAGGATCATCCGGTCCATACGGTTGATGGAGTCCTGCATCCAAGCGGCGTCCTCGCCGCCTCCGAGCTCTTTGCCGGCGGCCTTGCTTTGGTAGACGCCCACCACCCGGAAGGGCAGTCCGTTGATGGTGATGGTCTTATCCACCGGATTGGCAAAGGAGAAGAGGTACTCCGCCGTGGCCGAGCCCAGCACGCAGACCTGATTGAGGTTCTCAATGTCCAGATAGCTCAGGTCCCGGCCCTTGGAGATGGTATAGCCGTTGCACAGCCCGAACTTGTCGTTGCCCAAATAGATCTGGGGATAGTCGTCGCCGGTGCTGTAGCTCACCGAAACGCCTCCGCCGCCATAGCTGCGGTTGGATTCGCGGCTGAGGGTCTTGGACTCATACTTGATGGTGGGGCTACTCCAGATCGAGCCGTTGGGGGAGATGCCCAGCACGCCGTCCAGGTTCAGGCAGTAGTCGTACAGCTCCTGCCCCACGTCCACGGCGCCCGAGTTGCCCCAGGTGTAAGCGTAGACGGAGATCTGGTTGGTGCCCATACTCTCGTAGTAGGCGGCCATGGCCATGTTCTGGCCCTTGGCGTAGGACACCAGAATGATGACGGCGGCCAGGCCGATGATGATGCCCAGCATGGTCAGGGCGGAGCGGCCCTTGTTGGAGGAGATGGACTTGGCGGCCATCTTCACTGCTTGGCCCAGATTCATAACCTGACCTCCTCTCTGGTGCCGTCGGAGACGATGCGCCCGTCGGACAGGCGGACGATGCGCTCGGCGGTGGCGGCGATGCCGTTGTCGTGGGTGATCAGAATGACGGTGGAGCCCTCTTCGTGGAGGGTGTGGAGGATCTCCAGCACATGCCGGCCGGTCTTGGAGTCCAGAGCGCCGGTGGGCTCGTCGGCCATGATGATGGGAGGGCGGGTGGCGATGGCCCGGGCGATGGCCACCCGCTGCTGCTGGCCGCCGGACATCTCGGCGGGACGGTGACCGGCCCGGTCCTCCATACCCACCCGCGCCAGGGCCTCCATAGCCCGGTCGTAGCGCTGGTCCATCCCCAGACCCTGGTAGATCAGGGGCAGCTCCACATTCTCCCGAGCGTTGAGGGCGGGGATCAGATTGTAGCCCTGGAAGATGAAGCCGATCTGTTTGTTTCGAATGTGGGCGAGTTGCTTGTCGGTAAGCTCGGTGATGTCGGTGCCGTCCAGATGGTAGTCTCCATAGGTGGGGATGTCCAGGCAGCCCAGGATGTTCATCAGGGTGGACTTGCCCGAGCCGGACTGGCCGATGATGGAGACGAACTCTCCCCGGCCGATCTGGAGGGATACCCCGTCCAGGGCCCGGACCTCGCTCTCCTTGCCCTCGTTGTAAATCTTGTAGATGTTCTTGATGTCAATGAGCATGGCCGTTCCCCTTAGCCCCAGGCCTGCTCGACATAGTAGTTGACAAAGACTTCCTCATCCCCGGTGAGGCCCTCTTTGATCTCCACGTTGTAGTTGTCGGACAGACCGGTGGTGACGGGCACGGGATAGAAACCTTCGGACTCGCTGGGATAGAGGGGCGTCGCGCCGGGCTCCGTGGGCGGGATGTCGATGGCGACGGTATTTTCGGGCTTGCTGTCCGCCTTGATAAAGACCACGGAGGCGGTTTCGCCGTTCTCGTCGCTGACATACTTCACGCTCTGCATAGGCACCACGATGCAGTCGTCGGACTGGCTGGCCACGAAGGAGTAATCCAGCCATACGCCCTCCAGCAGGGAGCCATCGTAGTTGTCCACGGTGAGGGTGACCGGGAAGCTGGTCATGCCCTGGCCGGCCTCGGCGCTGCCGGTGTTGATGGAGGACACGGTGCCCATAAACACGTTGCCGTTCCAGTCGGTCAGGTCCACCGTCATGCCGGGCTTGACGAAGGAGATGTTCCGGTCGTCCACGGTGATGTTGACCAGCATGGTGGTGGTGTTGGAGATGATGATGACGGTGTCGCCGCTCTTGACTTCGGCGCCCTCGGTGAGGGTACAGGTGGTGACGGTGCCGTCGATGGGAGCCACGGCGTTGAAGTTGTCCAGGGCCTTTTGGGCCTCGGTCAGCTTCTCCGCGGCGTCGTCGATCTCCTTCTGCTTGGCCCGGATGTCGGAGTCGATGGTGTCGGAGCCCATGCTCAGCAGCGCCTGACCGGCGGACACGTTGGAGTAGCACAGCAGGTCGGCGGAGAGCAGGGGCCCGCCGGCCTCCGTGACGATCTTGCGGGTCTCGTAATACTTGGTGGCGCCGTTTTCGTAGGGGTAGATGGGGGTGCCGTCAGCGGCAGTAAGGGCGGCGGAGGCGGTCATGCCCTCGGTGAGGGTGCCCGGGTTGTCAAAGGCCACCACCACTTCAAAGTGGTCGGCCCCCTCGGGGGTTATGTAGTGGACCTTGTTGACCTGCTCCACCGAGCCGGTAAAGCTGTCCATGACGGCCGGGATGGAGACCGAGACGCTCTGGCCCACGTAGATGTCGTTTTCATAGGCGTAGCTGAAATAGAGGGACAGCTTGAGCTTCTTGTCGTTAACCAGAGTGGCCACGGAGGCGCCGGAGGAGACGGTGCTGCCCGGCTCGAACTCGCTGACCTCGATGAGCTTGCCCGCAAAGGGGGCGCGGACGGTCAGATTGTTCAGGTCCTTGTAGAGGTCGTCCATATCCTTTTGCAGGTTGGTGACCTTCTCCTGTGCGGCCGTTACCTCATCCTCGGCGGCCTGGCTGCGGATGGTGTAAAGGGGCTGCCCTTCCGTGACGGAGTCGCCCGCGGTGACAAAGACCTCCTGCACGGTGCCGCCCTGGGTCAGGGTGATGGCGGCGGTATCCTTGGCCTTGGCGTTGCCGCTGCCCTGGACCATGCTCTGGATGGAGGAGATCTGGGCGGGCTGGGTCTGGATCTGGCTGTTCACATCTTCCTTTGCCGTCAGAAAGCGGTACAGGAAAAAGCCGCCTACCGCCAGGACTGCCAGGACGACCAGAGCGATGATGGTGTTGCGTACCTTTTTGCGCTGCTTCTTTTTCTGGTTGGACGCGCCGCTGGGAGGGGCGGGGGGAGCTGCCGGAGCGGGGGCTTCCGTGACCGGCGCGTTCTGCTGTGTCATTTCTGCCATGTTTGGATTCCTCCTAAGTTTCCTGTGGACGTTACATGTCATCCATTGTATCACGCGGTTTGCGGGGCGCAACAACAAACAGATGACAATTTCTTAAGATAAGCTTAAGAAATTGTTTTGGGGAACACCCCACAACCTTTAGACGATGCAGGACGGCAAAAAGTTACAGGCCGAGGCAAAAAGTTTGCCGCCGGGGTGCGGACGGCAAAAAGGACCGGGACGCAAAACCGCGTCTCCGGCCCATACCTTATAATACAAAACGGCAGAAAAGAAAAAGCGGGGATCGGGAACCTTTTCCCGGCAGCCGCGTCTAAACCTTTATTGCCCCGTGGCAGGGCTGCAGCGTAGTTTTACGGTTGTGTTACAAAACCGGCAAAAGACTTGACGGTGGACACAAGACGCGGTATAGTCTTGCCAGAGGTCAGGAGAACTATGCGTCTCCAAACTCAAAATTTTGAAGGAGGAATTCCAAAATGAGAAACCTCAAGCGGGTTCTCAGCCTGGCTCTGGCTTCCGTTATGCTGATCGGCATGATGGTCGTCGGCGCTTCCGCTGCGAACTACGACGACTTCTCCGACAAGGACAAGATCGTCAACAAAGAGGCCGTCTCCACCCTGGTTGAGCTGGGCGTGATCGCCGGCAAGGACGACGGTACTTACGATCCCGAGGGCATCGTGACCCGCGGTGAGATGGCCAAGATGATCTGCGTCGTCCTGAACGGTGGCAAGGATCCCAGCCTGGGCGATGTCACCAAGTACAGCTACACCGACACTGTCGGCCACTGGGCTGCCCCCTACATTGAGTACTGCGCGATCCGTGGCATCGTTGCCGGTAAGGGCGACGGCACCTTCGGCCCCAACGAGACCGTGACCGGCTCTCAGGCTGCCAAGATGCTGCTGGTCGCCGCCGGCTACCAGTCCGCTATTGAGGGCTTCACCGGCGCCAGCTGGGAAGTCAACACCAACGTTCGGGCCAACGCTGTGGGCCTGTACGACGGTCTGGACATCAACCCCTCTCAGGGTCTGACCCGTGACTCCGCTGCTCAGATGGTTTACAACATTCTGGACGTGGAGCAGGTCACCTACAAGTACACCCTGGTCGCCAATGGCGACGGCACCTTCACTTCTGTCACTGAGATCGACAAGTCTGCCGACAATAAGACCGTCCTCGAGGACAAGTTCGGCGCCGTGAAGGTCGAGGGCGTTGTGGTTGCCAACGAGGTTGCTGACCTGAACTCCAGCAAGAAGAACGACAACAAGGTGCTCGTCGGCTCCGCTCTGGATGCCGGCAAGACCAAGATTGTCATCACCAATGGCGGCGCTGACGAGGACCAGAACGAGTACACCGGCACTCAGACCTTTAAGGTCTCCACCGGGCTGGACCAGCTGGGCCGCACCGTACGCCTGTATGTCAAGTCCGGTTCCTCCGCTGCTAATGCCAAGGTCTTTGGCTCCGTGATCGTGACCGACGACAACAAGGTGGTCACCGACGCTTCCGACGACTCCATCAACAGTGTGGCCGACGACAACAGCCTGGACATCGTGAGCGGCACCAAGGTTGCCACCAACTATGCCGACCTGACCACCCTTTCCAGCGATGCTGCCAAGGCTGACGGCACTCAGGGCGTTCAGAAGATCCTCATCGACAACAACGACGACGGCGATGTGGACTACGTCCTGCTGACCACCTATGTGTTCGGCAAAGTCACAGGCAAATCTACCTCCAGCGACGGTTCTCTGACCGTGAACTACAGCGGCGCCTCCACTCTGAGCGTCGACGACAAGGACGACGTGGTGGGCTTTGACGATGTGGCCAAGAACGACTACGTGCTGGCTGCCTTCATCGGCGGCAAGCTGCATGTCCAGAAGGCCGAGAGCGTGACCGGCACTCTGGATGCCTACACCTCCTCCTCCCTGACCGTGGACGGCACCAAGTACACCGTCTCCGCCGTGGGCTGCTACAAGAGCACTTCCGACGACATTACCCCCGCCAAGGGCTATGCTTCCAAGAGCGAGCTGGACAAGGACGCCACCTTCTATCTGGATGTGAACGGCTACATCGTGGCTGTGGGCGCTCCCGAGGCCTCCGCTTATGACTACGCTTACGTCTGGGGCGCTGAGGCTGGCAGCAGCATTGGCACCGACCGCGTGAAGGTCACCCTGTCCGACGGCACCAAGGCCACTTATGACCTGGATGGCGACAGCGACATTGATATTGTCAAGGGCGTTAGTGCCTACGATGCAGAAAATGGGACGGTTGGTGAAGAGAATGTCCAGGGCATGATTTTTGCCTATAAGGTGAGCGGCAATGAGATCAAGCTGACCAAGCCCGCTGGCAAGACCGCCGAGGGCGAGAAGGTCGGCTTTGAAAAGGGCAAGACTACCGTGGACGGCCTGACGACCGCTGATGGTCAGACCAAGTTTGCCAACAAGAACACCGTGTTCTTCTATGTTACTACTAAGACCACTGGCAACGTTACCAAGATTGACTCTGTTGACGTCTACACCGGCTACTCCGCCGCTCCCGATGTTGACAAGGAGGATAATGCTTCTGCCTTTGCTGCCTACAATAAGGCTGGCAAGATGGTAGCTGTGGCCTTCTCCTCCACTGAGTTCAGCAGCACTGACCTGAGCGATCACGTGTTCATCTACAAGTCTGACAGCACCTTCAATGACTACATTGAGGCTCGTGGCTTCCTGGCCGGTTCTGCTGAGGCTAATACCGAGCTGAAGGTCTCCGACCTGCCCTCCGGCGTGGAAATGAAGGAAGTCGTCGATGGCAAGATCTATCTGTACAGCACCGACAGCGACGGCTACTTCAAGCTGAAGGAAGCTGGCGATGACCTGATCACCGTCAACGGCAAGGCCGCCAATGTGTCCTCCAGCAGCGTGGTCATTGGTAACACCGAGTATGCCGTGACTTCCAAGACCGTGCTGATCGACAACACTGACAACCCGGGCACCCCCAGCGCCACTCTGGGCGCCGCCCCCGAGGATGACGATATCATCACCTACATGCTGGTTGATGACGACGAGATCCTCATGATGGTGATTGACAACACCGCCGAGGAGACTCCCGAGACTCCCGATAACGTCACTGTGACCGTGGCCAATGGCAAGATCACTCTGACCTACACCGGTGAGACTGCCCCCAGCGTTGACGAGCAGGCGACTGCTGTTGTGGAGAAGCTGACCGCTCTGGGTTACACCGACATCGATGTGCCCGCCTCCGAAGCGGGCCTGAGCGCGAATGGCATTACCGCGAAGAAGGGTGTTATCACCTACACCTTCACCTATGAGCTGAAGGCTGCTGAGGCTACTGAGTAAGCCATCGGCAATCCATTGACGTAAAAAATCCGATTTGGTTTTCACCCCCGGGCTTCGGCCCGGGGGTGTTTTTTTCAATGGCAAAGCAGCCGGCCGGTGCAACGCACCGGCCGGCCGCTTTGCCACTGACCACTGACCTTTGACCTTAAAGAGGCGCAGCAGAATGCGTGCGCTCGGACTTTTATAAAAAAGCCGGAGCAAGCGATATGACGCTTGCTCCGACGTGGTGGAGCTAACGAGTCCCTCGTCGAACTCACCGCCCTCGATGTTTGAGAGGTCCGCTGACTTGAGTTTTCCGTCTTCGCTACTGATATTGAAGTAGATAAGAAGCCGGTCGTCATATAGGTAGACCTCTGAAACAAAGTCAGAGATGATTCTCCGGCGGTAGTCCTGCTCGGACTCTCCCGGGTACGGCTCAAGGTGTTTCATCAGTGCAAAGAGAATCTGGTCCTCGGTAAACGCGAGGCGCTTGCCCTTAAGGAAGCTGAGCTCGCCCAGAATGACCGCTTGCTCGTTCTCGAGTTCTTGCAAGCGCGCAGGCAAGGTCTGCGTCGCCGCGCCTGACTCGATAGCCCGCAGCACGTTCGCAATGGACTTCTTATTGTCTGCCAGCTTCTTCTCGTAGAAGGCAATCTCCGAGGCGGTATCATTTTGGCGCTCTTGCGCCGCGTGTACCTTCCTCGCGAGCTCTTCGAGAACTTCCTCTTGAAGGATATAGCGGACGGTGAAGTCGACAACGGCGCGCTCGAGGCGGTCGCGCGAGACCTGCTTCTTATCGCAAGTCTTATTCTTGCCACGAGTGTTCCCGCAATAATAGTAGTACCACTTGTTCCCGCTCTTACCCGTGCCGCTGACTCCCTGCATTGGTCCTTTGCAATGACCGCAGAAGAGCCTACCGGCTAAAAGGTATTCAGCCTTCGGCGACTTCGGAGCCTTACGAGTGCGCCTTCGCTCCATTTCGGCCTGCGCAAGGTTAAAGGTATCTTTTGAGATAATCGCAGGCATACCGCCTTCGACGACTATATCGTGATACCGGTACTCGCCGATGTATTTTCGGTTTTTAATGATTCGGTTGATACTGTTCTTGTTAAAGGGCTTGCCCTGAGCGGTACGCAGCCCACGGCTATTCAGGAGCTCACAGATGGCCGCATTTGATTCACCCTTAATATACTGCTCAAAAATCGTTTGAACGGTCTGGGCTGATTCTGGGTCTATCTGGAAGTGCTTCTGCTCGTCGACCCGATAGCCGAGCGGTCTCCCGCTTCCGGTGCTCTGGCACTTCAAAGCGCTCTCGTGCATTCCCCGCTTGATTTTCTGAGCGAGTTCTGCCGAGTAGTATTCCGCGAGACCTTCCATAAGGCTCTCGAGGATAATGCCCTCGGGCCCGTCCGGTATCGCCTCGGCGGCGTAAAAGATTTGGATTCCGTTCCTCTTGAGCTCCCGCTTATAAACGGCGCTGTCGTATTTGTTCCGGGCAAAGCGGTCTGTCTTATAGACGACTACCGCCTCGAACTTCTTGCGCTTAGCGTCCGCAATGAGCCTTTGGAACTCCGGTCGCTCGTCTGTCCGTCCTGAGATATGACGGTCGCAGTATGTGTCGATAACGGTAAGCCCTCGTTGCTTACAAAAGTCGGTACAAACTCTAAGCTGCCCTTCGATACTCTGGTCGGTCTGTCTTGGGCCGGCAGAATACCGAGCATAAATTACTGTATTCATGTGACCCTCCTAAAAATTTCGTCGTTATGGTACTCCAGAAGCTCTCTACGCGGCGGAAATCGGGGGGGGGGAAAAACCATTCCGTCGAGAGAAGCCAGCCAGCGGGCTGTAAAAGCGTCCTGAGGGCTATCCAAAATTATTGGAGAAACATAGATTTTCATGGAAGGAGTGATAGTTATAAGACCTCGGTCGAAGGCTTTATCATAAAAAGTATTGAGGCAAATCCCATTGTCGGGGCTGACCCGGTCCGCCTCGCTTCGGCATTGCGAGTACGGTTTTATATGACTTGCAACGAGCATTTGCGGCAGCGCGCAGCCGGATATAAAGCACCGGTCGTCGTAAGCCGCGAGCACCGCCTGCTTGAAGAAGTGTCGTTCCCGCGATACTCTTCCGTGATTCGTCAGAGACGAAAGCGGCTTTGCCCCTTGCAAAGGTGAAGAGTCAAAGATAGCGAGACCTGTCAAGGTCTCCGCCTCAAGACTCAGAGAGCCCCAGTCGTGCTTGAACTCCTCGTAAATCATTCGGTCCGCTTTCGCTACGTTCTTAAGCCCTGAGGAAACCTTCGGGTCTATGTACCGGAAGTTCCTCATGCGCATTACGATAGAAGCGACTGAGTGAGGAATAATCTCGGCGACCTGCTGAATGACTTTATTGCTGGGATTGATTTTCCCGAGAGGAGTAACACAGTAAAGAGCATAGGCGATAATTATATCCTCTCTGCTCCACGCGTTCATTGATTCTGCTCCTCGTCTAAGCGGATAGCTGTCATAAGCAGCTCCATACGCCGCTTGACATCGAGCCCGGAGAAAATACGCAGAAGCTCCGCTTCCTCTTTGGAGCGCTGCTGCTCTAAGTGAATCTCACCGGAGTTCTGGCCTATGACGCCGTTATTGGTCCCCACCGTTCCGACGTTTACGCTATTATCGGTCCACCCCATCAGGTAGTCGACCGACGTTCCGAGAGCGTTCGAGAGCTTCTGCATTTTATCGGTGCGAAGCGTTTTGATGTAGCCCGTTTCCCATTTGCGGACTGTGCTCGCACCGACGCCGACCATATCGCCGAGCTCCTGCAGAGTGTACCCTTTCTCTGTTCTGAGATAATGTATTCTATCGCCTAAAGTCATTAAGACCACCTCCCTTGAAAAAGTTTACTCTTATTATAACACGCATTTGTCTTAAAGTGAATGCTTTTGCTTAAAATTCACAAAAATTTTCCAAAAGGCTATTTACAAATCCAAAAGGACACGGTATAATAAATTTGTCCTTTGGGACAACCGGTAGTGCCTACGAGGAAAAATCTCAAGGAAAGGAGACAGTATATCGTATGGTTGAAACTCGAATGTTGAGGGCCCACATGACCCTGAAAGGCGTTACTACGAAAGACCTTGCGGACGCGCAGGGCTGGAGTATGAGCACAGCCTACCGTAAGATTACGGGCAAAGTTGCCTTCACGGTACCTGAAGTGCAGCTCTGTAAGGAGCTCCTTGATTTGGACGCTCCTACGACGAACGCAATTTTTTTTGCGGCTGATTTGTCCTAAAAGACAAAAATGCGGCCGACGCTCGCCGATACCGCTCTTGCAAGAGAGAAACTTATGCTTGACCGACTAAGCGCTGCGGTCAATGCGTTTTACGAAAATCCACAAAATATGCAAGCCTATTTGGCTTGGAAGAAAAACAAGGAGGCAAAACAAAATGAAAATCACCGTAACAATGGAACTGACTCAGGAAAACCTGAGCAAGCTGAGAGCCCTGCTCCCTGACACCGAGATTCCCGGTCAGGTAAGTATGTTCGATTCCCCTTCGGAAAAGCCTGTCGAGCCCACGGCTGAGGCTCCTAAGACCGAGGCCCCTGCTCCTGCGACCGAGGCTCCTAAGACCGAGGACAAGCCTATCACGAAGACCGACATCCGCGCCGTCGCCCTGAAGCTCTCCAAAGCTGGCAAGCAGAAAGAGCTCGCTGACATCTTTGCGAAGTTCGGTTGCAAGAAACTCTCCGACTTCGACAGCCGCACGGAAGACTATCCGGCGCTTATGAAAGAGCTGGTGAGTGTCAATGGCTAAGCACGCACTACTTTCCGCAAGCGGCGCTCACCGCTGGCTCGAGTGTACGCCGAGCGCGCTGCTCGAGCTTCAATTTCCGCAGAGCACGAGCGAGTATGCCGAAGAGGGTACCGCAGCTCATGAGCTCTGCGAACTGACTGCCCGCTACTTCCTCGGCGAGGTCTCCGAGATGGACTTCGAGAATCGCCGTGACGAATTGGCAAAAGGCCCTTACTACAACGCTGAAATGCAGGAATGCGCAAATGACTACGCAAGATTTGTTGCTGAAAAGACCAAAGCTGCGCAGGAGTCTTGCGAGGATGCGTTTACCGAGCTTGAGGTAAGAGTCGACTTCTCGAAGTACGTCAAGGACGGCTTTGGCACCGGCGACTGTATCATCGTCGCTGACAAGGTCCTCGAAATCGTGGACTTCAAGTATGGCAAGGGCGTCCGTGTCGAGGCGACTGGTAACCCTCAGATGAAGCTCTACGCCATTGGCGCGCTTCTCAAGTACAACACGCTTTTCGACATCAACTCCGTTCGCATGACGATTTTCCAGCCACGTCTCTCGGGCGTTCAGAGCTCCGACGAAATCACCGTCAGAGAGCTGCTCGAGTGGGCCGAGAAGTATGTCAAGCCTCGCGCTAAGCTGGCCTATAAGGGCGAAGGCGAGTTTGCCCCGTCCGAAGAGGTCTGCAAGTTCTGCCGAGCAAAAGCCCAGTGCAAAGCGAGGGCTGACAAGAATCTCAAGCTCTTCGATGAGGCCCCGGACGCTATGCTCCTGACTCCTGAAGAGGCAGGCGCGATTCTTGAAAAGGCCGCGGATATTCAGGCGTGGCTTACGGACCTTGAAGGCCTTGTGTCTTCTACGCTGCTCAGCGGTCAGCCTGTTACAGGCTGGAAGATGGTCGAAGGCCGCAGCAACCGCAAGTTCGCGGACGAGCTGAAAGTCGTCGAGGCTATGAAGTCTGCTGGCTATGACGAAAGTCTGCTCTACGAGCGCAAGCTGATTACCCTGACTCAGATGGAGAAGGACTTCGGTAAGAAGGCCGTGTCGGAAACGCTCGGCGAGCTTATCGTCAAGCCTCAGGGCAAGCCTACTCTGGCTCCTGCGAAGGACAAGCGTCCTGAGTTCAAGCCTGAGGAACAGCTTCTCGCTGAGTTCGATAAGTAAGGAGGTCTCGTTATGACGGAAGCGGCAAGACGCAGAACGCGGGCGAGAATCCGCCTTATTAAAATCCAGTGGCTCCTCATTCTGGCGCTCATTGTCGCCTTGATTATCTCGTTCGTTACGAGACCGAGCGCTTCCGTTCCTGATGAGCCTGAGTCTTCGCCCGTTCGGGTAGAAGCTCCTGAGCCGATTACCGAGACCGCCGCGCCGGAGCCTGAGCTTATTGAGCTCGGCGAGTTCAAGACTACCGCCTATTGCGCTTGCGTTAAGTGCTGCGGTATCTGGAGCGCGGAACACCCTTCTCGGGTCGGTACCGATTACGTGCAGCGAACAAAGAGCGGCACGATTCCGACCGCGGACCGCACGGTCTCGGTTGACCCCGATGTGATACCTCTCGGAACGGTCCTCATTATCGACGGCCACGAGTACATAGCCGAAGATACGGGAAGCGCCGTTAAGGGAAATGTTATCGACATCTATTTTGACTCACATGAGCTCGCCGTCGAGTACGGCGTTCAGATGAAAACTATTTATATTAAAGGAGATTGATACTATGTCTACTCAAATCACTACTGGTAAGGTCCGTTTTTCCTACTGCAACCTCTTCACCCCTCGCGCCGTTCAGGAAGGCGCTACGCCGAAGTACAGCGTTACCCTCCTGATTCCGAAGAGCGACAAGGCCACCATGCAGAAAATCAAGGCCGCTATGGACGAGGCTAAGCAGAAGTTCATGGCAAGCAATAGCGGCAAGAAGCTGCCTACTAACCTCAAGAGCACGCTGCACGACGGCGACGGCGAACGCCCGAACGGCGGCGAATTCGGCGAAGAGTGCAAGGGCTGCTACGTTATCACCGTCAGCTCCAACAACAAGCCCGTTCTCGTCCACGCGGACAAGACTCCGCTGACTGACCCTCAGGAGCTCTACTCCGGCTGCTACGGCCGCGCAATCATCAACTTCTACGTGTATGACACGCAGGGCAACAAGGGTATCTCTGCTGGCCTCAACGGTATCATGAAGCTCTACGATGGCGAGCCTCTGGGCGGCGGCGTTGTTACGGATTCCGATTGGGACGACGGCTGGGAAGACGAGGACGACAACGACGACCTCCTCGGTTAAGCGTATGCTCCGGCGCGTTCGTCTCGGATTTGCTGAGGCGAACGCCGCCCGGAGGAAGGAGGCAATATGAGAACATTAGCAATCGATATAGAGACCTACAGCTCGGTCTCTCTGCAAAAGTGCGGCGTCTACGCCTACGCTCAGAGTCCCGATTTTGAGATTCTTCTCTTCGGGTACGCTTGGGACGACGGCCCGGTCGAGGTTATCGACCTCGCCAGAGGCGAGAGCCTGCCTGAGGAGCTCCAGAACGCTCTGTATGACCCCGAAATCTTGAAGACAGCATTCAATGCGTCTTTTGAACGGACTTGTCTGAGCGCGTTTATGGGCCGCGTGACGCCGCCCGAGCAATGGAGCTGCACTGCAGTTATGGCCCGAGAGTTGGGTCTGCCCGGTAGCTTGGAAGCTGTCGGCGAAGTCATCGGACTTCCTGAAGACAAGCAGAAGTCTAAGACCGGCCGGGCGCTTATCCGTTACTTCTCGAT
Source organism: uncultured Eubacteriales bacterium (assembly GCA_902492005.1). GTDB lineage: Bacteria > Bacillota > Clostridia > Oscillospirales > Oscillospiraceae > Intestinimonas. Next base: position 29,592 of record CABUJV010000001.1, read on the forward strand.
ACCTTGTAAGCCTACGAAGACGAACGGCAACCGGACCCGCAACCTTCCTGAGCATGACCCGGACCGCTGGGCTATCTACGTTGAGTACAACCGTCAGGACGTCGTCTCGGAGCGGGCTATCCGGCAGAAGCTCTCTCGCTTCCCGGTATATGAGAAGGAACAGCCCCTCTGGATTCACGACCAGCATATCAATGACCGCGGCGTCGGCGTGGACCTTAACCTCGCGGAACATGCAGTCGAGATTGACGCCGTTATCAAGGCGAGACTTCTTGAGCAGGCTAAGGAACTTACGGGCCTTGAAAACCCGAAGAGTACTGCGCAGCTCAAGAGCTGGATTGAGGACACCGCGGGTATCGAGGTCGAGAGCCTTAACAAGAAGAGTATCGCCGGCGTAAGAGCTGACGCTGACTGCGACGCGGTAGACCGTATGCTCGACATCAGAGCGGGGCTTGCGAAGACCTCGACTGAAAAATACAACGCTATGCTCCGCACGGCTTGCCCGGACGGGCGCATTCGTGGCCTGACTCAGTTTTACGGTGCAGCGCGTACCGGTCGATGGGCCGGCCGCCTTGTACAAATGCAGAACTTACCGCAGAATAAAATGCCGGACCGTGACCTTGATACCGCAAGGCAGCTCGTTGAGGCCGGAGACCTTGAAACCCTTGAAATGCTCTTCGACGACATTTCCGGGACCCTCTCGCAGCTTATCCGCACGGCCTTTATCCCGAGACCCGGCTATCGCTTCATCGTGTCTGACTTCTCCGCGATTGAGGCCCGTGTTATCGCATGGCTTGCAAGCGAAGAGTGGCGCATGGAGGTTTTCAAGACCCACGGCAAAATCTATGAGGCTTCCGCCGAGCAGATGTTTCACCTTCCGAAGGGCTCCGTCAAGAAGGGCGACCCTATGCGACAGAAAGGGAAAATCGCTGAGCTCGCGCTCGGCTACGGCGGCAGCGTCGGCGCTCTGAAATCTATGGGCGCTCTCGAGATGGGGCTTGAGGAGTCTGAGCTGAAACCGCTCGTCAATAGCTGGCGCGCTGCAAATCCCGCAATCACCAAATTGTGGTGGGACACGGACGCTGCTGCCCGCAGGACCATTCAGACAAAGGCACCTACTAAGCTGCCTTTCGGTATGGGCTTCTACAAACAAGGCCCTCTCCTCAAGCTGCGACTTCCGAATGGCCGCGAGCTGAGCTACGTAAAGCCCAGAATCGACGATGACAGTATCACCTACGAAGGCACAATTCAGTCCTCGGGCGGCTGGGGTCGTATTGAGTCCTATGGCCCGAAACTCGTGGAGAACATTGTTCAGGCTACAGCGCGAGACTGTCTTGCGGTCGCCATCGACCGTCTGGAGCGGGCCGGTTTTCCGGTCGTGTTCCACGTTCACGACGAAGTTATCTGCGAGGTACCTATCGGCGTAAGCTCTGCCGAGGAAATCAGCAAAATTATGTCGGAGCCCATCGAGTGGGCGACTGGCTTACCGCTCAAGGCTGACGCCTATGAGTGCGAATACTATAGAAAGGACTAACTGCTATGAAGATAGATGTATTTAACAAGGTCGTCAAAGAGCAGCTTCTTGTCTGCGAGCACCTGCTTACCGGCAAGGGTCACGAGTATGCGCCTGACGCCGTAGATGAGAGCAATATTGACCGCCTCGCGCACTTCAAGAAGGCCGCCGCGATTATCGACGGCACTCCGAAAGAGGCTCTGCTCGGTATGCTGACAAAGCACCTCGTCTCTATCTCTGATATGTGTACCGATGGCCGCAGCTACTCTCTGGACCGCTGGACCGAGAAAATCACGGACAGCATTAACTACCTGCTACTGCTCAAGGCTTTAGTCGAAGAGGAGGCGAACGGAAATGGATAAAATCAAAGTCGCGGTCCTCAATCCGACCGCAATCAGCGAGGCCGAGAAGATGATGGTATGCGCCGCCCGCTTAACGCAGCGCGGGCACACGGTCAAAGACCTCTCTGACTTCCTTGCTCTCTACGATAAAGAGTACACCGAGAAAACGGCTAAGGTTATGACCCAGCTTCCGCACCCTACGATTCAGAAGTTCGCGGTCATCAACGCTGTAATTGTCGGAGCGTCAAGGAGATTCCTCGCTCAGATTACGAGGCACCAAAACGAGGTCAAGTTCATGTCTGCGTCATTGCAGTACAGCGACTACTCGGACGAGGCCGACTTCGTTGTCCCTTATGAGCTGCTTGACAGTCAAATGCGTTTCTCCTACCTCTCTCAGTGTCAGGACGCTATGCGGAAATATAAGCTCCTTGTCGAGTACGGTGTGGACAATGATTCCGCCGGCTATCTGGCTCCGCAAGGCTTGAGAAACGTTCTGATTATCAGCGCGACGCCTTATCAGTGGAAGCACATGATAAGCCAGAGAACTTGCCGGCGTAATACCGCCGAAACCCGCTACGTTATGCTCCGCCTTTGGGAAGAGCTTTACGAATTGGCTCCGGCTCTCTTCTCTCCTGAGACGACCGGCCCCTACTGCATGAAGGGTAAATGCCTTGAGGGTAAGATGGCTTGCGGGACTCCGCTGTCGTCCGACCTTACGCCTCACGATATTCTCGAGCGGGATTTTCCGCTCTGTATGGAGGTGCGAGATGAAGATTAAGCTGATTGACTTTAACGGTCCCGCTCCTGTACGAGCGCATGACAACGACGCCGGTGCGGACGTGTTCAGCCCCAGAGACCAGACCATCTATCCGGGGCAGGTTTACAAGCTGCCTCTCGGCTTCGGTCTGGAACTGCCTGACGGCTATGTGGGGTACATATTTCCTCGCAGCAGCCTGAGTGCTCGCGGTATCGTATGCGAGCTTCCGCCCATTGACTCTGGGTATCGCGGAGAGGTCCACGCCATCGTCTCGAATGTCGGTGGCGACGGCTACGACATCAAGAAGGGTGACCGTATCGGCCAGCTCGTGATTATGCCGGTCGTTATCCCTGAGTTCACCTATGACGAGGGTGCTGCTCGAGGGTCTGGGGCCTTCGGCAGCAGCGGAAGATAACCGTGCGGGTAAAAAAGGCGGGCGGTAAAGTTTACGGCGCTGACTTTACCGCCGCCGAGCGCAAGGCTATGAATCTCGAAATCGAGAGACAGCTTGCAGAGTACAGCCGTAAACACGCGAACGAAATCGACGCCATTATACTTTGGCAGTTACACGTGCAGTACGGCTTCGGCGAGAAGCGTCTGAGACGGTTTTACGACCGTTTCAGGGCTGAGTATTTTGACCTTATTAAAAGGTATGAAATGGATGAGGGCGACAATATCTGGCTCAACACCTACAAGCTGAAGGAAATCGGCGTCGACATTGAATCTTGGAATCGGGACGGTGAGACTGAATGAGAATAGACAAAGACAACTACTATCTGAATATCGCAAAAGCCGTCGCGGCCCGTTCTACCTGCCTTCGCAGGCAGTATGGGGCCGTGATTGTCGCAGACGACGAAATCATCGCGACCGGTTATAACGGCGCGCCCAGAGGCGAGGCCAACTGCTGCGACGTCGGGAAGTGCTACTGCCGAGAGCATTCCACTCCTATCGACGAGCATGCCGCCCGCCACGGGGACCAGTACGGGACTTGCGTCGCCGTTCACGCCGAGCAGAACGCGATTATTAGTGCGCCGAGGCGGTCCATGCGAGGTGCTACCCTTTACCTCGCGTGCCTCGACGATACTATTGACCCTGCTCCGTGTAATATCTGCGACCGCATGATTAAGAACGCGGGTATCACGAGAGTAGTAACGAGAGCCGGTACCTTTTAATGCCGACTCTTCAATACGACGGCTTGATAACGATTGTGACGGGTAGCTCGCGGCGTTCGGCAAGCTGGAAAACTAAAGAAATGCTCTGGTCTGAGTTCGTTGATAAGCTCGGCCGTGTGACCCGGACGCAGGAGACCCAGCAAGAGTACTTCCGTATGCCGAAGGAGGAACGCGATAATGCGAAGGACGTCGGCGGTTTTGTCGGCGGCACCTTAAAGGGCGGCCGCCGTAAAATCGACGCCGTTCTGCAGCGTCGGCTTATCACCCTCGATATGGACTCTATCACGGCGGGCGAAGACCCTTGGCCTACGGTTGAGCTGATTCTGGGCTGCGCTGCGGTACTCTACAGCACGCATAGCCATACGGCGAAAGCTCCGAGGCTTCGCCTTGTGCTTCCTCTCTCGAGGCCTGTGTCTCCTGAGGAGTACGAGGCTATCGCCCGCAGGATTGCAGGCGACATCGGTATTGACATGTGTGACGATACCACCTATGAGCCCCATCGGCTCATGTACTGGGCGAGTGCTTCCTCTGACGGCGAGTTCCGCTATGAAGTGCAGGACGGTCCATGGCTGGACGCCGACGAGCAGCTCGCGAGGTACGCAGACTGGAAAGACCCGACTCAGTGGCCTGTCTCAAGCAGGAAGTCCGGCACGATTCGGCGTCTCGCTGATAAGCAGGGAGACCCGACCGCGAAAGACGGTATCGTCGGCGCATTCTGCCGCACTTACTCTGTAGAGGACGCAATCGAGGCCTTCCTGCCTGACGTCTACATCAAGGGCGAAAATGGCCGCTATACCTACAAAGGCGGTTCGACCTCCGGCGGTCTCGTTATCTATGAGGACGGTCGCTTTGCGTACAGCCACCATAGCACAGACCCGACTTGCGGCAAGCTCTGCAACGCGTTCGACCTCGTCCGCATTCACATGTTCGGCAAGGACGACGAAGGGAAACCCGCGAACACCGCGGCGAACAATCTTCCTTCCTATAAGAATATGTGTAAGTGGATTGAGACCAACTGCGAGAGCGTTATGAAGGAGCTGCAAAGCAAGCAGCTTGACTACATCGTCCAGCTCTTCGGAGAAGGCGACGAGGCTCCTGATATGAACTGGGTCTCTCAGCTTGAGGTAAACCCGAAGACGGGGCACGCAGCGACCACGGTCGAGAATATCCGTATCATCGTGAAGAATGACCCTCGCTTTAAGGGGACCTTCTACTGGGACGAGTTCATGGAGAGACCTATGGTCTGCGGAGACCTTCCTTGGAGAAAGGCTGACGCAAAGCCTCGCTCGTGGGACGACACCGACGACGCCGGCGTTCACAATGTCCTTGAGAAGGACTACAAAATCGACTCTATGCCGAAGACCAGAGAAGGCGTCGACCTTGCGCTGGCCGACATCACGAGGCACCCGGTACGCGAGTACCTGCGGAGCCTTATCTGGGACGGCGAGAAACGCTGCGAGACTCTCTTCATCGATTACCTCGGCGCAGAGGACTCCCGGTATACGAGAACGGTAACCCGTAAGGCGCTTATCGGCGCAGCTGCGAGAATCTTATCTCCCGGCTGCAAGCACGACCACATGCTTGTCCTTATCGGTCCTCAGGGTTGTCGCAAGAGCACGACCTTGAAGAAGCTCGGTAAGGAGTGGTTTTCAGACTCGCTCTATACCATGTCCGGTAAGGATGCTTACGAGCAGCTTCAAGGCTTTTGGATAATCGAGCTCTCTGAAATGGCTGCGACCCGTAAGGCTGAGGTCGAGCAGATTAAGCAGTTTGTTTCCAAACAGGAGGACAACTACCGCGCGGCATACGCTCGCCGCACGCAGTGCCATCCGAGACAATGCGCCTTCTTCGGCACCACGAACGACGAGGAGTTCCTGAGAGACCCTACCGGTGCCCGCCGTTTCTGGCCGGTCGTCGTTACCGATGCGGGCAAGACTCTCGGGGATAAGCTGACCGCTTCTATCGTGGACCAGATATGGGCCGAGGCCGTGACCTACTATGAGGCCGGCGAGACTTGGTATCTTGACGGCGCGGTCGAAGAAATGGCTCGCAAGGTGCAGGCCGACCACACCGAGGCGAACGGCAAGCTCGGTCTTATCGAGAACTTCCTTGAAGTCCTGCTGCCCGAGGGCTGGGACGATTGGGACCTCGAAAAGCGGCTCATGTTCTGGAGCGGCGGCTTCGGCGAGGAGCGTAACGGTACCGTACCGAGAACGAAGGTCTGCGCGCTTGAGGTCTGGCAGGAGCTTTTCAAGGGCGACCCGAAGAGCTATTCGCAGACGCAGGCCCGTGAGATTATCGGGCTCCTGCGCATGATTCCCGGCTGGCGGTTGTCCACCTCCGTCAACTGCGGAGCAATTTACGGCAGGCAGAGGGGCTTCGTGAAAGAGGTCTGAGGTAGCAAAGGTAGCACTTGGAGGGTCAACTTTTTTCGTTAGAGGGTAGGTCGTACAAGCGCGCTTGCAACAAAGGTAGCACTTTGAGAACTACTTGCAACAAAGTGCTACCTACTCTGCTACCTCGAAAAAGTCTTATATATCAATGCTTTTGGCTACTTGGTAGTACTGGTAGTCGAAAAATCTTAAAAACATTTTTTGAAAAAGTAAAGGGACACTCGACACAATTCCGTCGCCCCCTCGCATTACATGTATATATAGGGAATCTTTGTTACACGCGCTACTCGACTACCTGAAGGAGGGATTTTATGTATGAAAGCACTTTTGAGCGAAAGCTCTGCGAGTATATCAAGTCCCTCGGCGGTAAAGCGTATAAGTGGGTGTCCCCGGGAGCTCCGGGGGTGCCTGACCGAATTGCGATATTGCCGGGGGGACGAATAATTTTTATAGAGGTCAAGCGGCCGGGGCTGAGGGACGGTTTGAGTATCAGGCAGAAAAAGGTCATCTCGACATTAGAGGGGCTCGGCTGTACCGTTTGGCGTATCTCCGATATGGAGGATTTGAAAGCGAGGCTAAAAGCCGATGGAATATAAACCTTACTATTATCAGGACTTCGCGGAGAAGTTCATTCTCGACAACCCCGAGGCGGGGCTCCTACTGGATATGGGTATGGGAAAAACGGTAACGAGCCTGAGCGCGGCGGACAAGCTCTTGAACGACTACTTTGCCGTGAGCAAGGTCCTTGTTATCGCCCCGCTGAAACCGGCAAAGGAAACGTGGCCGCCTGAGGTCAAGAAGTGGGACCACCTGAAACACCTGAAACTCTCGCTGATTCTCGGGTCGAAGGCCGAGCGTATCGCAGCTTGCGAGCGGGAGGCGGATATTTATATCGTCAACCGCGAGAATGTCGTCTGGCTTGTGGACTACTTCAAAAGCAAGTGGCCTTTCGATATGGTTATCATCGACGAGCTCTCGAGCTTTAAGTCCAGTAAGGCGCAGCGCTTCCGGGCTTTGAAAAAGGTGCGGAAGTACATCAAGCGGATTGTCGGTCTTACCGGCACGCCGTCGCCGAACGGACTGCTTGACCTCTGGCCGGAGATGTATTTGCTTGACGAGGGTAAGGCTCTCGGCAAAACCCTGACGGGGTACCGCGATACTTACTTCGTCCCGGATAAGCGGAACGCCACGACCATTTTCTCATGGAAACCGAAAGACGGCGCGGAGGACCTTATTTATGAGAAAATCGGTAAGCTCTGTATCAGTATGAACGCGGCGGACTACTTACAGCTACCGGACCGGCTTTTTCTCCGTCGTGAGTTTGAGCTTACCCCGGAGGCGATGGAGCTTTATAAGACTCTTGAGCGGGACACTCTTCTTCCGTTCGCCGACGGCGACATCGACGCGCCGACCGCTGCGGTCTTGACGAATAAGCTCTTGCAGGCTGCGGGAGGTGCGGCTTACGACGAGAACGGCAATGTCAAGGTCCTGCATGACTGCAAGCTCGAGGCATTAGACCAGCTTATCGAAGAAGCAAACGGTCAACCCGTTCTGGTGTTCTACGCCTTTCGGCATGAGCGCGACAGAATTATGGAGCGGTACCCGGAAGCGGTAGACATTAAAGACGACGGTGCGGTCGTTCGCTGGAACGAGGGCAAGATTCCGATTATGCTTGCTCACCCTGCGAGCGCGGGTCATGGTCTGAACCTACAAGCGGGAGGCCATATCGCGATATGGTACGGCCTTCCTACCAGTCTTGAGCTTTACCAGCAGGCGAATAAGCGCTTGCACCGTCCGGGGCAAAAGAAAACGGTCCTGATTCACCATATCCTGATGAAGGACACCTATGACTACCGCGTCTTAGACGACATACTCGCGCCGAAGGAGGTAAGGCAGAACGCTTGCCTCGAGGCTTTGAAAGCCAGAATCAAGGAGGTATCAAAATGACAATACAGGAAGCGAAGGACTTCCTCAACAGAGGATATAGGTCCAGAGAAAGAATAAAGGTTAAGGAGGAACGTATCGACGAGTGGATTCGCAGAGCTGAGTCTATCACGGCCGAGATTAAGCCGGTCGCCTCGTTCTCTTCTACCCCGTCGAAGAAGGTCGAGGACGCAGCTTGCGCTATCGTCGACTTGCAGTCGGAAATCAAAGCGGAAATCTACGAGCTTGCAGCCATCGAGCTGGAAATCGGGAGAGCCATCAATCAGGCAGTTACCGACCCGACCCTTAATGCTCTGTTAGAGATGCGGTATCTTAAGTACCTCAAATGGGAGGAAATTGCGGTACGGCTTGACATCACTTTCCGCTGGACGATGACTCTCCATAAAAAAGCTCTCACAATTTTTACCGAAAGCGCTTTAATTCACGCCGAACATGCGATATAATATATGATGAAAAAGTCGGATGAAGAGTCCGGCTTTTTCTGCGTTATCGGGACTTCCGGTATCGCGGGCGGAGCACTGCGCGGGCCTCCGGTGCAGTGCTCCGTCTATTATTATGAATGGAGGTTAGCAACAACTAACGAGGGAGGGACGAACGTGGCTAAGCTGACCGATAAGCAACGGAAAAAGATTATAGCTGAATCGGTGAACGGCTCGAGCATTCGGGCATTGGCCGCGAAATACGGCGTCTCTACGACTACGATTCAGCGCACGTTAAAAAGTGACAACGACCTAAAACAAAAGGTCGCGCAAAAAAAGGCTGAGAATACGGCAAGCATTCTGGCCTTTATGGATTCTAAGAAAAATGACGTTTGCGGACTGATTGACAAGCTGCTTGCAGCTATGGGAGACGAAGACAAGCTCGCTGCCGCGACGGTCAATCAGCTTGCTACCGCTATGGGTATCGTCATTGACAAATATACAGCTAACGAGGCAATTAAGTCGTCCGACGCGAAGGAGACCAACTTCTTTGAGGCGATTCGTGCTGCTGGAAAGGAGGTTGACCTGAGTGCAATACCAGAGCTTCAGTCCTCGGCAGAATGCGACCCTCTTCTGGTGGACGAAACCGGAACATCAGAATAGAGACGGCCTTATCTGCGATGGGTCAATCCGTTCCGGCAAGACGGTCTCAATGGCTATTGGCTTTATCATGTGGAGCATGGCGAGCTTCGATAAACAGAACTTCGCTATCTGCGGCCGCACGATTGAAGCGCTTCGGCGTAACGTTATCGTACATATTCCCACATGGCTTGAGGGTATGTTCGAGGTTACTGAGCGCCGCAGCGAGAATAAAATGGTCGTCACTATCGGCAATCGCTCTAATACCTACTACCTCTTCGGAGGCCGGGACGAATCCAGCTACACCCTTATTCAGGGCATTACTCTGGCGGGAGTCCTCTTCGATGAGGTCGCCCTTATGCCTCGCTCCTTCGTAGAGCAGGCTATGGCGCGCTGCTCGGTCTCCGGGTCGAAGTTCTGGTTTAACTGCAACCCCGAGTCGCCGGGCCACTGGTTTTATAAAGAGTGGATTCGTAAGGCGGCGGAGCGCAATATGCTCTACCTGCATTTTACGATGGACGACAACCTCAGCCTTGACGAGAAAATCAAAGCCCGATACGAGGGTATGTACTCCGGTGTGTTCTACGACCGGTATATCCGCGGTCTCTGGACCGTCGCAGAAGGCTTGATATATACAATGTTTAATAAGGACTATCATGTAGTCCCTTCTGTGCCTCGCGATTATGAGGAATACCTTATCTCTTGCGACTATGGCACCTTAAACCCGACTTCGGCCGGGCTCTGGGGCCTCTGCGAGGGAAAATGGTACCGCGTCCGAGAATACTACTACGACGGACGCAAGGAACGGTATCAGCGAACGGACGAAGAGCACTACGCGGCTATTGAAGAGCTTGCGGGAGACCTCTCGATTCGGAAAATCATCGTTGACCCTTCTGCCGCCTCGTTTATTGAGGTCATACGCCGGCACGACCGCTTCATGGTCGAGCAGGCAAGCAACCGAGTCCTTGACGGTATTCGCGATGTTGCTACCCGGCTGAACGCCGGCGACATTTTCTTTTGCGACTGCTGCACGGACTGTATAAGAGAGTTTGGTTTATATCGGTGGGACGAAAAAGCCGCCGAAGACCGGCCGCTAAAAACCGACGACCACGCTATGGACGATACGAGATATTTCGTCCGCGCCGCGTTCCAGCCGTCGAGATTCAGTTTTTAAGGAGGTGCGATAAATGCCCTTATTCAAGAAGCCTATCGAGCAGGAGTTTTTCAGTTTGCGCCTCCGCGCCGGCAGGCCTATGACCGAGCTTGAGTTCTACGCGAGAGAGCTTACCGACTGGGAGACCTCTCCCGAGCGGCGCGAGATGATTGACGGCGACCGGTACTATACCGGAGACCATGACATTCTCAAACGCCAGCGCACGGCTATCGGCCCTGACGGTAAGCTGATTGTGATTGAGAATCTCCCGAACAACCGCATTGTGGATAACCAGTATGCGAAACACGTTGACCAGAAGGCAAACTACCTTCTCGGTCAGCCTATTTCCTTCTCCTGCGAGAATGACGATTACGCGGCCGAGGTCAAGAAGGTACTCGGCATGCGGTTTATGCGTACTCTCAAGAGCGCGGGAGTCGAGTGCCTTAACGCGGGTATCTCGTGGCTTTATCCCTACTACAATAAAAACGGCGAGCTCACTTTCCGGGTATTTCCCGGCTATGAGATTATGCCGTTCTGGGCGGACGCGGCTCACACCGAGCTTGACTCCGCTCTTCGCCTTTACCCGGTCGAGGTCTACTACGGTACCGAGAAGAAAATCGTCAAGAAGGTTGACCTCTTCACGCTGGAAGGCGTTACGACCTACATCTTCGAGAACGGCGTACTCACGCCGGACACTGAGAAGCAGGCCTATGTTAAGGTGAAGGACAGCAAGGGTAACGAGCAGCCCCTGAACTGGGAACGCTTCCCCCTTATCCCTATCAAGTACAACCCGAAGGAAGTCCCTCTCATTCGTCGGGGCCGCTCCTTGCAGGACGCTATTAACCTCCTGCAATCCGACTTCGTGAACAACATGGAGGAAGACGTCCGTAATACTGTCCTTGTCCTCAAGAACTACGATGGACAGGACCTCGGGGAGTTCCGGCGTAACCTGACGACCTACGGCGCTATCAAGGTCCGCACGGTCGAGGGTACTGACGGCGGCGTGGACAGTCTTGAAATCTCGGTAAACTCTGAGAACTATAAGACCGTCCTCGAGCTTCTGAAAAAGGCGCTCATTGAAAACCTCCGCAGCTACGACGCGAAGGATGACCGCCTCTCTGGTACGCCTAACCAGATGAACATTCAAAGCATGTACTGCGACATCGACCTCGACGCGAACGCGATGGAGACCGAGCTGCAAGCGGCTTTTGAGGAGATTCTCTGGTTTGTGAACACCTACCTCGCCAACACCGGCAAGGGCTCGTATGAGAGCGAAGATATTACGGTTATCTTCAACCGCGATATTCTTATCAACGAGTCCGAGGCTATTGATAACTGCTCTAAGTCCGTCGGCATTATCTCCGACGAGACTATCGTCGCTATGCACCCGTGGGTCGACGACCCTGCTGCCGAGCTTGAACGGCTCGAAAAGCAGAAAGAGGAAACCGACCCCTACCGCGCGGCTTTTGAGCAGGCGCAGGCTTTGCGTAACCCCGAAGGCGGTGACCCGGTAAATGAGGAATGATAAGTACTGGGCCAACCGAATGCGGATTCTTGAGGAGTCCTTGCTCGACAAGGGATACGACTACGTTAAAAACCTCGAGCGGCAATATGCAACCGCTATTCAGGATATAGAATCGCAAATCGCGAGATGGTATCAACGGTTTGCGGCCGAAAACGGCATAACGCTCGCCGAGGCGAATAAGCTGCTTACCACGCAGGAGCTTGACGAGTTCCGGTGGACCGTCGAAGAGTATATAAAACACGGTCAAGAGAACGCAGTCTCTCAGGCGTGGCTCAAGCAGCTTAAGAATGCTTCTGCCCGCGTCCACGTGTCAAGGCTTGACAGCTTGAAGCTCCAACTACAGGAGCAGGCCGAGGCCTTACACGGGGCGCAGATAGAGGCCCTTAATTCGTCCCTGAGCGAGGTTTACCAGCGAGGCTATTATCATACCGCCTTTGAGCTCCAAAAGGGCATGGGAGTCGGCTGGACGCTCCACGGGCTGACCGATGAAGCTATCAGCAAAGTACTTTCGCGGCCGTGGACCTTAGACAGCCAGACCTTCAGCGATAGAATCTGGGCGAACAAGCAGGCGCTCGTCAACAGCGTCAACACGCAGCTTACCCAGATGATAATGCGAGGCGCGGCGCCGGATAAAGCCATCAAGGCTATCTCCGACCGTTTTCAGGTCTCTAAGTCGCAAGCCGGGCGTCTGGTTATGACCGAGAGCGCCGCCTTCGCGAACGAGGCCCGCAAGGACTGCTTCAAAGACCTCGGCGTCGAGAAGTATGTTATTGTGGAAACCCTTGACAACGAGACTTGCGGCCTTTGCGCGCAGCTCGACGGCAAGGTCTATCCTATGAGTGAGTATCAAGTCGGCGTTACCGCGCCGCCTTTTCATCCGTGGTGCCGTGGCACGACAGCCCCCTACTACGGGGATATGCAAGGTCTCGGAGACCGCTTCGCGAGAGACGGCGAAGGTAAAGGCTATAATGTCCCCCGCGATATGAAGTTTACAGACTGGAAAGAAAAATACGTTGTACAACCGGAAAAAACACGGTATAATATATTTAAGAATGCCGTTTTAGAAGAGCTTAAAGGTTATTCGACCTCAATGCACTCAGGCAACCAGTCTAAGCATATTCGCGGCGGGCAGAACTTCGACCCCACTCGAGGCGAGCTTACTGTTGACCCGCAAATGCTCTATGACCGGTATTCCGGTAAAGGCCAGTTCCTTAAAACGAACGCCGGCGACTGGAATCACAAAGAGCGATTTACCCATACTGAGACTATCGGTATTTATAGAAGCAAGTACACCGGTAAGGAAGTTCCTACAAATACCGGTATTATTCATTATTCTAAGCGTAAGGGCTGGCACATTGTTCCGGCAAGACCGCAGAAAGGAGCAGCAAAATGATTGAGAAATATATCTCGCTACTCGACCAGAGCGTGGTCGTTACTTGTACAACCGGTAAGACCGTACGCGGCAAGTGGATTGACTGCTTGGACGCGGAAGATGCCGGCGAAGATGAGCGTCAAGAGGATTCTATCCTGATTCAGAACGGCGACGAGCTTATCGAAGTCTACGAGTCTGAGATTAAAGCAATCCAGAAAGCCCATAAATGAGCCCGATTTTTTCAGAGGGTAAATCTAAGGGCCCCTCAGTTAAAACGCGATACGGGAGACCGTGGAGCCCCACAGAAGCAATAGTTGATTAGAGCGTCCCTGCTTTTTAGCAGGAGGCGCTTTTTTCATACAAAAATTACCGCCTTACGCGGCGGACAACAAATAGCGTACCCGCAATACCGGGACTGGCCGGATAAAAAGGACAGCGGGAGACAGGAGGACAAAATGTTGGACTGGCTGAAAACTATTTTAGGAGAAGCGTACTCCGAGGAGATTGATAAGAAGGTCTCTGAGGAAATCGGCAAGAACTTCGTGGCGCGTGCAGACTTCAACACTCTGAACACCGAGAAGAAAGCTCTCGCCGATACCGTAAAGGAGCGCGACAAGCAGCTTGAGACCCTCAAGGCCTCTACCGGCGACGTCGAGGCGCTCAAGACGCAAATCGCTACTCTCCAGACTGAGAACACTGCAGCGACGAAGGCCCACGAGGCAGAAATCAAGCGCCTCAAAATCGATACCGCCGTTGAGCTGGCTCTGTCTGCTGCCAAAGCGAAGAACGTAAAGGCCGTGAAGGCGCTGCTCGACCTTGATAAGGCTGAGCTCGACGCGGACGGCACCGTTAAGGGTCTGGCCGACCAGATTAAGAAGCTGGCCGAGGCACCCGACAGTGGCTTTATGTTCGACACTACGAAACCGAAGAATGACTTTAAGGGCTTCAAGCCCGGCGAGAGCGGAGACCCGGCACCTTCCGGCGATAAAAAGCCGGAGACTATGACCTACGACGAGCTCTGCGCATACCTCGCTGAAAATCCTGACGCAAAACTTTAATATGAAAGGACGATTTTACTATGGCAAACAGCAAGTTTGATTCTAAGAGCTTCAATGCTGAGGCGTTCAAGTACATGGTGGACCGTGTTCCTAACCTCAACCTGAACGAGCTCAAGAAGTCTCGTGCCCTTGCGGGCAACCCCGACATCCGCGGCGTGTTTACCGCCCAGAACGGTACCGCGTATGCTCGTCTGGCTATGCGCGGTCTGATTGACGGCGACGCCGTTAACTACGACGGCCAGACCGACATCACCGCAACCTCCACTAAGACCTTCGAGCAGGGCGTCGTTGTCATCGGCCGTGCGAAGGCTTGGATTGAGAGGGACTTTTCCTATGACATTACTGGCGGCGTTGACTTCATGGGCAACATCAGCCAGCAGGTGGCCGAGTACAAGGACCATCTGGACCAGAACACGATTCTCGCTATTCTCGCCGGCATTTTCGCTATGACCGACACGAAGAGCAAGGAGTTCGTCACTAAACACACTCTCGACGTGACCGGCGTCGGTACTGGCGTTATGGCGGCTTCTACTTTGAACTCCGCAGCGAACAAGGCTTGCGGCGCGAACAAGAAGAAGTTCAAGCTCGTGTTCATGCACTCTGACGTTTCTACCGGTCTTGAGAATCTCAACCTGATTGAGCGTCTCAAGTATACCGATAAGGACGGCATTACCCGCGACCTCGAGCTCGGCACGTGGAACGGTAAGCTCGTTGTCGTTGATGACGACATGCCGGCCTCTGATGGCTACTTCGACGCCGACGCCAACACTGACGGCGCATTGAAGATTGTCGCTTCCGGTACTCCTGCCGCAGGTGAGATTCTTCTGTCTAAGGTAACTCCGTACTTCGGCAGCAAGACTCTGGCTGCGAACGACTACGTTGTTGCCGGCACTCAGTATACGACCTATGTTCTCGGCGAAGGCGCTATCTCCTACGAGGACATCGGCGCGAAGGTGCCTTATGAGATGAGCCGCGACCCGAAGACCAACGGCGGTGAGGACACTCTGTACACTCGTCAGCGCAAGGTCTTCGCTCCTTACGGTATCTCTTATGAGAAGGCTTCTCAGACTTCTCTGTCTCCTACCGATACCGAGCTCAAGAACGGCGCGAACTGGGCATTGGTGCATTCCGGTGAGGCTACCGCGTCTCAGCGTTCCTACATCAACCACAAGGCCATTCCTATCGCGCGTATCTTCTCCAGAGGTTAAGGCCTATGGAGATACTCGCGGCAGTAACCGCCCGACTGTCGGCCCTCGGTTATACCGTGACCGAGACCGACAGCGCGGCGCTTGATTACAATATTAAGAAAGCCGAGACGACCCTAAAGGTACGAACGAATCAGCTCGAAGTGCCCGAGGGTCTTTTCTATGTCTGGGCGGATATGGCTGCGGGCATGTTCCTCACAGACAAGAAGGCTTCCGGCGCGCTCTCCGAAGTCTACGACTTCGACGCGCCGGCTAAGAGCATTTCTGAAGGCGACACCTCCGTCACCTTCGCGATTGCAGATACCGGCTCTTTCGAGGACCAGTTCGACGCAATGCTCGAGAAGATGGTAAACCCCGACGCGGAGCTTATCGCAGCGTTCAGGAGGTTGGTATGGTGAAAAGCTATCAGAACGCTCTACGGAGGCTCTGGGACGGCCTCTGTGACGTTTATGTCCTCGAGACAGCGGTAAATAAGGCAAACGGCCGGGACGAGCCCACGGAGGTCCAGAAGCTCCACGGGGAGCCCTGCCGTTTGTCCTTCTCAAGTATCTCAAGCACGACCGAGCAGGACAGCGCGCCGCTGATTCAGCAGTCGGTCAAGCTCTTTATCTCGAAGACCGTGGAAATCCCGGCCGGCTCTAAGATAGTCGTAACGCAGGAGGGCCGGACTACCGCTTATGCGAGGTCCGGCGAGCCTGCGGTCTATAGCTGTCATCAGGAGATACCGCTCGTCCCATTCAAGGAGTACGCCTAATGTCCCGCTGGGGACGCTGCGACTTCTCTCAGTTCAGGGAGTTCGCGAAAGGTTTTGAAAAGCTGAGCGACTCTGAGATAGACGACCTCTGCGTGGCTTGCAGCAAAGAGCTTGCCGCAAGACTTCTGGCTCTCGTTATTCCGGCTACCCCGGTCGGCAAATACCCGAAAGGCTCTGGCAAGAAAGGCGGTACTCTCCGCCGAGGCTGGGGCGCTAAGAACGGCAAAGCCGGGCGCGAGTACGCGCAGTCCCTGACCGTCACAAAGTCCGGGAATGTATATATGGTCGAAATCATAAATCCGGTCGAGTACGCCTCGTATGTCGAGTTCGGTCACCGTACCGTAAACGGCGGCTGGGTCGAGGGCCGGTACATGCTGGCTATCTCCGAGGAAAAGCTGAAACGAATCGCCCCGTCTGTGCTTGAGAAGATGGTGCTCCGAAAGCTGAAGGAGGTCTGCAATGGCGGAAATTAGTACAAACATTATCTTAGACGGAATCACGCTGGCCCTGCGGTCCGCTTTTCCCGGTAGTCATATCGAATCAAACGCAGTAAAGCAGGGGCTTCGGCAACCTGCTTTTATTGTGCTTTTGGTTAACGCCGAGGTCACGGACTACCCGGCCCAGCGCAAGAAACGTCTTCCTCGTTTCGATGTTCTCTACTTTCCGAAGGCCGGGCGTGAGGACTGCTACGGCGTAGCAGATACCCTCACCGAGGTGCTTGAAGTGATTGACCTGCCCGGCGGCGATAAGCTGCGCGGTACGGATATGAGTTTTCAGGTGACGGACGGAGTGCTTCACTTCCTTGTCTCCTATAACCACTTCACGTATAAGACGGCTGAGGAGGTCAAGATGGGAACTCTGAAAATTGAACAAGGAGGAAACTGATATGGCGAAAGTTACTGCAGCGGCAAAGCCCGCTGCTCCTACTCACTCCAAAGAGCAGCTTTTGAAGTCTCAGCGCTACGCTAAGCGCCGCGACCTTCTGGGCGCGCTTTTGGAAGACGGTAAGTGGTACACCCTCGAAGAGGTTGATACCGCTATCGAAAACTTTATGAAAGGCAAGGTGAAATAATATGGCCCTTGGCGGTGGAATCTGGGCAGTACAGAACAAGGTACTCCCCGGCACGTATATCAACTTTTCCAGCGTGGCTAAGGCGTCCGCTACTCTCTCCGACAGAGGTTACGCGGCTATGCCTCTTATGCTGGACTGGGGTCCCGACAGTACGGTCTTTACCGTGACGAGCGGCGACTTCCAGAAGAACAGCCTCAAGATTTTCGGTCATGCGTACACTGACGACGCTTTGCTGCCTCTGCGCGAGCTCTTCCAGTACACGCAGACCCTCTACGCCTATCGCCTGAACGGCGGAGGCGCTAAGGCCGCTTGCGCTTACTGCACGGCGAAGTATTCCGGCGTTGCCGGCAACAAGCTCTATGTGGTTATTGCGGCGAACGCTGACAACTCCAGCCTCTTCGACGTCAGCCTCTACTACGATACGACTCTCCTCGATGCGCAGACCGTGGCTGCGGCTACCGCGCTCAAGGATAACGACTTCGTAACGTGGAAGACTACCGCGTCTCTCGCCGCGACTGCGAAGACCCCGCTCACCGGCGGTACGAACGGCACGGCAAACGCGGCGGCTCATCAGGCGGCGCTCGATAAGTTTGAGAGCTATAGCTTCAATACTCTCGGCTGCCCGTCCGACGACTCGACCACTATCAAGCTGTATATCAACTACACAAAGCGCCTCCGCGACGAGGTCGGCGCGAAGTTCCAGACCGTTATCTTCAACCTCGATTCCAACGAGAAGCTCGCAGACTACGAGGGCGTTATCGAAATCGGCAGCAAGGTGACGGACTACGATTCCAGCATTTCCGGTCTCGGTCAGTACGGTCTCGTGTACTGGATGACCGGCGCATCTGCGGGCTGCGCCGTGAACAAGTCCAACACGAACAAGAAGTATGACGGCGAGCTCACCGTCGACGTAGACAGAACGCAGGCCGAGCTCGAGGCAGCAATCAAGGCCGGTCGCTTGATGTTCCACAATGTCAACGGCGACGTTCGCATTCTCGAGGACATCGATTCCCTGATTACTGTCTCCGACACGAAGGGCGACGTCTTCAAGTCGAATCAGACTATCCGCGTCTGCGACCAGATTGCGAACGATACGGCTGTCCTCTTCAACACGCGCTACCTCGGCACTGTGCCGAACGATGCAGCGGGCAGAATCGCTCTCTGGAACGATATTTGCAAGCTCCATCAGGACCTCGAGTCTATTCGCGCTATTGAGGACTTCGACCCCGACAGCGTAACCGTGGAGCAGGGCGACACGAAGAAGGCTGTCCTTTGCACTGTGAAGAACCTGAACGTCGTGAACGCTATGGCACAGCTCTATATGAGCGTTATCATCATGTAAGGAGGTTTGAATTATGGCTCAGTCTATTATGAACGCGCTTGACGCGATTGCGGGCTCTCAGGCTTCCGCATATATCACACTGGCCGACGGCAATAGATACTGCTTCATGCAGCTCTATTCCTTCGAGTCCAAAATGGACATCTCCGTAGCTGAGGTGCCTATCCTCGGCAAGTCCGGCAAGGGCAATAAGCCGACCGGCTGGTCTGGTACGTGGAGCGGCACCGCCCACTACAACCAGTCCGTTTTCCGCAAAATGCTCCTCGAGTATAAGCGTACCGGCTTTATGCCTACGTTCGATATTCAGGTCGCGAATGAAGACCCGACCGCTTCCGTTGGTCGTCAGACTATCATCTTGAAGAACTGCCTCACTAAGGGCGGCATTCTGGCGAAGTTTGACGCCGACGCCGAGACTCTCGACGAGGAACTTGAGGGCACCTTCGATGACTGGGAAATGCCCGAGACCTTTAGCTTGCTGAACGGCATGCAGTAAACCAACATAAAACAGGAGGTATTTTATTATGGCTAAGAATCTGACTGCGTTCCTTGCTCAGAACGCGAAGAAAATCGACAACGTTACCTTTATCGCTTCCGACCGCTTCGTTGACCCCGATACCGGCGAGGCTATGCCGTGGGAAATCTGCTGCATTACCGCAGCGGAGAACGCAGGCTTGAGAAAGGCCTGCATGCGTACCGTCCCGGTACCCGGCCGCAAGGGCCAGTTTACGCAGGACTTCGACGCGAACGCCTACCTCGCGAAGGTGGCTGTCCGCTGCACGGTGTTCCCGAATCTGAATGACGCTGAGCTCCAGCAGAGCTATGGCGTTATGGGCGCGGAGCAGCTTATCACCACTATGCTGACCCCCGCCGAGTTCGAGGACTACTCCACTAAGGTCCTGCAGGTCAATGGCTTCCAGTCCGGCGACGAAATGGTGGAAGAAGCAAAAAACTAATACTCGGAGACGACCCGGAGGCGAACTACGTCTATTACTGTCTCCACAAGTTCAAGTGGCCGCCGAATGTCTTCCTTGACATGGACCCTTATACGCAGGCGTTCATTATCGCCGCTATCGATATAAAGGTCGAGCAGGAGAAGAAAGAAGCGGCCAAAGCAAAACACGGGAAAAAGCACTGAGGTAAAGCCGGGTCAAGCCTCGGCGCCTATTCCCGGAAAGGAGGAGGCCTATGGCCCTTATCAAGTCGCAGCTCGTACTTACGGACGGCATGACCGGCCCGCTCAAGAGTATCAATAAGGCGATGAATATCGTACTTAATAGCTTTGAGGCTATGCAGGACGCGTCCGGACGGGCTATCGACACCGCCTCCATTCAAGAGGCCCGCGAAGAGCTCGCGAGAGCGAGCGCCGCGCTGGACCAGTTGGAAGACCATACGAATAAATCGACTGACGCCTTCAGCCGTCTCGCGAAAGCTATCGGGCTTGTAATGATTGCCCGCAAGGCGCTTGATACTATCAAGACCGGAATTGACTATGCCTCCGACCTTGCCGAAGTCCAAAACGTCGTCGACGTTACTTTCGGAAGCGCTACGGAGGCTATCAACTCGTGGTCTAAAGAGTGTCTTGCCGCCTACGGCATGAACGAAGTAAGCGCAAAGCGGTACGCCGGTACCCTCGGTGCCATGCTCAAGTCTTCCGGTCTTGCGGGCGACGCCATCGTAGATATGTCGAAAGATATGGTCGGCCTCGCCGGCGACATGGCGTCGTTCTACAACCTTGACCTTGAGACCGCCTTCGAGAAAATCCGTTCCGGTATCTCCGGCGAGACGGAGCCCTTGAAGCAACTCGGCATTAACATGTCGGTCGCTAACCTTGAGGCTTATGCACTCTCGCAGGGTATCACGACGGCCTACAACGAAATGTCTCAGGCCGAGCAGGTCATGCTTCGGTACAATTACCTTATGAGCACGACCGCCGACGCGCAAGGCGACTTTGCCCGCACGCAGGATAGCTACGCCAACCAGACCCGGCTTCTCTCCGAGAGCTGGCTCGAGTTTACCGGCATTATGGCTGAGCAGCTTCTGCCGGTCCTTACGACCATCGTCTCGTGGCTGAATAATATCGTCGCCTTCCTCACGGAGAACGCAGACATGGTCAGCGCGGTACTCGTGGGGCTGGCTACTACGGTCGGCATTCTCGCCGTTGCGTGGGTCGTCCATGCCGCTGCTCAGTGGCTGGCAGTCGCGGCAAATCAGGCCCTTATTGTTTCGCTCCTCTCGAATCCGATTCTCTGGATTGCCCTTATCATCGGCGTACTTGTTGCGGCGATGTATCGGTGGATTCAATCTATCGGCGGCGTTAAAAATGCGTGGGAGATTTGCAAGCTCGCGCTTATCGTGGGCTGGAACGCGGTCAAGCTCGCATTCTTTACCGGCGTCTACTGGGTCATTGACCTCGTAGACAAGCTCAAGCTCTGCTGGCAGAAAGCCGGCGTCGCAATCGCGAACTTCATGGGGGACATGAAGGTCTCTGTACTGACGATTCTCCAAAACATGATTAACGGCGCTATCGATATTATCAATAAGTTCATCGGGGTGCTGAATAAAATCCCCGGCGTGAGTATCGACGCCATTGAGCATGTGACCTTTGCAACGACTGCGGCCGCAGAAAACGAGGCTGCAAAGTCCGCTCGCGCGGCAGACCTTGCCGCGTATGAGAGCGAGCTCGCGAGCGCGAAAGCCGGAAGAGACGCGCATATCGACTCTTTGAAAGCCGAGCTCAATTCTTCTGTCGACGCGTTGCAGGCCGCTTATGCGCAGGCAAAGGCTGACGCCGCGGCGGACAGTTCCGCAGAGCAGACCGCTCTCGACAGTATCGGCGCAGACACCGCCGGCATTAACGACAGCGCGGGAAGCGCGGCCGCGTCCTTGAAGGAAACGACCGAGGACCTGAAGTATATGAGAGACCTTGCGGAGCAGGAAGCAATCAACCGCTTCACGACCGCTGAGGTCAAAATCGATATGACTGGCATGACTAACCGCATTGACTCCGATATGGACCTTGACGGCGTGCTGAATACTCTGACCGAGGGCTTCGCGGAAGCGCTCGAGGTCGCTGCTGAGGGGGTGCATGAATAATGTATAGCTTTTACTTCGGGAGTCTGCTTCTACCGGTTACGCCGCAGAAGCTGACGACCAAAATCAAGGGGAACAACAAAACGCTTACCCTTGTCAATGAGGGCGATATAAACTTTCTGCGCTCTCCCGGCTTGACCGAAATTAGCTTTGACATTGTTCTCCCTATGCTGGGGCAGTACTCTTTTGCGGACTCCTTTCGCAAGCCTGACTACTACCTCAGCGTTTTCGAGAACTACATGACAAGCAAGACTCCGTTCCGCTTCATCGTGAGCCGTGTGTCGCCCTCTGGGAGACTTCTGTTCGACACGAATATGAAAGTAAGCCTTGAGAGCTACAACATCACAGAGGACGCCACAAAAGGCCCTGACGTGACCGTTTCGGTAACGCTCAAGCAGTATATCGACTATGCGACGAAGACCGTCACGGTTACGAAACCAGCTGCAGCTGCGCGCAAGCCGACTATTAAGGAGGAGAAGAAGCGCGAGACTTCGAGCAAGCCTAAGACGAAATCCTATACCGTAAAGAAGGGCGATTGTCTCTGGAACATTGCGAAGAAGTATTACGGCAACGGAGCGCAGTACACAAAAATCTATAATGCGAATAAGGGCAAGATAAAGAATCCTAACCTTATTTACCCGGGGCAGGTGTTGACGATTCCATGAGTAAAGTAGATTTAATCATTCAGAGCGGCAGCACGATTCTCTACCCCATCGTTGAGGAAGGTATCAGCCTTTCGTGGGACCGCAAAGGCTCTCCCGGAAAGCTCAAGTTTTCCGTGGTAAAGGATTCCGTCTTGTCTTTTCAGGAAGGAGACGCCGTAAAGCTGTCCGTCGATGGGACGGACATGTTTTACGGCTTTGTCTTTACAAAGAGCCGCTCAGGCCGCACGCCGAACGTTATCGAGGTTACCGCCTACGACCAGCTCCGCTACTTCAAGAATAAGGACACCTATGTCTACTCGAACAAGAAAGCGAGCGATGTTATCAAGATGATAGCCGAGGACTTCGGCCTCAGCGTGGGAGCGCTTGAGGACACGGGGTACGTTATCGCCTCGAGGACGGAGGACAACGCCACGCTCTTTGACATCGCCCAGAATGCGCTTGATGAAACACTGCGGGCGAAAACTAAGCTCTATGTGCTCTACGATAAAGTCGGCAAGCTGACGCTGCAGGACATTGAGAGCATGAAACTGAATCTGCTTATCGACGCCGACACTATCGGCGAGTACTCCTATTCGAGTACCATCGACAAGCAGACCTACAACCAAATCAAGATTACATTTGAGAACAAGGATTCGGGCAAGCGCGAAATCTTCATTGCGAAAGACAGCTCGAACATCAACAAGTGGGGCCTTCTGCAATACACCGATACCGTCGAGCTCTCCGCAAGCGGCGCGGCAAAGGCAGAGGCTCTCCTAAAGCTCTACAACACAAAAACCCGCTCGCTCTCTATCTCCGACGCGCTCGGCGATACGAGAGTCCGGGCGGGCTCGTCCGTTATTGTTAAGTTGGGGCTCGGAGACATCAACGTCCAGAGCTACCTACTGGTCGAATCGGTGACGCACAAGTTCAAGCAAGAGCAACACCTGATGGACCTGAAATTGCGAGGTGGTACATTTGTCACTTGATATGAACGG
This sequence comes from uncultured Eubacteriales bacterium, assembly GCA_902492005.1. Taxonomy (GTDB): domain Bacteria; phylum Bacillota; class Clostridia; order Oscillospirales; family Oscillospiraceae; genus Intestinimonas. The sequence continues at coordinate 52,974 of CABUJV010000001.1, forward strand.
TTTTTTAGAAAACGTAAAGCGCGCCGCGGTCGAGGCTGTAGCCGCCGGCAAACCCTTCGGCTTTATCCTCGGTAAGGTGACGAGTGTCTCCCCGCTCAAGGTGCAGGTTGACCAGAAGCTCGAACTTACTGCAAGTCAGCTCATCTTGACGAATGCGGTGCGAGACTTCACCGTTTATATGACGGTGGACCACCAGACAGAAGAAACTTCCGGCGGCAGCGGCTACGCAGAGTTCGCAAGTCATAAGCACGCCTACAAGGGCAAAAAGGCCTACAAGGTACACCTTGCCCTAAAGACCGGTGAGCAAGTGCTTCTCCTGCGGGCCGACGGCGGCCAGAAGTTTATTATCTTAGACAGAGTGGAGGCGCCAAAATGATACCTAAAGTAGAAGACGACCTTTTGACGCTTGAGGTCGAGACTCAGCCGAGTCTTACTTACGCTCTGGATATTGAGCATGGGCGCATTCGCGGCATGGTAGACGAGCTCGAGTCGCTGAGGCAGGCTATTTACCTGATTCTCAGCACGGAGCGGTACGCCTATCTCATTTACTCATGGAACTACGGCGTTGAGCTCGTCGAGCTTATCGGCCAGCCGAAAGAGTATGCGCTTCCAGAGATTAAGCGTTGCATTACAGAGGCCCTACTGCAGGACGACCGAATCACCGCAGTAGACGGCTTCGAGTTTGAGACCGGAAAAAAGACCGTGCACGTCACCTTTACCGTGCATAGCATTTTCGGCGATTTGGAGGTGGAAACCGATGTATGAGGATAAAACCTATGAGGCGATTCTTCAAGAGAAACTCGCCCGCGTAGCGTCGAGCCTTGATAAGCGCGAGGGCTCGATTATTTTCGATGCGCTTGCGCCGAACTCCCTTGAGAGCGCCATGATTTATGTGGCTCTCGATACTGTACTCAATGAGACCTTCGCAGACACCGCAAGCAGAGACTACCTTATCATGCGCTGCGCTGAGCGCGGTATCACGCCTCTGCCGGCGACCTGCGCCGTGGGTATCGGCGAGTTCAGTATGGATATTCCTGTCGGCACGCGCTTCTCCTGCGATAAATACAACTGGGCCGTGACCGAGAAAATCGAGTCTCTCAAGTATTACCTTACTTGTGAGACCGCCGGTGCGGACCCGAACGGCTACACCGGTCAGCTTATTCCCATCGAGTATATCGAGGGACTCGCGACCGCGGAGCTGACGAGTATCGTTATTAACGGTGAAGACGAAGAAGCGACCGAGACCCTGAGACTGCGCTACCTCAACAGCTTTGAGAATCAGTCCTACGGCTTCAACCGCGGGCAGTATATCGAAGTCACCGAGGCACTGCCGGGCGTCGGCGGGTGCAAGCCCTACCGTGCGTGGAAAGGTCCCGGAACGGTCAAGCTCGTTATTACGGGAAGTGACTACCAACCGCCTTCCGATACCCTTATCAATACCGTGCAGACGACCATCGACCCGACACAGAACAGCGGCGACGGTATCGGTCTTGCCCCTATTGACCATGAGGTTACGGTCGTCGGCGCAGCAGGTACTACGGTCAATATCTCTACGACCCTGACTTTTGCCTCCGGCTGGAACTTGACCGAGTGCCTCCCGTACATTCAGAGCGCTCTTGACGCCTACTATCTCGAACTCAATTCGACATGGAGTAAAGAGGCAGGGCTGATTGTCCGCGTATCGCAAATCGAGTCGAGACTCCTCGCGCTCGCCGGTATTGTCGATATTTCCGGCACGACTCTGAACGGTCAGGCAGGAAATCTCACGCTCGATAAGGACGCGGTTGCGGTGAGGGGGTCGTTCACAAATGCGTAATTTCAACAACATCAGGACCATCGACCTCAAAGAGTATCTTCCAGACGTGCTGAAAGACGTGCAGGAAATGCGGGCAATCATGGAAGCGGAGACCCCGGAGGTACAAGCTATCTGGGACGCCTGCGAGGATTGCATGAACGACCAGTTTATCTCTGAGGCTACCGAGAACGGCGTGGCCCGCCGGGAGAAAATGCTGGGTATCACGCCCTTCGCGACCGATACTCTTGACGACCGCAAGCTCCGGCTGCTCAGTCGGTACAACGAAAATATTCCCTACACAAGGAAAAGCCTCGCCGCTCTGCTTGAGTCTCTCTGCGGGGCGGGAGGTTATGTTTTGACTATCACGACGGCGACCTTTACCGTCAATGTGAAAGTTGCGCTCGGCGTCAAGAAGCAGGAGACGATTATCTCCGAGACGCTTGAGCGCATTCTGCCGTACAACATGGTCTTTACGGTAGAGCTTCTTTATAACACGTGGGCTAAGGTCAAGCCCTATAAATGGAGCGAGGTCAAGCCGCTCACGTGGAAAGATTTGAAGGAGGAGGTACTTACTTAATGGCTACCTACACAGACAACTACAACCTGAAAAAGCCGGCGCCGGAAGACTTCGCGGACATTGCAGACCTCAATGAGAACGCGGATAAAATCGACGCCGCACTCAAGGATAAGGCGGACCTCGATGAGTCCGGCAAGCTGAAGGAGAGTCAGCTTCCGAGCCTGTCCTATATCCCAGCTTCACAGAAAGGCGCAGCAGGCGGCGTCGCAAGCCTCGGCTCTGACGGTAAGGTCCCTTCGGGGCAGCTTCCCGCTATGGACTACATCCCTACTTCTCAAAAGGGCACAGCGGGAGGCGTTGCGAGTCTGGGCTCTGACGGCAAGGTCCCTTCTGGACAGCTTCCTTCGCTCGACTATATTCCTACTTCGCAGAAGGCCGCAGCGAACGGCGTTGCGTCCCTTGATGCGAATAAGAAGGTCCCGGTCGCGCAGATTCCCGCCCTCGGCTATATTCCTACCTCTCAGAAAGGCACGGCAGGCGGCGTAGCTACTCTGGGAAGCGACGGCAAGATTCCCGACTCTCAGCTCGGTACGGTCGGCGTGCCGCCTCAGATTATTGCCACAATTCCGAGCGGCAGTTCCGTTACCTGCAAATGCGGCTCTAAGACCTTGACTGCTACGAGTACCGGCACCGTGACCTTCAACCTGACGGGATATGGTACATGGGTCGTAACGGCTACAAAGGACGGGCAGACCGCGACTGAGAGCGTTATCGTAGATGATGTGAAGCAGTACAAAATCTCGCTCTCCTACTTCTCGGCGACGCTGAAAGTAACTTCGGACTCCGGCGCTGTCGTTACCGCCACGAACGGTACGAAGACCTTCTCCGGCACGGTGCCTTCAAGCGGTGTGCTCTCCCTGACGATTACCGCGTCCGGTACCTATACCGTTACCGCTACGAAGAGCGGGGAGACAACCGACCCCGTGAGCGTGGCAATCACGACCTCCGGGCAGACCTACTCCGTCGAGTGCCTGTTCTTCAACAGCGTGCTCTCTAAGAACACATGGGCGCAGATTGCTAAGGCCTCCGCCGCAGGCAAGGCTTCTCAGCTTTGGTCTGTCGGCGATACGAAGGACATCACGGTCGGAAGCGAGACCCTGACGCTCGTAATTATGGGCTTCAATCATGACGACCTCGCAAGCGGCGGCAAAGCCGGCATTACCTTTGGCATGAAAAACCTTATGGCAACTACGCGCCGAATGAATGCCTCGAATACAAATAGCGGTGGCTTTACCGGCTCTGAAATGTACTCGTGGCTGCAAAACACGCTTTTGCCGACCCTACCGTCCGACCTGCGAGCGGTACTTAAGAGCGTTAACAAGAAGACCTCCGCAGGCAGTCAGAGCTCGACTATCAACACAAACTCGATGAAGCTCTTCCTCTTCTCCGAGATTGAGATTTTCGGCTCGACTACCTACTCGAAAGCCGGTGAGGGCTCGCAGTACAGCTACTTTGCTACTGCCGCAAACAGAATCAAGTACCTCTCCAACGGCTCCGGGTCTGCGAGCTGGTGGTGGGAGCGTTCTCCTTATCGGGGCAACTCCATCGACTTCTGCGGTGTGAGCAGCGGCGGCGGCGCGAACGTTAACGTCGCCGACATCGCCGGCGGCGTTTGCTTCGGCTTCTGTGTTTAATCTACTATCTTTAGTCAATCCGGGGCCCTTGTGGCCCCGGTAGGGGGTAAAAGCTAACTATGTCAGTTTATAAAGCACTGCGAGGAGATAGCTCGGTCCAGTTCGTAGAGACTGCGCGCAAGCTCGCCGTGCATACAAGAAAATGCTGCCTGAAAATGCCGAAGAGGTACACCTTTTACGGTGCTCAGGAGCTAAGCGCTCTCGCCGATACCGTCTACAATGAGGTCAAAATGGCGAACAGCGTTTTTCCCGGAAATCAGCATGAGGCTCAGCTTCGGCGAGACCATCTTATCGAGGCAAACGCCACGCTTCAGGCGCTTATCGGTCAGCTCGGAATTATGGCAGACCTTCTCAAGCAAAATCCTGAAAAGCTGCGCTGGCTTGATAATTCTCTCGAGGAGTGGGCTTCCCTCATCAGTGAGGAAGCTAAGCTAATTTCCGGCGTAAAGAAATCGGATAAGGAACGATTTAAGAATCTGCCCTAACCGATATACGGGTCCTGTCATGATACTGTTGTCTTGTCCTGCGAACTGGTGGTGGGAGCGTTCTCCTAATGGGAGCAACTCCAACAACTTCTGCAATGTGAACAGCAACGGCAACGCGAACAATAACAACGCCAACAACACCAACGGCGTTTGCTTCGGATTCCATAAGGAATCAGGTCCGACGTAGTAAGCGGGAAACCGCCGAAATCAGTACCTTTATGGAAGGATGACTCGTACCCTGCCTTTTGGCTAAAACACTCCTTTGATGTAGTCGCTCGGACGCTGCTTGCATGGCACGGTTTACGCGGACCGTGTTTCATGGGCGGTACTACTATGCAGTTACTTTTACGCGTGAAATCCTGCAACACTGTACGAAGGGGACAATTTTTAATGACAAGCGAAGAAAGACACGAGGCTCGCTATCAGAGGCGAGTCAAGAAACGGCAAGAAAGACGCCTCGCTCTCAGCAAATCCTGCGGAGATTTTGAGGACGTCTTTTCTTATGAAAACCTATATCAATCCGGGCATATCTGCTGCCGCGGCGTTAGCTGGAAAAGCTCCACGCAGACTTACCGCTTCAATCTCGTAACGAATACGGCCGCAACTCGGCGCGCGCTTCTTGACGGGACATATAAGAGCCGAGGCTTTATCGAGTTCGACCTCTACGACCGAGGGAAAATGCGGCACATCAGGAGCATTCACATCAGCGAGCGCGTTGTGCAGAGGACGCTCTGCGATAAGGTCATCAACCCGACCTTAAAACCGTCGTTCATCTATGACAACGGCGCAAGTACCGAGAACAAAGGAATCGACTTCGCTCTTAACCGTCTCTCCTGCCACCTGCAAAGGCATTACAGGAAGTACGGCCGGGAGGGCTATGTTCTTCTCTTCGACTTCTCCAACTACTTCGCCAACGCGCAGCATTGGCCGGTCAGCCGTGAGCTGGCAAAGCGCGTGCATGATGTGAGAATCAGGGCTCTCGCGAATGAGTGTCTCGATAACTTCGGCCCCATTGGTTACGGACTCGGAAGTCAAATCTCGCAGACTGCCGCTCTTATGCTGCCGAATAAGCTCGACCACTTCATCAAGGAAAAGCTCGGCATTAAGGGCTACGCCAGATATATGGACGACGGCTATCTGATTCACCCGAGCAAGGAATACCTCAAAGAGTGTCTTACTCGCATGAAAGAGGTCTGTGATTCTCTCGGCATTATTCTTAATACGAAGAAGACGAAAATCAAGAAGCTCAGCGAGGGCTTCAAGTTCCTGCAAATCCGCTTCAAGCTGACGGAGACCGGGAAGGTCCTTCGTAAAATGAGCTTTGAGAGTATTAAGAAAATCCGGCGCAAGCTCAAGAAGTTCAAGCGCTGGAATATCGAGGGCAGAGTCGTGAAAATCGCCGGCAAGTTCGTCCGGCGTGTATTTCCGCTCTCAGATATTTGCAGCGCCTATGAGAGCTGGCGCGGACACATGAAGCGAGGAAACAGCTTCCACGCCGTCGAGCGCATGGACCTATATTTTAAGAAACTGTTCGGATTCCACCCGAATAATAAAATCGAATGAAGGAAAGCGCTATGTACTTAATCACAAACTCGGCAAATCTCATTGTCGAAATCTGCGAGCACCCCTGTTACGTTCGCAAGCAGGCAAACGGCGTCGTCGTTCTCAGCGAGCAGGACAAAGCCGACGCGATTTACTCGAACGACTCCAACACCTTCTGGCCCACACAGCAGGTCGGGTATCTCTGCGACCGGCATACCCTCGTTGAGGTCGAGAGTGTTCCTGCGGAAGTCGTTGCCGGCTTCTACTTCTATCATGCTGGGGAGTTCTACACGACTGAGGCGAATCTGACCGCCCTCGCAAAAGCACGGGCTCCGGAGCTTGCGAGTCTTGTTTTCGTGAAAATGGCAGAGACAGAACAACTCGACGACGCGACTCTCACGGAACACGCCGAGCAGTTTTCGGAATGGGCATATCCGGTAGCTTATGCGGTCAAGGCAATTTGCTCTTACAAAGGAAAGCTGTACCGCTGCGTACAAGCGCACAGCTCGCAAGCAGATTGGACGCCGCCGGCTACTGCAAGTCTCTGGAAGGAAATCGGAGACCCTACGGTCGAGTACCCCGAATGGTCTCAGCCCCTCGGCGCGCATGACGCCTACGCGCTCGGCGACAAGGTGGCGCATAACGGCAAGCACTGGGTAAGCACTGCCGCAAATAACGTTTGGGAGCCGGGGGTCTACGGCTGGGAGGAGGTTACTGAATGACGGTTTATCAATGGCTCTGCCTTCTGGGCGCGCCCGCGCTCATTGCGGCCGTCTTCAAGTACCTGCACTCCCTCGTCAAGAAGAACGCTCTGGACACGGCTGCGGTAAAGGCGGGACTGCAAGCCTTGCTCAGGTCGCAGATGATTAGCGACTACAACAAATGGGAGGAACGCGGCTTCGCTCCTATCTACGCCCGGGAGAACTTTGAAAACTGCTGGAAGCAGTACCACTCTCTCGGCGTGAACGGCGTTATGGACGACCTCCATAACAAGTTCTTAGAGCTGCCGGTATCGCCGCCCGATGAGAGCTAAGAAACGAGAGTTTTCCAAAATCATAATCGCCATCGTCGGGACCGCTACGGGTATCGTAACGGTCTTTACTTTGGCCGTTGTTTGGAAAACCGGCGACACCTCGCCGCTTGCATACCTTATCCCCGCCATCTTTGCCGAGCTCGCTACCGCAACCGGCTTCTACTACAGTAAGGCGAAAGCCGAAAACCGAATCAAGCTCCGTAAGAAGTACGGGCCTGATATATACAATGATTCAAAGGAGGACTAAAAACATGTTAGAAAGCGTACTGCAAAACCTTATCAACATCGGCTGGGCCATGCTTATCTTCCTCGCCGCGTACCTTGCGAATGTCGCCTTTTCGCTCTGGTACAACATCAAGATTCTGCATGAGTCTTTTGACAAGGACAAGCTCATCGCGAGCGGCCTTAAGATTCTGACCTTCGTGGTCGGGCTGACGCTGCTCTGCACCGCAATCACGACTCTGCCCCTGTTTGCAAATCAAGTCGGCTGGGCGATTCCCGAGGAGTATTCTGACCTCTTCGCTGACCTTATTATCATCGGCGCCGTGCTGCTCGTGGCCTGTAAGTACATCAAGGAGGCCTTTACTAAGTTCGTGGCAATCCTGAACGCTAAGACAGAAGGAGGTATTGAGAATGAGTAACAGCCCGCTCGTAAACTATACGAAAATCTCGCCGAATAAATCAAGCCCCCGCAACCACAAAATCGATACCGTAACTATCCATTGCGTAGTCGGTCAATGCTCGGTCGAGACTCTCGGCAATGTGTTTGCGCCTACCTCCCGGCGGGCGTCCAGCAACTACGGTATCGGGTATGACGGCCGTATCGGTATGTATGTCGAGGAGAAAGACCGCTCGTGGTGCTCCTCGAACGCGGCGAACGACAACCGCGCAATTACGATTGAGGTTGCCAGCGACACCAAAGAGCCTTACGCCGTTACGGATAAGGCCTATGCCGCGCTTATCGACCTGCTCGTCGATATTTGCAAGCGTAACGGAATCAAGGAACTCAAGTGGAAGGCCGACAAGTCTCTTATCGGTCAGCCGGACAAGCAGAACATGACCGTGCACCGTTGGTTTGCGAATAAGAGCTGCCCCGGTACATATCTCTATGAACGGCACGCCCAGATTGCCTCTGAGGTCAACAAACGCCTCGGGAGTACAAATATCAAGCCTACACCTGAAAAGCCGTCTGGGGGCTTGTATCGCGTCCAGACGGGTGCTTTTAAGTCTAAGGCAAACGCAGACGCCATGCTGGCTAAGGTCAAGGCGAAAGGCTTTGATACCTACATGGTAAAGGTCGGAGACCTCTACAAGATTCAGGTCGGGGCCTTCAAGGTCAAGGCGAATGCGGAGGCCGCGTTGAAGAAGCTGCAGGCGGCAGGCTTCTCGGGCTTCATCACTACCGAGCAGGGCGCCGGCAAATCGGTCGACGAGCTTGCCAGAGAAGTCCTGCAAGGCAAGTGGGGCAACGGTGCAGAGCGTAAGAAGCGACTTGAGGCCGCAGGGTATGACTACGCCGCCGTACAGAAAAAAGTAAATCAGCTCGCCTAAGAGATAAGGCCGGAGTCGTTCCTTCGTGGGACGGCTCCGGCCTTTTACTATTTGCGGTAGAAATGCAACGGAAAGTTCGCAAAATCCCGGCAATTTTGCGCGCTCCCTTTTCTTACCAAACACGGTAAAATAATAATTGTCAAGGGGAAAACCTTGACAAAGAAAAGAGCCCCCGTTGCTGGAACAACGAGAGCTCAGAAAGGAGGTCAATCATGGACGGCTATCACACCGACTACGGATTCATGGGCTTGGTAAACGGAGAGTACATGCTCTTCGCGACAGACACCGAGTACCTTGAATACGTAACTGACGACTAACCTCGTCCGCTCGAGAGCTTGGCCGGTCGCAAGACCGGCTGAGCTTAAGAGTGTTCATATATTATATCGCGTTCAGACGAGAAAGTAAACCCTAAGGAGGTAATGATTATGATTTTTACTGTTTACGCAGATAAGGCTGAGGAAGTCAGCAAGCGCCTTGACAAGCTCGCTAAAAAGGCTGCCCGCTATAATGTTCCGTTCTCTTACACTATTTCCGACGAACACCCCGAAACGGTTAATGTCTTCGACGACTTCTCTCACAAAGCCGGCTCCTACAAGGTCGCTGCCATTGATTTTGATATTGCTTGCGAAGAGCTTATCAAGGCGAACGGCTGGACTGTTCTCGCTAAGGTCGAGCACGGGGACAAGGGAAATGTCGTAAGCTGCTTCGGTAAGCAGAAAGCCCGCGCTGAGTGGTTTGCCGCCGCTCCTCATTGCGACCATTGTAATACGAATCGCCGGCGCGCCGTTACCTTCTTCATTGAGAACGCTGAGGGCGATACTCGACAGGTCGGACGCGCTTGCCTGCATGACTACACCGGAATCAGCCCGGCGACTGCCGCTCTTTGGGCCGAGGTGAGAGACCTCTTTCCTGAGGACCTTGATTGCTCTATGACTGACTGGAATACCCGCCGGGGCGCGCAAATGTTTGAGGTCCGCCAGATTCTCGCCTGCGCTTATGACGCAATTCAGGAATATGGCTACCGCAAAAGCGACGAGCAGGATAGCACGCGGGAAGTTGTTCTTGATAAGCTCCACGAGCAAGCAGCCGCCTCTGACAAAGCAATGTCGCAGGCCGAGCTTATCAATAACTGGCTGCTTGGCCTTGACTTTGACTCTGCAAGTGACCTCGAGCGTAACTGCTCTGTATTTGCTAAGGGCGAATACGTAACGGCTAAGCAGGTCGGTCGGCTGGCATACATGCCTCTCGCGTATGAGCATTATATGGAGCGCAAAGCCCGGGAAGAACAGAGAGCAAACACGGAAAATACTTCGGCGTATGTTGGAGAAGTGGGTACTCGTCTGACCCTCGACTTGACTGCTGCAGTGCTTCTCACCTCATGGTATAACGACTTCGGTACCACCTATCTTTATAAGTTCGCTGACGAGACAGGAAACGTCTTTATCTGGTATGCGTCTCGACCTATTGAGCTTCAAGAGCGTATGACCATCAAGGCCACAATCAAAGCTCACAACGAACGGAATGGCGTCAAGCAGACTGTTCTCACGCGTTGCAAGGTGGTTGCGTGATTGACTGAAAGCAGTAAAACCGCAATGGAAAGTTCGCAGAATCCCGGCTGTTTTGCGCGCTCCCGAAATCAGTAAAACGCGGCATAATAAATAATGTCAAGAGGATAAAACAGAATGCGGGCAGCACCGCCCAGCTCACGAGCTTCAAGCGGTAAGCGCGCCGCGAAAGGTAACCTCTTGACATTAAAAACAAGGAGGCAACAATATGAAAGTTTACATCGTTCAAGTGATTCCTGAGGCGAGTCTCGGGAAAGTCAGTCAGGAAGGCTACTCGACCTTAGAAAAGGCACAGGCCTTTATCGAGAGCCGCTCCGACCGACCGCAGCGGGTCTCGCCGTACCTTTACCGCACGGCAGACTTCACCGACTACCTCATTTACGAGGTCAATATCGTCTGAGAAAGATTCGCCCGCGAGGGCGTTTCTTTCGGGCCGATTGCTTTAACGCACTACTTTATTAAAGGAGGTAAGCCAATGGCAAAACGAGTCGGGAAGACCGACGACCAACCTTTTGTAAAGCTCTTCCGAGAGCTTACATACCGCTGGACTCCGTGGGAGGTCTGGCAGGACTTCGTTACGATGTACGCTTGCGCTATCTCGAACGCAGTCGACAAGTCTCACTTTGAAAAACGCGAGGAGCTCTACCTCAAGCGGATTCAGAAATACAGCAAGAAGGAGCAGGAGATTTTTCCTCAGCTCGCTGCGGAAGTGGTCCTTGCTCTCGAGAAGAATCCGGAGCAGGACTTCCTCGGAAGTATCTTCATGGCGCTCAACCTCGGCAATGACTCCGGCGGGCAGTTCTTTACGCCCTATGATGTTTGCCGAATGATGGCAGAAATGACTTGCGACAACGTGCTGCCGACTATCAAGGCGAAAGGCTATGTCTCAATTAACGACTGCGCTTGCGGTGCCGGCGCTACTTTGATTGCCAGCGTTCACGCTGCGGCTAAGCAGATAAGCAAGGCCGGTCTGAACTGGCAAAACCACATTCTCGTGACCGCGCAGGATGTTGATTACACCGTAGCATATATGTGTTATATCCAGCTCTCGCTTCTCGGCGTCGCCGGTTATATCAAAGTAGGCAACTCACTTACCGAGCCCATGTGCTCGGACGACTCATTGGAGAACTACTGGTTTACGCCGATGTACTGCTCCGATGTGTGGACTATCAGAAGGCTTCTCAAGAGCAAAACGCTCTTATAAGCAAATATATTTTTCAGGAGGTTTTTATTATGGCAACTATCACAACGAAAGAGACCCGCACCTTTAACTGGGCGAATCCGGGCCCGCTCAAGGTCGGCGATGAAATCGTCGAGACTCTCAAGGACGGCCGCGAGGTCGTGTTCGTCGTCATGGACGACGGCGTTATCGGGCTGAAGAATCTGCTCGGCTATCACCGCATGAATAAGGACTGGACCAACGAAGGCGGCTGGCTTGCCTGCGATATGCGTCGCTACCTCAATGAGGAAGTTATCGCGCTGCTTCCTGACGAGCTCGTCGCAGCTATCAAGCCCCGCAAGTTCGGCGAAGAGGAGGACAAGCTCTGGCTCTTCTCCGAGATGGAGGTCTTCGGTGAACATGACTGGACCGAGAATGACCCTGACCGCGGCTTCCAGTTCGAGTACTTCAAGGACCGCCGCAACCGTATCAAGGTCGACGAAGACGGAGATGCGACCTGGTGGTGGGAGCGTTCTCCTTATGGGAGCGGCTCCAGCTACTTCTGCAATGTGTACAGCAACGGCAGCGCGTACAGTTACGGCGCCGACTTCGCCGGCGGCGTTTGCTTCGGCTTCTATATCTAATCATCAATCTATGAATCCGCGGGGCCTTGTGCCCCGCGGTGAAAGGAGAATGACACTTTGGGACTTAAAGATTTGCGGCTTGCGAAAGGCTACAGCCGCACCGAGCTGGCAAAAGTCAGTGGAATCCGCTACCAGAAAATCCGTGATATTGAGGTCGGTATCATCAAGCCTGAGAATATCACGCTCAAAACGGCTCTCAAGCTCGCGCAGGCTCTCGACTGCCGGCCTGAAGACCTGACAAAACCGGATAAGGAGGAAAGCGATGTATGAGGAACTGAGAAAGGCCTTTATCAAACGCCTTACCGTGGACAGTCCTCACCATGACGCGCGGCGTAAAGACTTCAATCAAGCCATCTTTGACGCTGACGAAGGCTTTGCGTGCTTTAACGGAACGGACCTCGATATGGTCCTTGAAAAGTTTGACGCCGCAGTCCGAGACTTGACTACTTACCAAAAGCGGTAAAACCGCAACGAAAAGTTCGCAGAATCCCGGCGGTTTTGCGCGCTCCCTTTTTCTACTGAACACGGTAAAATATAATTGTCAGTTGGAAAACACTGGGATTTATAAAGGAGGCAAATACAATGAAAGACATGAGCATTATCGCTAACAAGAAGATTATCAACAAGGAGACCAACGAGGTCCGTCTGGTCGTGAGCATTGACGAGGAGAATCGCAAGATTCACTCCGTCCCTGCGGACGAGCCTAACGCCGAGCCGAGTATCATGGCCGCTGCAAGCTATGACCGCCGCTGGAAGCTCTACGAAGAGCCTGAGGCTGAGGTCAGCGAGACCGCTGAGCCAGAAGTCAACCACGACGAGCCCATGAAAATGTCGGACGTCGTGACTAAGCTCGAGGGCTTGTTCGACATTCTGAATCGCGTCTACTTCGACAACGCGCTGCCGAAACCCGTCATCACCGTTCAGTCTACCCCTAAGGCTTACGGCCACTGCTCTACTAAAAAGATTTGGAAGAGTGAGAACGACGGTCAGTATGAAATCAACATCGGCGCCGAGTTCCTCAATCGTCCGTCCGCTAACACGGCTGCGACGATGTGTCACGAGATGGTCCACCTTTACTGCCTCGTGAACGAGATTCAGGACACTTGCCAGAAGGGCCGCTACCACAACAAGACCTTCAAGGCCGAGGCTGAGGCGAGAGACCTTGAAATCGGGTACGACCGTACTGTGGGCTTCTCCCACACAAATCCGACCGAGGCCTTCAAGAAGACCCTTGAGGATAACGGCTTCGTACTTGAGGTCCCGTTCGCTCGCGTTATGCCTGAGGAGAAAGCAAAGGCCGAGCGCGAAAAGCCTCACCGCTACGTTTGCCCAGTCTGCGGGCAGGAAGTTAAGACGACCGCCGACCTCAGCCTCATTTGCGGTATCTGTGAGGTCACTATGGAGAGGGCTGATTAAAAGGACTCCAGAACAGCCCGTATCGCGTCCAAAGTTTTCAGAGGGTAAATCTAAGGGCCCCTGAGCTAAAACGCGATACGGGAGGTCTGGGGCTTGCCCGAGGAGGTTTATATGAGAGACGAAGAGTACCTCTTCAAAGAAGATGTACGAGAAAAGGCGATAACAGCCCGGAGCGCTAAGAAGCGCCCTCGGCATAGCGGTTGCCGCCTACCGCAATACACGGCAAAGGAGATGAGAGAGATGAGCGGTCCTACCTACACGCTCAACCTGAAAAAACGTATCACATACGCAGAGTTCAAAGCACTTCCCGAGGGCTTGCAGAAGAGCTACGTGCAGAACATTATCGACAAGTACCACGTCGGGCCTTCGGCTCTTGCCGAGCTTATGGGCGCGAACGCCGGTGCGGTCGGCGTTTACCTGAGCAAAAGAGGCTTTTCCTTCAAGCGAGGTTTTCAGCCTACGAAGGACGACCTCGAGAGATTCCGAGAGGACTATGGTATCAGCACGAATGCGCCGACAAAAAAAATAACTTTGGAGAACTTCTCGTTCTGCTTCTCCGGAGCCTTCAATGCGGCGAGCTTTGTAAAGCAAATCAAGGCCTTCGTCCCCGAAGGACAACTCCTGCGGGTCTCCGTAGCAGTCGAGGTAGTCGAGCCCGAGCCCTCTGCTACTGAGCCTGCTACCGAAGAAAGTCCTTGATTTGCAAGGCCTTTGGCTATCTGGTAGTACTGGTAGTTCGTAAAAACTAAAAAGATTTTTCCAAAAAGTAAAGGGACTCAAGGCGCAATCTTGTCGCTCCCTCGCATTACATGTATATATAAGGAAAATTCGTTAAAACGGACTACCGACTACCAAAAGAAAAAGGACAGGCTTAAAGCCTATCCTTAATCTGGGTCGCAAGTACGAAACCGTAAGGCAAGACGACTATCGTCACCTCAGGGGTTCGACCTGCGATTAAATTGGTGGAGGCGGGGGGAGTTGAACCCCCGTCCGAAAATGTTTCAACGGGAACTTCTCCGGGCGCAGATGGTCTTTTAAATTTCCCTTCCTGAAGCGCGGGCCGTCACGCTCAACAGGTCGGTAGCTTCATGATGCATGGTGCGCTCAAAGCTTTGCGCACGCACGGTCCCCACTTAAATCACGCCCCAAACCGGCTCGTGGGCCTGCCGGCTGGGACGGCAGCGGAACTTAAGCCGCTACGAGTTCGTAATCGTTGTTGTTCTTTAATTTATAAAGAATGCCCATTTTCAGAAGGCTGGGCGCCTTCGCCCGCTATTCCCGTCTCTGCATCCCCGTCGAAACCGGTACGCCCCCGCGTGGCCCCCGCGTCTGCGCGGGGGCAAAGAAAAATGCGATCTTTATACCTTTTCCGGCGCGGAGTAATCCACGCCGAAGGTCTCCACAGTGACCGTTTTCATGCGCTGGTCCTCCATGGGCTTATCCATCCGGTCGGTGCGCACAGACACGATGGCGTCGGCCACCTCCATGCCCTCAATCACCCTGCCGAAGGAGGCGTACTGGCCGTCCAGATGAGGGGCCGCCTCCACCATGATGAAAAACTGGCTGCCGGCGGAATTGGGCGCCATGGTACGGGCCATGGACAGCACGCCGCGGTCATGCTTCAAGTCGTTCGGAAAGCGGTTTCCGGTAAACTCCCCCTTGATGGAGTACCCGGGGCCGCCCGTGCCGGTGCCCTGGGGACAGCCGCCCTGGATCATGAAGCCGGGGATGACCCGGTGGAAGATCAGCCCGTTGTAAAACCCGGACTGGACCAGACTGATGAAGTTGTTGACGGTATTGGGGGCCTTTTCCGGGTAGAGCTCGGCCACCATCCTGCCGCCGTTTTCCATTTCAAAGGTGACAATGGGATTCTGAGCCATGGGAAACACTCCTTTCAATTTGGGAGAGTACTCTAAAATAACACACTCTCCGGTGAGCGTCAATGCCTAATATCTGGATCGGTCCTTCATGACCCGGTCGATTTCCCGCCGGGCGTCCTTGGCCGCGGCGGCGGCCCGCTTGTCATAGAGCTTTTTGCCCTTGCACAGGCCCACCTCCAGCTTGATGCGCGGACCCTTGAAGTAGATGGACAGAGGTACCAGCGCATAGCCGTCCTGCTTGACCTTGGCAAACAGACGCAGAATCTCACGCTTATGCATCAGCAGGCGGCGGGGGCGGACCGGGTCCCGGTTGAAGATATTGCCCTTCTCATAGGGGCTGACGTGCATCCCGTGGACCAACATCTGGCCGTCCTTGACGATACAGTAGGAATCCTTCAGGTTGACGTTGCCCTGGCGGATGGATTTGACCTCCGTGCCGCACAGCTCGAGGCCAGCCTCGAATTTTTCCTCTACAAAGTAGTCGTGATACGCCTTGCGGTTGGCGGCAATCTGTTTGACAGCGCTGCGGTCCATGGTACACCTCCCCTCTGGTAAGGTAAAAATTATACCACAGAAGCGCCAAAAGGACAAGAGGGGGTTTTCGACGCCGAAAGACGGTTTTTGGGTTTGTGTACCGGAGCATGCAACATTTGGGCAGGGCGCGGGAGGGGTAAGAGGTGGGATGGCGTGAAGGCAAAGACAGAGCGGGAATGGAAAAACGACGTGCTGAGGCGGCTGGAGCGGCTGGCGGACCGGAAGAGCAACGACGCGGTCAAGCTGGCCTTCCTGGGCGAGGGGCAGCTGGAGGAGATCGAAAAACTGGACCTCACCGCCCTGACGGAGCTCAAACGGCACGGCAACGGCGCGGTGGAGATCCGGCTGGTGGACAAGCTGCTGGCCCTGGAGAAGCTCTACAGCATGGCGGGCCAGAGCGGAGAAGGGGCGGAGCGCTTCCTCCGAGCCTTGGAGGAGACGGGCGGAGACGGCGGGGAAAGGGAGCGGGAGGACCCATGAAGTTCTCCCCCAAACAGCGGCGGGTCCTCACCTGGTGGTGCTCACCGGAGGCCGGGCGCTGGGAGGCCGTCATCTGTGACGGCGCAGTCCGCAGCGGAAAGACCTTCTGCCTGGGGCTGTCATTTTTTTGCTGGGCCATGGGACGCTTCCAGGACCGGCAGTTCGCCCTGTGCGGCCGCAGCGTCCAGAGCGTGCGGCGCAACCTCCTCGTTCCGCTTCTGCCCACACTGCGGGAGCTGGGGTTCCAGGCGGAGGAGCGGCTCTCCCAGAGCCGGCTGACCCTGCGCATGGGAGAAAGGGAAAACACCTTTTACCTCTTCGGCGGCCGGGATGAGTCCAGCGCCGCCGTCATCCAGGGCATCACGCTGGCCGGGGCCCTGCTGGACGAGGCGGCCCTCATGCCCCGCTCCTTCGTGGAACAGGCCTGCGCCCGGTGCTCCGTGGAGGGCAGCCGGCTGTGGTTCTCCTGCAACCCGGAGCACCCCGGACACTGGTTCTACCGGGAGTGGATCCAAAAGGCCGGGGAGAAGCGGGCCCTCTACCTCCACTTCACGATGGAGGACAACCCCGGACTGTCGGATGCGATGCGGCGGCGGTATGAGCGGCGCTTTCAGGGGGCCTTCTACCAGCGGTTTGTGCTGGGAGAATGGGTGGCCGCCGAGGGGCTGGTCTACGGCTTCTTCGACGAGAGTCTGGTTCGGCCGCCCCCGGCCGGGCCCATGGAGGAATGGCGGATCTCCTGCGATTACGGCACGGTCAACCCCGCCTCCTTCGGCCTGTGGGGCAGGAAGGACGGGGTGTGGTACCGGGTGGAGGAGTACTACTATGATTCCAAAGAAGCGGGGCGGCAAAAAACCGACGGAGAATATGCCGCCGACCTGCGGCGGCTGGCCGGAGGGCGGGAGATCCGCCAGGTAGTGGTGGACCCCTCGGCGGCCAGCTTCCTGGAGACCCTGCGGCGGGAGGGCTGGCGGGTCTGCAAGGCCCACAACGACGTGCTGTCCGGCATCCGGGTGACGGCGGAGCTGCTCCGGAGCGGGAAGCTGGTCATTTGCAGCGGGTGCCAGGACAGCCTACGGGAGTTCGGGCTCTACCGCTGGGACCCCAGAAGCGGGCGGGACCGAGTGATCAAAGAACACGACCACGCCATGGACGACATCCGGTACTTTGCCGCCACGGCGGCGGCGGGAGAAGGGGAGCGGAGCGGATTGGCGGCGGGGTACGCGGAGCGGGAAGCCTTTTAGAGAGACGGGAGATGGGTATGGGTTTGTTTGAAAAGAAGAAATCGCCTTTGGCCGGGACGGCAGTACAGCTCCGGGACGGGGGCAGGCATCCCTTCGGGGTGCTGGACGGCTATGTGCCCCTGCGCAATGGGGAGATCGCCCTTTACCGCGCCATCCGGGAGGCGGTGCCCATCGTGGATGCCGCCCTCATGAAGCTCATCCGGCTGGTGGGCGGCGTACAGGTACAGTGCGGAGATCCAAGGGCCCAGGAGGGGCTGGAGCGGTTTTTGCGAACGGTGCCCACCGGACGGGGACAGCGGGGTGTGCAGTCCTTCCTGGACTGCTACATGGACTCGCTGCTCACCTGCGGGCGGGCCGTGGGGGAGCTGGTGCTGGACCCCGACGGCCGGGAGGTTGCCGCCCTGCTGTGCGGCAACGCCGCCGACTTGGAGATCCGGGAGGGAGACTCCCCCCTGGACTTCACTCTCTGCGCCCGGAGGGGAAACGGACAGATTGAGGAGCTCCCCTGTCAGGAGCTCCTCCTTTTTACCCCTTTTCAACCGGAGACCGACAGCCCCTACGGGGTATCCCTGCTGCGGTCCATGCCCTTTCTGACCGGAATCCTGCTGAAAATCTATCAGGCGATGGGCATGAACTGGGAACGCATGGGCAACGTGCGCTTCGCCGTGGTCTGCAAGCCGGGGGAGGACGGCCTGGACCGTACCTACGCCCAGGAGCGGTGCCAGCAGATCGCCCAGGAGTGGTCGGCGGCCATGCAGGCGGGAAAGAACGGCGGCGTCCGGGACTTCGTGGCGGTGGGCGACGTGGACATCAAGGTCATTGGCGCCGACAACCAGGTGCTGGACAGCGAGGTGCCCGTGCGGCAGATCCTGGAGCAGCTCATCGCCAAGACGGGAATCCCACCCTTCCTGCTGGGTCTGTCCTGGTCCTCCACCGAGCGCATGAGCGCCCAGCAGGCCGATATGATGACCAGCGAGATCACCGCCCTGCGGCGTTCCCTGGACCCAGTGGTGGAGCGCATCTGCGAGCTGTGGCTGCGGGTACACGGCTACGGCGGCCGGGTGGAGGTCCGGTGGGACGACATCAACCTGCAGGATCAGGTGGAGGAGGCCCGCGCCGAGCTGTACCGGGAGCAGGCCCGGGCGGTGCGCGGACAGAACAGCGGAAGATAGGGGAGGACGAAAGTTGGAGATCACAAAAGAGGCAGGGGTGGGCCGGGGCCCCCAGATGGACCGGCGGGAGCTGGAGCAGATCCATCGGTTCAGCCGGAAAGAGCTGACGGCGGAGGAGGTCTACACCTTCTCGGTCCGGCTGTGCGACAACGAGGTCGACCGGGACGGGGAGCGCTTCTCCCCCCAGGCCCTGGAGGCGCTGGCGGAGAAGTTCGTGGGGAAAAGCGGCATCTTTGACCACGACTGGAGCGCCAGGGGGCAGACCGCCCGCATCTACCGGGCGGAGGTGGTCCGGGAGCCGGAGACGACCACCCGGGCGGGGGACCCCCTGTGCTATGTGAAGGGGTACGCCTACATGCTGCGCACCGAGGCCAACCGGGATCTGATCGCTGAGATCGACGGGGGCATCAAACGGGAGGTGTCGGTGGGCTGCGCGGTGGAGCGGTCGGTCTGCTCGGTCTGCGGCGAGGACATGCGGGACCGGGAAAAGTGCCATCACGTCAAGGGCCGGACCTACAACGGAAAGCTGTGCTGGGCCGAGCTGGACGGCGTCACCGACGCCTATGAGTGGTCCTTCGTGGCTGTGCCCGCCCAGCCCGGGGCGGGGGTGCTCAAGGGTTTCCGGGAGGAGGCCCGGCTGGAGCGCCTGGAACAGGAGGCCGCCCTGGGGCGGAAGTATCTGGCCGGGCTGCGCCGGGAGGTGGCGCGGCTGGGAGCGTTGGCCGAGCCGGAGCTGGAAGCACCCGCCCTGGAGCGCATGACGGAAAAGCTGGAGGAGGGCGAGCTGGAGGCGCTGCGCAAGGCGCTGGAAAAACGGACCCGGGAGCGTTACGCCCTGCGGACGCAGCTGACCTATCCGGGAGGGCAGGAACAGGAGACGGCCCGGGACGGGGCCTTCCTGATCTGAGGCAGGTTGGACGGAGAAGAAAGGGAGGAAGAGCATGAGCAAACAGGTTTCCTATGAAGAGATCGGCGCGGTGACCGCCACCTTCATCGCCCAGAGCGGCGTGGAGGACGGTATGGCGGTCAAGCTGGCCGGCGACAGCACGGTGGGCCCCTGCACGGCGGGGGAACGCTTCTGCGGCGTGGCCCTGGCTCCGGTGGGGGGCTTTGCTGCCGTACAGGTGGGGGGCTTCGCCCGGGTCAAATACAGCGGCACGGGCGTTGGGCCTGGCTGGGTGAGCCTCACCGCCGACGGCTCCGGCGGCGTGAAACAGGCGGGCTCCGGCGACGGCGCGGGAGACTATCTGATTGTCAGCGCGGACACCACGGCCAAAACCGCCGTGGTCCGGCTGTGAGAAAGGGAGGATGCGGGCATGGCATACTGTTATGACAATCTGAAGCTGGAAAAAGGCATGTACAACCAGACGGGCAAATCCTTTACCCAGGTGCTGGAGGAGCTGGACCCCGGTCCCCACTACAAGGGCACCCCCCTGGAGGGGCTGGACGCCTACCAGCGGCAGCTCAAGCGCTTCGACATCAAGGTCAAGGGCGAGGGCTCCGACGTGGTGGAGAAATTCTTCCGCACCTCCGACTCCGCCGTCCTCTTCCCTGAGTACATCGCCCGGTCGGTGCGGCTGGGCATGGAGGAGGCCGACATCCTCCCCGATCTGGTGGCCGCCGTCACCCGCTTCGACGGGCTGGATTACCGCTCCATCGCCTCCGCGCCCGGCGACGAGAAGAAGCTGCGCCGGGTGGAGGAGGGGGCCGCGATCCCCTCCACCACCGTCAAGACCCAGGAAAATCTGGTCAAGCTCCACAAGCGGGGGAGAATGCTGGTGGCCTCCTACGAAGCCATCCGCTATCAGAAGCTGGACCTCTTCTCCGTCACCCTCAAGCAGATCGGCGCCTACATCAGCCGGATGCTGGTGGAGGACGCCATCGGCGTGCTCGTCGGCGGCGACGGCAACGACAACGCCGCCGACACCTATCACGTGGGCGCCAGCCCTATCGGCGGCACCAGCGGTACGCTGGACTATGCCGCCCTGGTGGACTTCTGGGCCCAGTTCGAGCCCTACGAGCTCAATACCCTGCTGGTGCCCAGCGGCGTTATGGTGGACATGCTCAAGATGACCGAGTTCCAAAACCCCCTGACCGGCCTCAACTTCCAGGGCACCGGCAGGCTGACCACCCCCCTGGGGGCCAAGCTGCTGCGCACCTCCGCCATGGACAGCGGCAAGCTCATCGGCCTGGACAAGCGCTACGCCCTGGAGATGGTACAGTCCGGCGACCGGGTGACGGTGGAGTACGACAAGCTCATCGACCGGCAGCTGGAGCGGGCCGCGATCACGACCATCTGCGGTTTCGCCAAGATCTTCAAGGACGCGGCTAAGATCCTGACGGTGTGATGGAGGCGGCATGACGGAGGAAATCTTTGCATTGGCCAGGGCCCTGGGCGGGGCCGGCGAGGAGGAAGAGGGCCTGCGCAAGTTGTGCGCCCAGGCGGAACAGGAGCTGGCCGCCCGCCTGAAGGAGGGGGTGACGGCCGGGGACTGCGCCGAAGCCTTTGCTCTGGCGGCTGCCTGGACCGCGCTGGCCGACTGGCGGGCGGGAGAGGATCTGGAGGGGGTGAGCACCTTCTCCGCCGGGGACCTGACCGTCCGAGGCGGCGGAGAGGCGGCCGCCCAGCGGCGGGACGAGCTGCGGCGGCGGGCGGAGGCCGTGCTGGCCCCCTACCTGGCCGACCGGGGATTTCACTTCCAGGGGGTGCCGGGTTGACGGACGGAGTGCTCCGGGGGCTTCTGGAACGGTACGGACAGACCGTCTGCCTCCACTCCGGCAGCGGGCAGGAGATCCAGACGCGGGCCTTCCTCCAGCCGGTGCTGGACCGGCGGGAGGACCGGTGGCAGAGCCTGCCCACCCCCCTGGGGGAGACCCGGCGGGACCGCTTCCTCTACCTGGGGCCCCCGGACGCCCCGCTGGAGGGGCTGGAGGAGGGCTGGCTCCAGTGGAACGGGCGGAAATACGAGGTAATGCAGGCCCAACCCATCTATGTGGGCCGGCGGCTCTCCCACTGGTGGGGGCTGCTGCGGCCCAGGGACGCGGAGGAATGAGATGGCGGGATTGGACCGGATTCGGGAGCATATGACGGCCTTTTTGACCGCGCGGGGGGTGGATGCCGTGACGGCCTGGCCCGGCCAGGGGCGCAGACGCCTGAGCGGGCCGGTGGCGGCGGTGTCCATCCGTGCCTGCGAGGGCGGACCATCCGGCTTCCGGGACTACCTGGGAGAGCGGTACGACCAGGACAGCGGTCAATGGCAGGAGCTGTACGGCAGGAAGGTGCAGGTTACCTTCGGGCTGGACCTCTACGCCCCCCGGGAGAGCGGGGCGGCAGGGTGCCAGACCCTTTTTGACGATCTGGCAGAGGCCCTGGCCGCCGGAGGGCCGGAGGGGCTGAAGCTCTACACACTCTCCCGGGGGGAGACGGCCTTCGACCGGGAGGCGGGGCTGTTCCACTGCCCCGCGGAGGCTCAGTGCGGCGCGTGGCTCTACGCCGTGGCCGACGAGGGCGGGACCTTCCTGGACTTTGAGGTGAGAGGGGAACGAGCATGACAATGACGACGCATGAACGGCCGGGAGTGTACTCGGCCTATGACGCCTCGGCGGTGGTATCCGGCAGCGGCGGAGGCAAGGTGGCCGGGCTGGCCGCGCGGTGTACCAAAGGCACCGCAGGAGAGACGGTGCGGATCACCCGGTATGAGGACGCGGTCTCCGCCTTCGGCGGCGGAGAGGAGATCTGCGAGCTGATCCGGCTGCTGCTCCTCAACGGGGCGGCGGCGGTGGAAGCGGTCCCGGCGGCAGATGAGAGCGGCTACGCCGCCGCCTTCGCCGCTCTGGAGGCGGTGGAGGATGTGGCGGTGGTGGTGTGCGATTCCACCACGCTGACGGTGCAGCAGGCCCTGCGGGACAGCGTGAAGGCCGCCTCGGCCGCCCGGCGGGAGCGCATCGGCGTGGCGGTAGGAGGAGAGGCCGAGACGGTGAGCCAGCTGGTGAGCCGGGCGGAAGGCCTCAACGCCGAGCGCATGGTGCTGGTGGCCCCCGCCAGCCAAAGCGGCGGGGCCCGGTCAGCTGCCGCCGTGGCCGGGGCCATCGCCGGGGAGAGCGATCCGGCGGTGCCCCTGGGCGGTGCGGTGCTCCGGGGCCTGGACGGACTCAAGGCCCAGTACAGCGACAACGAGATCGACCTGCTGGTGCGGGGCGGAGTTACCCCCCTGGAGAGCACGGCGGGGGAGATCTCGGTGGTGCGGGGCGTCACCACCAAAACCAAGAGCGGCGAGGCCGCCGACAGCACCTGGCGGGAGCTGTCCACCATCCGCATCGTGGACGACGTGATCCCCGCAGTGCGCAACAGCCTGCGGGCCAAGTTCCAGCGGACCAAAAACACCGAGCAGTCCAGGGGGGCGATTCGCGCCCAGACCATTCTGGAGCTGGAGAACAAGCTGGGGCGGGAGATCATCACCGGCTACGACGGGGTGACAGTGACGGCGCTGGAGGAGAATCCCACGGTGTGTCTGGTGGAGTTTACCTTTACCGTCACCCACGGCCTCAACCAAATCTGGCTGACGGCCCATGTGACGGTTTAATATGGAGGTGGAGCAATGACAATGACGGGATTCCCCACCAGCAGTGACATCTATCTGGAGGTGGACGGCAAAAAGGTGGCGGTGGTGCAGAGCTACACAGCCAAGACCAGCCGCTCCAGCCGAACGGTGGAGGCCTTCGGCGAGGATCAGCCGGTGGCCACCATACCCGGGCCCCGCAGCCATCTGGTGGAGCTGACGCGGCTCTACGCCACCGACGAGGCCGTGCGGGACGGCATCAACTTCCATGACCTGGAGGACTTCTCCCTGGTTATCTGCAAACCGGACCGGAAGATCATCTACTCTGGCTGTCAGTGGAACGCCATCGGGGAAAACGGCACCCTGGGCGACATGGTGGTGGAAAAGGTGACCATTGTGGCGGCCAAGCGGATCGAGACGAAGGTGTGAGCATGGAGCGGGATTGGATGACCCTCCTGGCCGGAGTACGGCGGACGGCAGCGGAGGAGGGACAGGGGCTGGAGCTGCGGCTCCTGTCCGCCCGGGAGGTGCTGGAGGCCCGCCGGGAGGCGGGGAGCTTGGCGCGGGAGGACCGGGAGCGGGCCCTATGCGCCAACGCCTGCCTCTTGGCCCGGGCTCTGGAGCGGGGCGGCGAGCCGGTATTCTCCACCGGCGGAGAGGTCCTGGAGGGCCTGTCGGTGGAGCAGATCGCCTCCCTCAGCCGCCAGTGGAGCGCCTTCAACCAACGGGAAAATCCCTCTCCGGAGGAGGGAGAGCAAGAGGTGCACGACTTAAAAAAAGCCTGGAGCACGCGCCTTATGCGCGCCTTCAGTGGCGCGTGCTCCGGGCTTTTGGGGCGCTGCCCACCGAGGCACGGGCCCGGGCGATGACCGACCGGGATTACCTGTGGTGCGCCCTCAACCTGCTGCTGGACGGCGAGGAGGAGCTGGACGCGCTGTGCCCCGCCTGCCGGGCGGAGGCCCGGGAGGGGCGGTGCCCCGTCTGCGGCGCGGCCGCGGGAGGCGGCCGGACCGGCGAGAACGCCGGGTTCGACCCTGAGCGGTTTGAACGGATGCGGCGGGGGGAGACGGCGTGAAGGATTACATTGAGGACAGCCTGGACCGGCTGGAGGAAGAGGAAGAACGGAGCTGGGACTGGCATGAGGCAGCGGCGGTCCTCCCGGGAAAAGCCACAGGGAAGAGCGGCCAAGCAGCGGCGCAGAGCCGGAACGGGACCGCCCGGAGAGAAGCGGCGGCGGAGCGGGAAGGGCGGAGGAAGACCCACGCCGACCCGGAGGCTCCGACGGCAGTGAGGACGGACGCCGGGATGCCGGAGGACCCGGCGGAGCAATGGGCCGGGTGGAGCGGACCGGAACCGGCGGCGCCGGCGGGCCAGCCGGCTGCCGCCGGACTTTACCAGGTGCTGGCGCGCCTGCGGGCTGCCGCGGCCTACGGGACCTCCGCCGCAGGCCGGACGGTGGTTCAGGTCCCGGCACCGGCGCCCGAAGAGACGCCGGGCCTCCGGCCCGCCGAGCTGGACCGCCTGTTCCAGCGGGACGCCCGGCGATACGACGGCGGATTCACACTGTTTTAGAAGGGGGAGAAGCCCATGCGCTTGACGGCCATGCGGTACAAGACCTACACCTGGCCCTACAACCCCAGGACTTACATCATTGACTACGAACGGAAGATGGCGGTCCACAAGGTGCCCTTCGGGCGCTATCAGCTCCAGGATCTGGGACTCACCCGGCGGATCATGCGGGGCGAGGGTGAGTTCGTGGGGGAGGGCGCGTATCAGGAGTTCAAAAAGCTGGCCTCCGTCTTCTACGACCCAGGCCCCGGCGTCCTGGTCCACCCGGTCTGGCAGACGGCGGAGGCTTATTTTGTGGACCTGTCCCTCCGCCAGGAGCCCCGGGCCGACTACGTCAGCTACCGCTTTACCTTCTGGGAGGATCAGAACCTCTACCGCGGGACGTGGAAGGAGACTGCCCCTGCCGTCCAGGACCAGACGGCCCGAAGCGGCGGCGGGAACGGAGCGTTGTGGCACACGGTGAAGAAGGGAGAGACCCTGTGGGGCATTGCGCGAAGCTATGAGGTGGAGCTCACCGACCTCATCGCCCGCAATCCCCAGATCAAGAACCCCAACCTCATCCTGCCCGGAGAGCAGGTGAAGATCCGGTGATGGAGGCGGCGTTGACCGGCTGGGATGGGCGGGTGTTTACCCTGCCCGCCCTGCTGTCCTGCACCCTGGAGTACACGGCGGGGGTGCCCTGCGACAGCTTTTCACTCCGATGCCTGTGGGACCAGGGGATGGAGAGAACTCTGGCTGACCTGGTGGGCTTCGCCGCGTGGGAAGACGGCGAGCGGATCTTTCAGGGCGTGGTGGACGAGTGCGAGTGCCGCTTCGGGGACAGCGGGAGCACCCTGACCGTCTCCGGCCGGGGGATGGCCGCCCTGCTGCTGGACAACGAGGCCGAAGCGGCCGACTATCAGACCGCCACGGCGGAGGATATCCTGCGGGACCACGTGGAGCCCTACGGCATCCAGGTGGCCGGCGGCTACCGCCTGCCGCCGGTGGAGGGTTTTTCGGTGGCCAGCGGCAGCAGCGAGTGGCAGGTGCTCTATGACTTCGCCCGCTACCACGGGGGCGTGGCCCCCCGCTTCGACCGGCAGGGCAGGCTGGTCCTCTCCCCCTGGGCGGACGGAGAGCGGCTGGTCATCGACGATCAAACGGCGGTGACGGAGCTGGTCTGCCGGGAAAAGCGCTACGGCGTGCTCTCGGAGGTCTTGGTGCGGGACAAGACCCGGCAGCAGGCCGAGCGGGTGGTCAACCGGGCCTTCGCGGAGCAGGGGGGACGCTGCCGCCGGGTGCTGACCATGCCGGGCCGGAGCGGATACCAGGCCATGCGCTACCGGGGGGAGTTCCAGCTCCGGCGCTCCCAGGCCGAGCGGTCGCGGCTGGAGCTGACAGTCCCCCGGCGGTTTTTCGCCTGGCCGGGGGACCTGGTGCGCCTGGACCGGACGGGACTGGGCTGCAACGGCGTCTACCGTGTGCTGGAGACCGCCGTGGAGCTGGACGAACAGGGCGGACGGACCCGACTGGTCCTGGGCGAGCCGGGAAGCGTGTTATGAGAGAGGAAGTGAGCCCATGTGGCTGTCAAGACAAGGCCGGAGGAACAAGAACACAGAGGCGGGCGCCGAGCTGGGGACGGTGACCCTGACCGGGGACCGACCCAGCGTCTATCTCTCCGGTGAGCGGCGGGACCTACCGCTGATGGGGCCGGGAGGCTACCTCTGGCGGCCCGCCCCGGGGCAGCATGTGCTGGTCATCAAGGCCGGGGACCAGGGAGAGGAGCCCTGTATCGCCGGCGTGGAGACCGAAGCGGCCGCCGGGCTGGCCCCCGGAGAGATCCTCCTTCTGGGGCCCGGCGGAAACACCGCAGTCCGGCTGGGGGCGGACGGGCGGCTTTCCCTCACCGGGCGGGTATCCGTCAACGGCGTGGAGCTGCCCGATACCTATCAGCCCCAGGCCGGTCCGGGGGGTAAAGGCTGATGGCGGAGCTGCTGCTGCGGGAAGGAGACTATGTGCCGGACGGACAGGGCGGGCTCCGGCGGGCCGAGGGGGCGGAAGGGCTCCTGCAGCGGGTGCTGTTTCAGCTCTCCACCCGGCGGGGCAGTTTCCCCTTCCTGCCTGAGCTGGGCAGCCGCCTGTACCGGTTGACCCGGGAGAAGCCGGGGGCAAGGGCTGCTCTGGCCCGGCAGTACGCCGCCGAGGCGCTGGCGGAGGAAAGCGAGCTGGAGGTCACCGGCGTGGAGCTGGAGGAGCTGGAGGGAGACCGGCTCCGGGTTCATGTGCGGCTGGACTGGAATGGGGAGGCCCTTTCCGCTTCGGTGACGGTATGAGGAGGAAAACGGGTTGAAAACGGTAGAGGAGATATACCAGGAGATGGCGGCGGCCTTTGCCGAGGCCACCGGGATGGAGGCGGCGGGGAGCGGGGACCTGGCGGTGCGGCTGTACGCCGTGGCCGCCCAGATCTACGCCATGTACGTGCAGGCCCAGTGGGTGGAACGGCAGTGCTTCCCTCAGACGGCGGAGGGGGATGACCTGGACCGCCACGCTGCCCTGCGGGGGCTGGAGCGGCGGGAGGCCGCCAAGGCCGAGGGGAGCATCCAGTTCAGCGTGGACACGGCGGCGTCCACCGGCCGGCCCATCCCGGCGGGCACCGTGTGCATGACGGCGGGTCTGGTGCGGTTCGAGACGGTAGAGGACGGGGTGCTCCCGGCAGGAGAACTCACCACTCTGGTCCGGGCCCGGGCCGTGGAGGCCGGCGCGGCGGGCAACGCGGCCGCCGGAACCATCCTCTCCCTGGCGGTGGCCCCGGTGGGGGTGAGCCGGTGCGTCAACCCGGAGGGCTTCTCCGGCGGGACCGACCGGGAGAGCGACGAGGCGCTGCGGGAGCGGGTACTGGACAGCTTCAAACGGATGCCCAACGGGGCCAACGCCGCCTTTTACGAGCAGGGGGCGCTGTCCTTTGAAGGAGTAGCCGCCGCCGTGGCGGTGCCCCGGCCCAGAGGACGGGGCACGGTGGACGTGGTGGTGTCCACCCCATCCGGCACACCCTCGGCGGAGCTGCTGGCGGAGCTGACCGACTACTTTGAGTCCCGGCGGGAGATCGCAGTGGATTTAGTGGTCCGGGCGCCGGAGGTACAGACGGTGGATGTGGCGGTGCAGGTGGCTGTGAAGCCGGGGGCGGACCCCGCCGCCGTACTGGTGGCGGCTGAGCAGGCCATGCGGAGCTGGTTCAGCGGCGGCCAACTGGGCCAGCCGGTCCTGCGGGCCCGGCTGGGGGCCCTGCTCTACGGCGTGGACGGAGTGGAGAACTATGCCTTCACCGCTCCCGCCGCCGACGTGGCGGTGGCGGCCGACGTGCTGCCCGTGCTGGGCACCCTGACGGTGGAGGAGATGTCATGAGCTATGTCCGCTATCTGAAGGAGCTGCTCCGCCCCCTGGGGGTCTACCGGCTGGAGGACGGCCTGGGGGCCGGAGAGCTGGAGGCGGTGGGGGCGGCGCTGGACGCCTGCGGCGCCCGCCTGGATGCCATCCAGCGGGAGATGCTCCTCTCCACCGCGGAGGGCGAGGGCCTGGAACGGGTGGAAAAGCTGCTGGCCCGGCGGCCGGTGACGGACAGCCTTCCGCGCCGCCGGGAGGCTCTGGCCGCCCTGCTGCGTATCAGCGGGGATTGCTTCACTTTGGCCGCCGTCAACGACAACCTGACCGGCTGCGGGCTCAACGCCGTGGCCAGCGAGGGGGAACTGCCGGGGACAGTGGAGGTGCGCTTTCCCGAGGTGCCGGGGGTCCCGGACGGATTTCCCGCCATGCGGCGCATCATTGAGGACATCCTGCCGTGTCACCTGGAGATCCGGTATGCGTTCTGGTATGCCACCTGGGCCGAGCTGGAGGCGCGGTTCCAGACCTGGGGGGACATCGAAGCGCTGGGGCCCACCTGGGCCGAGCTGGCAAAGATGGTGGGATAGGAAGGGGAATACGGCGTGAACAGAGAACAATGGCTGCGGACCAAGGACCTTGCGCTGGCCGGAGCGGCCGCGGTAGGGAGCGCGGCGGTCAACGCCCTGGGCGGGTGGGACAGTGCGCTGCAGACCCTGCTGTTCTGCATGGCGCTGGACTACCTCACCGGGCTGGTGGTGGCCGGGGTGTTCCGGCGGTCGGACAAGAGCGGAGACGGGGCGCTGGACAGCCGGGCGGGCTTCCGGGGTCTGTGCAAAAAGGGCGCGGAGCTGGCGCTGGTGCTGGTGGCGGTGCGACTGGATCTCCTGGCGGAGGGGGCCTATGCCCGGACGGCGGTGCTGCTGTTCCTGATTGGAAACGAGGGGCTGTCGGTGCTGGAAAATCTGGGATTGATGGGCGCCCCCTATCCGGCCTTTCTGAAAAACGCCCTGTCGGTCCTGCGGGATCAGGGAGAGCAGGGGAAGGCGTAAGCGGCGTGAAAAACGGCCCTGTATTCCAAAGCGGAATACAGGGCCGTTTTTATCTGCGGTCAATAGGGAAGGATCAGCGCCGAGAGGTTGGCAAAGTCGTTGTCCCCCATGGAGTAATTCCCCTCGTCGTCGGGGGCCACCAGCACCAGGATAGACTCCACGCCGCCGTAGTCCAGCAGGCCCAGCTTGTTCCGGCACAGCTCCACCACGCCCAGAGCCCAGTCGTTTTCGTACTGGGTCCAGTAGGCGGCCTGGGCCTCGCCGTCCAGCGCGTCGGGATTGTCGGAGGCATGGGCGGCCTGAAAACCGGCGGCGTAGTCGGACAGGTCGTCGGCCTCCACCTGGAGGAACAGGTCGATGGAGCGCACTTTCACCTCCACGGCGTACCGCTCGCCGTCCAGGGCGACGGCGCTCTGGACGGTGTACTGGGCCTTGGCGCAGATCTCCGCCAGCAGGTCCCGCGCCGCCTGACGGGTCTCGTCGGTGAGGCTGGCGTCCTGAAGGCCAAATTGGTAGGCGAAGCGCCGGTACTCCTGGTCCAGGCCCGCCTCGTAGGCGTCCAGGGCGGCGCCCTCCGTCAGGTCCACCAGGTCCAGCCAGGCGTTGGTCCAGGTCTTCTTGAAGCTCTGGTCCAGCAGGCCGGAGACATAGGAGGAGGCGTCGAAAACCGTCATGTGCGGCCCGACCTCACAGCCCGTCAGGGCCAGGCAGAGGCACAGGGCGGCCAAGAGGGCGGCCAGCCGCCGCCGGATGTACGGACCCGTCATCCGCCGCACAGCTCCGCGATGGCCTGGGTGAAGATCTTGCAGGACAGGAGGAGCTGGTCGATGCGGGCCTGCTCGTTGGCGGCGTGCATCTTGGGGTCGAAGCCGGGGAACTGGCAGCCGAAGGCTACGCCGCCGGGGATGTCGTGGACGTAGGTGCCGCCGCCGATGGCGATGGGCTGGGCGTTCTGCGCGCCGGTGTAGGTCTCATAGCAGGCCAGGAGGGTCCGCACCAGGGGGGAATCGGCGCTCACACAGTGGACGGTGGTCATATCCGGAGAGCCGGTGACGGCGATGCCGTGGGCGGCAAAGCTGGCCTCGCAGGCCTTTTTGCAGTTGTCCTCGTTGGCGCAGAGAGGGAATCGCACATCGAACTTGGCGGAAAAGCCGGTGTCGGTGAGGGTCATAATGGCCAGATTGAGGGTGAGCTCGCCGGACTCCGCGTCAGACTGGGCGATGCCCAGGGCGCGGCCCCGGTTGTCCCCGAAGGGGAACAGCTCGTGCATGGAGCGGATGGCGTCCGTACCGGCGCAGCCAGCCAGGGGGAGGGCGGCAAGGACCTCCAGCAGGGCGGCAATGGCGTTGATGCCGTCGTCGGGGGAGGCGGCGTGGGCGTTTTTGCCCGCACAGTGGATGTGACAGCCGCTGGCCGAGCCGCTGACGGTGAACACGGCCCCGGTCCGGGCCGTCACCCGGTCACAGACCGGCTCCACATCGTGGGCATAGAGGCCCAGCACCATGGCCTCGGCCTCGGGGGGCACCACATTGGCGCGAAACCCGCCGGTGAGGGCGGCCACCTGGGGCTTGACGTCGGACTTCTCCCACTGGGCGCCGAAGTCCGGGTGATAATGGCCCTTCTCAATGTGGATGAGGGGAAAGTCGGCGTCAGGGGTAAAGGTCATGGGGGCGTAAGGCTCCCGGGCGTAGTAGTAGGCGATGTCGGCGGAGCCGGACTCCTCGTCGGTGCCCAGGATGCAGCGGACGTTGGCGGACAGGGGAAGCCCCAGGTCCCGCACGGCCTTCATGGCCAGCAGGGCGCAGACCACGGGGCCCTTGTCGTCCGAGACCCCCCGGCCGTACAGCATCCCGTCCTTCTCCACGCAGGTGTAAGGGTCGGTGTCCCAGCCGGAGCCCTCCCCCACCACGTCCAGATGGCCCAGGATGTGCAGCCGGGTCTCTTTGTCGTTGAGGTCGGCCAGACCCACATAGCGGTCGTAGTCGGAAGTGGAAAAGCCCAGCTCCCGGCACAGGGCCAGAGCCTCGTCCAGCGCGGCGGCGGGGCCGGGACCGAAGGGCTTTCCGGGCCCCGGATCCCCCTTCACGCTCTTCACGTTCACCAGCCGGGCGATGGCGCCGACCAGCTCCCGCTCCCGGGCGGGGTCGTTCCAATAGGCTTCAATCTGTTCCTGATGCTTCATGTCGTATCCCTCGTTTCAGTCCGGCTGGCCGCCGTCGCCCTGACGGGCCAGCTCGTCTAAGTATTTATACACCGTGTACCGGCTTACCCCCAGGCGCTTGGCCACGAAAGGCACGGATTTGCGGTAGGAAAAGGCGTTTTTCTGCTCCATCAGAGCTACCAGCTTCAGCCGGTCGGCCTTGCCCAGGGCGTCCGCCGGCTTGCCCACCGCCCGCAGGCACTCGTCAAACAGGTCGGTCAGGGCGGTGTCGCCCCCCTGGAACAGGGCGGATTTCAGATCGGCCTCGGCGCTCATCAGGTCCACCAGAATGCGGTTGGCGTAGACCAGAGAGGTATAGTCGAAGTTGATGCCCAAGGCCAGATTGTAGCCCTCCCCGATGAGGTGGAAGGTGGAGGACTTGATCTGAGCCCCTGAGGGGGTGGTGGCGTACAGATTCACCTGGTCGGTGGTGGAGGCCTCCTGGTCCAGCTCCCGGTTGGTGCCCAGAATATCCATTGTGGAGCCCACCGTCCGGCCGGAGACGTGGCCGTTGTAAATGGAAAGAATGGGATGGGTGGGTACGCCCATGTCGTGAACCAGCGTCTCGCAGGTGGAGCCGAACATCTCCGCGATGCCCCGGGCCGTCCGGTCCAGAAATTCGAAGGCTTCCTCTCTTGTCATCCAGATCACCGCCTCTGCAGTGGCACTATTGTACCTTGCCTGGGTGCAAAATGCAAGTCATTGAACCGGCACAGCGTCGATTTGGGCGTTGAGGGCCTCCAGATCCGGGGCGTTCACCGGCTCATTGGTCAGGGCGTATTCCGTTTTCAGGCGGAGAATGCGACCGACGCTCTCGTCCAGGCGCTCCTCCGTGATGCGGCCGGAGGCCGCTGCCTCCAGCAGCGCCGTCCGGACGGCGGGGACGCTGTCTTGCCCGTGACAGACCAGCAGGATGTCGCAGCCGGCCTCGACGGCCAGAACGGCAGCCTCCCCCAGGCCGTAGCTCTGGGTCACGGCCCCCATGGTCAGGTCGTCGGTGAGGACCGCTCCGGCAAAGCCAAGCTCCTCCCGCAGCAGGCCGGTCACTACCGCGGGGGAGAGGCTGGCGGGGCGGTCCGGGTCCAGCTGGGTCAGCAGGATATGGGCCACCATGACGGCGGGGACCCGGGTGTCCATCTCGCCGTATGCGCCGTCCAGGTCCGCGGTGCCGACGGCGGCACGGAAGGGCGCCAGCTCGGTTTCTTCCAGCTCCTCCGGGGATTTATCCACCACCGGCAGACCCACGTGGGAGTCCACCGCAGTGTCCCCGTGGCCGGGAAAGTGTTTGACGACCGGGATGACGCCTGGCATCATCATCATGTGGTAGGCGGCCACGGGGCCCAGCTCGGCCACGGTCCGGGCATCGGTGCTGAAGGCCCGCGGCCCGATGACAGTGTTGCCGGGGTTGGACCACACGTCCAGCACCGGGGCGAAGTTCAGGTTGAGGCCGAAGGCGGCGCATTCGGCTGCCAGAACATCGCCGTAGGACTGGGCGGCGGTGAACGAGCCGGTTCGCCCCACGGAGTAGGCCCCGGGAGTCCGGTGGACCTCTGGGGGCATCCGGTCCACGCCGCCGCCCTCCTGGTCGGTGGAGAGGAATAGAGGGATGCCGTCGCCGTTGAGGGCCTTCAGGCCGTTGGTCAGCGCCACGAGCTGACTGGCGCTCGCGATGTTCCGGCCATAGAGGATGAGTCCGCCCACCTGATACTCCTGGACCAGCCGGGTCACCGGCTCTCCGATCTCCGTGCCCTCAAAGCCCCCGATCAAAAGCTGGCCCACCTTTTCCTCCACCGTCATGGCGGAGAGCTGCTCCGCAACGGGGTCGGGTTCCGGGGCGGGGGTGAGCGCCGGCGCAGGGGTGGATTCCGAAGTGGGCGCGGTGGCGGTGGGGGCCGTCTCGGGCGCGGGCGAGGGGGCCGAGGCGCTCTGACAGCCGGTCAGAATGAATACAATCAGCAATATAAGGACAAATAGATTTCGATTTGTCATCGTTTCCTCCTGCCTTTGGTCCGTTTGGGCGGACGGTAACCGGGCTTGTTCCCCGTCCTGGCCGGGCGCACGGACAATTTGGCCGGAGCCTGTGTGGCTTTGACGGGACGGGCGGGCGCGGCCCCCTCCGGGAGCGCGAAGTCGATCTGTCCCGAGCCGGGGTCGGCGGCCGCGCAGACCACCTCCAGAGGCATCCCGAAGGACCAGACCGCCTTGGTACGGCGGCCGGTCAGGGTCATACGCACCTCATCGTACTCATAGCCGTCGTCGGGTAGGGCGGAGGCGGGGAGAAGCCCCTCCACCCCGTTGGGCAGGGCGACGAAGAGGCCGAACCGGGTGACCCCGGACACCGCACCGGCAAAGGTCTCTCCCAGGCGCTGGTGCATATACTCGGCCAGGTAGCACTTTTCGATCTCCCGCTCGGCATTCATGGCGGCCACCTCCCGGTCGGAGGACTGCTGGGCCGCCCGCTGGGCCGCCGCCGACAGCGTTCTACGGGTCCGGCCCTCCAGCGCCCCGTCCAGCAGGGCGGTGAGGATGCGGTGGACCATCAGGTCGGGATAGCGGCGGATGGGCGAGGTGAAGTGGCAGTAAAATTTTGCCGCCAGACCGAAGTGCCCCAGATTCTCCGCGTCGTACCGGGCCTTCCTCAGGCTGCGCAGCACCATCATGTGGATGGCGGGGGCCTGCGGGGTGTCCCTGGCCTTCTCCAGCACCTTCTGGAGGGAGAAGTGGTCGGCCTCGCGCAGGTCGTAGCCCAGGGGGGCGAGCATGCTCCGCAGGGTGGTGACCTTGTCCTCCGAGGGCTTTTCGTGGACCCGGTACACCGCCGGGGCGTGAAGCTGGAAGAGGTGCTCGGCCACGCACTCGTTGGCCGCGAGCATAAAAGACTCAACGAGGGCCTCGGAGACCCCCGTCTCCCGGACCTGGACGTCCACCGGGTCCCCCTGCCCGTCACAGATCACACAGCTCTCCCGGCTCTCCAGATCCAGCGCGCCCCGGAGCCTGCGGCGCTGCTCCAAAGCGGCGGCCAGGGCCGCCATGTCCCGGAGCATGGGCAGGATGTGGGCATATTTGGCCTCCAGCTCCGGGTCCAGCCCGGCCAGCAGGGTGTTGCAGTCGCCGTAGGTCATGCGCTCGGTGGAGCGGATGACGGACTTGACGAGCCGGTGGTCCAGCACCGCCCCGTCCGGTCCCATGGTCAGGATGCAGCTCAGGGCCAGCCGGTCCACGTGGGGGTTCAGGGAACAGATGCCGTTGGACAGCTCCGGGGGCAGCATGGGCACCACCTGGTCGGCAAAGTAGACCGAAGTGCCCCGGTTCCACGCCTCCAGGTCCAGCGGAGAGCCCTCGGCCACGTAGTGGGACACGTCCGCGATGTGGACCCCCAGCACCCAGCGGCCCCGCGCGTCCCGCTCCAGGGAGACGGCGTCATCGAAGTCCTTGGAAGAGGCTCCGTCGATGGTGATGACCGTCTTGTCCCGCAGGTCCAGGCGGCCGGCCAGGGCGGCGGGCTCCACCTCCCGGGGCGCCAGTTCGGCGGCGGCCTGGACTGAGACGGGAAAGGCGCGCTCGATGCCGTAGCTGTAGAGGATGGCCTCCACGGCGGCCGGGCGGGTGCCGTCCTTGCCGAAGACCTCCCGCAGCGTGCCCATGGGAGGGAGCTTTTTGTTTCCGTAGCCGGTCACCGCCACGGCGGCCTTGTCCCCGGCCCTGGCCGAGCGGGTGCGGCCCACTACCTTGATGGGGTGGGGGAGCCGGTCGCTGCCGGGGCGGAGCCAGACCTCCCGGCCCTGGCGCTCAATGGCGCCGGTGACCGTCTTGTTGGCCCGCTCCACTACCGCCGTGATTCTGGCGGTGCGGCGCTGGCCGCCCCGGCCGTCCTCCACGGGCGCCGCGAGCACCCGATCGCCGTTCCAGGCCCCGCCCTCGCTGCGGGGGGGAATGAACCAGTCGTCCTCCCGGCCTTTCCCGTCCTCGGGAATGAGAAAACCAAACCCCTTGCCGGTGGCCTGGTAGGTTCCTTTCAGTTCCAAATAAAAAATCTCCTTTATTCGTCGGTAGCTGTAGTATACCACGGAATGGGAAAAAGAAAAACGCCTCTCCCGTTGGGAGAGGCGTTTTTGATGCGCTCAGGCGTTGGGAAGCAGACCGATGACCAGAGAGAGGACCATAAAGCCGATGGCCACCCACTTGGTCCAGCGGGCCAGCTTGGCGTCCCAGCTCTTGGCCTTGTTCTTGGACAGGAAGGTGTCGGCGCCGCCGGCGATGGCTCCGGACAGACCGGCGCTCTTGCCGGACTGGAGCATGATTACGGCGGTGAGGAAAACGGCGGCGATCACATCGACCACGGTGAGCACGAGCTTCAAAGTACCCATAAATACATCGTCCTTTCAAAGGCCCGAAGGGCCGTGTCGTCATTCAAATGGGCGCAATAATCCCAAACAGTGAAATGTATGATATCACATTTCGACGGTGAATGCAAGCCTTATTTTGCGGCGGGCACGGCGGAAAGGACGCGCAGACCGCGCGCCTGCGGCTCCGGGCGGGATAAGGCGGAAGCCTACCCGTTTCCTTTGACGATGCGGCGGGCGCCGAAGCAGGTGGCCAGGAAGTAGGCCCCGTAGATGAGCACCAGGAAGCCGGCGGTGACCAGGCTGCTGCGCACCGAGTCCACCCGCCCCACGGCGGAGATGACGGCGTTGGCCGCCGTCATGCCCACAATGGAGTGGACTACCGCCAGGGCCAGCGGGAGGAAGAAGGACAGGGCCACCTGGGTGAGCACCGAGCGGTCCCGCATCCCCTCCGGAACGCCCAGGCGGGAGAGGATCTGATAGCGGGGGACGTTGTCCGCCGCCTGACTGAGCTGCTGAAGGGCCAGCACCGCCGCGGCGGTGAGGAGGAAGACCATGCCCAGATAGAGCCCCATAAACAGCACCAGGATTTTGCTGCCCATGTTCTCGGTGTAGACCCCGATGCGGGTGTCCAGGGCGAGGGCGAGCCCGTCGGAAAGGGCGGGGGCGCGGTAGGCGGCGGCGAGGGCGTCCTCGGCGGCCTGCTTGTCGCCCCGGTAGTTGGCGCAGAAGACCTGCCGCCGGACCTGGAGGGCTTCCGCCCAGCCGTCGGGGGCCACGATATAGCGGTTCATGCCGCTGTAGCCGGTCAAGATGGCCCGATCGGTGACAAGGGGCAGACCGTCCCCGTTCAGGGCCTGCCCGCCCTGGAGGGCCATCAGCGCGTTGTAGTCGGAGAGCAGCACCACGGCATAGGCGTCTTCCGCGGGGATGCCGGTGACGGCGGGGTCGTTGTAGTAGAAGAGAAAGTCGTGCTGTTCCCCCAGCAGACCGGGGTCAAAGCCGGACTCCGCCAGCCGGGCGGGGATATCCGCCACGGTGGCGTCCCCGCTGTAATTCTGGATGGTGACGTCGTAGGGGGCGGCGGAGGTGGTGTTCTGCTCGATGGTGTCGTTGAGGCCCACGCAGCAGGCGGTGACGCCGATGGCCAGCAGCAGAAGCAGGCAGATCACCGTCATGGAGAGATAGGTGGTGTGGATGCGGGAGTTGAACTGCCGCAGCACGAACATGTTGGGGCCCCTGTAATAGAGCTTCTTGCGCCCCTTCACCACCCGCAGCAGGAAGCCGGACAGGGACCGGAAAAACAGCAGGGTCCCCAGAGTGCCCAGGGCCAGCATGAGGAAGAAGAAAGGGTCGATATACAGCATGCCCCGGATGAGGAGCATGGCGTAGGCGGCGGTCAGCAGGACCACCCCGGCCAGGAAGGTGAGGACGCTGGTCCACAGGGGCCGCTCCTTCATCTCCTCGTTTTTCCTTGCCCCCTGCATCAGGTCGACGAGTTTGGCACGGGAGACCGACACCCCGGTCAGGACCATGACCACCAGGAAGATGACGCCGAAGTAGAGCACTGTCTTGCCGATGGCCTTGACGGAGAGGACCAGGGCGAACGACTCCCCGGCGGGGTAGGCGGAGAACATGGCGATGGTGAGCAGCCCGAGGCCCTGGGCCAGCAGGACCCCCAGCACCAGTCCGGCGGCCAGGGCCGTCAGGCCGATGAGCAGGGTCTCCAGCACCAGCAGCAGGGAGACCCTGCCCGCGGGCAGGCCCAGCAGGAAGTAGGTGCCCAGCTCCCGCTTGCGGCGCTTCATCAAAAAGGTGTTGGCGTAGAGCACCAGGCAGGCCAGCACCACCGAGACGAAGGCGGAAAAGATGTTCATGAAGATGAGAATGGACTCCACCATATAGTGGGCGCTTTTGGCCAGCATCTGCATGGCCCACTGGCCCTCCAGGGAGTTGAAGACATAGAAGAGACTCACCCCCAGGGTGAGGGTGAGGAAGTACACCGAGTAGTCTTTGAGACTGCGGGTGACGTTTTTTCGCGCCAGCTTAAAGAACATCGGCCGCGTCACCTCCCAGACGGCTGACTACGCCGATGATGTCCTGGAAGAACCTCCGCCGGTCCGCCCCGTCCCGCCGCAGCTCGTGCCAGAGCCGGCCGTCCTTGATGAAGAGGATGCGGCGGCACCAGGAGGCGGTGAAGGCGTCGTGGGTGACCATGACGATGGTGGCGCCCTGCTCCCGGTTAAGCTGGGAGAGCTGGCCCAGAAGCTGCCCGGCGGACTTGGAGTCCAGGGCGCCGGTGGGCTCGTCGGCCAGGATGAGGGCGGGGGCGGTGATGATGGCCCGGGCGGCGGCCACCCGCTGCTGCTCGCCGCCGGAGAGCTGGTAGGGGTACTGGTCCAGCACCCGCTCCAGCCCCAGCAGCCCGGCGGTGTCCCGGACCCGGCGGTCGATCTCCCCGGCGGGGGCGCCCAGGATGGTGAGGGACAGGGCGATGTTCTCAAAGGCGGTGAGGGTGTCCAGCAGGTTGCAGTCCTGGAAGACGAAGCCCAGCCGCTCCCGGCGGAAGCGGGAGAGAGCCTTGCCCCGGAGGGCGGTGAC
Organism: uncultured Eubacteriales bacterium; assembly: GCA_902492005.1. Classification (GTDB taxonomy): domain Bacteria; phylum Bacillota; class Clostridia; order Oscillospirales; family Oscillospiraceae; genus Intestinimonas. The sequence continues at coordinate 91,363 of CABUJV010000001.1, forward strand.
GTCGGTGCCGTCCACGGTGATGGTGCCGGAGGAGGGACGGTCGATGGTGGACACACAGTTCAAAAGGGTGGTCTTGCCCGAGCCGGACGCGCCCATGACGCCCACGAACTCGCCGGGGAGCACGTCGAAGCTGAGATCGTCCAGGGCCCGGGTGCGGCTGCCCCGGCCGCCGTAGACCTTTTGCAGATGGGAGACGGATAGGATGGGTTCCATAAGAAAAAACCTCCTTCGTGTTGCGATCAGACTACCACGAAGGAGGTAAATTTTTCTTGAGAAGGAGTGAAGAAAAGATAAAGTTTTTCCGGTGGCGGCCCTCCGCGCCGCCGGGCCGCTACACCGTCAGCCCGAACCGGGCCATCCAGGCGTTGAGCTGTACCAGGTAGGCCAGCATCTGGGGCCCGGCCATGAGCTGACCGAACCAGGGCCGGCCGTAGTCCCCGGCGGAGACCAGCAGCCCCGCCCGCAGGGCGTTCTCGTCCACCAGGGCGTGAAGGGGGGCGGACGGGTCGGCCAGAATCTCAGCCACCCGGGCCCGGACCAGCTCCTCGTAGAGGGGGTTGTGGGTCTTGGGGTAGGGGCTCTTGGGCCGGGTACGCACGTCCTCGGGGAGCAGACCCTCCGCCGCGTCCCGCAGCACCTGCTTGCGCCGGCCGTTCATAGCCTTCATGCACCAGGGGATGTTCCAGACATACTCCACCAGATGGTGGTCGCAGAAGGGGACCCGCACCTCCAGGCCCGACCACATGCTCATGCGGTCCTTGCGGTCCAGAAGGGTGGACATGAACCAGTTGAGGTTGAGCCAGGCCACCTCCCGCCGCCGGGCGTTTTCCGGGTCCTCCCCCTCCAGCCGGGGGGTCTGGGCCACCGACCGGGCGTAGCGGTACTGCACGTAGTCCTCCACCCCCAGCCGCTTCCACAGCCGCGGGTCAAAGACCTCCCTGCGGGCGTCCAGGTCCCGGCTCCAGGGGAAGGTGGGGGCGTGGAGCATCTCGGGCCGCTCGAACCAGGGGTAGCCCCCGAACACCTCGTCGGCGCACTCTCCGGACAGGGCCACCACATGTTTTTGGGCCACCTGGCGGCAGAAATAGAGCAAGGAGGCGTCCACGTCGGCCATGCCGGGCAGGTCCTTGGCCAGCATGGCCTGGTCCAGCAGGGCGGCCAGATCGGGGATGGGGCAGGTGAGGACGGTGTGCCGGGTGTGGAAGGTCTCCACCATGCGCTCCACCCAGGGCCAGTCGGCGTCGGGCTGGAAGGAGGAGGGCCGGAAGTACTTTTGGTTGTCAGCGTAGTCAAAGGAGTAGGTCTCCAGGGCGGGCAGGCCCCGGCGCTGGTAGTCCCGGGCGGCCACGGCGGTGATGACGCTGGAGTCCAGCCCGCCGGACAGGAAGGTGCACAGGGGCACGTCGGAGACCAGCTGCCGGGTGATGGCCTCGGAGACCAGCTCCCGGACCCGGACCACCGTGTCCTCATAGGAGTCGGTGTGGGGGCGGCTGACCAGGGACCAGTAGCGCGCCTGCCGGGCCCCGGCCGGGCCGATGACCATCCGGCAGGCGGGCTTGAGCTCCTCCACCCCGGAGAACACCCCCACCCCGGCGGTCCGGGCGGGGCCGACGCCCAGCACCTCGCACCATCCGGCGGCGTCCACCCGGGGGGTGAGGCCGGGGTAGCGGAACAGCGCCTTGAGCTCGGAACCGAAGACAAAGGCTCCGTCATCGGCCCAGGCGTAGAAGAAGGGCTTTACCCCGAAGCGGTCCCGGCAGGCAAAAAAACGGTTCCGGGCCCCGTCCCAGACCACAAAGGCGTAGATGCCCTCCAGCCGGGCGCCCACCTCCTCGCCGTACTCCATGTAGGCGGCGAGGAGCACCTCGGTGTCGGAGGATGTCTCGAAGGCATAGCCCTTGGAGGCCAGGTCCCGGCGCAGCGCGCCGGTGTTGTAGAGCTCGCCGTTGTAGACGATGGCATAGTCCCGCCCCTCGCGGGACCGGGTCATGGGCTGCCTGCCCCGATCCGGGTCGATGACCGCCAGCCGCCGGTGGACCAGCGCCCCGGAGGGGCAGGCCCACTCCCCCTTGTCGTCGGGGCCCCGGTGGTTCAGCGCCTCCCCCATGGAATGGGCAATGGCCGCCCATTCCGGACGGCCATTGTCCCGCTCAAAGTGGATGAATCCGGCAATTCCGCACATACGCAGTTCTCCTTTCGGGTTTACACCGCTAGTATATGCAAAAACCGGGCTTTTGCCCCGCCGGGCGGAAAAAAGGCCCCGGACTTTTACGGAAGTCCGGGGCGGGAAAAGCAGAATTCACGTTGGGGATCCGGAGGGTATTGGAAGGACTCAGATGTCCATATCCAGCAGGTAGGAGCTCAGACCCTTGCCGTGCATATCCACGGACAGGGAGCGGGTGACTCCGCCGCCCAGGGCGGCGTACATGACGAAGTTGAGGGCGTGGATGTTGGGCAGTTCGTAGCGGACTACCTCGCCCTTGACGATGCCCTTGAAGTGCTCCTTCACCTTCTCGGCGGTGACCTTCTCCTTAAGCAGCGCAAAGTCCTTGGCGTCGTAAGCGATGAGGGACACATTGGAGATGTTGCCCTTGTCGCCGGTGCGGGAGTGTGCGATATCCCAAAGTTTCATGGCGGATACTTCCTTTCTGTCCCAAAAATCAGACTTCAAAAATTTCAGCTTCCGGCTTGACGTCGTAGCGGCTGACCAGGATGGAGGCCACGGAGACGATGTCGCGGGTGCGCTTCACGGCACCGCAGCCGCCGGCGGGGCCGTTGGTGTAGAGGGCCTCCACCTCGTTGGCGATGATGTCGGCGTCCGCCTTGGTCTTGGCCCGGCCGGCCACCCGGACCCGGACCTCGCTGGGCTCCTCGTTGTACGGATGGTCGGGGTTCCAGTACAGGCTGTTGCAGCCGATAAGGTCGAACTTCAGCTCGTCGAAGGTATTGGGAGCCACCAGCTCCAGCCGCTCCTTGATGATGTCCAGGGCCAGCTTGGCGCGGGCGACGCAGCCGGGGCCGCCGTAGGAGATCTCGCCGTCGCCGATGAAGCAGTCGCGATAGCCGATGGAGCACTTGAAGGTCTCGGTCTTGGGCTTGCCGGTGGCGCCCTCCACCTGCACCTTGTCCTTGGCCACCTCGGTAAATTTGACCTGCTTGAAGTCGGCCACAACGTCGGGGGTGAAGTAGTTCTCGGGGTCGTGAATCTCGTAGACGATCTGCTCGGAGCAGGTCTCTACGGTCACCATGCCGCCGGCCTCGGGGACCTTGGTGACGAAGAAGGAGCCGTCCTCAGCCACCTCGATGATGGGGAAGCCCAGGTGGCCTACGCCGGGCACGTCCTTCTTGCCCGGCTCGGCGAAGTAGCCGCCGGTGACCTGTCCGCCGCACTCCAGCAGGTGGCCCACCATAGTGCCCTTGCCCAGCTTGTCCCAGTCCTCCAGGGACCAGCCGAACTCGTGGATGAGGGGGGCCATGAAGATGGCGGGGTCAGAAACGCGGCCGGTGATGACCACGTCAGCACCCAGCTCCAGGGCCTTCAGAATGCCCTCCACGCCCATGTAGGCGTTGGCTGAGACGATCTCGCCGGGAAGCTTGGACAGGGACTCGTGGGTCTCCCACACCTCGGTGTCCATGTACTTGTCGATGACGGGCAGCAGATCGTCGCCGGTGACGCAGGCGATCTTCATGCCGGTGAGGCCGTGCCTGCGGGCGATCTCCACGCACTTCTTGGCGGCGGCCTGGGGATTGGCGGAGCCCATATTGGTGATGATCTTCACCTTGTGCTCCCAGGCCAGGGGGAGGGCTTTTTCCATGCGGTGCTCCAGCAGGCCGTTATAGCCCTTGGCGGGGTCCTTCAGCTTGGCCTGCTGGCCGATGGCAATGGTGCGCTCGGCCAGGCACTCGTAGCTGATGTAGTCCAGATTGCCCTTCTCAATGAGTTCCAGGGAGGGCTCCAGGCGGTCGCCGGCGTAGCCTGCGCCGCTGCCGATACGGATGGTTTTCATAGTACGACTTCCTTTCTAGCAGTTAAAAGGTAGGTGTGGTTCAGATGGAGATGCCGCCGGTGATGACGCCCACCACCAGCATGATGAGGGAGATGGCCCACACCATGGGAATGGTCTTCTTCTGGTGCTCGCCCAGGTCCACGCCGGCCAGACCCACCAGCAGGAAGGTGGAGGCGGTGAGGGGGGAGACGGGGAAGCCGGTGGTCATCTGGCCCAGAATGGCGGCCTGGCCCACGTTGACGCCGGCCACGCCGAAGCCCTCGGCGGTCTGCGCCAGCACGGGCAGCACGCCGTAGTAGAAGGAATCCGGGTCAAACAGCAGGGAGGCGGGCATGGAGATGATACCCACGATGATGGGGAAGAACCGGCCCAGGGAGGCGGGGATGAGGGCGGTGAGCGCGCCGGCCATCTCGGTGATCATGCCGGTGCCCTTCATGATGCCGGTAAAGCAGCCGGCGGCAAAGAGGACGGAGCACATCATCAGGCACTCCTTGGCGTGGGCGTCCACCCGGGCCTTGGAGTCCTTCACGTTGGGGTAGTTGATGACGGTGGCCAGCACATAGAAGACCATGAAGACCACGGCGGGGGCGAAGCCGGAGAACAGCAGGGAGAGGATGGCCAGGATGATGAGGGCCAGGTTGATGGGGAAGAGATGGGGCCGCAGCAGGGCCTTCTGCTCGTCGGAGAGCTCGGCCATCGTGACCTCGGCATTGCCCAGAGCCACGGAGCCGATGCGGGCTTTCTCTTTTTTGCCCAGCAGGGCGGCGAAGACCACCACGCACACCAGACCCACGATGACGGCGGGGAGAACGGGCATGAACAGCTCCTTGACCACGTCCACGCTCAGGGCGGTGGCGGCGCGGATGGTGGGGCCGCCCCAGGGCAGGATGTTCATGGTGCCGGCGGCCATGGCGACGATGGTGGCCAGGGTGGTGCGCTTCATGCCCACCGCGTCATACAGGGGTACCAGCGGGGGCACGCAGATCAGGAAGGTGACGGCGCCGGAGCCGTCCAGATGGACGCACATGGCCAGGATGGCGGTGCCGATGGCGATCTTCACGGGGTCGGTGCCCATCATCCGGGTGATGCCGCCGATGATGGGGCGGAAGGTGCCGGCGTCGGTAAGGATGCCGAAGAACAGGATGGAGAAGATGAACATAACGCCGGTGGCGGCCACGGAGCCGATACCGGACGAGCCGGTGATCATCTTACCCAGGGACTTGAAGTTGGCCACGAAGTCGACGGCGCCGGCGGTGCCCTCCGGAGCGCCCTCTGGGACCACCGCGATGAAGAAGCAGGCCAGGATGCCGGTGATAACGGGGACCGCAATGAGTGCGACCAGGGGAGACGCTTTCTTGGTCATGATCAGGACGAGCATGACGATGACCGTGATGAAACCAAGTGCTGCTAACATGCAAATACCTCCTCGTTTTTGCAGCGCGATCTGTGGGGTGTTTCGCTTGCGCTGATCAATAGAGCAAGAGGCGTGCCAAAAATCGAAAAAGGAAATAAAAAGTCCCGCAGCGCCTGGGGGACAAGGCGCCGCGGGTTTTGAAAACGGGGCAGAGCGCGGCCGGCTGGCCGCACCGGAATTCTAAAATTTTAGAAATCCGGCGGTTTTTGCGGAACCGATGGGGGCCAAAGCCGTTGCAAACAGGGAAATTCTAAAATACTGGAACCAATTTCTAAAAGGTTAGAAGTCCGGCGCGTTCAGCTTGTTGTATAAGCTGGCCAGAGAGATGCCGAGCTGGGCGGCGGTTTTTTTCTTGCCCTCCAGGCTGGCGCCGTTCCGGGCCAGCAGCCGCCGGATCTCCCGCTTTTCGAAGGCCCGGACCCTCTGGGCCAGGGGGAGGGCGGCGTCGTGCTCGGCCGGGCGGCGCAGGTCGCCGGGGAAGGCTTCGCAGGTAATGACGCCGGAGGGGGTGAGGTAGGCGGAGAACTCCAGCACGTTGCGCAGCTCCCGCACGTTGCCGGGCCAGCTGTGCGCCTGGAGGAGGCGCACGGCCTCGTCGGTGAGGGTAAAGGGGCGGCGCAGCTTGTGGGAGAGCTGGTCCAGAATGGCGGCGGCCAGGGCGGGGATGTCGCCGGTCCGCTCCCGGAGGGGCGGGATGTGGATGGGAAAGGTGTTGAGGCGGTAATAGAGGTCCTTTCGGAACTTGCCCTGGTCCACATAGTCCGGCAGGCTGGCGTTGCACGCGGCGATCACCCGCACATCCACATCGATCTCCCTGACGCCGCCCACCGGACGGATGCGGCGTTCCTGGAGCACCCGGAGCAGCTTGGCCTGGAGGGCCAGGTCCATCTCGGAGATCTCGTCCAGGAAAAGGGTGCCCCCGGCAGCAGCCTCGAAGAGACCCAGCTTGCCGCCCTTTTTGGCCCCGGTGAAGGCGCCCTCCACGTAGCCGAACAGCTCGGACTCCAGCATGTTGGGATTGAAGTTGGCGCAGTTGATGGCCACGAAGACCCCCTCCCGCCGGGGGCTGGCGTTGTGGATGGCCTGGGCGTAGAGCTCCTTTCCGGTGCCGCTCTCCGACTCCAGCAGCACGGTGGCGTCGGTGGCGGCGATCTTTTCCGCCAGGGCCTTGATCTGGGCCCCCGCCGGGCTCTCGGCCACGATGTCGTCGAAGGTGTACCGGGCGCCGTTGGCCTTGTTGATGCGGCGGAGGACCTGCTTGCTCCGGGCCTCCGCGGCCTCCAGCTCGTCCCGGGCCCGGTAGGCGTCGTCCAGGAAGGTGACCACCGACAGGCCGCCCAGCAGCACCCCGTCCCGGTAGATGGGGTACAGGTTGACGAAGTAGAAGTCCTTCACCTCCTGCCGGGTCAGATGGAGGATGGGCTCACCCTTCTCCAGCACGTCGGGCAGGCGGGCCCCGGGCCGCAGGTCCCGGAGCCGGTAGCCCTCGATGGGGCCGATGTCGCCTCCGGCCTCCTTGCTGAGAAATTCCCGGTAGGCCGTGTTGCCGAAGACGATGACCCCGTCGGTGTCGATGATGGTGATGCCCTCCCGCATGGCGTTGAAGGCGGCGCGGGCGGCGTCGTTGAGCTCCATGGGTGCCCCCCCTTTCCGTAGGGCTATTGTATCCCGTCCGGCGGTGGGACGCAAGAGGGATTGTCAAAGCCGTGCGCATCCTTTATAATGGGAAAACGAGGAGGCGGGATGCATGGACACCATGATTATCGGCATCGCCGGCGGGACCGGCTCGGGCAAGACCACCCTGACCCAGCATCTCAAGGACCGCTTTGGGGAAAACGTCAGCGTGGTCTACCACGACAACTATTATAAGGCCCATCCCAATATGCCCTATGAGGAGCGATGCAAGCTCAATTACGACCACCCGGACGCCTTCGATACCGAGCTGATGGTGGAGGATCTGAAGACGCTGTGCGCGGGCCAGACCATTCACTGCCCGGTGTATGACTACACCATTCACAACCGCTCCAAGGATACGGTGGAGGTGCGGCCCGCCAAGGTGGTCATCGTGGAGGGCATTTTGATCTTTCACCCCAAGGAGCTGCGGGACCTGATGGACATCAAGATCTTTGTGGATACCGACGCCGACGTGCGGATTCTGCGGCGCATCCTGCGGGACGTGAAGGAGCGGGGCCGGAGCCTGGACTCGGTCATCAGCCAGTATCTGCATACGGTCAAGCCCATGCACGAGCAGTTTGTCCAGCCCAGCCGCCAGCATGCGGACATCGTGGTGCTGGACGGGGGTCACAACCTCGTAGCGCTGGATATGATCACCCAGCGCATCAGGAGCCACGTGGACGGGAGATAGAGCGGATCGGACTTCTGCTACAGGAGTCCGATCTTTTTTTTCAGCAATATTGGAAATGTATCCGAAATGTATCTTTCCTGCGTTAGACTTGGGAACATAGAATACACAGAGCCTCTGAGATAGATGGAGGTGATTGCTTGTGAAGCAATCCACAGGCGAGAAGGAAACCTTTGTGGTGCGCATCCTCAATACGCAGAACGCTACCTGGCAGGGGACGGTCACCTGGACGGATGGCCGGAGAACGGAGTCCTTCCGCAGCGCGTTGGAGCTCATCCGTCTGATCGACAGCACCCTGCTGGAGCAGGAAGAGGGGGAGGGCGGTCCGCCAGGGCGGGAGGACTGAGAAAGGGCAAGGCCCTTCTCCAGGTCTGGAAGACAGACGCAGCGAATCGGAGAAAGCAGAACACGTGCAGAGGCAAACCGGCCGAAAGGCCGGGACGCAAAGCCAGGAGGCTAAAGCGGCTGTGCCGTCAGGCTCGTCCGGCCGAGGCAATGTTCACTCTTTTTAAGGAGGAGAATGAAATATGATGGCCAAGAGAATGAAGAGAACCCTGGCCCTGGTGCTGTCGCTGGTGATGGTACTGGGCCTCCTGCCCAGCGCCGCCTTTGCGGCCCGGGTGGAGGACGGGTACGACAGTACCGCCCAGATCGTAGATGCAGGCGGCACGCTGTACTTTAAGAAGGACGGCAACGGCGTGGCCGAGACCACAAAAGAGGCCGGCGACGCCATCCTGGAGATCACCAAGAGCGTGGCCGGAACCATGGTGGAGAATGAGTTTGAGATCACGCTCCAGATCAAGACCACCGAAGATCTGACCACCATCCCCGGCAAGACCCCCGACAGCGCCGTGGTGCTGGTGCTGGACGTGTCCAACAGTATGGACGACTGCGCCATCTGTGGCAAGGAGAAGAACGAAACTCATACTGGCCACCGCTACGAGGCCCGGCTGACCCAGGCCAAGAGGGCCGCCCAGAGCTTTATCGACACCTTTGCCACCCAGACCGGCGCTCAGGAGGGCGACAAGCGGCTGGTGCAGATCATCGCGTTCGGCAGCGATGCCGAGACCTACACCTCTCGGTGGTATGATGTCAACGACGCAGCCAACGGTTCCGCCAATATCCGCGCGCTGAAGAACATCATCGGCGCCGGGCTGGACAGCGGGATCCGAGTGGGCAACGGCGACGGCAGAGGCGGCACCAACATCGAGGGCGCACTGATGCTGACCCAGAACCTGCTGCAGGCCGGCCAGGCCGTGGGCGGCGCTCTGGAGAACGTGGATTACCTCTATACCGTGCTGCTGACCGACGGAGCCCCCACCTACCATGTAAGCGGTGATGACGGCAGCACCCGTATGGTTACAGGAACTAGGGGCGGTGGCAGCTTTACGAACACCGACGATGTCCGGGACGTGGCCGGCGTGGCTTCTGCCATCAAGGGCCTCGCCAGTGCCTCCAAGCTGTTCTCCGTCTGCTATGGCCAGACGAATCCGAACGATCCCAATTCGAGCGTATTTAACAGCAAGTCCTTCGGGAACGTAAAAAACTTGGATTGTCCCGTGTCGGGGACTGCATGGGAGGACCTGACCATCGGCCAGTGGCTGGGCAGCTTCTCCACAAACGCCTATAAGGCCACGGACGACCAGACCCTGTTTGATGCCTTTGAGGCCATCGGCAGCACCATCCGCCTGGCGGCTCAGGCGTGGCGGGTGGAGGACCAGATGGGCGCCAACATCACCTATCTGGGGGAGACTACTACCGGCGGCTTCACCAACGACGTGACCCCCGCCGAGGACAACAGGTTCTTCCAGTGGAACGTGCTGGGCTCCGGCTATGATCCGGCCATCACCACGATCAAGCCGGCCGCCTCCAGCGAGCCCTCTACCTACGGCTATACCATGAAATACCGCATCCGTCTGGACAATACCGACGGCAGCACCGCCCCCTATCCGACCAATACCGCCGCCACGCTGAAGTTCATGCTGACCAACGACCAGGGCGAGTGGCCCAGCATCGGCGAGGGCGAGACCGTCGAGACCTATCTGAAGACCGTGGCCTTCCCGGTCCCCGCCGTCCAGAGCAACTTCGGCGCGCTGAGCTTCACCAAGGTGGACAAAAACACCCAGACCGCTCTGCCCGGCGTGACCTTTACCTTGACCTGCGACTGCAAGGACCCCGCCCACACCAAGATCGCGTCCTCTTCCAATGACGGCACGGTGTCCTTTACCGGCATCCCCTCCGGCCACGCATACACTCTGACCGAGGCCCTGCCTGAGGGCGATATCCACGATCCCGACAGCATCGGCGTCATCACAGTAAAGGTCTCCGGCGGCGACGTCTATGTCAACGGCCAGAAGAACCCCAAGAACCTGAAGCTGGAGAACACCTATCTCCCCGGCACCAGGGACCTGACCGTCACCAAGCAGTGGGGCGCCACCCCCGACGGCCTCAAGACCTCTGTCCAGGTGATCTATGAGCAGTCCCTGAACGGGACCAAGACCGGCGCCAGCGATCCCGTCACCCTCACCGCCGACGGCGGCTGGACCCACACCTGGAACGTCCCCGTCCGTGACACCCTGACCGGCGAGGCCTACGCCTATGTGGTCCGCGAGTACGTGAACGGCGCCGTGGCCGAGGGCAACCAGGTATCCACTATCAACGGCAAGGACTATCGGGTCACCTACGACGACACGAGCAACACCATCACCAACGAGATCCAGAACGAGATGTCCATCCCCGTGGAGAAGCAGTGGCTGACCCCCGACAGCATGAAGGGTGAGGTCACCGTCAACCTGCTCCGGGACGGCAGTCCCTTCCAGACCCTGACCCTGTCCGGCACAAAGCTGTCCGGCGCCTTTGAGAACATCCCCGTGTATGCGGACGACGGCAGCCAGTACACCTATTCCCTCACCGAGACCATTGCGCCGGACGCCGGCTACTCCGCCCATATCGTGCCAAATCCAGACGGCGGCTACACCATCCAGAACGTGGCCAATCAGACGACCGTCGCCGTGGAAGGCTCCAAGTCCTGGGTGGACGGCAACAGCAGCGCCCGGCCCCAGACCGTGGAGGTCAGCCTGAGGAAGACCGGCTCCGACGATGTGCTGGACACCCGGACCATCGGCTGGAACGCCGAGACCTATGACTGGTCCTACTCCTTCACCGGCCTGCCCAAGTACGACCTCACCCGCAATGAGACCACCGGCCTGTGGGAGGGCACCGGCGCCGAGATCGAATATTACGTCACCGACGACGCCGAGGGCTATGACGCTGCTGCCGCTTACAAGGGCGGGGACGGCCTGTATAATCTGACCAACACCATTGAGCAGGTCCCGATGACCATCCGCGTCACCAAGACCTGGAACGACGAGGGCTTTGAGGACGAGCGGCCCGACAGCCTGACCTTCTACCTCTACGGCGCGGACAAGGAAAATGCCCTTGCCACCCTGGTCCTGACCGCGAAGGAAGAGGAGCAGGACTCCGAGGAGCCCGGCGCCACCCCCCCTGTGATTCGCTACTGGGAGGACTCCACCACCGGCAGCTTTGAGGGCACCTTCCCCAAGTACGACGCCACCGGCGCAGTCATCGGCTACACCGTGGCGGAGGCTGAGCCTGACAACTACGCCGCCGCCGTGGGCGCGGCCGTGGTGGACGGCAGCACCATCGACTTCCCCGTGGAGAATACCCTGAACGGCGACACCACCGCTGTCAGCGTGGAGAAGATCTGGAAGGATACCAGCACCGACACCGAGCGCCCCAAGGCCACCGTCAAGCTGATGGACGGCTCCACCGTGGTGGACAGCATCGACCTGCCCCGGGCGGATGAGCAGGGCGTCCTGGTCAACACCTACACCTTCACCGACCTGACCAAGTACCGCGACGGCGGCCGGATCCAGTACACCGTGGCGGAGGACACCGTCACCGGCTATCAGACCCCTGTCATCGCGGGCAGCATGGAAACCGGCTACACCGTCACCAACACCGTGAAGCAGCAGAGCGGCGACGAGGGCGTCACCGTGTCCGGCACCAAGAGCTGGCTGCCTGCCGACGGCATCCACCACCCCGCCAGCACCACCATCCAGCTCCAGTCCGATGCGGTCGAAGCCAACGTGTTTGCAAATGTGACCGGCAAGACTGCCACCGCCACCGCCGAGGGCGGCTGGACCTACACCTTCACCGGCCTGGACCGGTACGCCTATGACGACGGGGGCGTCCGCGAGATCCAGTACAAGGTGACCGACACGGTAAGCGGCTACGAGACCACCGGCGGCACCAGGAACGCCCAGGGCGCCTATGACCTGACCAACACCTTCCGGCAGGAGTTTACCTCTGTCTCCGGCAAGAAGGTCTGGGTGGACGGCAGCAGCGCCGTTCGTCCCGCCTCTGTCACCGTGGCCCTTCTGGCCGACGGCGTCGAGGTAGGCCGTCAGACCGTCAGCGCCGTGGAAGGCAGCAGCGAGTGGGCCTTTACCTTCGGCGTGAGCGACGGCGGCGCCACCTTGCCCAAGTACAGCGCTTACAATACCGCCATCGCCTACACCGTCCGCGAGGTCGCGCCCGACGGAACCTGGGTGGAGCTCCCCGAGGGTCAGACCAAGGGCAGCGTCACCTACACCGTGGGCGACAGCACCCTCACCTACGACGTGACCTACGGCGACAACTACACCATCACCAACACCAAGCCCCAGGATTACTCCGACGTCACCATCAACAAGGTGTGGAAGGACGGCTCCAACGCCGCCGGCACCCGCCCCGCCACCGTCAGCCTGACCCTGCTGCGCAATGGCAGCGAGTATGAGACCGTGACCCTGGGCCCGGATGAGTCCGGCACCACCGTGAACGGCGACACCTGGAGCTACACCTTCACCGGACTGCCCAAGTATGACAGCAGCCGGAACGCCTACCGCTACACCGTCCGGGAAGACGGCCTGGATGCGGACGGCCGCCTGCCCGCCGCCGTGGAGGGCGAGTGCTACACTGTGTCCGTGAATGGCCGCACCGTGACCAACACCATTCAGCAAAAGACTATCTCCATCTCCGGCGAGAAGAAGTGGGAGAACACCCCCGAGAACTGGGTGGCGCCGGAAACGGTGACCATCGAGCTCTACAAGAACAGCGGCACCGTGCTGGTGGGCTCCGTGGACCTGCCCAAGACCGCCGCCCCCTCCGCTTCCGAGCCTGTGGAGAGCGCTCCCGCTGAGCTCGACTGGAGCTACACCTTCTCCGACCTGCCCAAGTACGATCGGAACGACGACGGCGAGGGCAGCGGCGCTTTGATCGACTACACGCTGAAAGAGAAGGGCGTCCTGGACAACGGCGCCATCATCTACACCGTGAAGAGCGACGGCAAGGACCGCAGGGACACCTACCAGGTGGAGTACAGGACCAACGAGGACGGTTCCCGAGATGTGGTGAACACCTGGAAGGACGATGAGTACTACAGCTATCTGGTCAAGGCCACCTATATTTCCAAGGTGAACGGCACGACCACCACCGTTACCGACGTGCAGGTGGCCGGCGGCCGCGGCGACGCCAACGAGACCATCCGGATCGCCTCCGGCGACTATACCACCTACGGCGGCCACAGCGACTACGAGTACGTGCTGGGCAGCGCCAAGCTCAACGGCGAGACCTACCAGGAGGGCCAGAAGAACTTCTCCTTCGTGCTGGACGATTCCTCCGTGGTGGAGACTCTGGAGCTGACCTACTACCGCGAGAAGACCACCCCCGATCCCGAGCCGGATCCGGGCCCCAGCGGAAAGGATTACTACCGGGTCATCGTCAACTACCTGGAGGAGGGTACGGATCGAGTGCTGGCCACCCAGTACCGCTCCGAGAAGATCCGAGAGGGCAACTCCTGGGATGTGACCGAGCAGACCGAAAAGAGCATCGAGGGCTACGAGCGGGTTCGCGTGGACGGTGAGCCCACCGGCCGGAACATCCAGTCCAACGTCATCATTGATGTCTACTACACCGCTGTGACCGAGATTCCCGACCAGCCCACCCCCGGCGGCTCCGACCCGGTGGACCCCCAGCCCACCCCCGGCGGCGAGACGGAGAGCCCCAATCAGCCCTCTCCGGCGGACCCGGGCCCCGACGGCGGCGCGACCGAGATTGTGGATGAGGGCACACCCATGGGCAACCTGCCCCAGACCGGCACCGTGGCCGCTCCTGTGGACCCCTCTGTCACGCTGGGCCTGATGGCCCTGTCCGCCTCCCTGTCCGCGGCCGGCCTGGCCTTCTGCATCGGCCGCAAGAAGGAAGAGGAGAACTAAGCGCCCGCACCGCAAAAGCATCGAAAGGGCCCCGCGCCTTGGCGCGGGGCCCTTTTTTGTAAAAATCGACGCAGATCGGGAACCTTTTGCGCCGCTCCATCGTCCAAGACAGCGTATCACCCAAAACAGAAAGGAGCCAAGCACTCTTATGAATCAGCGTATCCTCTCCCTGCTGCTGGCGGGGACCCTCTCCCTAACCCTGCTGGCCGGTTGCGCCCCCAAGGGCAGCGAGTCCTCCAAGCCTCCCGAGACCACCCCGATGGTCACGCCCACCCAGCCGGCGGAGCCCACCGAGACGCCGGTCCTGCCCACCGAGACGCCTGAAACCGAGCCCACCGAGACGCCCGGCGCCGCCCCCGAAAGCACCCCCGGGGCCGCCAAGCCCTCCCAGAGCCCCAAGCCTTCGGAGAAGCCCAATGCCGCCCCCTCTCAAAAGCCCCAGGCCAGCCCTGAGGCCACGCCCGTCCCCACCCCCTCCGAGAGCCCGGACACCAGCTCTGTGGTCACCCAGGTGTGGGAGCAGATCGCCGCCGATTTGGCCGACGTGCTGCCCTCCTCCATGGACCTGACTGGCGACGACCTGAAGAGCACCTACGGCATCGACCCGGCGGACCTGGAGGATTACGTCTGCAAGCTGCCCATGATGAGCGCTCATATCACCGAGTTTTTCATTGCCAAGGTGAAGGACGGCAAGATGGATGCCGTCAAGGCCGCGCTCCAGGCCCGGCAGGAGGCCCTGGCCGGCGGCTTCCTCTACCCCTCGCTGGTGGAGCTGGTGGAGGACTACAAGCTGGTGGTCAACGGCAATTACATCCTCTTCTGCATCACCGAGAACGCCGACCAGGCGGTAGAGATCTTCGACGACTATACAAAGTAAGGAAAAGCGGGTATAATACCAAAAGGCCGGCCTGTGGGCCGGCCCTTTTCCGCCATTCCGTGACGTGAGGTGAGCCTGTTGGTCTTTTCCAGCCCGCTGTTTCTGTTTTTCTATCTGCCCGCAGTTCTGCTGGTTTACTATATGACGCCTCTGCGGTGGCGCAACGCGGTCCTGCTGGTCTTCAATCTGATCTTCTATGGCTGGGGGGAGCCGGTCTATATCCTCATCATGTTTCTCTCCATCGCCATTGACTACACCCACGGGATGCTGGTGGAGAAGGCCAGACGGCAGGGGCGGGACGGCCGGGCCCGGGCGGCGGTGTGCTCCTCGGTGCTCTTCAACCTGGCCCTGCTGTTTTTCTTCAAGTATTGGGACTTCCTGGCCGAGAGCCTGGCCGCCGTGGGGCTGGACTTTATGCCCCGGCTGGGTCTGAGCCTGCCCATCGGCATCTCCTTCTACACCTTCCAGACCATGAGCTATACCATCGACGTATACCGGGGGGACGCGCCAGTGCAGCGCAGCGTGATCAGCTTCGGCACCTTCGTTACGCTTTTTCCCCAGCTCATTGCCGGCCCCATCATCCAGTACAAGGACCTGGACGCGCAGTTGGACCACCGGGACCACACGGCGGAGAAGTTTGCCTCCGGCGTGCAGGTCTTTGTGGTGGGTATGGCCAAGAAGGTGCTGCTGGCCAACAACCTGGGGATGCTGTGGGACGCCTACAAGGCCGTCCCCGCCGCCGGGCTCACCGTCCTGGGGGCCTGGCTGGGGGTGGCGGCGTTCTCCCTGCAAATCTACTTTGACTTCTCCGGCTACTCCGACATGGCCATCGGCCTGGGCCGGATGCTGGGCTTCGAGTTCAAGCCCAACTTTGACTACCCCTATATCTCCCGAAGCATCACCGAGTTCTGGCGGCGGTGGCACATCTCCCTGGGCACCTGGTTCCGGGAGTACGTTTACATCCCCCTGGGGGGCAACCGGGTCTCCCGGGGCCGGCTGTGCTTCAACCTGCTGGTGGTGTGGGGCCTGACCGGCATCTGGCACGGGGCGAGCTGGAACTTCCTGCTGTGGGGCCTCTATTTCGGGGTGCTCCTTATGCTGGAAAAGCTGTTTCTGAAGCGGCGGATCGACCGCTGGCCCGCCTGTTTCCAGCACGCCTATACCTTGCTCTTGGTGGCGGTGAGCTGGGCCATCTTCGCCCTGGAGGACTTTGGCCAATTGGGCGCCTACCTGGCGGTGATGTTCGGCCTGGCGGGGCGGAGCCTGACCGATGGGGCCTTCTTCTACTATCTGCGCTCCTACCTGCCGGTGCTGGTCCTGGCCTGCCTGGCCTCCACCCCCCTGGCCCGCCGCCTGTGGCACAGGGCTCCCGCGCGGGCCGTCCAGGCGGCGCTGCCGGTGCTGCTGCTGGCGGGTCTGCTGCTGTCCACCGCCTATCTGGTGGACGCCACCTACAACCCCTTCCTGTATTTCCGGTTCTGAGGAGGCGAGAAGCATGTCAAAAAAATACGCTGTCTTTATCACCGTGCTGTTCTGCGCCTTTCTAGGCGCCTTTGCCGTGGCCAACGCCCTGACGCCGGACCGGGAGTTTTCCCCCATGGAGAACCGCTATCTGGCCCAGCGGCCCACCCTGGACAGACGGGACTTTGCCCTGAGCTGGAGCGCAGCCGGGACCGGGGACTTTTTCAGCGGCAAATTCATGTCGGACTTCGAGCGCTATGTCACCGACCAGTTTGTGGGCCGGGATGGCTGGATCGCCGCCAAGGCGGCGGCGGAAAAGCTCTCGGGCAAGGGGGAGAACAACGGGGTCTATCTCTGTAAAAAGGAGACCCTGATCCCCCGGTTTGACCGGCCGGATGCCCGAAGGGTGACGGATAATCTGAATTATGTGAATAAATTGGTGGAACATGTGGACATTCCGGTGTACTTTGCCCTGATCCCCGGTAAGGTCTCGGTGTGGGCGGACCGGCTGCCGGAGGGGGCTCCCAACGCCGACGAGAGCGCCATCCTCCGGGAGGCGGCGGCCGCCTCCCGGGCCCGATGGGTGGATGTCCAGGGGGCTCTGCTGGCCCATACCGGGGAAGACGTCTACTACCGGCTGGACCACCACTGGACCAGCCTGGGGGCCTATTACGGCTACGCCGCCCTGATGGAGGCCATGGGGCTGGACCCGGTGCCCCTTCGCGCCTATGAAAAGACCACGGTCTCCACCGACTTCAACGGCACCACCTTTTCCTCCTCCGGCGTGCGGTGGATGACGCCGGATGTCATCGACCAGTACGTGCCGGAGGACGGGGTGGAGGTGACCTCCTGGTTCGGGGCGGAGCCCCAGACGGGGAGCCTCTACGACTGGTCCAAGCTGGAGGAAAAGGACCAGTACGCCTTTTTCCTGGGGGGCAACCAGTCCCTGGCGGTCATCCGGACGGAGCACACCGGCGCCCCCAAACTGCTCATCGTCCGGGACTCCTACACCGACAGCCTGGTCCCCTTCCTCACCGCACACTTCTCCGAGATCCACCTGGTAGACCCCCGGTACAACAAGACTCCCCTCAGCGCGTATCTTGCGGACAACGAGATCGACCAGGTGCTGGTCCTCTACAGCGCGGCCAATTTCGTCAGCGACACCAACCTGTTTGTCCTGAGTAGATAAAGAAGACCGGGCGGACATTCCAGTCCGCCCGGTCTTTGGCGTTACGGCTGCGTCTCCTGCCAGGCAATGACCCGGGAGGGGCAGACGCCGCCGAAATGAATGCTGTTTTCCGCCGGGCGAACCTCTGTGCCGTCAAAACCCGTGCCGGTGTTGCGGTTGGGGAAGAGGAAGTTTTTGGCGCCTGAGGTGACGGTGAGCCGCAGCCGGTGGCCCGGCTGGAAGGCGGCGGAGAGCTTGGAGGTGCGGATGGACAGCCTGCAGACCTGCCCCGGCTCCATGAGCCTGGGGGCCTCGAACCCGTCCCGGTAGCGGGCGGAGAGCACCCCGCCGGCCAGCCTCATAGACCGGCCGCGCTCGTCCACGTCGGTGATGCGGACGATGAAATCGGTGTCCGGCGCGTCGGAGGAGACGTAGAGCTCCACGGTGAAGTCCCCGGTGAGCACCAGCGGCTCGGTGAGCGCCGGCGTGGTGTAGGACAGTACGTCGGGCCGCCGCTCCACCTGGGTGTAGTCCTCGGGCACCCCCAGCTCGTTTTCCGACAGGTCAATGATGTGCTCGGCCGGGTCGGCCGGGTCGTAGGTGTAACGGTCGCAGCCCTGCTCCTCCGGCAGCGCGGGCGAAAGTCCGCCGCCGGGGGCCAGATAGAAGAAGACGGTTCGTCCCCCCGGCACCGGCCAGTTTCCGGCGGTCTTCCACCTCTCCTGCCCAATGGTGTAGTAGTGCACCGCAGGCATGGTCTCAGCGCCGTTGTCCGCCCCCAGAAGGTGGTGGTCGAACCACTGGAGGAAGATGAGGTCGATGTCGTCGCGCAGCGCGCCGTTGCCCAGCGCCAGCCCGTGGAGGTCGTAGCGGGCGTTGCCGCTGTGGGGCCAGGGCCCCAGGATGATCTTACGCCGCCCGTCGGGGTAATCTGCCGTCAGGTCCAGGGCCTCGGTGGTGCCGGCGCCGTTGTCGTCGAACCAGCCGGAGACGATGAGGGCGGGCACGTCCACGCCGGTCCCCCGCTCCGCCCAGTCCCCGGCCCGCCAGAAGCCGTCGTTGTCCGGGTGGGCCAGCCACTGTTGGAAGAAGGGGATGTCATAGCCCAGCGCCTTCCGGGGCAGGTCGGCCAGGGGCCGGATGTCCAGCACCTCCTCCCAGTCGTCCCGCTCCATCTTGGAGCCGTCGAACTGCTGCTGGGAGACGGAGAAGGCCCAGGCCAGCATCCCGGACACCAGGGAGCCCCCCTTCCGAGGCAGGTCGTGGAAGGCGCTGCCGGCGCAGACCACGCTGATGAGGGCCTTCAGGTGGGGGTTTCGGGATGCGGCGGCTGCCCACTGGACGTAGCCCAGGTAGGAGCCGCCCACCATGCCCACGCTGCCGTCGCACCAATCCTGGGCGGCGATCCAGTTGAGGGTGTCGTCGCCGTCCTCGGTCTCAGAATGTTTGGGAATCCATGCCCCGCCGCTCTTGTTCCGGCCCCGCACATCCTGGAGCACCACGGCGTAGCCCCGGTAGGCGTAGCGCATGTAGTTGTCCAGTTCGTCCTCCTTGCCGTAGGGGGTGCGCACCAGCACAGCGGGCACAGGCCGGTCCGTCCGGGGCAGCAGCAGGGAGGTGGACAAAGCTACCCCGTCCCGCATGGGGACCGCCAGGTTTTCCACCCGCCGGACAGGGAGGATGGGCTCGGGGCGGTAGGCCCGCCACCGGGCCAGAACAGTGGCGTCCTCGCAGCCCTCCCGGACCAGCACGTGGACCCGCTCCCGGCTGGGGCAGGTGAAGGCTGCCAGCCTTCCGCCGGAGACGGTGACGTCCCAGGGGTATTTGATCTCCCGCTGAGCCCAGCGCACACCGTCGTCGCTGCGGTAGCGGGCGCCCCAGGAGGTCTCCACCTCCGGGGGGCCGGGGAAGAGCCGCTCGTATTCCGCCATATACCCGGCCAGGGCCTCCAGGTCGAAGTGGGTCAGGGCCAGATAGCCGGCCGCCGCCCCGGCGGAGAGGGGCTGGAAGGGGGCGAGAGCGGCGGTCTCCGGGTCCAGGGGCGCGTGGAGCACCCCGCCGGGCGTGAACCGCAGATCGGCGCAGCGGATACCGGAGAGATAGAGATGCCAGATACACATAAAAAAGTCCCTTTCACGATACGAGATATTCTCAAACAAAACCATAAAGGCAGGGGACAGCTGTCCCCTGCCTTTATGGTTCCTCTTTGCGCTCCCGGCGCTTGTCGATCAGCGAGCCGATGGCGATACCCATGATAGCGCCGAAGACGGGCCCCAGGACCGGCTCGTGGGTGCCCATGCCGATGAAGATCCCCAGCACCAGGCCGGGAATGGCCAGGGCCCAGGTCCAGACGGGCTTTTTGGCCATGTTGGAATCGTCCTTGACCTTCCCGAAGTAGGGGTTGTACGGACCTTCCTGAGCCTGGTTCCTGCCTTTTTTCTTGCGCGCCATTGCCGTCGCTCCTTTCGCCGCAGCCTGATGGCCTCATTCTAGCATAAAGGGAGCCGTTTGTCCATGCTTAGAGCCTGCACAGCTCGGCGGCGGTCTGGGCGGCCAGCCGGGCGTTGTTGAAGACGAGCTGGATGTTGGAATCCAGGCTGTCTCCGCCGGTGAGGTCCTTGATGGTTGCCAGCAGGAAGGGGGTGGTGGCCTTGCCGTGGATGCCCTGCTCCTTGGCCATGGCCACGGCCTTTTCGATGGCGGCGCTGATGACCTCGTGGTCCATGGAGAACTCCTCGGGGATGGGGTTGGCGACCAGCATGCCGCCCTTGAGGCCCATAACCTGGCTGGCGTGGAAGGCGGCGGCCAGCTCGGCGGGGGAGTCCAGCTCGTAGTCCACGGCGAAGCCGCTCCGGCGGGTATAGAAGGCGGGCAGCTCCTTGGTACCGTAGCCGATGACGGGGACGCCGTGGGTCTCCAGGTACTCCAGGGTCAGCCCCAGGTCCAGGATGGACTTGGCGCCGGCGCACACCACCATGACGGGGGTCTGGGCCAGCTCCTCCAGGTCGGCGGAGATGTCCATGGTGGTCTCGGCGCCCCGGTGGACGCCGCCGATGCCGCCGGTGGCAAAGACCCGGATGCCCGCCATGTGGGCGATGATCATGGTGGTGGTGACGGTGGTGGCGCCGTCCTCGCCCTGGGCCGCCAGCACCGCCAGGTCCCGGCGGCTGGCCTTGTTGACGGCCGGGCCCTTCTTGCCCAGGTACTCGATCTCGTCGTGGGAGAGACCGGCCTTCAGGCGGCCGCCCAGGATGGCGATGGTGGCGGGCACGGCGCCGTTGTCCCGGATGATGGACTCCACCTGGAGGGCGGTCTCCACGTTCTGGGGATAGGGCATGCCGTGGGAGATGATGGTGGACTCCAGGGCCACCACGGGCTTGCCGGCGGCGAGGGCGGCGGCCACCTCGGGGGAGACGTCCAGGTATTGGTTGAGAGACATAATAGTTACCTCCAAAAAAGTGTTGGTTGATATGGCGTTACAGACCGGCCCGGGCCTTAACGGCCTGGGCGCTGATGGCAGGATTGATGGTTTCCCTGCCCTCCATGGCGATGGCGGAGGCGGCCAGACCGGCCCGGGCGGCCTCCTCCAGCCCCAGCCCCTCCAGCCAGCCCCAGGCCAGGGCGGCCATGAAGGCGTCGCCGCAGCCGGTGGTGTTGACCATCTTGGCTCTCCCGCAGGGGACTTTGACCCGCCCGCCCCGGCAGTCGGCGGCGTACACTCCGTCGCCCCCCAGGGAGATGAACACCCGGTGAAGCCCGGTGGACAGCAGCGCGTCGGCGCAGCGGGCCAGGCTTTCGTCGTCGGTGATGGCCACGCCGGAGAGCAGCTCAGCCTCGATGCGGTTGGGCTTTAGGGTGTGGAGCCGGCCCAGGACCGGCTTGACCTTGACGGCCTTGGCGGTGGACACCGGGTCCACGAACACGGGGGCCTTGCAGTGCGAGCCGATCCAGGCCAGGGTGGGCTCGGGGATGTTGGCGTCGCAGATGACCAGCCGGGCGTGGTTCAGAAGCGTCTCCTTGCCGGCCAGGAATTGGGGGGTCAGGTGGTCGTAGATCTCCATGTCGGACACGGCCAGCTCCATATCCCCCTTCTCGTCGGTGAGGAAGAGGTAGGTGGAGGTGGAAGCGCCGGGCATCTGCAGGCTGTGGGCCAGGTTGATGCCCAGCTCGATGCAGGAGGCGGTGATTTTCTGGGCGTACACGTCGTCCCCCAGGGCGGTGATCATGCGCACGTCCAGCCCCAGCAGGGCCATGTTGTGGGCAATGTTGCGGCCGACGCCACCCAGGCTCATGCGCACCCGGCCGGGGTTGGAGTCCTGCCGGACCAGGGGGGCCAGGGGGGTGCCGCCGATGTCCATGTTCACCCCGCCCACCACCACTACATAGGGGGCGGTGCGGACGATGTAGCCCTTGCCGTCGATGTAGCCCTTTTTCATCAGATTGGAGATGTGGACGGCCACCGACGAGCGGGTGATGCCCGCCCGGTCGGCCAGTTCCTGCTGGGAGATAAGGGGGTTTTCCTGAATCCACTGGAGGATCTGGGCTTCCCGCTGGGTCATGGGGACCACTCCTAAACAAATGCTTATACAACTAATCACATAATTAGTTTACCCGGTTTTTTCAAAAAGTCAAGGGTATTTTTGCCCGTGGGGAACAAAAAACACGCGCACGCGTCTAACGGGCTAAAAAGGAGGTCTTTCGCTATGAAAAAAACCATGCTGACGGCCCTGCTGCTGAGCCTTGCGCTGCTGGCGGGTTGCGCCGCCCCGGGGGCGGCTTCTCCCACTCCCACGCCGGAGCTGACAGAGTCCCCGGAGACCGCGGCCACGCTGGAGAACGACTGGGTGCTGACCCCCTGCCGCATCGTGGACGGGGCGGAGACCGGGGATCTGGTGCTGGCCGGCCTGGAGGACGGGTGCGTCTATACCCTCAGCGTCCGGGCGGTGAAGGCGGTGACCATGGACGGGGGCTCCTCGGGGGCCTCTGAACTGCGGGACGGCATGGTCATCGACGTGGGCCACAGCGGGATGATTCTGGAGACCTATCCCGCGCAATTTGCCGACCCCTGGACCATTGGGGCGAACAGCGCCGGGCGGGACGACCGCTGCGGGCTCTATCTCCGGGTGCTGGAGGACCTCTGGGCGGTGGATCCGGGCCTCAATGAGGGCATCACCGAGCTGGGGGTGGACCTCAGCGCCGTCACCGGCCTGTCCGAAAGCGAGAAGGCCGCCGTGGCCTGGGTCTTCGGCAATGCGCATGGTCTGATGCCGGTGGAGGGCACGCTGGAGGAGCTGTGGGAGCAGGGGTATTTTACCCGGATGACGGAGCCGGCGGAGGGCTATGCCGACTCCCTGGCCCTCTACCACTGGGAGGACGGCTGCCACTTCTCCATCGACACCGACGAGGATGCGGTGTGGAGTCTGCCCATGCTCGCCGAGGGGGAGGAGTCCCCTGCCCTGACCGCCTTCAGCGCCCAGAAGTGGCGCTCCGGGCTGGGGGCCTACTTCTTCTCGGACTGCACCGCGGCCCAGGCCGGCGACGGGACCTGGACCTACGCCGTGGGCAGCGAGGCCATTTCCTGACCGAATATCCATAAAATAAGACCGTCTGTCCCGATTCGGTGGACAGACGGTCCTTTTATGCCCTATACTGAATGGGAAAGGAGGGCGAAGACTTGAAGGTGGAAATAAAGATCGACCCGGCGTGCGCCGAGCCCACGGTCACCGTCACGGCCCCCGCCCTCACCGAGGAGGTCCGGGCCCTGGTCCGGAGCCTGGAGCCCCGAGGCCTGACGGGTTGGCAGGGGGAGGAGGCGATCCCCCTGGAGCCGGGGGACCTGCTGCGGTGCTACGCCGCCAACAAGGAGGTCTACGCCCAGAGCCCGGCGGGGGAGTATCTGGTGAAGCTGCGGCTCTACGAGCTGGAGGAGCGGCTGGACCCCGGGGCCTTCGTCCGCATCTCCCACTCGGAGATCGTGAATCTCAAGCAGGTGACCGCCCTGGACCTGTCCCTGGCGGGGACCATTAAGATGACGCTGGCGGGGGGCGCGGCGGTGTGCTGGGTCTCCCGGCGGTATGTGCCCAGGATCAGGCAGGCCCTGGGCCTGGGGAGGGGGAGAAGAGCATGACGGACCTCCAAAAACAGTGGATCAAGCGCATCCTCATCGGCGGGCTTGTGGGGCTTGCCCTCATGGCGGCGGCGGTGGTCTGCATCGGCAGCATTACCTGGTCCGGCGGCCGGCCGGACTACCGCCATCTGCAGTGGGTCACCCACGGCGCAGCGGCCTTTTTCGGCTCCGAGGCCCTGGCCCTGGCGGCCCAGTGCGCCGTCACCTTCGCCCTGGGCGCGGCGGTGGGCTTGGCCACCCTGCCCTTTGACGGCTACGGCCCCGCCCTGGCCGCCCGGTCCCTGCTCCACTTTGCCGTTACGGGAGGGCTGGTGCTCCTGCTGGGCTGGCTGCTGGAGCTGGTCGGACCCAACCCGGCGGCCGTTCTGCTGATCCTGGGTCTCTATACCTTCCTCTATCTGGCGGTGTGGCTGGTGCGGTGGCTGGGCTGGCGGGCCGAGCTGGACGACCTGCGCTCCGCCCTGGGCCTGCCCGCGCCGCCGCCGTCCCCCCTCAACGGGCGGGAGAGCCTGCCCTATGCTCTGCTGTTGGCCGGCTTCTTCCTGCTGCTGCGCCCACTGGCGGAGGTGCTGGACGCCCCCGACGTGCCCCTGCTGCGGGCGCTGTTCCTGCCCTGGCTGGCCTACCCCTTCGTGGCCCTGCTGACGGGCTGGGCCTCCGGCCTGGCCCGGGGGCTGTGTCCCCTGGTGCCCCTGACCGCGTTTGTGAGCTTCCTGCCCAATCTGCTCTGGCCCCACGTGCCCTATGGCTGGCAGCAGGGGCTGGTCTACGCCCTGCTGGCCCTGGGGGCCAATCTGCTGGCCGCCGCGGTGCGGCCGCGCCGTGGGTGTTCTGGGTGACGGCCCGGCGGTAAAACAAAGAAAGCGGGCCTACGGGCCATTCCTCCTCACAAACCCTTGTAAAATCCCGCAGGAGTCCTTATAATATAGGGGACTGTGGAACCGTACAACGACGTAGAGAGGAAGTAAACCCATGGAACGCACAAAGATCGCCCAGATTTTTGCCGATCAGGAGCACTTCGGCGGCCGGGAGGTCCAGATCTCCGGCTGGGCCCGCACCATCCGAGACATGAAGACCTTCGGCTTCATCGAGCTTAACGACGGCTCCTGTTTCAAAAACCTCCAGGTGGTGATGGAGGCCGCCGCCCTGTCCAACTATAAGGAGATCGCCGGGCAGAACGTGGGCGCCGCCCTGACGGTGACCGGCACGGTGGTCCTGACCCCGGGGGCCAAGCAGCCCCTGGAGGTGAAGGCCGTGTCGATTGCGGTGGAGGGCCCCTCCGCCCCCGAGTACCCTTTGCAGAAGAAGCGCCACAGCGTGGAGTACCTGCGCACCATCCAGCATCTGCGGCCCCGGACCAACCTGCTTTCGGCCACCTTCCGGGTGCGGAGCGTGGCGGCCCACGCCATCCACACCTTCTTCCAGGACCGGGGCTTCGTCTATGTCCACACCCCCATCATCACCGCCTCCGACTGCGAGGGCGCGGGCGAGATGTTCCGGGTGACCACCCTGGATCTGGACAACGTGCCCAAGACCGGAGACGGGGCCGTGGACTACAGCCAGGACTTCTTCGGCAAGCCGGCCAACCTGACGGTGTCCGGCCAGCTCAATGCCGAGAACTTTGCCATGGCCTTCGGGGACGTGTATACCTTCGGCCCCACCTTCCGGGCCGAAAAGTCCAACACCACCCGCCACGCCGCCGAATTCTGGATGATCGAGCCGGAGATGGCCTTCTGTGACCTGGCGGGGGACATGGACGTGGCCGAGGCCATGATCAAGTTCATCCTCAACACCGTGATGGAGAAGTGCCCCGACGAGATGGCCTTCTTCAACTCCTTCGTGGACAAGGGCCTGGTGGAGCGGCTGGAGCACGTGGCCTCCTCCGACTTCGGCCGGGTGAGCTACACCGAGGCCATTGAGCTGCTGAAGCGGTCAGGCCATAAATTCGACTATCCGGTGGACTGGGGCTGCGACCTCCAGACCGAGCACGAGCGGTACCTCACCGAGCAGGTCTTTCAAAAGCCGGTGTTCGTCACCGACTATCCCAAGGAGATCAAGGCCTTCTATATGCGCCTGAACGACGACGGCAGGACCGTGGCCGCCGCCGACTGCCTGGTGCCGGGCATCGGTGAGATTATCGGCGGGTCCCAGCGCGAGGAGCGGCTGGACGTCCTGGAGCGCCGCATCCGGGAGCTGGGTATGGACCCCCAGGGCTACTGGTGGTATCTGGACCTGCGCCGCTACGGCGGGTGCCGGCATGCGGGCTTCGGCCTGGGCTTCGAGCGCATGGTGATGTACCTCACCGGCGTGGGCAACATCCGCGACGTTCTGCCCCACCCGCGCACGGTGGGCAACGCGGAATTCTAAAAATGGAATCAAAAAGCCGCCGCCCGGACCATTCCGGACGGCGGCTTTTTTTCGAGCTCCTGTCCCATGTCTGGGACTTTTTATAGAACAAAAGTTCGATAATTTTCCTTAGTTGTATTGACGCGGGCGGAAGAAAGGTGCTATGATGGGCATGAAATAGAACATAAGTTCTATTGACGGCGGCTGGATCAGCGGTCTCTGCGGGCTTGAACCGGGCCATTGCGGCGGATGCGGCAAAGGCAATGGCGCCGGCCGGTCCAGAACGAAACAAGGCTCTGACGTGTGGGGTTCCTGCTTTCACTGTGGGATGGAAAGGGAGGTGAACGAGACAAAAAAAGTCGGAGCAAGCGATCAGCTTACTCCGACCTGGTGGAGGAGGGTGGATTCGAACCACCGAAGCGTTAAGCAGCAGATTTACAGTCTGTCCCCTTTGGCCACTCGGGAACTCCTCCATGTTTCGTTCGCGTTCCGTGACGATGGAGCTGGTGGACGGACTCGAACCCCCGACCTGCTGATTACAAATCAGCTGCTCTACCAACTGAGCTACACCAGCACTTAGCTCGTCCACAGCAACGGTTATTTTACCAGAAAGGAGTTTGGTTGTCAACCAGAAAAATCCGAAAATGCAGATTTTCTTTTGGGGAGGCAGTTACGAGGAACGGGAGGATACGGACGGACCCGCTGCGGGATGTGCAGCGGGAGGCGCCGAGGGCGTGGTGCTGCCGGTGCGGCGGGGAGCTCTACCGCTGGGACCGGGCGGTGCCGACGGCGGCGGGGCCGCTGTGCGCCGGGTGCGCCTGGGAACGGAGACATAGGGAGGCATCAGAGAGAAAAGAATGACCCTGTTGGAATTATCAAGCGATTACCGGGCTCATGCCCAGGTCCTGAAGGGACGCATTCGGGAGCTGGAGGCCCGTTTTCCGGACTTGCCGGAGGAGGAGCGCTGCCGTATGACGGAGCGCATCCATATGCTCACCGCCATGTGGCGGGAGGCCAGGGACCTGGCCGTGCTGACCGAGCGGTATTACGAGAGGGGGTATCGCCGCAATGCCAGATACACGTTATAGGCGGGGGCGGGCCTACGCGGCGGATATGGCGGTCTACGCCCGCAGCATGGCCTCCGACAACAGCGCGCAGCTCGACCGGGTGAAGCGGAACCTGGTCCGGGCCCTCCGGGAGGACGTAACGGCCCGGCAGCGGGAATTCCTGCTGCTCTACTACGGCCAGGGCCTCAACATGCGGGAGATCGGGGAGAAGCTGGGGGTGGACAAGTCCACCGTCTCCCGGACCATCAAGCGTGGAGAGGCCCGGCTCCGGCGCTGCCTGCGCTACGGCGCAAAGGCGTTTTTGGAAGAGGAATAGGGCTTTGCCCCCGGTCCGGACCGCCCGGACCGGGGGCTTTTTCGGGCCATTTTGCGGTTCAAACCGCATGTTCTGCCGATCAGAGTGCTGCCGGACTGGCCAGTTTTCGTTGTATTTTGACTCCGACTGTGGTACAATCAGAAAGATAGAAAACAGTCTGAAACCTGTGGAATGGAGGAAGCGACATGGAATTGAGCATGTCGATGAAGCAGACACAGACCCTTTCGCCCCAGATGATGCAGTCCATGGAAATCCTCCAGATGGGTTCTCAGGAGCTGCTGGAGTACATCCAGGATCAGGTCCAGGAGAATCCGGTACTGGAGGTGGAGGAGAAATACGGCAAGGGGGACGACACGGCGGTGCTGCAGCGGAAGCTGGAGTGGCTGGAGTCCACCGACGCGCAGAACCGCTACTATCACCAGCAGGACACCGAGGATGACGAAAAGGACCCGATTTCCAATTACGGCACCGTGGACGAGCGGGAGGAGAACCTGTATCTTTACGTGCTGTCCCAGCTGGAGGTGATGGATTTGGAGCCGGAGCTGCTCCCGGTGGGGCGCTTTTTGGTGGAGAGCCTGAACCAGAACGGCTGGCTGGACGAGAGCGTGGAGGATCTGGCGGAGGAGCTGGCCAAGCCGGTGGAGCTGGTGGAGAAAGCCCTGGCGGCGGTGCAGTCCCTGGAGCCCGCGGGCGTGGGGGCCCGGAATTTGTCGGAGTGCCTGGTGCTGCAGCTGCAGCGCCGGCATGAGGACAGCGGGCTGGCCATCCGGATCGCCCGGGATTTCCTGGACCCCCTGAGCAAGAGCCGCTACGGGCTCATCGCAAAGAGCCTTGGGGTGTGCCAGGAGGAGGTGCGGACGGCCTGCGATCTGATCCGAACGCTGAACCCCAGGCCGGGCGGCGGCTTTGCCGCCCGGGAGAACCTGGTCTACATCAACCCCGACCTCTTTGTGGTCAACTTCCCCGACCACTTCGAGCTGCTCACCAACGACTACTTTTTCCCCAACCTGAACATCAGCGGCTATTACTGCCGGATGCTCAAGAGCACCGAGGACAACGAGGTCAAGGACTATCTGATGGGCAAGGTGCGGCAGGCCAAGTGGGTGGTCCACAGCATCGAGCAGCGGCGCTCCACCCTTCTGCGGTGCGCCGAGTGCATCCTGGAGTTCCAGGAGGAGTTTTTCCGCCGGGGCCCCGGTCATCTGAAGCCTATGTGCCTGGCGGACATCGCCCAGAAGGTGGGGGTCCACGAGTCCACCGTCAGCCGGACGGTGCGGGACAAGTATCTCCAGTGCGCCAGCGGGGTCTACCCCCTGAGCTACTTCTTCTCCCGCAGCCTGGGCGCGCCGGCGGCCCGGCCGGGCACGGAGGAGAACGCCTCCTCCCCCGACTTTGCCAAGGCACTGCTGAAAAGGCTGATCGGCGGGGAGGACAAGCGCAAGCCGCTGTCGGACCAGAAGCTGTGCGAGCTGATGTCCCAGGAGGGCTGTGCGCTCTCCCGGCGCACGGTGGCCAAATACCGGGACGAGCTGGGCATCCCCAGCACCACCGGACGAAAGCAGTACGAGTGAACCCGGATGCGGGGCGCCGGGCGGCGGCCCCGCGTTTCCCTGGAGAGGAGAGAGTACCAGTGGCCTATCAGGCTGTCCTGTTCGATTTTGACTATACCCTGGGGGATGCCACCGACGCCATCGTTGCCGGCTTTGCCGCAGGCTTCGCCGCGCTGGGCCTGCCGGAGCCCGACCGGGAGGCCGTCCGGCGCACGGTGGGGATGCAGGTGACGGATGCCTATACCCTGTTGACGGGGGACGGGAGCCGGGCGCGCCAAGAGCTCTTTTACCAGCACTTCCGGGCGGTGGCCCGGGACCTGCAGGCCCGGGGACAGGTGAGCCTGTTCCCCGGAGCGGAAGAGCTGCTGTCCGCCCTGCGGGCGGCGGGGGTGGCTGCGGCGGTGGTGAGCACCAAGCACACCGACACCCTGGAGCGCATCCTTGCCCGGCACGGCCTGGACCAGATGGTTTCCTTCGTCATCGGCGGGGACCGGGTGAGCCGCCCCAAGCCCGACCCAGAGGGCCTGACCGCCGGCCTGGCCCGGCTGGGCCTGACGGCGCGGCAGGCGCTGTACTGCGGCGACACGGTCATCGACGCCCAGACCGCCCAGGCGGCGGGGACGGACTTCTGCGCCGTCCTCAACGGCACCACGCCGGCGGCCGCCTTCGCCCCCTATCCCAGCGTCCACATCGCCCCGGACCTGCCCGACCTGCGGCGCTGGCTGGGTTTGTAAAATAAAAAAAGAACATAGAAAGCGTCCTTCCGCCCGGCGGAGGGGCGTTTTTCTTTACAAAGGGGGGCAGACTATGCTTTAC
The DNA here is from genome assembly GCA_902492005.1 of uncultured Eubacteriales bacterium. GTDB lineage: Bacteria > Bacillota > Clostridia > Oscillospirales > Oscillospiraceae > Intestinimonas. Next base: position 121,149 of record CABUJV010000001.1, read on the forward strand.
ACAGACTTTACGGAGAGCTGAAGGATAACTTTACAAAGGCCCTGTATACTGTAAATCGTTCCGAGAAATCATATCTGGATTGGAGAATGAGAAGAAAATGAAAAAAAGTCTTGCCTTGCTCTGCTCCCTGGCCCTGTGTGCAGGCCTCTTTGCCGGCTGCTCCGGCAGCAACGCCGGCGGTTCCGCCTCCGCTCCCGCCAGCCCCTCTGAGCGGTCCGGCGTGGTGAACACCGACGGCTCCACCTCCATGGAGAAGGTGGTCAAGATCCTGTCGGAGTCCTTTATGCAGGAAAACAGCGGCGTTACCATCAACTACAACGGCTCCGGCTCCGGCACCGGCATCCAGTCCGCCGTCGACGGCACCTGCGATCTGGGCCTGTCCTCCCGCGAGCTGAAGGACGAAGAGGCCGCCAACGGCGCTGTGGCCCATGTGGTGGCCCTGGACGGCGTGGCCATCGTGGTCAACCCCGCCAACACCGTGGCCGACCTGACGGTGGAGCAGATCGCCAAGATCTACACCGGCGAGATCGCCGACTGGTCCGAGCTGGGCGGCGCGGCCGGCCCCATCGCAGTCATCGGCCGTGAGGCCGGCTCCGGCACCCGCGGCGCCTTTGAGGAGATCGTGGGCGTGACGGACGCCTGCCAGTACACCAACGAGTACTCCTCCACCGGCGACGTCATCGGCAACGTGGCCTCCAACCCCAACGCCATCGGCTACGCCTCCCTGTCCGCTCTGAACGACACCGTCAAGGCGGTGGATGTGGAGGGTGTGGAGTGTACCGAGGCCACGGTCCAGGACGGCGCCTACGCCATCCAGCGCCCCTTCCTTATGGTCACCAAGGAAGGCGCCCAGCTCTCCGACGCGGCCCAGGCCTTCCTGGACTACGCCATGAGCAGCGACGTGGCCGAGCTGATCGTGAAGGCCGGCGCGGTGCCCCCCGCGCAGTAAACAAACACGGTGAAAACGGACGGCTCAAGGCATGCACCGGCCGGTGCGTGTCTTGGGTTTCCGCCCTGTCAAAGAGATTCCAGAGTGAAATGGAAAGGTTGATCCCGTTGAAACTGACTCGTCGCCTGAGCCCCGCGGAGACGGCCATGCACACCCTCTTTTTTATTTGCGGCTTCATCGCGGTGGCCTTCGTGCTGCTGATCACGGTCTATCTGATCCTCTCCGGGCTGCCCGCCATCCGGGAAATCGGCCTGGTGAATTTCCTGTTTGGCAGGACGTGGGATTCCACCAACCAGACGGATCCGCAGTTCGGCATCCTGCCCTTCATCCTTACCTCCATCTACGGCACGGCCGGGGCCATTCTCATCGGCGTGCCCATCGGCTTTATGACGGCGGTATTTTTGGCGAAGGTGGCGCCCCCCAAGGTGGCGGCGGTGGTCCGCCCGGCGGTGGACCTGCTGGCGGGCATCCCCTCCCTGGTCTACGGCCTGGTGGGCATGGTGGTGCTGCTGCCCGCCGTCCGGAAGCTGTTCGGCCTGCCTGCCGGCGACAGCCTGCTGGCCGCCGTCATCGTGCTGGCCGTGATGATCCTGCCCTCCATCATCTCGGTGTCCGAGACCGCCCTCAAGGCGGTGCCCAGGGAGTATGAGGAGGCATCCCTGGCCCTGGGCGCCACCGAGATCGAGACCTATTTCCGGGTCTCCGTCCCGGCGGCCAAAAGCGGCATCGCCGCCTCGGTGGTGCTGGGCATCGGCCGGGCCATCGGCGAGGCCATGGCCATCCTGATGGTGGCGGGCAACGTGGCCAATATGCCCTCTTTGCTCAAAAGCGTCAAGTTTCTCACTACCGCCGTGGCCAGCGAGATGTCCTATTCCTCCGGCCTGCAGCGGCAGGCCCTGTTTTCCATCGGCCTGGTGCTGTTCCTGTTCATCCTGCTCATCAATATCCTGCTCAATCTGGTCTTAAAACGGGAGAAGGAGGGGTAAGCTATGGACGAAGTCAAGGCGGGCGTCAGGACCAAAACTGCCGAACGGAGGGATACCGTGAAAGAGCAACATCCCCTCTCTCTCAGCCGCCGGGTCTATGACCGGACCCTCCGGGGGCTGCTGTACCTGTGCGCGGGGCTGACCTGCGCCCTGCTGCTGTTTCTGATCGGCTACATCTTTTACCGGGGCCTGCCCCACATCACCTGGGAGCTGCTCTCCACCCAGGAGAGCATCCTCAACGACACCACCGGCATCCTGCCCAGCATTTTGAACACGGTGTACGTGGTGGTGGTGACCATGCTGGCGGTGCTGCCGCTGGGCGTGGGGGCGGCGGTCTACCTGACGGAGTACGCCTCCAACCGCCGGCTGGTTTCGGCCATTGAGTTCGCCACCGAGACCCTGGCGGGCATCCCCTCCATCATCTACGCCATGGTGGGCGTGCTGATCTTCAGCCAGTTCATGAGCCTGGGCAAGACCTTGTTGGCGGCCTCCCTGACCCTGGTCATCATGACCCTGTCCACCATTATCCGCACCACCCAGGAGTCGCTCAAGACGGTGCCCCAGTCCTACCGGGAGGGCTCACTGGGCCTGGGCTCGGGCAAGTGGCACATGATCCGCACCGTGGTGCTGCCCAACTCCATCGACGGCATCGTCACCGGCTGCATCCTGTCGGTGGGGCGCATTGTGGGGGAGTCGGCGGTGCTGATGTTCACCGCCGGCATGTCCACCACCCTGAATAAATTCCTCGTCCCCGGCAGCCTGACCCAGACCTGGCAGGGCCTGACCCAGAGCTCCGGCGCCACCCTCACCGTGGCCCTGTACGTCTTTGCCAAGGAGCGGGCCCAGTTTGACATCGCCTTTGCCATCGGGGCCATCCTGATGGTCATCACGCTGCTCATCAACCTGTGCGCCAAGCTGGTGGGCAAAAAGCTCAAAAAGTAGGAAGGAGCGGCAGCTATGAACCAGACTCCCATCCTCTCCGCCAAGGACCTGGACCTCTTTTACGGAGAGCATCAGGCGCTGAAATCGGTGAACATGGATATCCCGGAAAAGCAGGTCACCGCCCTGATCGGCCCCTCGGGCTGCGGCAAGTCCACCTTTTTGAAGACCCTGGACCGGATGAACGATCTGGTGCCCGGCGTGGCGATCCGGGGCCGGGTGGAGTACCGGGGCAGGGACATCTACGCCCCGGACGTGGACGTGACCTGGGTCCGCCGTCAGATCGGCATGGTGTTCCAGAAGCCCAACCCCTTCCCCATGTCCATCTACGACAACATCGCTTACGGCCCCCGGACCCACGGCGTCAAGAGCAAGGCCAAGCTGGACGCGATCGTGGAAAGATCGCTGCGGGGGGCGGCCATCTGGGACGAGGTGAAGGACCGGCTGAAGAAGTCGGCGCTGGGCCTGTCCGGCGGGCAGCAGCAGCGCGTGTGCATCGCCCGGGCTTTGGCGGTGGAGCCGGACGTCCTGCTGATGGACGAGGCCACCTCGGCCCTGGACCCAATTTCTACGTCAAAGATCGAAGATTTGATTGCAGATTTGAAAAATTCCTATACAATAGTGATAGTGACCCACAACATGCAGCAGGCCACCCGCATCTCGGACAAGTGCGCCTTCTTCCTGCTGGGCGAGCTCATTGAGTATGGGGATACCACCCAGATCTTCTCCGTGCCCCGGGACAAACGGACGGAGGATTACATCACCGGCCGGTTCGGTTAAAGGAGGGTCACCATGCGCAAGACATTTGACGCGGAGCTCCTGGAGCTCAACGAGGAGCTGACGGCCATGGCCCGTCAGGCCCAGGACGCCATCGATGTGGTCACCGAGAGTCTGTCCGCCGACGACGAGCAGGCGGCCAAGGCGGCCATCGATATGACGGCCTGCCTGGACCAGATGGAGCGGGACATCGAGAACCGCTGCCTGAACCTGCTGCTGCGGCAGCAGCCGGTGGCCCGGGACCTGCGGGCCATCTCGGCGGCCATGAAGATGGTCACCGACCTGCAGCGCATCGGGGATCAGGCGGCCAACATTGCGGAGATCTCCCTGCTGCTGAGCAATCACGGCGAGGTGAGGGTGCCCCAGGACATCGGGGTCATGGCGTGCAAGGCGGGGCTGATGGTGCGCCAGGCCATCTCGGCCTATACCGGCCGGGACGTGGAGACGGCCCATGCGGTGATCAACCTGGACGACGAGGTGGACGATCTGTTCCGGCAGGTAAAGGGCGAGCTCATCGACCAGGTGGCGGCCAACCGGGACGAGGCAGACCTGTCCATCGACTTCATCATCATCGCCAAGTACCTGGAGCGCATCGCGGACCACGCGGTGAACATCGCCCAGTGGGCGATCTTCTGCGTGACGGGCCAGCTCTGAGGGTACGCTCCCAGCGCATTGCGTGTCCCCCGGGGCTTTCCCGGGGGACAAGGCCATATGGAAAGGAAGATGCCGTGTGCCGGACCTGATTACGATCATCGAGGATGACGCGAGCATCCGCGAGATGCTCCGCTATTATTTTCACTCGATGGGGTACGCAGTGGAGGACTTTGAATCCGGAGAGGACTACTTTCAGGCGGTCCGCGACGTACAGCCCGACCTCTACATCCTGGACATCATGCTGCCGGGCATGGACGGGCTGGAGATCCTGCGCCGCCTGCGGGCGTCGCCGGACATGGGCCACATCCCCGTGATCATGCTCACCGCCCGCACCGCCGAGCTGGACCGGGTGAAGGGATTGGAGCAGGGGGCGGACGATTACGTAGTGAAGCCCTTCGGGCTCATGGAGCTCCAGGCCCGGGTGAAGGCGGTGCTCCGCCGGACGGGGCGGCCCCAGATGCCGGCCGTCCTGAAGTACGACGGGCTGGCGATCGACCCCGCCGCCCGGGAGGTCCGCCGGGACGGCGTCCCGGTGGAGCTGACGTATAAGGAATTTGAGCTTTTGAAGCTCTTGTGCGAGAACCGGGGGACCGTCCTGACCCGGGACGACATCCTGCGCGCCGTCTGGGACTACGATTTTGCCGGTGAGACCCGCACCGTGGACATGCACGTCAAGACCCTGCGCCAGAAGCTGGGCGAGGGGTACATACAGACGGTTCGCGGCGTGGGCTATAAGATGCCGTAAGAGGGAGCCGCCATGAAAAAACGCCTGACCACCTACATTTTTCTGATCGCCGCCCTGGGCATCGCCCTGTCCAGCGTGTTCGGCGTGTGGGCGTACCGGAACCGGGAGCTGACCGCCGCCCGCCAGACGCTGGTGGAGCTGCTGAACCTGATGGACGCCCAGAGCTACTATACCGACGCGGCGGCCTGGTCGGCCCAGTTCGCCGTGGCCGCGCCGGATAAGCGCCTGACCATCATCGCTCCGGACGGCTCGGTGCTGTCCGACACCTGGGGGGACGTGACCGCCAGCCATGCCGACCGGCCGGAGTTCCAGGACGCGCTGGCGAAGGGGAGCGGAGAGGCCATCCGGCCCTCGGAGACCACCCATACCACCATGCTCTACGAGGCCCGCCGCTTCACCGACGGCAACATCGGCCGGGTCTCCATGCCCATCTCTTCGGTGAACGCCCTGGTGTTCCAGGGGGTGGCGGGCTTTCTGGCGGCGGCGGCGGTGGCCCTGGTCCTCACCCTGCTGCTGGCCCGCAAGCTGGCCGTCAGCACGGCGCAGCCTCTGGAGCTCAAGCGGGAGGAGCTCAACCAGGAGGGGGAGAAGCTCCAGACCGTCCGCTCGGAGTTTGCCGCCAACGTCTCGCATGAGCTCAAGACCCCTCTGACCAGCATCAAGGGCTTTACCGATATGCTCTCCTCCGGCATGGTGAAGGACCCGGAGGACCAGAGGCGGTTTATCACCATGATCGGCGTGGAGGTGGACCGGCTGGTGGAGCTGATTAACGACGTGCTCAAGCTGTCCGAGCTGGAGTCGGTGGCCATGCCCCAGCCCGACGACCGGGCGGCGGTGCTGGCCGTGGCGGGGGAGTCCCGGGAATTTTTGAAGCCCATGGCCGAGCGGGCGGGGGTGACGGTGTCCCTGGCCGGGGTGGAGACCCAGGTGGCCATGGCGCCCGGCCGCCTGCGGGAGCTGCTGACCAACCTGATGGAAAACGGCATCAAGTACAACGAGCCCGGCGGCCGGGTGGACGTGAGCGTCCGCCAGGACGGCGGCAGGGTATTCATCACCGTGGCGGACACCGGCATCGGCATCCCGAAGGAGGCCCAGGAGCGGGTGTTTGAGCGGTTCTACCGGGTGGATAAGGGCCGCGCCCGCAAGACGGGGGGCACCGGGCTGGGGCTGGCCATTGTCAAGCATATCACCCAGCTCTACGGCGGCGCCGTCACCCTGGAGAGCGAGCCCGGGCAGGGCACCGCCGTCACGCTGGAGTTCCCCGCCGTGCAGTAAAAACAGAACAGACGGACCCCGCGGCCGTTCGGAAGAACGGCCGCGGGGTTTTTTCGCCGCGCGTCCCCTCCGTATGCTCCGGAGGCGTTAAATCACTTTTTTGGAGTCGTTCAGGATGAAAGAGCCCTCGAATTCGGCGTCGCAGGCCCTTGCGATGGCGTCCAGCTCTTTTTCCGAAAAGTTGTCCCGCCGAAGTTTGGCACTGATATTCTGGCCGGTGGTGGGCGGCTCCAGCCGCTTGCCCAGCTCGGTCATGCTGATGCCTCTGGCGGCCAGCAGCATGCGCACTTTCATGGCCATACTCATGGGGCGTCCCTCCTTTTGTCAACTATTATATTTCAAAAATAAATTCTATCAACTTAAAAATACACTAAAGAGTTGATTTTACCTTGACAAAAACAACTATTAAGTTTAAAATAGAAAATAAGAAATTTGAAATCAAAAACAACAGGTATATTATGAACAATCCATGAATTTTTATAAGGAGGAAGAGCCATGAGCTACTACGAGGACATGCTGAAACGCACAGAGCTGAAGTACCTGGGGGAGTATCTGATGAGCGGGGGCACGCCGGGCCCGGAGGCCCTGTCCCGCAGCCAGACGGAAAAGCAGCTTCTGGACCGCGCCTATGGCCGCCTGGAGGCCAGCCTGGCCGGCCTGGGGGAGCCGGCCGCCGGACCCATCCGCAGCGCCGCCGGAGCCCTGGGCGCCGACCACCAGCGGGTGGGCTTTTGTTCCGGCCTCCGGGTGGGGGCGCGCCTGATGCGCAGTCTGATGGACAGCGCCGGAATCGTCTATTAAGGAACCAGCCGGAGCGGAAAATTTTCCGCTCCGGCTATATTTTTTCCCTTCCCTGCCATACTAAGCCCATCAAGGAAGAAGCAGGGGAATGCCATGGAAACCTTTTGGATCAAACCCAAGCTCTATTTCGGCTCGGAGCCGCTGGAGGCCCTGTCCGCTCTGGCGGGGAAGCGGGTGCTCATCGTCACCGACGCCTTTCTGGCCTCCTCCGGCCTGCTGGACCGGGTGAAGGCCCGGCTCACCGGCGAGGTGTCGGTGTTCGACCGGGTGGAGCCCGACCCCTCCCTGCGCCTGGTGGCGGAGGGGGTGAAGGCCGTACGGACCTTCCGGCCCGAGGCGGTGGTGGCCTTTGGCGGCGGCTCCCCCATGGACTGCGCCAAGGCCATGTGCTGGTTTTCCGGCGGCCGGGACCTGCCGCTGTACTGCATCCCCACCACCGCGGGCACCGGCAGCGAGGTCACCTCCTTCGCCGTCCTCACCGATACCGACCGGGGGGTCAAATACCCGCTGGTGGAGGACGGCCTTCTGCCCCGGGGGGCGATTCTGGAGCCCTCTTTTCTGGACGGGGTGCCCCCCAAGGTGACCGCCGACACCGGCATGGACGTGCTCACCCACGCCGCCGAGGCCGCCGCCGCCGCGGGGGCCAATCCCTTCACCGACGCCCTGGCTGAGGCGGCCTTTGCCCTGGCCTACCGGGCCCTCCCCCGGGCTTACCAGGGGGACCGGGCGGCCAAGGCGGAGATGCTCTACGCCTCCTGCATGGCGGGGATTGCCTTCAACGCCGCCGGGCTGGGGGTCTGCCACTCCATGGCCCACGCCCTGGGGGGCCGCTTCCACGTGGCCCACGGCCGGCTCAACGCCCTCCTGCTGCCCCAGGTCGTCGCCTTTAACGCCGCCGACGCCCGGGCGTCGGAGAAATACGCCCGCCTGGCCCGCCGGTGCGGCCTGGCCGCCCATCCGCGGGCCCTGTCCGCCGCCCTGGTCCGCCTGCGCACCGGCCTGGGCATCCCCGCCCGGCTGGACCTGCCCCCGGCGCAGCTGAAGGCCGCCCTGCCCGCCCTGTCCGCCGCCGCCCTGGCCGACGTGTGTCTGCCCGGCAACCCCAGGCCGGTCACCGCGGCCGACGTGGAGGCCATGATGGAGGCGCTGGTATGACGCAGACGCTGAAATCCGTGGGCATCGACATCGGCACCTCCACCACCCAGCTTGTGGTCTCCGACCTGACGCTGGAGAACCGGGCCAACCCCTTTTCGGTGCCCCGCATCGCCATCACGGACAGGAAGCTCGTCTACCGCAGCGGCATCCACTTCACCCCCCTGCTGTCCGACACGGTCATCGACGCCCGGGGCGTCCGGGACATCGTGGCGGAGGAGTACCGCCGGGCGGGGCTCCGGAGGGACCAGGTCCAGACCGGGGCGGTCATCATCACCGGCGAGACCGCCCGGAAGGAAAACGCCCGGGAGGTCCTCGCCGCCCTCTCGGAATTCGCCGGAGACTTCGTGGTGGCCACCGCCGGCCCCGACCTGGAGTCCATCCTGGCCGCCCGGGGGGCCGGGGCGGATGTATACTCCAAGGAGAATCACATCCAGGTATTACACTATGACATCGGCGGCGGCACCTCCAACCTGGCCCTGTACAACTGTGGACGGCTGTGTGCAACCTCGTGTCTTGATGTCGGCGGAAGATTGATCAAAATCGAGCCGAAAACGCGAAAAATCACCTATCTTTCCCCCAAACTGGAGGGGCGTTTTTCCGGAGTTGTACGGGGCGCAGAGGCCTCTGCGGCCCTTCTGGCCCCCGTGGCGGAGGAGATGACGGCGGCCCTGATGCAGGCGGCGGGGCTGGAGCCCCCCGGAGCCCTGCTGGAATTCTACACCACCGCCGGGGTGTCCCCCATGCGGGCTCGGGGCGCGGCCCTCTCCTTTTCCGGCGGCGTGGCCGACTGCCTGTTTTCACCTCCAGCGGACGAGCTGGCCTACGGCGACATGGGGCCCCTGCTGGGGCAAACCATCCGCAGGGCCCTGCAGGCCAAGGGCGCGGCCCCCATCCAGGGGGCGGAGACCATCCGGGCCACGGTGGTAGGGGCGGGGGCCCACTCCATGGAGGTGTCCGGCTCCACCATCTTCTACCGCGGGGTGGAGTTCCCGTTGAAAAACCTGCCGGTTCTCCGGGTGGAGCCGGAGGAGGAGCGGGGCGACCTGGCCGCCGCCATCCGCTCCAAGCTGGGCTGGTATGCCGACGAGGGGGGGCTCACCCAGGTGGCTCTGGCCTTCGCCGGGGAGAATTCCCCGCCCTACCGCCGGGTGCAGGAGCTGGCCGAGCACATCCAAAGAGGGCTGGAACCCCTTCTGGCCCAAGGCTTTTTCCCTGTCGTGGCGGTGGAGGCCGACCTGGCCAAGGTGCTGGGCCAGGCCCTGGCCCCCCGGCTGTCCGGCCCTTTGCTGTGCCTGGACGGCGTCGGTGTGAGCAACGGAGATTACATCGACATCGGCGCCCCCGTGGCCGGGGGGACCGTCCTGCCGGTGGTGGTCAAGACCTTAGCCTTCGAAACGAAGTAAAAACTGGAGGAGCTGACACAATTGATCTTAAAAACCAAGCTGCTGGGCCATGTCTATGACTTCAAGTCGGTCCGTGAGGTCATGGCCAAGGCCAATGAGGAGAAGTCGGGCGACCGGCTGGCGGGCATCGCCGCCGAAAACGCCGAGGAGCGGGTGGCCGCCAAGGTGGTGCTGGCCAACCTGACCCTGGCCGACCTGCGCAATTCCCCCGCCGTCCCCTATGAGACCGACGAGGTCACCCGCATCATCCAGGACGACGTGAACGAGAAAATTTACGCAGAGATCAAAAACTGGTCGGTGTCCGAGCTGCGGGAGTGGATTCTGGACGAAAAGCACGATGGGGCCGCCATCCGGCGCATCTCCCGGGGCCTCACCAGCGAGATGGTGGCCGCCGTGGCCAAGCTGATGAGCAACCTGGACCTCATTTACGCCGCCAGAAAGATCCGGGTCACCGCCACCTGCAACACCACCATCGGCGAGCCCGGCACCCTCTCCGCCCGGCTCCAGCCCAACCACCCCACCGACGATCCCGACGGCATCATGGCCTCCCTGCTGGAGGGGCTCTCCTTCGGCATCGGGGACGCGGTGCTGGGCCTGAACCCGGTGGACGACAGCGTGGAGAGCGTCACCCGGGTGCTGGAGCGCTTCCACGACATCAAGACCCGCTGGGCCATCCCCACCCAGACCTGCGTGCTGGCCCACGTCACCACCCAGATGGAGTGCATCCGCAAGGGGGCCCCCGCCGACCTCATCTTCCAGTCCATCGCCGGGAGCCAGAAGGGCAACGAGGCCTTCGGCTTCACCGCCGAGACCCTCGCCGAGGCCCGGGATCTGGCGCTCCGGGAGGGCACCGCCACCGGCCCCAACGTGTTGTATTTTGAGACCGGACAGGGCTCCGAGCTCTCCTCCGAGGCTCACAACGACTGGGACCAGGTGACCATGGAGGCCCGGTGCTACGGCTTTGCCAAGCGGTATCAGCCCTTCCTGGTGAACACCGTGGTGGGCTTCATCGGGCCGGAGTACCTTTACAACTCCAAGCAGGTCATCCGGGCGGGCCTGGAGGACCACTTTATGGGCAAGCTCACCGGCATCCCCATGGGGTGCGACGCCTGCTACACCAACCACATGAAGGCAGACCAGTCCGACATCGAGGACCTGGCCGTCCTGCTGACCACCGCCGGGTGCAACTACTTCATGGGCATCCCCCACGGCGACGACGTGATGCTCAACTACCAGACCACCGGCTATCACGAGACGGCGGCCCTGCGGGAGCTGTTCGGGCTCACCGCCATCAAGCCCTTCCAGCAGTGGCTGGAGCAGATGGGCTTTGTGGAGAACGGAGCCCTCACCGCGCGGGCGGGAGACGGCTCGATCTTACTGGCGTAAAGGAGGTTTCACACGTTGAATGAAACAGAACTGCGGGCCCTGGTGGAGCGCATGGTGGCCGACCTGATGGGTCAGGCCCCCACGCCCCAGGTCAAGGCCGCCGATTACAAGCCCCTGGAGGACACGGCCGCCGGGACCGGGGAGAGCCTCCCCGACATCACCGAGGTGGACCTGCGCAAGCTCTATCTGGTGGAGCATCCTCACAACGGCCCCGCCTTCCTGGACCTGAAGTCCAAGACCCCCGCCCGGCTGGGCTTCGGCCGGGCCGGAGCCCGGTACAAGACCGAGACCATGCTGCGCATGCGGGCTGACCACGCCGCCGCCCAGGACTCGGTGTTCTCCCTGGTGGACGAGGACTTCGTCCAGCGCAACCGCTGCGTCTTTGTCCAGACCCTGTGCAAGGACAAGGACGAATACCTGACCCGGCCCGACAAGGGCCGCCGGTTCGACGAGGCCAACCAGGACGTCATCCGAAAAACCCTGGGCCAGAACCCAAAGGTGGCTCTGGTGGTGGGGGACGGGCTGTCCTCCGCCGCCATTGAGGCCAACGCCGCCGACTGTCTGGAGGCTGTGCGGGCGGGCCTGAAGACCTTCGGCATCGATCCCGGACCCGCCCTCTTCGTCAAATACTGCCGGGTGGGGGCCTCCGACCATATCGGGGAGCTCACCGGCGCTCAAGTGGTCTGCATGCTGGTGGGTGAGCGGCCGGGCCTGGTCACCGCCGAGAGCATGTCCGCCTATCTCACCTACGGCGCACGCATCGGGGTGCCCGAGTCCCAGCGGACGGTCATTTCCAACATCCACCGGCAGGGCACCACCGCCGTGGAGGCGGGGGCCCACATTGCCGAGCTCATCCACACCATGCTGGAGAAAAAGGCCTCCGGCGTGACTTTGGCGCAGATGGAAAGGGGGCGGGGCGCATGACGGGAGACCTGCTGAAGTGCAACGTGCTGGCCACCCACACTATTGCCAACGTATCCGAGACCCTGGCCCAAAAGCTGGAGCTGCCGGAGCGCTACCGCTCCATCGGCATCCTCACCGCCGACAGCGACGACGTGACCTACTGCGCCCTGGACGAGGCCACTAAGGCCGCCGCCGTGGAGGTGGTCTACGGCCGGAGCCTCTACGCCGGGGCGGCCAACGCCAATACCAAGCTGGCCGGTGAGGTCATCGGCATCCTGGCCGGACCCAATCCGGCGGAGGTCAGCTCCGGCCTGCGGGCGGCGGTGGCGTTCATGGACAGCGGCGTGGGCTTCCGCTCCGTCAATGAGGACGACTCCATCGTCTACTTTGCCCACACCGTGTCCCGCACGGGCACCTACCTGTCCAAAACCGCCGGCGTGCGGGAGGGGGAGGCCCTGGCCTACCTCATCGCCCCGCCCCTGGAGGCGGTGGCGGGTCTGGACGAGGCCATGAAAGCCGCCGACGTGGAGCTGGCGGCCCTCTTCGAGCCACCCAGCGAGACCAACTTCGGCGGCGGGCTCCTCACCGGGACCCAGAGCGCCTGCAAAGCCGCCTGCGAGGCCTTTGCAGAGGCGGTCAAAGCGGTGGCGGCCCGGCCCCGCGAAGTATGAGAAAGGAGACGGAGCATTTGGACAAGGATCTGCGCTCCATCCAGGAGGTCCGGGACCTGCTGAAGCAGGCCCGGGAGGCCCAGCGCATCCTGGCAGGTATGACACAGGAGCAATTAGACAAAATAACAGCGGCCGTCTCCGCCGCCGCCGCCGAACAGGCCCGAAGGCTGGCCGACATGGCGGTGGAGGAGACCGGCTTCGGCATTAAGGCGGACAAGGAGCTCAAAAACCGCTTCGCCGCCCTCACCCTCTACGACGCCATCAAGGACGAGAAGACCCACGGCATCCTGGCCCGGGACCAGGAGAAAAAGACCATCGACATCGGCGTGCCCGCGGGTGTGGTGGCCGGACTGGTGCCCTCCACCAATCCCACCTCCACCGTCATCTATAAGACCCTGATCTGCATGAAGGCGGGCAATCCCGTCGTCTTTTCCCCCCACCCCAGCGCCGTGAATTGCATTCTGGAGACGGTGAACGTGGTGCGACGG
>CABUJV010000002.1 GCA_902492005.1 uncultured Eubacteriales bacterium
GGCGCCGGGGCCGAAGCCCACGCAGGGGATGCCGTACCGGCCCTGGATGGCCACGCCGTTGGTGGAGAAGGTCCACTTGTCGGTGAGGGGGCGGCCGGCGCGCAGGTGCATGGCGTCCCGGGCGGGGTCGGGGTCGGCATGACCGATGCGCTCCGCGCCGAACAGAGCGTGGTGGGCGTCGGCCAGGGCCTGGACGTGGGCGGCGCCGGCCTTGTTGATCCAGGTGGGGAAGTAGCATTCGGTCTCATACACCTCGCCGGTCCAGGAGGGCCGGTCGTACATATACATGGACACGGCTACGTCCCCGCCGTACTTCTTCACGCTGGGCAGGTCCCGGATTTCCTGGAGGCAGGAGTCCCAGGTCTCGCCGGCGGTCATGCGGCGGTCAATGGAGACGGCGCAGGAGTCGGCCACGGCGCAGCGGCTGGGGGAGGTGTAGAAGATCTGGGAGGTGGTGCAGGTGCCCCGGCCCAGGAAGCGGGCGTCCTCGTAGTGCTCGGGATTGTACTTGGGGTCCAGCATCTTCACCAGGCCCTTGATCTCCACGGTGTCGTCGGCGGGATTTTCGTTGAGGGCGCGCACATCCTGAAGGATGTCGGCCATCTTGTAGATGGCGTTGTCGCCCCGCTCGGGGGCGGAGCCGTGGCAGGACACGCCCTTCACGTCCACCCGGATCTCCATGCGGCCCCGGTGGCCGCGGTAGATGCCGCCGTCGGTGGGCTCGGTGGAGATGACGAACTCCACCTGCTCCTTGCGGATGTGGTTGGCGGGGAAGAACCGGTTGACGATGTACTGCCAGCACATGCCGTCGCAGTCCTCCTCCTGCACGGAGCCCACCACCATGATCCGGTAGCCGGCGGGGATCAGGCCCAGATCCTTCATGATCTTGGCGCCGTACACGGCGGAGGCCATGCCGCCCTCCTGGTCGGAGCCGCCGCGGCCGTAGATCACCGCGTCGTCCTCGTAGCCCTCGTAGGGGTCGGCGGTCCAGTTGCTGCGGTTGCCGACGCCCACGGTGTCGATGTGGGAGTCGATGGCGATGATCTTCTCGCCGCCGCCCATCCAGCCGATGACGTTGCCCAGACCGTCCACTCCCACCTTGTCGTAGCCCAGCTTCTCCATCTCGGCCTGAATGCAGGCCACGACCTCCTTCTCCTCGCAGCTCTCGCTGGGATGGGAGATCATGGCGCGGAGGAAACGGTTCATGTCGGCGCTGTAGCCCGCGGCTGCCGCCTTGATTTTCTCAAAGTCCATTTGAAAGCCCTCCATTGATGGTATCGTTTTTCATTGTACCACAGATTGATACGGTGGGGTACTCCCCATCCCAGAGCACTTTGCAGAATTTCATGGGGTTGGTGTTGCCCGCGGTGGAGAACAGCAGTACCCGGCTGAAGCGGTCCAGCCCGACCACCGCAGACTTGGGGGGTTCGTTGGGGAAATGGCTGCCGGTCCGGCGCTCTTATGCCGCCGTCTCCTGCCAATCATCATGAGACCTAAAAATTTTTCTGGTTTGTTCTGGCCCTATCATAGCACGCCTATGCCGCAAGTCAAGAGGCAAACTAAAAGATTTTCGACGTGCCAAAAAGTTTTTTAGTTTTTGGTCATTTTGACGTCTGTTCTTTCCTTGCCTTTGCGTATCTTCGGTGTTAAGCTAGAGACAACGGAGGCTTACGTCCAGACAAAAGGAGGGCCCGCCATGTTCACCTTTACGGTAAACGGCAAATCGGTATCCACAGACAAGGAGGAAAGGCTCATCACCTTTTTGCGGGAGGAGCTGCGGCTCACCTCGGTGAAGAACGGCTGTTCCGAGGGCGCCTGCGGCACCTGCACCATCCTCATCGACGGCAGGGCCGCCAAGGCCTGCGTCCAGAAGACCTCGAAAATGGAGGGAAAGAGCGTCGTTACCTGCGAGGGCCTCACCGAGCGGGAGAAGGACGTGTACGCCTACGCCTTCACCCACTGCGGTGCGGTCCAGTGCGGCTTCTGCACCCCCGGCATGGTCATGAGCGCCAAGGGCCTCATCGAGGCCAGCCCGGACCCCACCCGGGAGGAGGTCCGCTTTGCCCTGCGCAACAATATCTGCCGCTGCACCGGCTACAAGAAGATCGAGGACGCCGTGCTCCTGGCCGCCCGGATCTTCCGGGAGGGGGAGGCCGTCCCCCGCGAGGACTTCTCCGGCCGGGTGGGGGAGAACCTGCCCCGGGTGGATGCCCCGGCCAAGGCCCTGGGCGCGGCCGAGTACACCGACGACATCCACCTGCCCGGCATGCTCCATGGGGGCGCGGTGCGTTCGGAGTACCCCAGGGCCATCATCAGGTCCATCGATACGGCCGAGGCCAGAGCCCTGCCCGGGGTGCGTGCGGTGCTCACCGCCGCCGAGCTGCCCGGCCAGGTCAAGGTGGGCCACCTCAAGCGGGACCAGTGGGTGCTGGTGCCGGTGGGGGAGGAGGTCCACTTCTGCGGGGACCCCATCGTCCTCATTGCCGCCGACACGCCTGAGCTCCTCAACCAGGCCCGGGCCCTGGTGAAGATCGAATACGAGGTCCTCCAGCCGGTGCTCTCCATCCAGGAGGCCATGGCTCCCGGCGCCCCTCAGATCCAGCCCGACGGCAACCTGCTCACCCACGAGCATCTGGTCCGGGGCAACGCCGAGGAGAAGTTGAGGCGGTCCAAATACGTGGTGACCCGGAGATACCACACGCCCCCCACCGAGCATGCCTTCCTGGAGCCGGAGTGCGCCGTGGCCGCACCGGAGAAGGGCGGGGTGGTGGTCTGGTCCGCCGACCAGGGCATCTACCAGACCAAGCGGGAGTGCGCCGACGCCACCGGCCTCAACCCCGACCTGGTGCGGGTGGCGGCCAAGTCCGTGGGCGGCGGCTTCGGCGGCAAGGAGGATATGTCCGTCCAGCACCACGCCGCCATCCTGGCCCTGCTGACCCAGCGGCCGGTCAAGGTCCGCTGGAGCCGCAAGGAGTCCATGCTCTGCCATCCCAAGCGCCACGGCTTTGAGATGGAGATCACCACCGGCTGCGACGAAAACGGCATCCTCACCGCCATGAAGGCCGTTCTGCTCACCGATACCGGGGCCTTCGCCTCCCTGGGTGGGCCGGTGCTCCAGCGGGCCTGCACCCACGCCGCCGGGCCCTACAACTATCAGGACATCGACATCGACGGAAGGGCCTACTACACCAACAATCCCCCCTGCGGGGCCTTCCGGGGCTTCGGCGTTACCCAGAGCGTCTTTGCCTCCGAGTGCAACCTGAACCTGCTGGCCGAGCAGGTGGGCATCTCCCCCTTCGAGATCCGCTACCGCAACGCCATCCGGCCCGGCCAGACCCTTCCCAACGGACAGATTGCCGACGCGGGCACCGCCCTGGTGGAGACCCTGGACGCCGTGCGGCCCTACTACGAGGCCAATCCCAAGGCGGGCATCGCTTGCGCCATGAAGAATTCCGGCCTGGGCGTGGGCATCCCCGACACCGGCCGCTGCACCCTCCACGTGGAGAAGGGCGCGGTCCATATCCGCACCTCCGCCGCCTGCATCGGCCAGGGCATGGGCACCATCACCTGCCAGATTGTCTGCGAAACCACCGGACTGCCCCCGGAACGGGTGGTGTGGGACGCCCCCGATACCTCCATCGCCCCCAACTCGGGTAACACCACCGCCTCCCGGCAGACCCTGTTTACCGGCGAGGCCACCCGCCGCGCCGCTGTGGAGCTGAGCGCCGCTCTGACCGGAGGGCGCACCCTGGCCGACGTGGAGGGGGTGGACTTCCACGCCGAATATACCGGCATCACCGACAAGCTGGGCTCCCCCAAGGAGCACCCCGTCAGCCACATCGCCTATGGCTACGCCACCCATCTGGTGGAGCTGGATGCGGAGGGGAAGGTGGCGCGGGTGATCGCCGCCCACGACGTGGGCCGGGCGGTCAATCCGGTCAGCGTGGAGGGCCAGATTGAGGGGGGCGTGGTCATGAGCCTGGGCTACTCCCTCACCGAAGATTTCCCCCTGGAGAACGGCCGCCCGAAGGCGGTGTACGCCTCCCTGGGCTTGTTCCGGGCCAACCAGACTCCGCCGGTGCAGGCGGTCATCGTGGAGAAGAACCACGACCCGCTGGCCTGCGGCGCCAAAGGCATCGGAGAGATCTGCTCCATCCCCACCCCGCCGGCGGTACAGCTTGCCTATTACCATTACGATGGGAATTTCCGCACCGCCCTTCCCCTGGAGGACACCCCCTACCGCAAAAAGAAGGCGTGAGAAAGGGGCCTCTCCCAAACCTGGGAGAGGCCCCTTTCCCATGGGACGAAGTTGGGATTGGCGTGGTCAGGGGGGATCGCCGGGCGGCACAGGTCAGGGCCCCCGCCAGAACTATCCGGTAATGCCGGAGCCCTTCCCCTGCGGACATCGCTGCCGCCCTCCTTGTGGGGCTTTACCGCACCAGGTAGCCGTAGTCAGCCCGCACCGCCTGGATCAGGGCCCGCACGTCCGCGGGCAGGCCGCAGGCCGGGTCGGCGGCATCGTACTCGGCCACCCGGCCGTCCAGGCGCACCAGACAGATCCCGCTGCCGTCCCCGCAGGGGAGGAAGCCCTCGTTTTCGCTGTGGTCGAAGTCCTCCCGGCTCCAGAACAGGGTGAATTTATCCCGGTAGGGGCGGGAGTCATAGGGGCAGAAGGTGGCACAGTTGCCGCACTCGTTGCACATGCCGTCCACGTGGACGATCTGCCGCTGCCGCTTGCCCGGCACCGCCACCGCCACGTTGGCCCGGTTGGGACAGACCTCGGCGCAGGTCTCACACACCGTGGCGCAGCCCAGACAGCGGCTGTCGCCGCAGTCGGCGCACAGCTCTCCCCGCTTGGCCAGGGGCGCCTGATAGTCGGAGCCGATGTTGGCCCCGGCGTACTTGCCGCGGTCCAGGGAGACGATGGCGCCGGCGGCCCGGGCGGCGTCGGCGATGGCCTCCACCACCGTGGCCGGGCCCCGTCTGGTATCGCCCACGGCAAAGACGCCGGGGACGCTGGTCTGCATGGTCTCATCCACCACCGGGCGGCCCTTTTGGTCCAGAGCGACGCCGTTGGCGGCCAGGAACGCGCCGTCCACCTGCTCGCCCACGGCGGCGATGACGGCGGAGGCGGGGACGGTCCGGGTCTTGCCGGTGGCCACCGGCGAGCGGCGGCCCGACGCGTCGGGGGCCCCCAGTTCCATCACCCGGCAGGTCAGAACCCCGTCCTTCACCCCCACGGGGGAGAGCAGCTCCAGGAACTCCACCCCGTCGGCCAGGGCCAGGGCCAGCTCCTCCTCGTCGGCGGGCATGTAGCGCCGGGTACGGCGGTAGACCAGCCGGACATGCTCCACGCCGGGGATGCGCCTGGCGGCCCGGGCGGCGTCCATGGCGGTGTTGCCGCCGCCGATGACCGCTACGTCGGTCCCCAGGTCCAGGGAGGCCGGGTCGGACTTGGCCTGCTCCAGGAACGCCAGGACGCTGCGCGCCTCGCCGTAATCCAGCCCGGCAGAGCCCGGCTTCCAGGCTCCGGTGGCGAAGATGACGTGGGTGAAGCCCTGGGCCTTCAGCTCGCCGGCGGACTGTACGTCCACACCCAGCACAAATTTGGCCCCCATGGCCCGGCACAGGGCCACGTCCCTGTCGATGGCCTCGTCCGGGATGCGGAAGGCGGGGATGACGTGGCGGACGATGCCGCCCAGGGCCTGCCTGCGCTCAAAGACGGTGACGTCGATTCCCTCCCGGGCCAGGAAGAAGGCGGCGGCCAGGCCGGCGGGTCCGCCGCCCACCACGGCCACCCGCTTGCCGGGGACCGGGGCCTTGGGGCGCAGCCTGGGCAGCAGGGCGTCATAGCCGCCCCGGGCGGCCTGGAGCTTCACGTCCCGGATGCGGACCGACTCCTCGTAGTAATTGCGCATGCACTTGTCCGCGCAGTGGTGGGGGCAGATGGTGCCGGTGATGAAGGGCAGGGCGTTGCGCTGGAGGATGATCTCCAGGGCCCGTTCGTGGTTGCCCGCCCCGGCGGCCATCAGATAGGCAGGGATATCCTGCTCAATGGGGCAGCCGCCCCGGCAGGGGGCTTCGAAGCAGTCGATGAGGGGTACCTTCCGGCCGTTCTTCCGGTCGGGCAGGGGCTTGATGGGCTTGCGGCAGGAGGGCCCGGTGCGGGCCGCCTCCGCCAGGGCGGCCACCTTGGCGGCATCCACGCCGGAGAAGGGGGAACTGCCGCAGTCCATCAGCTCCCCGCCGATCTGGCTCAGGCGCTGGTAGCCGCCGGGCTTGAGGATGGTGGTGGCCATGGTGATGGGCCAGATGCCCGCGTCGAACAGGCCCCGGATGTTGGCAGCATCGGCCCCGCCGGAGTAGGAGATGCGCAGCCCGCCGTCAAACTCCGCGGCGATGCGCTGAGCCAGGGAGAGGGTGAGGGGGTACAGGGGCCGGCCGGACATATACATCTCCTGGCTGGGCAGCTCTCCCGCCGCCACGTCCACCGGGAAGGTGTTGGTCAGCTTGACGCCGAACTCCAGGCCCTGCGCCCGGGTGAGGGCGGTGAGGCGGCGGAACATGGGCACCGCGTCGGCCCACTGGAGATCCTCCGCAAAGTGGTGGCCGTCAAAGACCACGTAGTCGAAGCCCAGGTCGTCCAGGGTCCTGCGGGCAAATTCGTAGCCCAGCAGGGTGGGGTTGCACTTGACGTAGGTGTTGAGCCCCTTCTTGGTGATGAGGTAGGTGGCGATGCGCTCGATCTCGTCGGGGGGGCAGCCGTGGAGGGTGGACTCGGTGATGGAGGCGGACACCTTGGGGGAGACGGCCTTTACATAGGCCGCGTCCACCTTCCGGAACCGGTCCAGATTGGCCAGGGCCCAGTCCATACAGGCATTCCAAACCGGAGAGGCGGAGGCGTCCTTCATGCCCTCGATGTAGGCGTCGATCTTTTCGCTCTGAATGCCGGCCAGGTCGTACCCCACCGACATATTGAACACAAAACCGTCCGGGTCGCCCAGATCCAGCTCCCTGGCCAGCAGCTTGCAGGCGAACCACGCCTTGACGTACTCGTCGTAGGCCTGGGGCACGGTGAGCTCGGTGGACCACTCGCAGTTGTAGCACTCGTCCTCCGCCGTGATGCAGGGCTTGGCCACGCACTTGCTCAGCGCCTCGCCGTCCATGATCTGGACCGTCTTGAGTTCAAAAAAGCGGCTTCCGGCGGCGTAGGCCGCCACCAGGTTCTGGGCCAGCTGGGTGTGGGGGCCGGCGGCGGGGCCGTAGGGGGATTCGATCTTCTCAGCAAAGATGGGCAGGGCCTGGCCGTTGATGTGGCGGACCAGCTTGGTCACGCCGAAGATGCTGCCGTGGGCGCGGTATTCGGTCAGAATCCAGTCCATGAGCGGACCGAAGGGGATGGGACGCATGATGTCGCTCATATGATGTTCCTCCTTTTATTGAAAAGATGGAAAAACTCAGTAGGCGCGGTGGTTCAGCTCGCCCCAGAGCTTCTTGCTTTGCTCCAGGGTCCAGGCGTTGACGGCCTCCTCGTCCAGGTTCACGAATTCCCGGTCCCGGTAGACCACCTTGCCGTTGATGACGGTGGTGCGGCAGTTTTTGCCCATCATGCCGAAGAGCATGTGACCGTCCAGGTTCTCCTCCGAAAAGGGGGTGAAGGGCTTGTAGTCCATGACGATCACGTCGGCGGCGGCCCCGGGCTTCAGCACGCCCAGGGGCTTTTGGAAGAAGCGGGCGGCAATCTTGGCGTTGTTTTGGAAGAGCATCTCCATGGCTTCGCACCAGCCCACGTTGGGCAGGCAGGCGTTGTGCCGCTGGATGAGGAGGAAGACCTTCAGGCTCTCCAGCATGTCGTGGGTGTAGGCGTCGGTGCCCATGCCCACCAAAATGCCCTTTTGGAGCATCTGGAGCACCGGGGAGCAGCCCACCGCGTTGCCCATGTTGGACTCCGGGTTGTTGACCACCATGGTCCCCGTCTCCTGCAGGATGTCCAGCTCGGCGGGGGAGAGGTGGATGCAGTGGCCTAGCAGGGTCTTTTCCCCCAAAATGCCGTTGTAAAGCAGCCGGTTCACCGGGCGGCAGCCATACTTGCGCAGGGAGTCGTACACGTCGTTCATGCCCTCGGCCACATGGATGTGGAAGCCGGTCATGCCGTCGTTGGCCGCCACCATCTTCTCAAAGGTCCGGTCGGAGAGGGTGAACAGGGCGTGGCCGCCGAACATGGCGCGGATCATGTCGTCGTCCCGCTCTTTGCACCATTTGGCGAAGTCGGCGTTCTCCCGGATGGCCTCGCCGCACTTCTCCATGCCGTCCCGCTCACTGACCTCGTAACACAGGCTGGCCCGGATGCCCACCTCCTGACACACGTCCTGGATGGCGAACAGGGAACCAGGGATCTCCCGGAAGGAGGCGTGGTGGTCAAAGATGGTGGTGACGCCGTCCCGGATGCAGTCCAGCACCGTGGCGTAGGCGCAGGCCCGGGTGCCGTCCAGGGTCAGATGGCGGTCGATGTTCCACCAGGTGCCCTCCAGCACCTCCAGGAAGTTGGTGGGGTCGTTCCCCGCGATGGCCAGGCCCCGTGCCAGGCCGCTGTAGATATGGGTGTGGGCGTTGATGAGGCCCGGCAGGATAATCTGTCCCCGGGCGTCCACGAATTCCGCAGCCGGGTACTTGGCCTTCAGGTCGGCCAGGGACCCCACCTCTTGGATGGTGTCGCCGTCGATGACCACCGCCCCGTCGGGCAGGTAGGGGCGCTCCTCGTCCCGGGTGAACAGTTTGCCGTTGCCGATCAGCAGCATAGCGTCGTCCTCCTTTTGAATCAGTCTGCCGAATGGGTCTTCTGGAACAGCCGGATATAAAAAATGCGCGCGGACTGAAGCTCTTCCTTCAGCCCGTGCGCAAAGCACTCCGTTGCAGCCATGATTCCGATGCAGTTTTGGCGGAGATCCACAGAGATCGTCCGCTTGTTATTTTTATTTTACCACAGGTCTCAGAGAAACACAACCCGCTTTTAGTTAATCTAAAAAATTTTTAGGCCACACAATTTTTATTGAAATTCTGCCGATTTGTGATATGCTAAAAAGAAAAAGGAAGAAAGGGAGGAAAAGCCCCATGCTGTGTGCATCGACGCTGCAGTTTCTGTTCCAGTTGGCCAAGGGGATCTCCAGGCAGTTCGGGCCCAACTGCGAGGTGGTGGTCCACGACCTGGACTCCAACGACCCCAACCGCTCCATCGTCGCCATTGAAAACGGCCATGTCACCGGCCGGAAGGTGGGGGACGGTCCCTCGCATGTGGTGCTGGAGGCCCTGCGCAGCGGCAGGGAGAACCTGACCGACCACCTGAGCTACCTGACCCGCACCAAGGACGGCAAGATTCTCAAGTCCAGCACCATTTATATCCGGGACGACGACGGCGAGGCCATTGGCATTTTCGCCATCAACTACGACATCACCCTCATGCTGGCCATGGAGGAGAACCTGAAGCAGTTCACCACCACCGACCAGGACCAGCGGGAGCCGGAGCGCATTTCCCGCAACGTGGGGGACCTGCTGGACGAACTCATCGAGCAGAGCGTCAAGATCGTGGGCAAGCCGGTGGCTCTGATGACCAAGGAGGACAAGGTCAAGGCCATCCAGTTCCTCAACGAGACGGGGGCCTTTCTCATCACCAAGTCGGGCGACAAGGTGTGCAGGTTTTTCGGTATCTCCAAGTATACCTTATATAGTTACATCGATGAGGCCAAGGAATAGGGAAAGCGGCGCGGCGGTCCATAGGGCCGCCGCGCCGCTGTGCGAGGATGCGTGTGATTGTATTGACAGAATGTGTTATACTATAATTGATAAAGTATGCCCCCACACCTGCTGCAAAGGAGTATGGAAAGAGATGAACGAACGTTATGACGTGGCCATCATCGGCTGCGGCGAGGCCGGGATCTACGCGGGCTATGAGCTGGCGCGGCTGCGCCCCGAGCTGAAGGTGGTGCTGCTGGAGCAGGGCCGCGACATCTACCGCCGGAGCTGTCCCATCGTGGCGGGCAGGGTGAAGGACTGCGTCCAGTGCAAGGTGTGCGACACCATGTGCGGCTTCGGCGGCGCCGGGGCCTTCTCCGACGGGAAGTTCAATTTCACCACCGCCTTCGGCGGCTGGCTGACCGATTTTATGCCCGCCAAGGAGGTCATGGATCTCATCGAATATGTGGACTCCATCAACGTGGGCCACGGGGCCACGGAGGAGATGTACTCCACCGATACCCCCGAGGCCCGGGCTTTGGAGAAACGGGCCCTGGAGTTCGACCTGCACCTGCTCCAGGCCAAGGTCAAGCATCTGGGGACGGAAAAGAATCTGGTCATCCTCCAGAACATCTACGAGGACCTGCGGCAGCGGGTGGAGTTCCGGTTCAACACCGCCGTGCGGGGCATCCGGCGGGCGGACCAGGGCTACCGCCTGGAGCTGGAGGGCGGGGCAGAGGTGTCCTGCGGCTGGCTCATTGCCGCGCCCGGCCGCTCCGGCGCCGAGTGGTTCGCCAACCAGTGCAAGGACCTGGGCATCGCCCTCATCAACAACCAGGTGGACATCGGCGTGCGGGTGGAGCTGCCCGCCCGGGTTTTCGAGCACATCACCGGCGTGGTGTACGAGTCCAAGCTGGTCTACCGCACCAAGCAGTACGGGGACCAGGTGCGCACCTTCTGCATGAATCCCTACGGCCATGTGGTGGCGGAGAACGTGGAGGGCATCAACACCGTCAACGGCCACTCCTACGCCGACCCGGCCCTCCAGAGCGAGAACACCAACTTCGCCCTGCTGGTGTCCAACCGGTTTACCGAGCCCTTTAACGAGCCCTACCGCTATGGCAAGCACATCGCCTCCCTGTCCAACATGCTGGCCGGCGGCGTGCTGGTCCAGCGCTTCGGGGACCTGGTGAAGGGGGTGCGGACCAACGACCACCGCATGAGCAAATCCTTTACCCGGCCCACCCTTACCGCCGCCGTGCCCGGCGATCTGTCTCTGGCTCTGCCCAAGCGGCAGCTGGACGACATCATCGAGATGATCTACCAGTTGGACAAGCTGGCCCCCGGCACCGCCAACTACGACACCCTGCTCTACGGCGCGGAGGTCAAGTTCTACTCCTCCCGGCTGTCCCTGAGCTCCGAGCTGGAGACCGAGCTGCCGGGCATGTTCGCCGTGGGCGACGGCGCCGGCATCACCCGTGGTCTGGCCCAGGCGGGGGCGTCCGGAGTGAAGGTGGCGCGGGTGATCGCAGACCGGCTGAGGGAGCAGTGCTGAGATGCCAAACGGTCACGCGCCGCCCGGGACCGGGCGGCGCGGTTTCCTTTTTACAGCCGTTATTCATTGCCATATCCATTGGCATAATGTAACGGATCTGTAAAGAATCCAGGTTCCACAAGGGTTTTCCACATTATCCACAGGGTTTTCCACAGGATGTTATGTCAACTCTAACGCGGCTTATATGCAAAAATGGTTGACATAAGAGGATGTCAAGAGGAAATTGACGCGCAACTTACACAAATTTTTCTGCGAATCAAACAAGGGTCCGGAGGGAGCTTTATGTCTGATCTCATCGCCGCCATCTCCACCGCCCCGGTGCCCGCCGCCATCGGCATCCTGCGCCTGTCTGGGCCGGGGGCCCTGGAGGCGGTGGACCGGGTGTTCCGCGCCGTCCGGGGCGGAACCATGGCCGCTGCGCCTGACCGCAAGCTGGTCTACGGCACGCTGCTGGACCGGCAGGGCCGCCCCATTGACCAGGTGCTGGCCACCGTCTCCCGGGGGCCCAACAGCTATACCGGGGAGGACACCGCCGAGCTCCAGTGCCACGGCTCTCCCATGGTGCTCACCCTGGGGCTGGAGGCCCTCTGCGCCGCCGGGGCCCGCCCGGCCGGGCCGGGGGAGTTCACCCGCCGGGCCTTCCTCAACGGCAGGCTGGACCTGCCCCAGGCCGAGGCGGTGGGAGATTTGCTGGAGGCCCGGACCGACGCCGCCGTCCGGACGGCGGCGGGACAGTTGGGGGGCGCCCTCTCCCGCCGGGTGGAGGCGGTCTATGACGGCCTGGTGGACCTGATGGCCCATTTCCACGCCGTGCTGGACTACCCGGACGAGGACATCGACCCCTTCCGGGCTTCGGAGCTCGGCGCCGCGCTGGCGGCGGCGGCGAACGGGCTGTCCGCCCTGCTGGAGACCTACGACCGGGGTAAATATTTGGTGCAGGGGGTGCCCTGCGCCATCGTGGGGGCCCCCAACGCGGGCAAGTCCTCCCTGCTCAACGCCCTGCTGGGGTATGAGCGGGCCATCGTCACCCCCATCCCCGGCACGACCCGGGATACCGTGGAGGAGACCGTCCGGCTGGGTGACGTGCTGCTGCGCCTCATTGACACCGCCGGGCTGCGGGAGACCGACGACCCGGTGGAGCGGCTGGGGGTGGAGCGCAGCCGGGCCGCCCTGGCCGGGGCGGAGCTGGCCCTAGTGCTCATCGACACCACCCAGGAGGGCGGAGCGGACTGGCCGGCTGCCCGGGAGCTGCTGCGGGAGACCATGGAGTGGACCGGCCGGGTGGTGGTGGTGCTGAGTAAGGCCGATCGAAAGGGAGACGGCTGGGGCTTCCCCCCGGCGGAGGAGGCCGCGCTCCCCGTGGTGGAAGTCAGCGCGGTCACCGGAGAGGGCCTGGATGAGCTGGCCGCCGTCATCGGGGGACTTTTCCCCCAGGCCCCGGCGGGGGAGGCGGGAGCTGTGCTCACCAACGCCCGGCAGGCCGAGGCCGCCCGCAGGGCCCTGGAGAGTGTGCGCGCCGCGGCGGAGGGCCTGGCCCTGGGCATCACCCCCGACGCCGTCCTCACGGATGTGGAGGGTGCCATGGCGTCTCTGGGAGAGCTCACCGGCCGCAGCGTCCGGGAGGACGTGGTGGAGCGCATCTTCGCCCGGTTCTGCGTGGGGAAATAGGGGCCTCGCTGCACGGTTTTCGGGAATCGGCGGAATTATTCAGATTTTATTTATGATTCGTTCACAGCTCATTCATCCTTTCCCCAGGCCGCTGCAGTAGGATAATGACAGGCCGGATGAAGAACAGCGATCACAAACATCTCCTCTCATTTCTCTCTTTCCAATTCCCTGCACGACAAAAACGCGGGTCTGCGCAGCAGACCCGCGTTTTTCCTGTTTCGGGACAGAAAAACAGGCGCGCGGCCGGGCCGTGCGCCTGTCTGAGATCCATCAGGTCTTTTCCTCGAAGCTGACGCCGCAGTTGCGGCAGTTCACCGTGATCTTGCCCTTCCCCCTGGGGGCCCGAAGCTGCTGCCCGCAGTTGGGGCACTTGAAATAGCGGTGATCCTTGTCCCGGTGGATGGTGCGCCGGAGCTTCACCCAGCGGATGGCCGGTCCGGCCACCGTCATAAAGCGGGCGTTCTCCTCCCGCCGCCGGACCACGTTTCGGGAGAACATCCGAAAGACGGCCCACAGGATGGGCGCCATCGACAGCAGGGAGAAGAAGGAGTTGTGGAAGACCGCAGACAATAAATAGAAAACCAGGTAGAGGGCGAAGAGGAAAACGGAGAGCTGGTCCACGCCATACCGGCCGTACATGAGACGTTGTATGAAGTTCATAGGCGCCCGTATCTCCCTTCCGCCGTAGTTGGATGCGCCGCACCCGCTACAAGTAATGATAGCGCCTGACGGGAAAGCCGTCAAGAAAGCAAACGTAAACAATGTGTGAATTGTGCCCCTTGCATTGACGGGGGAAAGCCGTTATACTGGTAAAAACGACTTGAGGAGGCGCCCTATGGCCCGTATTGACAAAGAAAACTATTATTTGGACATCGCTGAGACCGTGCTCAAGCGGGCCACCTGCCTGCGCCGGTGCTACGGCGCCATCATCGTCAAAAACGACGAGATCGTGGCCACCGGGTACAACGGCGCGCCCAGAGGAAGGCGGAACTGCACGGATCTGGGCTACTGCACCCGGGAGGCCCTCCAGGTGCCCTCGGGCCAGCGCTATGAGCTGTGCCGCTCTGTCCACGCGGAGGCCAATGCCATCATCTCTGCCGCCCGCAGCGAGATTCTGGGGGGGACCCTCTATCTGGCCGGGCGGGACACCAAGACCGGCGAGCTGCTGGGAGACGCCACCTCCTGCTCCATGTGCCGCAGGCTGATTATCAACGCCGGCATCCGCCGGGTGGTCATCCGGCGCACCCCCGCCGAGTATGCCGTCGTACACGTGGAGGACTGGATTCGGGAGGACGACTCTCTGCCGGAGACGCGCTAGGGAAGCGCTGCTTCCCTGCGTCCGCGGCGCTTTTCATCAGTGGCTCCCCAGCCGCGGCCGGCGGGCGCGCCCGCACTGGATCGGATGGGAGATTCCATGCTTCTTTAGGGTGCGAAAGTTCTTGACAGAAAAGCATCATCGTTTTACAATATAAATGGCTAAAACTGAAGAACTCCGGGGGAGGTTTTTCACAAATCGTGTGGGATTTTCCTACACGACTCATTTTATGCAACTCCATTCTGATCCAACAAAATTGAAACAGGAGGTGTGTCTCTAACTTATGCCGTGGTTATACGCCCTGATTGGCATCATAATCGGGCTGGTCACAGGCATCTTTGCCGGCATCCAAATCCGCAAGAATATTTCCGAGAAGGAGATCTCCAGCGCGGAGGAAGAGGCCAAGCGCATCATCAACGAGTCCATCAAGAGCGCCGAGAGCAAAAAGCGGGAGGCGTTGGTGGAGGCGAAGGAAGAGATCCTGAAGGCCCGTAACGAGTATGAGAAGGAAGTCAAGGAGCGCCGCAGCGACCTGCAGAAGCAGGAACGGCGGCTCCAGCAGAAAGAAGAGACCCTGGACCGCAAGACCGACAACATCGAGAAGAAAGAGGAGACTCTCGCCCGGAAGCTCAACGAGCTGGAAGGGGCCCGGGAGGAGGTTGCCACCGTCAAAAAGACCCAGATGGAGGTGCTGGAGCGCATCTCCGGCTTCACCGCCGAGGAGGCCAAGAACTACCTGATCTCCCAGCTGGAGACCGAGGTCACCCACGAGTCGGCCATGAAGATCAAGGAGATCGAAAACCGCTTCAAGGAAGAGGCCGACACCATGGCCCGGGAGATGATCTCTCTGGCCATCCAGCGCTGCGCCGCCGACCACGTGGCCGAGGCCACCGTGTCGGTGGTGCCCCTGCCCAACGACGAGATGAAGGGGCGCATCATCGGCCGCGAAGGCCGCAACATCCGCACCCTGGAGACCCTCACCGGGGTGGACCTGATTATCGACGACACGCCGGAGGCCATCACCGTCTCCTGCTTTGACCCCGTCCGCCGGGAGATCGCCCGGATCGCCCTGGAAAAGCTCATCCTGGACGGCCGCATCCACCCCGCCCGCATTGAGGAGATGGTGGAGAAGGCCAAGCGGGAGGTGGACGCCACCATCAAGGCCGAGGGCGAGCGGGCCGTGTTCGAGACCAACGTCCACGGCCTCCACCCCGAGCTGGTCAAGCTTCTGGGCCGCATGAAGTACCGCACCAGCTACGGACAGAACGTGCTGAACCATTCCATCGAGGTCTCCCACGTGGCGGGCCTGCTGGCCGCCGAGATCGGCGCCAACGTGGCCGAGGCCAAGCGGGCCGGCCTGCTCCACGATCTGGGCAAGGCCATCGACCACGAGGTGGAGGGCTCCCATGTGGCCATCGGGGTGGAACTGGCCCGGAAGTACAAGGAGTCTGAGGCCATCGTCCACGCCATCGAGGCCCACCACAACGACGTGGAGCCCAAGACGGTGGTGGCCTGCCTGGTACAGGCGGCCGACGCCATCTCCGCCGCCCGCCCCGGCGCCCGGCGGGAGAACCTGGAGAACTATATCAAGCGCCTGGAAAAGCTGGAGGAGGTTACCTCTTCCTTCCCCGGAGTGGAAAAATCCTACGCCATCCAGGCCGGCCGCGAGGTCCGCATCATGGTCAAGCCCGAGCAGGTCTCCGAGGACCAGATGGTCCTGCTGGCCCGGGACATCGCCAAGAAGATCGAGGAAGAGCTGGAGTATCCCGGCCAGATCAAGGTGCATGTCCTGCGGGAGACCAAGGTCATCGAGTACGCCAAATAAGGAAGCGGGGCCCGAAGGGGTCCCGCTTTTTTTCAAGAAAGGAACGATCACATGAGCGCCATTTTTCGCCGCCGCAGCATCCGTAAATTCTCGGATGCACCCGCCCCCGCCGCCCTGGAGAATATGCGCATCGAGGCCGCCGGGCTGGGCTGCGGCAGCCTGTGGGTGCGGGTCCGTCAGGACCGCTACGCGGAGAGGGAGGAGGCATGACAGACCGGGAGCCCCTGGCGGTCAGCCTCTATTTTTGGCTCCAGGCCCTGGTGTCCGTGGCGGTGGCCCTGGTACTGGCGTTTATGTTTCTGGGCCGCCTGACGCCCGTGGACGGCACCTCCATGGAGCCAACCCTCCGGGACTGGGACTGGATGGTGGTGCGGAGCATCGGCTACACGCCCCGGCAGGGAGACGTGGTGGTGCTGTCCAAGCCGTTCGATGACGTGGAGGGGTCCATTGTCAAGCGCATCGTCGCCGTGGGCGGCCAGAGGGTGGACATCGACTACGCCGCCGGCACTGTGTCCGTGGACGGCCGGGCGCTGGAGGAGGACTATATCCTGGAGCCCATGACGCAGAGGCACTGGCAGACCGTCACCTCCCTCACCGTGCCGGAGGGCTGTATCTTTGTCCTGGGAGACAACCGGAACGTCTCCAACGACAGCCGGAACCCGGCGCTGGGGGCGGTGGACGCCCGGTATGTGCTGGGCCGGGCGGAGTGGGTGGTATTCCCGCCGGCCCGGCTGGGAGCGGTACGGTAAAAGCCGGCCCGCCGGAGCGGGGAATGGGAAGGAAGAGGCCTGGAACGCCCCGCCGCGAAAGCGGTGGGGCGTTTTTTGTTTGCCCTTTGCAGGAAAATGACATATAATAAAAACTCTGAGAACGGAGGGAAAGCGTATGAAGACCCATGTGTTTCGGCTGCGCCGGGGGACTGATTTGCTCAAGGCCCTGCAGGAGTATGCCCGGACCCGCCGCATCGCCGCCGGAACGGTGGTCTCCGGGGTGGGCTGCGTCACCCGGGCCCGGGTGCGGGACGCCTCCGGCGTCACGGTGCGGGAGCTGGACGAGCCGCTGGAGATCGTCTCCCTCATGGGGACCCTCTCGGTGGCCCGGACCCATCTGCACATCGCCCTGGCCCGGGAGGACCTGACCGTCCTGGGCGGCCACCTGATGGAGGGCTGCATCGTCAACACCACCGCCGAGGTGGTGCTTCTGGAGCTGGACGGGGTCCGCTTCGGAGCGGAGTGGGACGGGGAGACCGGTTACGACGAGCTGGCGATTTTATCTTTGGAGGAACAAGCATGATCATGAACGTTTTGGCCGTGGGGGACGTGGTGGGCGAGCAGGGCCTGGCCTTTTTGGAGCGGCACCTGCGCTCTGTGCAGAAGCTCCACGGCGTTCACTTCACGGTGGTCAACGGGGAGAACGCCTCCGGCGTGGGCATCCTGCCCCGGCAGGCCAGAGCCATCTACGACGCCGGGGCCGACGTGGTCACCCTGGGCAACCACACCTGGAACCGCATACAGATCAAGGACCTGCTGGACGACGTGCCCTGGCTCCTGCGGCCCGCCAACTACACCAGCCGGGTCCCCGGCCGGGGACTGGGGATCTACGAGGGGTCCCGGGGCCTGCGCGTGGCCGTGATGAACCTCATCGGCCGGTGCGAGATGGACTCCAACTTCGACAACCCCTTCACCGTGGCCGACCGGCTTCTGCGCCACCTGGACGCCGATCTGTGCCTGGTGGACTTCCACGCCGAGGCCACCAGCGAAAAGGGAGCCATGGCCTACTATTTGGACGGCAGGGTGCAGGCCCTTTGGGGGACCCACACCCACGTGCCCACCGCCGACTGCCAGGTGCTGGACGGGGGGCTGGGCTTCGTCACCGACCTGGGCATGACCGGCCCGGCCCGGTCGGTGCTGGGCATGAAGCACGAGCAGGCCGTCAACCGCTTCCTGGGGGGACTGCCCATGCGCTTCGAGCCCGCCCCCGGCCCCTGCAAGCTGGAGGCCGTCCTCTTCTCTCTTGACACGGAGACGAGAAGGTGCGTGCATGTGGAGCGGGTGGACATCGCGGAATGACGCCCGGAAAGGAGCAAGTATGCCCATACAGATCTTACACGCGGCCGATTTTCATCTGGACGCGCCGTTTTCCTCCCTGAGTGCCGAGCAGGCCGCCGAGCGCCGGGAGGAGCAGCGGGAGCTGCTTGCCCGCCTAGCCGAACTGGCCCGGAGCCGCGGCGCCGACCTGGTGCTGCTCTCCGGCGACCTGTTCGACGGAGGCGAGCTCTATGCCGAGACCGAACAGGCTCTGGTCCGGGCCCTGGGGCAGACCGGCTGCCCGGTGTTCATCGCCCCGGGCAATCATGACTTTTACAGCCCCCGGTCCCCTTACGCCCGGCTGGCCTGGCCGGACAACGTGCATCTCTTCCGCCAGGCCGGGCTGACGCCGGTGGAGCTGGAGGGAAAGGCCTGCACCGTCTGGGGGGCGGCCTTCACCGCCCCCGCCCGGGAGGATTCGCCCCTGGCGAGCTTTGCCGCCCCGGCGGACGGGCGGCTCCATCTGGGGGTCCTTCACGGGGACGTGGAGGGCCGGGGGCATTACGGCCCCATCGGGCCGGAGGAGATCGCCGCCTCGGGCCTGACCTATCTGGCCCTCGGGCACATCCACGCCCGGTCGGGCCTCCGGCGGGCGGGAGAGACCTTCTGGGCCTACCCCGGCTGCCCCGAGGGGCGGGGCTTCGACGAGCTGGGGGACAAGGGCTGCCTGTGGATCACGGTCCGGGACGACGGCGGAGTGGAGGAGGAATTCGTGCCTCTGGCCCGCCGCCGCTACCGCATCCTGGAGGCCGACGTGTCCGGGCCCAACCCCGCCGCTGCCTTGGCCGCCGCCCTGCCCGGCGACGGGGCGGAGGACATCGTGCGCATCCGGCTCGTCGGCGAGAGCGGGGTGGAGGGGCTGGACCTGGCGCCCCTGGAGGCCGTGGCCGCCGCCCGGTTCTACCGCGCCGAGCTCCGGGACGAGACGGCGGTCCCCCGGGACCTGTGGGACCGGGCCGGGGAGGACACCCTCACGGGGCTGTTCCTCCGCCGGATGCAGGAGCGGCTGGCCGCCGCGGCCGGCGACGGGGCGCGCGCCGACCTGGAGCGGGCCGTCCGCTTCGGGCTGGCGGCGCTGGAACACAGGGAGGAGCCTATGGCATGAAGATCAAAAAAATGACCGCCACCTTCGGCAAGCTGGACGGGGCTGTCCTGGAGCTGAGGGAGGGCCTGAACATCCTCACCGCCCCCAACGAGGCGGGCAAGTCCACCTGGTGCGCCTTCCTGCGGGCCATGCTCTACGGCATCCCCACCCGGGAGCGGGACACCAGGACCGCCCTGGCGGAGA
This sequence comes from uncultured Eubacteriales bacterium, assembly GCA_902492005.1. Lineage (GTDB taxonomy): Bacteria > Bacillota > Clostridia > Oscillospirales > Oscillospiraceae > Intestinimonas. Next base: position 19,468 of record CABUJV010000002.1, read on the forward strand.
AGAACCGCTACGCCCCCTGGTCCGGCGCCCCCATGGCCGGAGAGATCGAGCTGACCTGGAGGGGGCAGGACGTCACCCTGCGCCGCTTTGCCAAGGGGGGCAGCCCCTTCGGCGGCTTTGAGGCGGTCGATACCGGCACGGGGGAGGCCGTACCCGGCCTGACGGCGGAGAACTGCGGGGAGGCTCTGCTGGGGGTGGGCCGGGAGGTGTTCCAGCGCACCGCCTTTGTGGGTCAGTCCGGGGTGCCCATCGACGCCGACCCGGACCTGGAAAAGCGCATCGCCGCCCTGGTGTCCTCCGGGGAGGAGGACGTGTCCTACTCCCAGACGGAAAAGACCCTGCGGGGGTGGCTCAACCGACGCAGGCACAACAGGACCGGGCTCATCCCCCGGCTGGAGGAGGAGCGGACCGGGATAGAGGGAGAGCTGGCCCAGATGCGGCAGCTCACCCGGCAGGCCGGCGAGGCGGAAAGCCAGCGGGACGAGCTGGCGGCGCGAAAAGGGGAGCTGGAGGCGGAAGCTGCCGCCCAGAAGGCCCGGCAGGATTGGGCCCGGCGGGAGCAGTACAAGGCCGCTGTGGCCGAACTGGAGGCCGCCCGGAAGGAACTGGCGGCCCTGGAGGCCGAGGCCGGGCCCCTGCCCGACAAGGAGAAGCTGCGGCAGGCCCAGGGGGAACTGGCCTACCTCAAGACCCTGGAGGCCAGTCAAAAGGAGGCTCAGAACCAGCGGGAGCCCGCCCGGCGGGCGGTGGACCGCGCCGAGCAGGCGGCGGCGGACCCGGTATTTGACGGTATGGACCCGGACCAGGCGTGGAAGCGGGCCAATGAGGACGCCGCGCGGGTCCGGGAGCTGGAAGAAAAGAAGGCGACACCCCAAATTGCGGCAGGGGTGCTGTTTTTGCTGGCCGCCGCGGCCTTCGGGGGCGCCGGCGCGCTTTCCCAGGGGAACTACCTGTTTTTTGCGGCCGCCGGGCTGGAACTGGCGGCAGGGGTGGGGTTCCTGCTGGCTGCCCGGAAAAGCCGGCGGGAGCGGGACCGGGAACGGAGGGCCATCCTCGCCCGCTCTGAGAGCCAATTCCCCGACGACATCCTTGCTCGGGCCAACGCCTACCGGGAAAGGTGGGTGGACGTGGAGGAGGCCCGCCGGCATTCCGAGGCGGTGGAACAGTCCATCCGGGATCTGGACAGCCAGAGGGAACGGCTGTGGCTGGGCCTGCTGGCTTTCGTCCGCGGCTTTGCCCCCGCCGTGACCGATCCCTTCGGCGTCTCCGCCGCCCTGTCCCGTGCCCTGTCCCTGGACGAGCGTATCGCCACCGCCCGGGTCAAGGCCGAGGGGGCCCGGAAGCTGGTGGCCTCCATCCCCGTGCCCGAGGGCCCTGTCCCGGCGGAGGGGACGCCTCCTCCTCCGCCCGCCGCCCACAGCCCCGCCGAAACCGCCGCCGCCCTGGCGGCGGTGAACGGAGAGCTCTCCCGCCTGGAGCGGGAGCTGGCCGCCCTCCAGGGCCGACGTACCGCTCTGGGAGACCCGGACGAGCTGGAGGCCCACCGGGACGCGCTGGAGCGGGAACTGGAGCGCCGTCAGGGGGAATACCGGGCCCTGAGCCTGGCGCTGGAGGCCCTGGGCGAGGCCAACGCCCAGCTCCAGGCCCGGTTTTCCCCGGAGCTCAACCGCCGGGCCGGGGAGCTCTTCGCCGCCCTCACCGGGGGCCGCTATGCCTCCATCGCCCTCAACCGGGAGTTTGAGGCCAGCGTCCGCTCCGCCGGGGACGTGCTGCCCCGCCGGGCCCTCAGCCTGTCCCGGGGCGCCGTGAATCAGCTGTACCTGGCGGTGCGCCTGGCGGTGTGCGACCTGGCTCTGCCGGCGGCCGATCCGGCTCCTCTGGTGCTGGACGACGCCCTGGCCGACTTTGACGACGGCCGCATGGCCCTGGCCCTGGAAACCCTGGAGGAATACGCCCGGGGACGGCAGGTGCTGCTGTTCACCTGCCACGGCCGGGAGGCGGCGTGGCAGGAGGGACGGCGCTGAACCGAAAATGCCGCTGGGCCATGGGCGCCTTCCCTTGCATTCCCGCGCCGGATGCCGTATAATATATCCCGATTATGATTGCGTTCCGCTGGGAGTTGATACCCATGTCTGAAAAACAAAAACGGCCGCCGGAAGGCCGGGAGGAGAATCTGAGCGGCAGCGATGCCTTCAAGGTGGACCTGTACTTCTGGCTCCAGGCTCTGGTCATGGCTCTGGTCAGCCTCATCCTCATCTTTACCTTTTTGGGCCGGGTCATCGGGGTACAGGGCTCTTCCATGGTGCCCACCCTCCACGACAAGGATATGCTGCTGCTCCAGTCCATCGGCTATGAGCCGGAGCAGGGAGACATCGTGGTGCTCACCAAGTCCTCCTTTATGGCCCAGCCCATTGTCAAGCGGGTCATCGCCGTGGGGGGGCAGACCGTGGACATCGACTATGCCGCCGGCACCGTCGCCGTGGATGGGGTGGCGCTGGAGGAGGACTACATCAACGAGGCCATGTACGAGCTGCCCCCGGATTACGCCACCCATGTGGAGGTGCCGGAGGGGTCCATCTTTGTCATGGGCGACAACCGCAACAAGTCCTCCGACAGCCGGGACCCCCGCCTGGGTACGGTGGACGTGCGGTATGTGCTGGGCCGGGCGCGGTTCGTGCTGCTGCCCGTCCAGGATTTCGGCGTCATCGAATGAACGGCGCCCCGGGCAGGAAGGAGAGCGCCGCCATCGAGAAGATCCGGGCGGCGGCCGCCGCCCGGCGGCGTGGAGCAGGACGCCGGGGGACCGATCGGCCTCATTCGATGAAAAAGAGGCGGACAGCCGATGCTGTCCGCCTCTTTGGCGGCTTTAAGGGGGGTTACTCCACGTCCTCCGGACGGTAGAGCTCGGCGGGAAGCACATCCGAGAGCTCCAGCAGCAGGGGAGAAAAACCTCCGGAGGGGTCGTAAGAGGACGCCGGCGTGCGCAGGGGCATCCCGGCGGTGTCCCGGATGGGAAGGGAGACCACGGCCCGCAGACCGGAGCCCTCCCGGCTCTCCACCATGACGGTGCCGCCGTGGAGCGCGGCGATGCGCCGCACCGATTCCAGACCGGTACCCAGGCCGGTCCCGGCCTGAGCGCCGTCGGGTTCTCCGCCGAACAGCAGGGACAGATCCCCCCCGGCAAGGCCGCTTCCCCCGTCCCACACGGTGAGGACGGCCCTCTGGCCGGACCTGGTCAGCCGGAGGCCCAGCTTCCCCCCGGGGCCCGCGGCCTTCATGGCGTTGGAGAGCAGGGCCAGCAGCATCCGGCGCAGGAGAGGAGCGTCCCCCACCGTCAGCAGGCTGGCCAGCTCGGATTCATACGCAAAACCGTACCCGGCGCCCTCCGCCGCGCCGGAGACCTCGCGCCCCAGCTCCCGGCACAGACCGGCCAGGTCCACGGGGGCGGGACGGTAAAGAGAGGCCTCGTCCCGCTCCAGAAAGTCCAGGTGGTCGGCCAGCCGCAGAAGGCGGTAGAGCCCCTGGTTGGCGATGGAGAGATAGCGCACCTGACGGGTGCGGTCCAGCCCCTCCGGGTCAGAGCCCAGCCGCTGGAGGGCGGCGGCCAGACCGGCGGTCTGCTGCCGCAGGTAGCGGGACAGCCGCCCGGACCAGGCGGCGGCTGCCGCCGGGACGGGACGCAGGATGACCAGCGTGCCCAGAGACGTGTTCTGGACACTCAGCCGGTAGTCGCCGCCGCCGATGCGGATCGTCACCACGGCGGGAGCTTCACAGTCGGGGAGGAGGGCGGAGAGGTCCTCCGGGAGGGTGGCGCGGTCCCGGAGCGCAGGAAACAGCCGCTCCGCCGCCGGATTTCGGTAGCGTAGCTCACGTTCCCGAAGGATCAGCACCGGCTCGGGAAAGCCGTCAAACAGCTGCGCCACTTCAAAGGCAACGGGTGGCAAGACAAGACCTCCTTAAAGGGGCATGGAAGTAGCATGCGCAGGAAACAGAAAAACCAATTATCTTCAGTGTACCAAATCTTAGGGGACGCTACAAGAGAAAAAGTCGATTTTTGTCGAAATCCCTGCGCCAGGCGTGCCTTACAATCGAAAGCAAACTAAATTTCATTGAAAAACCCTCTTGGCAAAAGCGAAAATATGATGTATAATGGCTTCCGTCAGAGATGAAACTATTTTTGACTTTGAAAAGGAGAGATTGCAGCTATGAGCATTAAAATTGGCATCAACGGCTTCGGCAGAATCGGTCGTCTGGTATTTCGTGCCGGCCTGGAGCGGCCTGACGTAGAATTTGTGGGCATCAACGACCCCGGCATGACCCCTGACTACATGGCCTATATGCTGCGGTATGATACCATCCACGGCAGATTCAACGGCGAGATCAGCTATGACGACAGCAGCATCACCGTCAACGGCCACAAGGTCATGGTCTACGCCAAGATGAGCCCCGCCGAGATTCCCTGGGGCGAGATCGGGGCCGAGTATGTGGTGGAGTCCACCGGCCTGTTCCTGACCAAGGAGAAGGCCCAGGGTCACCTGGACGCCGGCGCCAAAAAGGTCATCATGAGCGCCCCCTCCAAGGACGACACCCCCATGTTCGTCATGGGCGTCAACAATACAACCTATGATTCCAGCATGAACTTTGTGTCCAATGCCTCCTGCACCACCAACTGCCTGGCCCCCATCGCCAAGGTCCTGCACGACAAGTTCGGCATCACCGACGGCCTGATGACCACCGTCCACTCCGTCACCGCCACCCAGAAGACCGTGGACGGCCCCTCCAAGAAGGACTGGCGCGGCGGCCGCGCGGCCACCTACAACATCATCCCCTCCTCCACCGGCGCGGCCAAGGCCGTGGGCAAGGTCATCCCCTCCCTGAACGGGAAGCTGACCGGCATGTCCATGCGTGTGCCCACCCTGGATGTGTCCGTGGTGGACCTGACCGTCAACCTGGCCAAGCCCGCCAAGTACGACGAGATCTGCGCCGCCATGAAGGCCGCCTCCGAGGGCGAGCTGAAGGGCGTGCTGGGCTACACCGACGAGGATGTGGTGTCCTCCGACTTTATCAGCGATCCCCGCACCTCCATCTTCGACGCCAAGGCCGGCATCGCTTTGACCGACACCTTCGTGAAGGTTGTGTCTTGGTATGACAACGAGTGGGGTTACTCCAACAAGGTCGTGGACCTCATCCAGTATATGAGCTCCGTGGACCACAAGTAAAAAGCGATACAAAGACCGGGCCCCGCCATATCGGCGGGGCCCGGTTTCTTTATCCCCCGTTTGTGGGCACAGGGGATGTGTGGGGAGAACTCCCCTCTATATATTATATTTCAATTTGAAAATAAATCAATATAAAAATTATTTTTATATTCAAATTGACTATAAATATAATTTTTATTTTTGCTTTGCACATACTGGCGTTGAGGTGAGAAATGATGGGCGCTGGTATGAAAGCGAAAGAACTACTGACGGACAGAGACATCAAGCAGAAAGGGCTTGCAGACTATCTGCACCTTGCGGAGAGCAGCGTCAGCAACTACCTGAATGAAAAAAGAGAAATGCCGCATAAAACACTGGTACAGGTGGCGGAATACTTAAAGACAACGACAGATTATTTGCTGGGAAGAACACCAAACCCCTACGTTCCCATCACATTGTCCCGGGAGGAGCAGGACCTCATCGCCAAGCTCCGGGTGCTGACCGGCGCGGACCGCCAGGTGGTGACCAAGCTGGTTGAGTTTTTGGAGGAACGGGAGACCAGGTGACCAAGATACCAGCCTCAAAAAATGCCGCCCCTATTGACAAGGGGCGGCATTGCGTTTATACTGTACATGCTGGATATATACAGTAACACATCTCGAGGTGGAACATGGACATCATTATCAGCAATTCCGGCGGCGTGCCCATTTACGAACAGATCACCCGGCAGATGAAGGGCCTCATTCTGCGGGGAGATCTGCGCGAGGGGGAGGCCCTTCCCTCGATGCGGCTGCTGGCCAAGGACCTGCGCATTTCCGTCATCACCACCAAGCGGGCCTACGAGGAGCTGGAGCGGGAGGGCTTTCTCACCACCGTTCCCGGCAAGGGCTGCTTTGTGGCCGCCCGGGACCTGGAGCTGGTCCGGGAGGAGACCCTGCGCAGGGTGGAGGAGCACCTGTCCCAGGCGGTGGATCTGGCCAAGGGCGGGGGCGTCACCCTGGAGGAGCTGGAACAGACATTGACGATTCTATATGGAGACGAGTGACCATGAACAATGCCATTGAAGTAAGGGGCCTGTGTAAGGACTACGGAGACTTTCGGCTGGATCATGTGGACCTGACGGTGCCGGGCGGCACCATCCTGGGCCTGATCGGCGAGAACGGCGCGGGCAAATCCACCGTTATCCGGTGCCTGCTGGGGCTGGTGCGGCCCGACGGCGGGGAGATCTCCCTGCTGGGCAGGGCTCCGGAGGAGGCCAAGGAGGACATCGGCGTGGTGCTGGATGAGAGCAGCTTTCACGAGGTGCTCCGGGCCCCGCAGGTGGGGAAGATCTTCGCCGGGCTCTACGCGGCCTGGGACCCGGCGCTGTACGAGCACTATCTGGCCAAATTCGGCCTGCCCAGGGACAAGAAGATCAAGGAATTCTCCCGGGGGATGAAAATGAAGCTGGGCATCGCCGTCGCCCTGAGCCACCGGCCCAAGCTGCTCCTGCTGGACGAGGCCACCGGAGGGCTGGACCCGGTGGTGCGCAACGAGATTCTGGACGAATTCCTGGATTTTATCCAGGAGGAGGACCACGCCGTTCTGATTTCCAGCCACATCACCAGCGACCTGGAGAAGGCGGCGGACTACATCACCTACCTCCACAAGGGGCGGGTGGCGGTCCAGGGGGCCAAGGACGAGCTGCTGGAGGCCTATGGGCGGCTGGTGTGCGGCCGCGGCGACCTGGAGCGGGTGGACCCGGCCTGCCTGGCCGGCGTCCGCCGGGGCCAGTTCGGCTGCGAGGCGCTGGTGAAGGAGCGGAGAACCTTTGTCCGCCGGTACCCCGGCCTGACGGTGGACCCGGTGACATTGGAGGACATCATGCTGTTTACGGTAAGGGGGGATGAGACGTGAGCGGATTGGTCCGAAAGGAGTTTTACCTGCTGAAGGGGCTGGGCCGGAGCTATGCCCTGATTTTCGCCTTCTTCATCCTGATGGCCCTGACGGGGGTCTACAACTACACCTTCGCGTCGGCTTTTGCGGTGATGATGCTCATTATGATGCCCATCAACACCTTCTCCTACGACGAGGCGGCCAAGTGGGACCGGTACGCCGCCGCCTCCCCGGCGGGCCGCAGGGGCATCGTCCGGGGCAAGTACCTGTTCACCCTGCTGCTGGGCGCGGCCCTGCTGGCGCTGAGCCTTCTGGTCCAGACGGCGTTCTACTTCCTGGGGCAGGGGGACGGCGATACGTTGGGGGAGATGTACCTGGCGGCGGTCTGCTGCATCGGGGCGGGCCTGCTCCTCAACGCGGTCATGCTCCCCTGCATCTTCAAGCTGGGGGTGCAGAAGGGGCGTATCGCCCTGCTGCTGAGCGTGGGCGCGGCCTCGGGGGCCTTCGCTCTGGTGGCCGGAATGGGCGGGAAAGAGCTGCTGGCGGCCATAGAGCCGCTGGTGCCGGTCCTGCCGGCAGCGGGGGTCGCCCTGCTGGCGGCATCCTATTTCCTCTCTGTGCGCATCTATGCCGCCAAGGAGCTGTAAAACGAAAAACCGGGGCGCGGACATCCGTCCGCGCCCCGGTTTTTAATTTTTGCTGGTCTGGGCCAGCGCCGCATACGCGGCGGCGGGGCAGGGCGGTCTCATGGATGGTCAAGGAAGCGCATCCTGAGTCCATCAGTGATTCAGAACGCGGACCCGCAGGATGCCGTCGATGGCCCGTAGCTCGTCGGCCACCGCATCGCCTACCCGGGCGCTCACATCCACGATGGTGTAGGCGTATTCTCCCCGGGATTTGTTGGTCATATTCTCCACATTCACATGCTCCCGGGAGAGGACGGTGGTAACGGAGGCCAGCATGTTGGGCACGTTGCGGTGAATGATGCACAGCCGGGTCTCGCCGCTCCAGTCCTGAACCAGACTGGGCAGGTTCACTGAGTTGCGGATGTTGCCGTTCTCCAGATAGTCTTTCAGCTCCTGGGCTGCCATGACGGCGCAGTTCTCCTCGCTTTCAGGGGAGGAGGCGCCCAGGTGGGGGATGGCCACCACCCGCTTGCCCTGGATGATTTTGTTGTTGGGGAAATCGGTGACGTAAGCCGCCACCCGGCCGGTCTCCAGCGCCGCCAGCATGTCGTCGTCGTTGACCAGACCACCCCGGGCCAGGTTGAGGATGCGCACATGACCCTTCATCATGTTGATGGCGTCGGTGTTGATCATGCCGCGGGTCTCGGGGGTCTGGGGCACGTGGAGGGTGATATAGTCGCAGTTTTTGTAAATGGTCTCCAGGTCCATGGCCCGGTGGACGAACCGGGACAAGGACAGCGCCGCGTCCACCGACAGGAAGGGGTCGTAGCCGTACACGGTCATGCCCAGCTTGGTGGCGATGTTGGCCACCTGTACGCCGATGGAGCCCAGGCCGATGACGCCCAGGGTCTTGCCCATGAGCTCGGGGCCCACGAACTGGCTCTTGCCCTTCTCCACGGCGGCGGCCACGTCGGCCCCGGAGCCCGCCTGGAGCTTCACCCAGTCGGCGCCGCCCACCACGTCGCGGGAGGCCAGCAGCAGGGCGCACACCGTCAGCTCCTTCACCGCGTTGGCGTTGGCGCCGGGGGTGTTGAACACCACGATGCCTGCCTCGGAGCAGCGGGCGATGGGGATGTTGTTGGTGCCGGCACCCGCCCGGGCGATGGCGCGCAGGTTCTCGGAAAAGGGGTAGTCCTGCATGTCCGCGGAGCGGACCAGGATGCCGTCCTCGTTCTCCACGTCGTCGGAGACGGTGAAGCGGCTCTTATCCAGCACGGACAGGCCGGCCGGGGAAATTTTATTGAGGGTTTTGATGCGAAACATCTCTCGTTACCTCCCATTTCATCGGAACGGGACCGCCCCTGCGGCGGCCCAATTTAATTCTTCTTGTCAAAGTCCTGGATGAAGCCGCAGAGTTTTTCGACGCCCTCGGTGGGCATGGCGTTGTAAATGCTTGCGCGCATGCCGCCCACGTTGCGGTGGCCCTTCAGGTTGGTGAAGCCGGCGGCGGTGGCCTCCTTGACGAACTTGTCGTTGAGCTCGTCGCTCACGGAACGGAAGGTCACGTTCATGTCGGAGCGGGAGCCCGGCTCGGCGGCGCAGGTGAAGAGCTTGGAGTGGTCCAACACGTCGTAGAGCATCTGGGCCTTCTTATGCTTGATGGCCTCCATGCCGGGCACGCCGCCCTGGGTCTCCAGCCAGTCCAGCACCAGACCCAGCATGTAGATGCACCAGCAGGGGGGCGTGTTGTACATGGAGTCCTTGTCGATCATGGTCTTGTAGTTCATCATCAGGGGGGTATAGGGCAGCTCGCGGCCGGCCAGATTTTCCCGGATGATGACCACCGTCAGGCCGGCGGGGGCCATGTTCTTCTGCGCGCCGGCGAAGATGACGCCGTACTTGCTCACGTCCACCGGACGGGAGAGAATGTCCGAGGACATATCACATACAATGGGGACGGACCCGGTGTCTGGGACGTACTGCCACTCGGTGCCGTAGATGGTGTTGTTGGCGCAGTAGTAGAAATAGGACGCCTCGGGATCCAGCTTGAGCTGGTCCTGGGCGGGGATATAGGTGTGGTTGCGGTCCTCGGAGGAGGCGGCCAGGTTGATGGCGCCGTACTTTTTGGCCTCCTTGTAGGCGATGTTGGAGAAGTTGCCGGTGACGGCGTAGTCGGCCTTGCCGGTCCGGCCGATCAGGTTCAGGGGAGCCGCGGAGAACTGGCTGGACGCGCCGCCCTGGAGGAAGAGGATCTTGTACCCCTCCGGCACGCAGAAGAGCCGGCGAAACTTGGCCTGGGTGTCGTCAAAGATCTTCTGGAACACCTTAGATCGGTGACTCATCTCCATGACTGACATGCCGGAGCCCTGATAGTTGGTGATTTCGGCCCCCGCTCTTTCGAGCACTTCCAGGGGAAGCATGGACGGGCCTGCGGAGAAGTTGTACACACGATCATTTCCCATAGTTGGCTAGCCTCCTTGCAAATTCAGCAAAGCATCAAACGCTTTACTGTGTTAAATTCAATTATATAGTAAGGAAGGGGAACGCGTCAATGAGAGGGTAAGACAAAAACGGGGGGCGGCCAAAGTCGTTCTTTGTGAAAGTTTGGCGGGCAGCACAAAAAAGACATTCCCATTTCTCTTAGGCTGTGCTAAAATAGGTAGCGAAGTATCACTGATATCACGCGGAGCCCCGGGGAGACCGGACCGGTCCCGACTCCGCCAAGGGGGAACATCTATGTACCTGAGGGAAATCAAAAGGATTTTGGATGCGAAAGTGCTCTGCGGCGAGGAAAATCTGGACTGGGAGGCTCATTCCGCCTGTGCCAGCGACTTTATGAGCGACGTGCTGGCCTATGTGAAGGATCAGGCTTTGCTGCTCACGGGCATGGTCAACCCCCAGGTGGTGCGCACCGCCGAGATGATGGACATGAAGTGTATTGTCTTTGTCCGGGGCAAGGTGCCCGACGAGACCATTTTGGAGATGGCGCGTGAGCGCGACATCGTGGTGATGAGCTCGGAAAAGCCCATGTTCATCGCCTGCGGCCTGCTGTATACGACGGGCCTGGCGGGGGAGTAGGGCCATGGGAGAGATCAAACTGAGGTATCAGGTGGACGGCGGAGACCTGATACAGGCCGGAGAGGCCTCCAGCAAGATGAAGATGACGCTGAAAAAGCTGGGGCTGCCGGCCGAGGCCATCCGACGGGCCTCCATCTGCATGTATGAGGGCGAGATCAACATGGTCATCCACGCCGACGGCGGCCGGGTGGAGGTGGACGTGGGAATGGACGCCATTACCCTGCGCCTCGTCGACCAGGGCCCCGGCATCCCCGATGTGGACCAGGCCATGGAGGAGGGCTTTACCACCGCGGGCGATGTGGCCCGTGATCTGGGCTTCGGGGCGGGCATGGGCCTGCCCAACATGAAGCGCTACTCCGATGAGATGTACATCGACACCACCGTCGGAGTGGGCACCACCGTGACCATGAAAATCAAGACCTGATCCGATGGACGCGGACCGCCGTGCGCCGCGCCCAACCGGCCAGATCGAACATCAATGGAGGTGTACCGCCCTATGATGAAGCATTCCGTCATATTGGAGTACAAACGCTGCCGCGGATGCACCACCTGCATCAAAAACTGCCCCACGGAGGCCATCCGTGTCCGCAGCGGCAAGGCCAAGATCCTCAATGAGCGCTGCATCGACTGCGGCAAGTGCATCCAGGTCTGCCCCCACAAGGCCATCCGTTCGGTCAGCGACAACCTGTCCGCGCTGGACCAGTTCCAGTACCGGGTGGCGCTGCCGGACCCCACCCTCTATGGTCAGTTCCAGCACTTGGATGACATCGACATCGTGCTCAACGGCCTGCTGAAGATCGGCTTTCAGTCTGTGTACGAGACAGCTAGGGCGGCGGAGATTCTCTCCGACTACGCCCGGCAGCACATCAGCAGCGGAGAGGAGCGAGTCATGCCCCAAATCTCCTCCGCCTGCCCCACCATCCTGCGCCTCATCCGGATGCGCTTCCCTAAGCTCATCCCCAACGTCACCTCCACCGTTACCCCCCTGGAGCTGGCCGCCATTCTGGCCCGGAAGGAGGCCGCGGCCCGGACCGGGCTGTCCCCGGAGCAGATCGGCGTGTTCGGAATCGTGCCCTGTTCCTCCCAGGTCACCGCCGCCCACCACCCCGAGACCCTGGCCAAGCCTGTGCTGGACGGGGCCTTCGCCATCCGGGACATCTACCTGCGGCTGCTGGGCCCCATGAAGGAGCTCCAGGAGCTGGAGAGCCTGTCCTCGGCGGGCATCATGGGCGTGGGCTGGGCCTACTGCGGCGGCGAGTCCGCCGCCCGGCTGGGGGAGAGCTACCTGGCCGTGGACGGCATCGGCAACTGCATCCGGATGCTGGAGGAGATCGAGGACGGCCGGCTCCCCGAGGCCGACTTCATCGAGCTGTCCGCCTGTGTCCAGGGGTGCGTGGGGGGCTGCCTGACGGTGGAAAATCCCTACGGCGCCCGGATGCGCATCAAAAACCTGATGAAGGGCCTGCCGGTCTCCCGCAACCGCTTCAATCTGAAGGGGGAGGACCGGGCCCTGGTCTGTTTTGACAAGGAGCTCCAATACGTCCCCGCCTTCCTGCTGGACGAGGACCGGAGCCTTGCCATGGAAAAGCTGATGAAGATCGACGAGCTCTACCGGGCCCTGCCGGGCTTGGACTGCGGCTCCTGCGGGGCGCCCTCCTGCCATGCCCTGGCCGAGGACGTGGTCCTGGGCCGGGCCAGCGAGGAGGACTGCATCTTCAAGGTCCGGGAGCGGATGCAGTACATGGCGGGCACCGGCGACGCCGACGAATACCTGCCCGCGCCGTTCCGGAAACGGAAGCTGCTTCAGAGCATTCCCCCCAAGAAACCGCATACGGAAGAAGGAGGAACTTTATCATGACGGTCAAGGAACTGTCACATGTGCTGGCTCTGACGGAATTCACCCTGCCCCAGCCCGAGCGCGAGATCACCGGAGGGTATGTGGGCGACCTGCTGAGCTGGGTCATGGGCCGCGCACAGGCAGGCAACGCCTGGATTACCATTATGTCCAATCAAAACGTGGCCGCCGTGGCGCTGATGGCCGAGGTGTCCTGCGTGATCCTCACCGAAGGAGTGGTTCCCGACGAGACCCTGCGCCAGCGGGCCCAGCAGCAGGACATCAATCTGATGGGCACCGAGCTGTCCACTTATGACACTGCGGCCGCGCTGAAGCAACTGCTCTGACCGGCCAGCTCCCTCCGCCCAAAGCGGGAGAGAAAGGGGATACCGGCCATGAAAGCGGCCTTCGACCTGCACTTCCACTCCTGCCTGTCCCCCTGCGGGGACGGCGCTATGACCCCCGCTACCATCGCCGGCATGTGCAAACTGGCGGGGATCGATGTGGCAGCCCTGACCGACCACAATACCTGCGGCAACTGCGCGGCCTTCTGCCAGGCCTGTCAGGCCTATGGCCTGCTGGGACTGCCCGGTATGGAGCTGTGCACCGCCGAAGAGGTCCACGTGGTCTGTCTTCTGCCTGACCTGGCGGCGGCGGACGCCTTCAGCCGGATGGTCTACGACCGGCTGTCCCCCCTGGAGAACGACCGGAATATCTTCGGCCCCCAGATCTATATGGATGCCGAAGACAACGTGCTGGGGGAAGAGAGACGGATGCTGGCCGGAGCATCCTCCATCGGCGTCTATGAGGTCCGGGAACTGACGGCCCGCTTCGGCGGCGTGGCCTACCCGGCCCACATCGACCGACCTTCGTTTGCCTTGCTTTCCAACTTGGGCTTTTGGGACCCCGCGCTGGGCTTCCCACTGGCCGAGCTTTCCCGTCATTGCCCGCCGGATTTTGTGGCGGGCCGGCCCGATCTGGCCGGGGTGCGGACCATCACCGGCTCCGACGCCCACTACCTGGATCAGATTGCAGATGCCAGCCAATACCTGTACCTGCCCGAACGAACTTCGCGGGCAGTCCTGGATTGGCTGCTTTACGGAGGTGAAAAATAGAACAGAATTCTATTCATGGGAACGGGTGGATGGCATTATGCCGAAAAAGTTAGACAAATTGTAGTCTGACTACCTTGTATCTCCCAAGATAACGCGTTAAAATGAATCTTAGCGAGCTTTGAAACGCCATTCGGTAAGTAAGGAGGAACGCAAAATGCCAAATTGCAAAACAGTTGTTCCGTATGCTGGAACAAGGGAGCAGGAGGAACGGCTGCAGCAGGTGATTGCCGAGCATAGGGGACAGCCCGGCGCCACCATGCCGGTGCTCCAGGCCGCACAGGAAATCTTCGGCTATTTGCCCGAGGAGGTCCAGATCATGGTGGCCGAGGGCCTGGACATCCCTCTGACCGAAGTCTATGGAGTGGCTTCGTTCTATGCACAATTCACACTGAATCCCAAGGGGAAGTACCAGATCTCCGTCTGCCTGGGCACTGCCTGCTACGTCAAGGGGGCTTCCGACGTGCTGACGGCCGTGGAGAAAAAGTTGGGCATCAAGACCGGCGGCATCACTCCGGATGGAAAGTTCTCTCTGGACGCCTGCCGCTGCGTGGGCGCCTGCGGCCTGGCTCCCGTCATTATGATCAATAACGATGTGTATGGCCGGCTTACCCCCGATCAGGTGGGGGCCATCCTGGACAAATACGAGTGAGGAGAGCCGGTCCGTGAAGGAGCTGTCGCTGCATATTCTGGATATTGCCCAGAATTCGATTTCCGCGGGGGCCCACGCCCTGGACCTGACGCTGGAGGAGGAGAACAGCTGGCTGACCGTCACCGTGGCCGACGACGGCCGGGGGATGTCGCCGGAGTTTTTGGCCACCGTCACCGACCCCTTCACCACCACCCGCACCACCCGCAAGGTGGGGCTGGGCCTGCCCCTGCTGCGGCTGGCGGCGGAGCAGACCGGCGGGCAGATGAAGGTGGACAGCCAGCTGGGAAAGGGCACCACCGTCACGGCGGCGTTCGACACCGCCAGCATCGATTGTCCGCCGCTGGGGGACATGCCGGGAACCATCTCCCTGCTGGTCCAGGGGGCGCCGGAGGGCCTGGAGATCACCTATACCAGAAGCACGCCGAAGGGCGGCTTCCGGTTCGACACCCGGCAGGTGCGGGAGATCCTGGGGCCGGACGTGCCCCTGAACGCCCCGGATGTGGCCATGTGGGTGCGGGACTTCGTGGCGGAAAACGAAGCGGAGATCACATAAGGAGAGAATCGAACCCGGGCGGCGGCGCCGTCCCGGTATGCTTAAAGGAGTGAATTTGATTTGAAGAGCCTGGAAGAACTGAGGGCCATCCGTGAGAAGATGCAAAAGCAGATGGACGTGCGGGAGAACAACGAGGACAACATCCGGGTGGTGGTGGGCATGGCCACCTGCGGGATCGCCGCCGGGGCCCGGCCGGTGCTGACCGCCTTTTTGGAGGAGGTCGCCAAGCGGGAGCTGAAGAATGTGACGGTGACCCAGACGGGGTGCATCGGCGTGTGCCGCCTGGAGCCCATTGCGGAGGTGTACGTGCCCGGTGAGGAGAAGGTGACCTACGTGAAGCTGAAGCCGGAGATGGTGCCCCGCATCGTCACCGAGCATCTGGTCAATCACAACGCCGTCACCGAGTACACCATCGGCGCGGCGGAATAAGGGGAGGTAGTGGACATGAACTTTGTACGTTCCCATATCCTGGTGTGTACCGGCACCGGCTGCTCCTCCTCCAACAGCCCGGCCATCATCGAGGCCTTTGAGCAGGAGCTGAAGGCCCAGGGCATGGATCAGGAGGTGCGGGTGGTCAAGACCGGCTGCTTCGGCCTGTGCGCGATGGGACCCGTGGTGCTGGTCTACCCCGAGGGGGCCTTCTACACCCACGTGACCGTGCCCGACGTGGCAGAGATCGTCAGCGAGCACATCGTCAAGGGCCGCATCGTGCAGCGGCTGCTGCACAAGGAGGGCGACGCCGCCGAGAAGGTGACCAGCCTCAGCGACACCCAGTTCTATAAAAAGCAGCTTCGCATCGCCCTGCGCAACTGCGGCGTCATCAACCCCGAGAACATTGACGAGTACATCGGCACCGGCGGCTACACCGCCCTGGGCCGGGCCCTTACCGAGCAGACCCCCCAGCAGGTCATCGACCAGATCAAGCTGTCCGGCCTGCGGGGCCGCGGCGGCGCGGGCTTCCCCACCGGCATGAAGTGGCAGTTCACCCACGATGCCACCGCCCCTGACGGGGTGAAGTTCGTCTGCTGCAACGCCGACGAGGGCGACCCCGGCGCCTTCATGGACCGGTCCGTGCTGGAGGGCGACCCCCACAGCGTCATCGAGGCCATGACCATCGCCGGCTACGCCATCGGCGCACATCAGGGCTACATCTACGTCCGGGCGGAATACCCCATCGCCGTCAAACGGCTGGAAATCGCCATCGGCCAGGCCAAGGAGTACGGCCTTCTGGGCAAGAACATCTTTGAAACAGGGTTCGACTTTGACCTAGAGCTGCGTTTGGGCGCGGGCGCCTTCGTCTGCGGCGAGGAGACCGCCCTGATGACCTCCATCGAGGGCAAGCGCGGCGAGCCCCGGCCCCGGCCTCCTTTCCCGGCCAACAAGGGCCTGTTCCAGCGGCCCACCCTGCTCAATAACGTGGAGACCTACGCCAACATCACCTGGATTCTGAACGAGGGCGCCGACAAGTTCGCCGCCATCGGCACCAAGGGGAGCACGGGCACCAAGGTTTTCGCCCTGGGCGGCAAGATTACCAACACCGGCCTGGTGGAGATCCCCATGGGCACCCCCCTGCGCACCGTGATCGAGGAGATCGGCGGCGGCTGCCCCAACGGCAAAAAATTTAAGGCCGCCCAGACCGGCGGCCCCTCCGGCGGCTGTATCCCCGCCGACCTCATCGACACCCCCATGGACTACGACTCCCTGGGCGCCATCGGCTCCATGATGGGCTCCGGCGGCCTCATCGTCATGGATGAGGACAACTGCATGGTGGATATTGCAAAGTTCTTCCTGGAGTTCATTATCGACGAGTCCTGCGGCAAGTGCTCCCCCTGCCGGATCGGCACCAAACGGCTGTACGACCTGCTGACCAAGATCACCGAGGGCAAGGGCACGCTGGAGGATCTGACCACCATCGAGGAGCTGTGCAATCACATCAAGGCCAGCGCCCTGTGCGGCCTGGGCCAGACGGCCCCCAACCCGGTGCTGTCCACCCTGCACCACTTCCGGGATGAGTACATCGCCCACGTGGTGGAGAAGCGCTGCCCCGCCGGGGTGTGCAAGAGTCTGGTCCACTACGTCATCGACCCGGCCAAGTGCAAGGGCTGCACCCTGTGCGCCAAGAACTGCCCCACTGACGCCATCTCCGGCGTGGTCCGGGCTCCCCATGTCATCGACCAGGAAAAGTGCATCAAGTGCGGCACCTGTATGGACAACTGCCGCTTCGACGCCATTTCCAAGCATTAAGGAGGGGAGAAGAACATGGATAAGAAAATGGTCAATCTGAAGATCAACGACATTTCGGTCACGGTGCCCGAGGGCACCAGCGTGCTGGAGGCGGCCCGGAACGCCGGTATCAAGATCCCCTCCCTCTGCTTCCTGAAGGACATCAACGAGATCGGCGCCTGCCGCATCTGCGTGGTGGAGGTGAAGGGGGCCAAAAGCCTGGTGGCCTCCTGCGTGTATCCGGTCAGCGAGGGCATGGAGGTCTACACCAACACCGAGAAGGTGCGCCACTCCCGCCAGCTCACCCTGGAGCTGATTTTGTCCAACCACCGGATGGACTGCCTGACCTGCGCCCGGAACGCCCACTGTGAGCTGCGCGAGCTGGCCGCCGAGCTGGGCATCGATGCCGTGCGCTACGCCAACGATCAGCTCCCGCCCCAGATTGAGGACTCCGCTCCCCACCTGATCCGGGACAACTCCAAGTGCGTCCTGTGCCGCCGCTGCACCGCCGTATGCCGGAAGTACCAGGAGGTGGGGGTCATCGGCCCCAACGACCGCGGCTTCGCCACCCACATCGGCTGCGCCTTCGACCGGGACCTGGCCGAGGTGGACTGCGTCTCCTGCGGCCAGTGCATCGTGGCCTGCCCCACCGGCGCCCTCCAGGAGAAGGACGACACCCCCAAGGTGTGGGAGGCCCTCAACGACCCCACCAAGCACGTGGTGGTGGGCCCCGCCCCCTCCGTCCGCGTCACTCTGGGCGAGTGCTTCGGCATGCCCATCGGCACCAACGTGGAGGGCAAGATGGTCACCGCCCTGCGCCGCCTGGGCTTCGACAAGGTCTTCGATGTGGACAACGCCGCCGACTTCACCATCATGGAGGAGGGCACCGAGTTCCTCCACCGCATCCAGGAGGGCGGCAAGCTGCCCCTCATCACCTCCTGCTCCCCCGGCTGGATCCGCTACTGTGAGCAGCACTACCCCGACATGCTGGACAACGTGTCCTCCTGCAAGTCCCCTCAGCAGATGTTCGGCTCCCTGGTGAAGAGCTATTACGCCGAGAAGACCGGCATTGACCCCAAGGATATCTTTGTGGTGTCCATCATGCCCTGCACCGCCAAGAAGTATGAGGTCCAGCGGGAGGAGCAGCGCATGGCTAACGGCTGCATGCCGGTGGACGTGTCCCTGACCACCCGTGAGCTGGCCCGGATGATCCAGCGGGCGGGCATCCTCTTCGACCACCTGCCCGAGGGGCAGTTCGACCAGATGCTGGGCGTATCCACCGGCGCGGCGGTCATCTTCGGCGTCACCGGCGGCGTGATGGAGGCCGCCCTGCGCACCGTGGTGGAGACCGTCACCGGCGGCGAGATGAAGCCGCTGGAGTTCCATGAAGTCCGCGGCATGGCCGGCATCAAGGAGGCCATTTACGATCTGCCCGGCAAGACGGTAAGGGTGTGCGTGGCCTCCGGCCTGCACAATGCCAAGCAGGTGCTGGACGGCCTCAGGTCCGGCGAGCTGGATTACGATTTCGTGGAGTTCATGGCCTGCCCCGGCGGGTGCGTCAACGGCGGCGGCCAGCCCCTCCAGCCCGCCGATGTGCGCTCCTTCACCGATGTCAAGGGCCTGCGGGCCGCCGCCCTCTATCAGCAGGACGAGGCCATGATCTTCCGCAAGAGCCATGAGAACCCCTTCGTCCAGACCATCTATAAGGACTACCTGGGCGAGCCCGGCTCCCACAAGGCGCATGAGCTCCTCCACTGCACCTACGTCCCTCAGAAGCGCTACCGCGTCTAAAAAGAGCGGCGTGCGGCGCGGCCAGCGGCCGCGCCGCACGCCTTTTACACAGAAAGAAGGTACAATCGGATGAAACAGCACATTCCGCCCTTCCTGGCCGGCCTTCTGACCGCCGCGCTGCTCTTCTGCCTGGGGGCCACCGCCCTGGCTGCCTCCGGCCGGCTCACCTTGGAGGTAGACCCGGTCCGCATCCAGGTGGACGGTGCGGTCTTTGAGCCCAAGGACGTCAACGAAAACGACGTGCCGGTCTTTGCCTACAACGGCACCACCTACGCGCCTCTGCGCGCCCTGGCCGAGGCCTACGGCCTCACCGTGGACTACGACGCCGAAACCAACCTGGCCACGGTGACCACGGCTGGCGGCTCCGATGCGGCGGCCATCCCCGCCGCCGACGCCCCCCGGAAGAACACCGTGCACGCCGCCACGGCAGCGGAGCTAGTGGCCGCCATCGCCCCGGACACCGAGATTATCTTGGCCCCCGGGGACTACGACCTGACGGAGCTGGCCGATCAGACCGACAACCCCTATGTGGTCTGGTACGAGGAGTTCGACGGGCCCCAGCTCAACGTGGTCGGGGTGGACGGACTGACCCTCCGCGGGCAGGAGCGGGACCAGGTTGAGCTGCTGGCCACTCCACGCTATGCCGATGTCTTCCATTTCCAGGGCTGTAGCGACCTGGTGCTGGACGGGCTGACCATCGGCCACACGCCCACCGGCTCCTGCCTGGGGTCAGTGCTTAATTTCACCGACTGCGGCGGCATCCGGGTCACCGGCTGCGGACTCTACGGCTGCGGCACCTACGGCGTGGAGTCGGAGGGGGTGGCCGGCCTGCTGGTGGAGAAGAGCGCCATCTACCACTGCTCCTATGGCGCGGCCACGGTCCTGAACAGTCAGGCAGTCACCTTTGACGGCTGCGAGATCTATGACAATATGGCCTGGTCCCTCTTCGGCCTGACCGGCTCCAGCGGCGTCACCCTGTCGGACACGGTGGTCCGGAACAACGGCGGCAATACCGGCAGCGGCTCCTATCTGCTGTCCCTTTCCAATTGCGGCTCCGTGGCCGTGCGCGGCTGCCGGTTCGAGGACAATGCGCTGGCGAACTTTTCGGACACCAGCGCCGGAAATCTGGCCCTGACGGTGGAGAACTGCACCTTCGAGGGCAATTCCTTTGTCGCCCCGAACGGCTGAACGGTTGGGAAGAAACGGCCTGCGGGCGATGCGTCCGCGGGCCGTTTCTTTGCGCCGAAGGGGAGCGGGACGCGGCCGTGCCGGCCAAAATCCACGGCCTGGCGAGGAGAAAGGGCCACTTTCCTTGCTTTTTGCCTTTCTGTGGTGTAAAATGCCTTTGATTGACCCAAAACAATAAAAGCCATGCAAAGGAGGGCTCTGCAATGACCTACACCTTTGACCAGTACAAGGAGAGCGCCGACTCCATCCGCAGGCGGATCGGCGCGTTTTGCCCCAAGGTGGCCATGATCCTGGGCTCCGGCCTGGGCTTCCTGGGCGACGTGGTGGAGGACCCCGTCTGCGTGTCCTACCGCGACATCCCCCACTTCAAGGCCTCCACCGCCCCCGGCCACAAGGGCCGGTTGGTGTTCGGCACCCTGGAGGGCCGGCCGGTGGCTGTGATGCAGGGCCGGATGCACCACTATGAGGGCTACTCCTACGAAGAGGTATCCTACGCCGTGCGGGTGCTGCGGCTGCTGGGCTGCGACACCCTGATTGTCACCAACGCCGCCGGCTGCGTCAACACCGCCTGGCAGGCCGGTGACCTGATGCTCATCACCGACCAGATCAAGATCTTTATGGAGTCCCCTCTGCGGGGCGAGAACCTGCCCGAGTTCGGGGTACGCTTCCCCGACTCCTCCCACCTGTATACCCCCGCCCTGCAGGACTTGGCCCGGCAGAGCGCCGGGGAGTTGGGCATCGACCTGAAGGAGGGCGTCTACATGTACTTCCCGGGGCCCCAGTACGAGACCCCCGCCGAGGTCCGCTTCGCCCGCATCGCCGGGGCCGACGCCGTGGGCATGTCCACCGCCCCCGAGGTCATCGTGGCCGGACACTGCGGGATGCAGGTGCTGGGCTTTACCCTGTGCTCCAATATGGCCGCCGGCATCCTGGATCAGCCCCTCAGCGAGCAAGAGG
Organism: uncultured Eubacteriales bacterium; assembly: GCA_902492005.1. GTDB lineage: Bacteria > Bacillota > Clostridia > Oscillospirales > Oscillospiraceae > Intestinimonas. The sequence goes on from CABUJV010000002.1 coordinate 40,555, forward strand.
TGCTGGACGCCGCCGAGGCCTGCAAGGAGAAGTTCTCCCGGCTGGTGCTGGCCTGCCTGAAAAAGCTGCCGTAAGGAGGAAGCCATGTCCATTCTCATTCAGAACGTCACCGCCGTTCTCCTGGACGAGGGCCGGACGGTGCTGCCCAACGCCTTCGTGGCGGTGGAGGGGAGCCAGATCTCCTATGTGGGGACGCAGCGGCCCGCCGGGCGCTTCGATCCGGTCATTGACGGCGCCGGCAAGGTGCTGATGCCCGGCTTCGTCAACGCCCACACCCATGTGCCCATGACTCTGATGCGGGGCTACGGCGGCGGGTGCGACCTGCACACCTGGCTCCACCAGTATATCTTCCCAACCGAGGCCAAATGGGATGACCGGGCCATCCGGGCCGCTGCCGCCCTGGGGCTGGCGGAGATGATCGCCTCCGGCGTCACCTGCATCGCCGACATGTATATGAACAACGAGGCCATCATCCAGGAGGTGCTCTCCGCCGGGATCTCGGCCAACATCTGCTGCGGCGCCACCCAGTTCACCGACGGCTTCGATCCGGAGACCCACCACGACTGCGTCATCCAGCGACAGCTCACGGAGCGCTGGCACGGCGCAGGCGAAGGGCAGATCGCCATCGACGGCTCCATCCACGGGGAGTACACCTCCCACGCCCCCCTGTGGGAGTGGATGGCCCGGTACGCCGCCGACCACGGCCTGGGGATGCACGTCCACCTGTCGGAGACCAAAAGCGAACACGACGGCTGCGTCGCCCGCCATGGGCGCACCCCCGCCGCCCTCTTTGAGCAGTACGGCGTCTTCGCCGTGCGAACCATCGCCGCCCACTGCGTCTGGACCACCCCGGACGACTGGGCCATTCTGGCCAGAAACGGGGCCAGCGCCGTCACCAACCCCATGTCCAACCTGAAGCTGGGCTCCGGCATCGCCCCGCTGAAGGGGCTGCGGCAGGCCGGGGTCAACGTGGCCCTGGGCACCGACGGAGTGTCCTCCAACAATTCCACCGACCTGTTCGCCGATATGAAGCTGGCGGCCATCCTCACCTGCGGCGCCGAGCACGACCCCATGGCGGTCACCGCCTGGGACGCCCTGGAGACCGCCACGGTCAACGGGGCCCGGGCCCTGGGCCGCAAGACCGGGCGGGTGGCCCCCGGTTATACCGCCGACCTCATCCTGGTGGACTTTGACCGGCCCAACCTCATCCCCTGCCACGACCCGGTGGAGAACCTGGTCTACGCCGCCCACGGCGCCGACGTGTGCATGAATATGGCGCGCGGCCGGGTCATATACCAAAATGGGGCCTTCCTGACCATTGACCTGGACCGGGTCAAGCGGGAGATCCGCGACTATGCCCTGCCCCTGCTGTTCGGGTAAGGCTCCAATCCATGCGAAAGGCTGTGCAGCCCATTGGCTAGACAAGAAAAAAAGAGCACCTTCTTCGGCGGAGCCGCCATCCTGGCGGCGGGCATCGCCATTGTCAAGATCATCGGTGCCATCTACAAGATTCCCCTGGGCAACATTCTGGGGGACGAGGGCTTCGGCCACTTCAACAACGCCTACGTCATCTATAACCTGCTGCTGATGGTGTCCACCGCCGGCCTGCCCGTGGCCCTGTCCAAGACCATCTCCGAGGCCAACGCTCTGGGCCGGAGGAACCAGGTCCACCGGGTGTTCAACGTGGCCCTGGTCACCTTCTTTCTCCTGGGCGCGGTGAGCTTTGCTGTCATGTTTACCCTGGCCCAGCCCCTGGCCAACCTCCAGGGCGACGGCATGGCGGTCCACGCCGTCCAGGCCATTGCGCCCGCCTGCTTCTTCGTCTGTGTGCTGTCCACCTTCCGGGGCTACGCCCAGGGCCACTCCAACATGGTCCCTACCGCCGTATCCCAGGTCATCGAGGCCCTGGGAAAGCTGGTCATCGGCCTGGCCCTGGCCTGGCTGCTGGTCAGCCGCGGCGCGGCCAGCTCCGACTCCGCCGCCGGAGCCATTTTCGGCGTCACCAGCGGCGCGGGCATCTGCCTGATCTATCTGATTTTGGACCACATCGGCCGCCGCCGGCAGGAGACCGGACGGCTGGACGACCGGCCGGAGGCCCACGGCGCCATCCTCAAACGGCTGCTGGTCATCGCCGTGCCCATCACGATCTGCGCCTCTGTGACCCCCATCACCTCCTGGCTGGACACCGCCCAGGTGCAGAACATCCTCCGGGACATCCTGCAGGCCCAGCCCGCCGAGTGGTATGACCAGGCGGGGGTCACCGACCCGGTGGTGGCGGCCTACGGCGCCTATCAAAAGGCCATCACCATCTATAACCTGCCCTCCTCCTTCATGGTGGCCATCACGGCCAGCGTGGTCCCCGCCATCGCCGCCTGCCGGGCCCGGCGGGACTTCAAGGGGGCGGGGCGGATCGCCGAGTCCTCCATGCGCATCGGCATGCTGCTGGCCCTGCCCGCCGGGGTAGGGCTGCTCTCCCTGGCCAGCCCCATCATGTACCTGCTCTACCCCGGCACCGACCACGCCATCGCCGACCCGTCCATGATGCTGCTGGGCGTGGCCTCCATCTTCGTGTGCATCATGCTGGTGTGCAACTCGGTGCTCCAGGCCAGCGGCTTCGTCAACCTGCCCATCGTCATCATGGTGGCCGGCTGCGCCGCCAAGCTGATCGTAAACAATTTCATGGTGCGCAGCGTGGGGGCTGTGGGCGCCGCCGTGGGTACCCTGGTATGCTATGTCATCGTGGCCGTGGCCGAGCTTGCCCTCATCAAGCGGGTCATTCCCGCCGCGCCCAGCTACAGCCGGGTGTTCCTCAAGCCAGCGGCGGCCGCAGCCGTCATGGGGGCGGCGGTCTGGGCAGTCTACGGCCTGCTCCACCGCTTTCTGGGCAGCACCCTGTCCGTCCTTGGCGCCATTGGCGTGGGGGTGGTGGTCTACTTCGCCCTGGTGGTGGCTTTGCACGCCATTTCCAGAGATGACCTGTCTCTGATGCCAAAAGGCGAGAAAATTGCGAAAATTTTGCGGCTCTAAGGGTTTTTCTGAAAAAATAACTTGCAGAAGGTAGAGAAGTATGGTAGATTTCCAGTATAAGAATTCGTACGGTGTAAGGGACCTGGTGGAGATCGTCCGCATCCTGCGCCAGCCCGGGGGCTGCCCCTGGGACCGGGAGCAGGATCACCACTCCATTCGCCGCAACCTCCTGGAGGAGGCCTACGAGGCCGCCGAGGCCATCGACGAGGACGACCCTGAGCATCTGCGGGAAGAGCTGGGGGATGTGCTGCTCCAGGTGGTTTTTCACGCCCAGATGGAGCAGGAGGCCGGCCGCTTCGATCTGGAAGCGGTGGCCGACGGGATCTGCAAAAAGCTCATCTACCGCCACCCCCACGTGTTCGGAGACGTGGCCGTCTCCGGCAGCGGCGAGGTCCTTCAGAACTGGGAGGAACTCAAGCGGAAGGAGAAGCACCAGGAAACCGCCGCCGACAGCGTGGACTCCGTGGCCAGGAGCCTGCCCGGGCTGTGGCGGGCGGAGAAGATCCAGAAAAAGGCCCGCAAGGCGGGCTTTGACTGGCCGGATGTCTCCGGCGCGCTGGACAAGCTCTCCGAGGAGGTGGAGGAGCTCAGGACCGCTGTGGCGGAGGGCTCCAACATCCAGGAGGAGCTGGGCGATCTGCTGTTCGCCGCCGTCAACGTCTCCCGCTTCGTGCAGGTGGACCCGGAGGACGCCCTGAGCGGGGCCTGCGACAAGTTCGCCCGGCGGTTCCGGCAGGTGGAGCAGTCCGCCGCAGAGCGCGGACAAGCCCTGGAGCACATGACTTTGGCCGAAATGGACAAGCTATGGGATGCTGTCAAGGAGCATGAGGCTTAAAAGCGGACCCGTGCCGGGCGGAGGGGAGCAAGTCTGACCGGTCGTGTTTCGCTTTAAGTAATATAGGCGGGGACTTGGTTGCCGCCTGACTATCTTTTTAGGAGGAACTATCACATGAATAAGGCTGAACTGATTAATGCCGCTGCTGAGAAGTCTGGTCTGTCCAAGAAGGACACCGAGAGCGCCATCAATGCCGCCATCGAGGCCATTGTCGAGTGCCTGGCCAACGAGGACAAGGTACAGCTGGTGGGCTTCGGCGCCTTTGAGGTGAAGAAGCGCGCCGAGCGCATCGGCCGCAATCCCAAGACCAAGGAGAGCATTAAGATCCCCGCCTCCAAGGTGCCCGTGTTCAAGCCCGGTAAGGCCCTGAAGGACGCCGTGGCCAAGTAATCAGGTCAGTAAGCGATAGTGTGGCGGCTCCGGGGGACCCCGGGGCCGCTTTTTACACCGATGCAAGGAGAATGGATATGAGACTGGATAAATGGCTCAAGGTATCCCGGCTTATCAAGCGCCGCACCGTGGCCAACGAGGCGTGCGACAGCCAGCGGGTGACCGCCAACGGCAGGAGCGTCAAGGCCTCCTATGATGTAAAGGTGGGGGATGTTCTGGAGTTCCGCTTTGGCGAGCGGGTGACCCGGGTAGAGGTGCTGGCCGTCAGCGAGCACGCGGGCAAGGACGACGCTCCCGCCCTGTATAAGGAGCTGTAAGCGTATGACAGACTGGCTGGTCAAACGCTGCATCCGGCGGCCGGAGGAGGGCTGGGACCCCGCTGTGCGGCAGGCCTACGGCCTGCTGTCCGGCGGCGTGGGGATCGTGCTCAACCTGCTGCTGTCGGCGGGAAAATTTGCCGCCGGCGTGCTGACGGGCTCCATTGCCGTCATGGCCGACGCCTTTAACAACCTGTCCGACGCGGGCTCCTCCGTGGTCACCCTGGTGGGCTTCCGCATGGCGGCCAAGCGGGCGGACGACGACCACCCCTTCGGCCACGGCCGCATTGAATACTTATCCGGCCTGGCCGTGGCGGTGGCCATTCTGGTGGTGGGCCTGGAGCTGGCCAAATCCTCCCTGGAGAAGGTTCTCCACCCCGCGGATGTGGCCTTTTCCTGGCTGTCGGTGGGTATCCTGTGCGCCTCCATCCTGGTGAAGCTGTGGATGTTCCTCTTCAACCGGAGTCTGAGCCGCCGCATCGGCTCGGCCGCCATGATGGCCACCGCCACCGACTCCCTCTCCGACGCCGCCGCCACCTCCGCCGTCCTGTTGGGCACGCTGGCGGGGCGCTTTGCCAACCTGCACATCGACGGCTGGGTGGGCGTCCTGGTGGCGCTGTTCATCCTGCGGGCGGGGTGGGGGGCGGCCAAGGATACCCTGGACCCCCTGCTGGGCCAGAGCCCAGACCCGGAGCTGGTCCGAAGCATCCAGGAGACCGTGCTGGGCCGGCCGGAGATCGTGGGGATGCACGACCTGGTGGTCCACGACTATGGCCCCGGCCGGTGCATGGCCTCCCTCCACGCCGAGGTGCCTATGGACGCCGACATCCTCATCATCCACGACGTCATCGACAACCTGGAGCGGGAGCTGCGCCGGAAGCTGGGCGTGGAGGTGGTCATCCATATGGACCCCGTCGCCGTGGGCGACCCCCGCACCGACGCGCTGAAGGCCCAGGTGACCGAGCTGGTTCGGCGGATCGACCCGGACATGACCATCCACGACTTCCGCATGACCGCCGGGCCCGAGCACACCAACCTTATCTTTGACGTGGCGGTGCCCTACCACTGCCGTCTGGAGGACGAGCAGGTCCAGGAGGCAATCGGCGCGGCGGTCAAGACCCTGCCGGGCAACTATTACACGGTGGTCAGCGTGGACCACGTCTACGCCGACCACAAAGCCTGATTTACAAAATATTCATCCAATCAGGCTGGAATCGGATATAATAGAGCAGAAAACGCAGCGGGCGGAGGATTCCGCCCCAATGAGAAAAAAGGCTGGTGAAATTATGGCCCGGAAGGTCCTGATCGTGGAGGACGACAACAACATTGCCGAGCTGCTCCACCTCTACCTGGAGAAAGAAGGTTTCGAGACCCAGGTGGCCCCCGACGGCGGAAAGGGCGTGGAGCTGTACCGCTCCTTCCAACCCGAGCTGGTGCTGCTGGACATCATGCTCCCCGTCATGGATGGCTGGTCGGTCCTCAAGAAGATCCGGGAGACCGACAAGACCCCCGTCATCATGCTCACGGCGAAGGGTGAGACCAACGACAAGGTGCAGGGCCTGGAGGGGGGCGCCGACGATTACATCGTCAAGCCCTTCGAGATGAAGGAGGTCCTGGCCCGCATCCACGCCGTGCTGCGCCGTTACGGCGCCGAGAACGGCGAGAGCGAGAAGAAGCTCTCCTTTGACAAGCTGGTCATCAACCTGGACTCCTACGAGCTGGTGGTGGACGGCAGGCGCATTGATACCCCCCCAAAGGAGCTGGAGCTCCTCTACCACCTGGCGGCCTCCCCCAACCGGGTATTCACCCGCAATCAGCTCCTGGACGAGGTGTGGGGCTTCGACTACTTCGGCGACTCCCGCACGGTTGATGTGCACATCAAGCGGCTGCGGGAGAAGCTGGAGGGCGTCTCGGACCAGTGGTCCCTGAAGACGGTCTGGGGCGTGGGCTATAAGTTCGAGGTCGTCAATGCCTGAACGGGCCGGAACGCACGAGAGAAGGTGAACAGCGCCCATGAAAAGCCTCTATAAACGCCAATTTATGCTGATGGCGGGGGTCATTGTGATCTCCTTCGCCCTGCTGGGGGGCGCCTTCGTCACCCTCTCCTATCAGTACGCCGTCCAGGAGAAGCGGGACAGCCTGGGGGACAACGCCAAGTACATCGCCCAGTCCTTCATGCGCTCCCTGAGCACTGCCTCCACCACCCTGGGGCAGCAGAACGACTATGCCGTCAACATCGACACCCTGGCCAAGGTCTCCGACTGCTACGTCATCGTTACCGAGACGGACGGCCTCATCTTCTACTCCTCCGACGGCAGCGAGGGGTCCAACCTGGCCGGCGGCGCGGTGCCCTCCTATATGGTCAGCCAGGTGGCCGCCACCGGGAGCTACTCCGGCATGACCGATCTGGGGGGCATCTTCCCCGAAAAGCGGTTTGTGGCCGGGACCCCCATCCTGGTACAGACCATCGATTTCAAGACCGGCCAGGGCCTGGTGGTGCAGGATAAGCTGTTCGGCATGGTCTTTGTGGCCGCCGAGACCGCCAGCCTTACCGAGATGTGGCGGGCATTTTCCAGCATCTTCCTCTTCACCGCCATCGTGGTGCTCCTCATTGCCTTTGTCACCAGCTCGGTTACCTCCCTGCGGCAGACCAAGCCCCTGAAGGAGATGGCCGAGGCCGCCCGCAAGTTCGGCCACGGGGAGTTCGACGTGCGGGTGAGCGGCTCGTGTGAGCGTTGCGACGAGGTGGGGGAGCTGGCCACCGCCTTCAACGCCATGGCGGACTCCCTGGCCAAGTCCGAGGCCCGGCGTAGTGAATTCGTGGCCAACATCTCCCATGAACTCAAGACGCCCATGACGACCATCGCCGGCTTTGCCGACGGCATCCTGGACGGCACCATCCCGCCGGGAAAGCAGGAGGCCGCCCTCAGGACCATCTCCTCCGAGACCAGGAGGCTGTCCCGCCTGGTGCGCCGGATGCTGGACCTGAGCCGGCTTCAGTCCGCCGAGCACGTCACCGCTCAGGAGCAGTTTGACGTCAGCGAGATCATGCTGCGGGTGCTGGTGAGCCTGGAGGGCAAGATCAATTCCCGCCACCTGGACGTGGACACCCAGCTCCCCGAGGAGCCTGTCAAGGTGTGGGGGGACCCGGACGCCATCACCCAGGTGTGCTACAATCTGCTGGACAACGCCATCAAGTTCTCCGCCGAGGGAAAGACCCTGGGCATCGGCGTGGCAGCCAAAGGGGGAAAGGCCTACATTTCGGTGCGCAATGTGGGTGAGACCATCCCTCCGGAGGAGCTGCCGCTGGTCTTTGACCGCTTCCACAAGACCGATCACTCCCGCAGCGAGGACCGGGAAGGCGTGGGACTGGGGCTGTATATCGTCAAGACCATTCTGGACAACCACAAAGAAAATATCTCTGTCACCAGTGAAAACGGGGTGACGGAATTTACCTTTACGCTGACGCTGGCCTGAGCCGCCACACAGGAGGTCCCTATGCTTTACTACTACGACCACACGCCCCAGGACGACCCCACCGGGACGACGGCGGTCCTGCCCGCCGCGAACCCGGCGGAGCCGGAGCCGCCCGTCCGGCCGGAGCCGCCCGACCGGCCGCCGGAGCGGAAGAAGGACCGCTCTGAGCGGGGGGCGGCCATCCTGCTGGCCGTCCTGTCACTGCTGCTGGGCGGGACGGCGGTGCTGCTGGCGCTGCGGGCCGAACCCGTGGCTCTGGAGGCCTTCCTGCCCGGAACCGTCCAGGGGCGGCCCGGCACGGTGCAGACCTCTGCAGACCCGTCGCCCGCGCCGGAACTCCGGCGGGCCCCCACGGGGGACAGCACGGTCCTAACCCTGGCCGAGCGGCCCCCGGGGGCGGCTATGAGTTTTCAGGACATCTATAAAAAGGTGAGCCCCTCGGTGGTCTTTATCCGGGCCGCCGCCGGACAGGGCATTGCCCAGGGCACCGGTGTGGTGATGTCCGCCGACGGATACATCATCACCAACGCCCACGTCATTGAAAGCAGCTTCCGGGTGGATGTGATGCTGGAGGACGGGGGGCAGTACGAGGCCCTGCTGGTGGGCAGCGACGCGGCCACCGACCTGGCTGTGCTGAAGATCGACGCTCAGGGCCTGTCTCCCGCCGAGTTCGGCGACTCCGACCAGATGGAGGTGGGGGACGTGGTGGCGGCCATCGGCAACCCCATGGGGGAGGAGCTGCGGGGCACCATGACGGACGGCATCCTCTCGGCCATCAACCGGGACATGGAGGTGGGGGGCCGGCAGATGACCCTGCTCCAGACCACCGCCGCCCTCAACACCGGCAATTCCGGCGGCGCGCTCATCAACGACATGGGACAGGTCATCGGCATCACCAACATGAAGCTGATGGCCTACAACTCCACGGTAGAGGGGCTGGGCTTCGCCATCCCGTCCCGGACGGCCAAGACCGTGGTGGACGACCTGATCGGCTACGGCGTGGTGAAAGGACGGCCCATGCTGGGGATCACCGTCCAGCCTCTCACCGCCGGGGAGCTGGCTGAGCGGAGCCTGAACCACGGCCTCTGGGTGGAGCAGGTGGAGGAGAAGTCCGACGCCTGGACCCAGGGCATCCGCAGCGGCGACGTGCTGCTGTCCGCCAATGGAGTGGACCTGTCGGTGAACGACGACCTACTGGAGCTGAAAAACGCTCTGGGCGTGGGGGAGACCATCCGGTTCCGGCTCTGGCGGGAGGGGGAGACCCTGGACATCACGGTGGAGCTGGTGGAACAGTACAGCTTGGAATAAAAGCAGCGGCCCCGGACGAAAGTCCGGGGCCGCTGTTTTTTGCGCGGGAGCCTCAGGAGAGGGTCAGGTCCCCCTCCCTGATCCAGCCCAGCCTCCGGCACCCCAGGCCCAGGGCCCAGCAGAGCACGGCGGGGAGGACGAAGCAGACCAGGACCAGCCCCGCCCAGTCAAAGGCGGTGATGGCGGGTTTGATGCCGGCGGCTACGTCGCTGATCCAGCCGGCATAGATGCCGATCTGCCCCACCAGGCCGCAGGTGCCCATGCCCGAGGCTACGCCGCCGGCGGGGTCGTTCATCTCCAGCTGGAAGACGCAGGTGGCGATGGGGCCGGTGATGGCGGAGGTGACGATGGCGGGGAGCCAGATGCGGGGGTTCTTCACAATGTTGGGCATCTGGAGCATGGAGGTGCCGATGCCCTGGCTGACCAGGCCGCCCCAGCGGTTTTCCCGGAAGGACAGGACGGCGAAGCCCACCATCTGGGCGCAGCAACCCGCCACGGCCGCCCCTCCCGCCAGGCCGGTGAGGCCCAGGGCGGCGCAGATGGCGGCGGAGGAGATGGGAAGGGTCAGGGCGATGCCCACCACCACCGAGACCAGGATGCCCATCCAGAAGGGCTGGAGGACGGTGGCCCATTTGATGAGCTCCCCTACGGCGGAGGCCGCCGCCCCGATGGCGGGGGCCCACCAGGCCGACAGAGCCACGCCCGCGCAGATGGTCACCAGGGGGGTGACCAGGATGTCTACCTTGGTCTCCTTGGAGACGGCCTTGCCGATCTCAGCGGCCAGAATGGCGATGACCAGAACGGCCAGAGGACCTCCGGCACCGCCCAGGCCGTTGGCGGCGGAGCCCACAGCGATGAGGGAGAAGAGGACCAGCGGAGGGGCCTGGAGGGCGTAGCCGATGGCGGCGGCCATGGCGGGGCCGGACATGGCCGAGGCGTAGCCGCCGATGTCCACCAGGAACGAAACGCCGAGCTGCTGGCCCAGGGTCTTGATGATGGTGCCGATGAGCAGGGAGCAGAACAGGCCCTGGGCCATGGCCCCCAGGGCGTCGATGCCGTACCGCTTGGCCGAGATGACGATGTTTTTGCGCTGGAGGAAGGCCTTGAGCTTGTCCATAGTGGCGGACTCCTTTATGTAAAATAATAGGACCTTACAGGTGTCATGACACCTGTAAGGTCCTATTATAGCGGATTTCGGATATTTGTCAAGGGGGCGCTACTCCTTTACCAGGAAGCCCGCCGCATCCAGCGCGGCCCGGACCCGCCGAAAGGCGTCCTCGTCCGGGCAGCGGAGGGTGTGCAGGTGGATGCCGTCGGTGAGGACGCTGAGGGGCTTTGCCCCCTCCTCCTTTACCCTGCGTATAAATTCCCCCACATCATACCGGGAGGAGAGCTCCAGCCGCCCGGAGAGCTGACCGTACACCGGGTGCTCCACCGCCACGTCGATGACGGTGCAGCCGTTGTCCACCATGAGGTTGAGCTCGGGCTCCAGCTCGGCGGCAGTGTGGCGGCAGACCAGTGTGCGCAGCAGCCCGCCGATCTCCCGGGGCACCAGGTAGCCCCGGGGCGTGGAGACGATGTTGGACCCCGCTGCCCGGAGCAGGGCAATGTCCCCCACGATGATCTGGCGGCTGACGGAGAAGCGCTGGGCCAGGGCGGTGGCGCTCACCGGACAGGGGGTCTCGGTCAGGCAGAGGGAGAGGGCCTCCCGGCGTTGGGCGGCATTCATAAAGAGTGTCCTCCTTTACACATATTGTCCCATCAGGCCCCGGACCGACACCTCGCCGGAGGTGACGGTCTCCCGGAGGCCGTCGGGGTAGCGGACCACTAGGCCAAAGTCGTCGCCGACAGCCTCGGCAAAGGCGGGGACCCGGGCGTCCCCCCGGAGCAGCAGTACCTCCCGGCCCGTGGTGGCGCACCGGGCCCGGTAGTCGGACAGATAGTCCGCCTTTGCGGCGGGGAAGGCGGCATACAGGTCGTCCAGCGCGGCCAAAATCTGCCCCGCCAGCTCCGCCCGGCGGACGGGAAAGCCCTCCAGCGCCAGCGAGGTAGCGATGCCGGCCAGTTCCGGGCCAAAGTCCGCGGCGGTCTGGCTTACGTTGACTCCAAGGCCCACCACCACATGGCTCAGGGCGGCGCTCTCGGCCTCCAGCTCCAGCTCGGTCAGGATGCCGCATAGCTTTTTCCCATTCAGAAGGATGTCGTTGGTCCACTTGATCCGGGGTTCCGCACTGCAGCAGGCACGGATGCCGCGGCAGACTGCCACCGCCGTCCAGGCGGTGAGCTGGGACAGCTCGGTCAGAGGGACGGCCGGCCGCAGCAGGACGGACAGGTAAAGCCCCTTGCCGGGGAGGGACTGAAAGGAGCGCCCCCTCCGGCCCCGGCCGCCGGTCTGCTCCTCGGCCAGAACGGCTAGACCCTCGGCCGCCCCGGCGGCGGCCCGGCGCTTGATCTCGGTGTTGGTGGAGTCCACCGTTTCCAGACAGACCAGCTCCCGTCCGACGGTGCGGCCCGCCAGAACTCCGGCCAGCTCGCCCGCCCGGATGCGGTCGGGGCCGCCGGCGAGGCGGTAGCCCCGGTTGGGGGCGGAGGTGATCTGGTAGCCGTCCCGGCGCAGGGCCTCCACCGCCTTCCACACCGCCGCGCGGCTTACCGCCAGGGTGCGGCTCATGGCCTCTCCGGAGAGATGCCCCTCCTCATGGCCGCGCAGCAGCGCCAGGACCTCTTCCTCCAGCATACCGAAGCCTCCTTTTTGCCTTGACCCTTGACAAGACACCATTATACCCTTTTATTATAGCCGGGGGCCAAAAGTTGTCAACAAAAATTAAAAAACAGTTTACAACCGGCGGCAGCTGCGCTATACTATTGTAAACTAAAAATAAAAAATAGTTTACGATTGGAGCGACCGGTATGCACAATAAGACCCGTTCCCTGATCCTGGCGGCTCTGTTTGCCGCCCTAACCGCCATCGGGGCCTTCTTGAAGATTCCCTTGGGCGCTTTGTCCCTGACCCTCCAGTTCTTTTTTACCGCCATGGCGGGGGTTTTGCTGGGGCCCCGCTGGGGGGCGGCCTCCCAGGCGGTCTATGTGGCGCTGGGGCTGGTGGGCCTGCCTGTCTTTACCATGGGCGGCGGCCCTGGCTATGTGTTCCAGCCCAGCTTTGGGTTCCTGCTGGGCCTGATTCCCGCCGCCTGGGTCATCGGCCGGCTGGCGGGGGATGAAACCCGGGCCCGGCGCATCGTCCCGGCCTGCCTGGCCGGTCTGGGGGTGCTTTATTTGATGGGACTGCCGTACATGTATCTGATCCTGAACGTCTACCTGGATAAGGGCCTGTCGGTCTGGTACGTGGTCCGGGCCGGGATGCTGGTCTACCTGCCTGGGGACTTTTTGAAGATCGCCGTCACCGCCCTGCTGGCCCGCCCCCTGAAGCGGGCCCTCTCTCACTGAGAAGCATATCTGACCGCCCTGTCCCATAAGATGGTACAAAGCTGTGGGAAAGGCGGGATCAGGATGCAATACGAGGAGAAACGGGTCCGTCCGGAGGCGGCCCACCATGTGATCTTGGAGGGGCGGGAGTCCCTGACGGTCTCCGGAGTGGAGGAGGTGGAGAGCTTTGACGAAAATACCATCGTCATGTCCACCTCCAAGGGTTCCCTGGTGGTGCGGGGGGAGGACCTGCACATCGAGAAGCTGAGTCTGGACGGCGGGGACCTGAAGGTGGAGGGCTCGGTGGACTCCCTCACCTATGAGGACGACGCCGGGGACCGGGGCGGGTTCTTCGCCCGGCTGTTCCGGTAGGATGGGCATCGATCTTTGGGACCAGGCTCTCACCTTTGCCGGGGCGGCGGCCCTGGGCATGGGGGCGGGCCTGGTCTACGACCTCATGCGGGTCCTCCGGCGCAGGCTCCGCCTCCCTCTGCTGGGTCCCGTCCTGGACTTCCTCTTTTGGCTCCTGCTCACCGCCGCCCTTTTCGTCTACGCCGTGGCCGCCGGCGGACGGCTGCGGATCTTTATGGTCATCGCCGTGGGGCTGGGGGCGGTATTCTATTTCCTCCTCCTCAGCCGCCCCGCCCTCTTTCTCGCGGGCCTGCTGGCCGACGGGATCGCCTATCTCTGCCATCTGGCTGCCCTGCCCATGATTTGGCTGGGCCTTCTGTGTAAAAAACTTATAAAAATTGCAAAAAACATCTTTCATTATGGCTGGAGATGGTATAAAATAAGGCAGATACCCGGAGAAATGGAGACCCTGAAGCGGAATCAGGGCGCAGAAAAGGGGGAAAAGGGCCGTGGTAAAGACAAAAAAGGCGGGTCTGCTCACAAAAATCGTCGTACTCGCTCTGCTGATTTACCTGGCGACTTCTCTCCTGAATCTGCAGGGGCAGATCGCCTCCGCCCAGGCGGAGCGAGACGACCTGAGCCGGCAGGTGGCGGCCCAGACCCAGGCAAACGCCGACTTGGCCGACGACGTGGAAAACAGCGACGACCCTGAGCGCATCCAGGACATTGCCCGCGACAGGCTGGGCCTGGCTGCGCCGGACGAGCGCATTTTCATCGCCTCGAACTGAGCCGGGGTCCCAGGGGGAAATTGCAAGGAGGATTTAGCAAAAAGTATGGAGTTTGGTGTTGGTTCGATCCTGGAAGGAAAAGTGACAGGAATCACAAAATTCGGCGCGTTTGTGTCTCTGCCCGGCGGCCGGTCCGGGCTGGTGCACATTTCGGAGATCGCCTATTCCTACGTGAACGACGTCAAGGACTACCTCACGGAGGGACAGGAGGTCAAGGTGAAGGTCATCGGTATTGATGACAGCAACCGCATCAATCTGTCCATCAAAAAGGCGATGGAGCCTCCTCCCCGCCCCCCGCGGCCCGCGGGTCAGGGCGCGCCCCGTCCCGGCGGCGCACCTCGTGCGGGCGGCCGCTCCGGCGGCTTTCGCAGCGCTCAGCCTGCCGAGCCGGAGACCTTTGAGGACCGCCTCAAACACTTTATGCAGGCATCTGACAGCAAGCTGTCCGAGATGCGGTACTTAGAGAAGAAGAGCTCCCGCCGCGGCGGACGCAAATAAAACTGGAAAAAGGGCGCGGCCTTCGGCCGCTCCCTTTTTTTGCCCGGGACAAAAAAAGGGAGCGCCTGAAAGCTCCAGGCGCTCAAAGAAGGGGATTGTGCGGGAGAATGGAATGAACTCCAGCCAGAGTGGGAATGCGCTTCCTCACGTACAAGCCCATTTTACATAAATTTCCCAAAAATGTCAATAAGAACTTTTGTCGAAAGGCGGAAAACAGCTATGCGCATCATCAACGCAGTCGTCCACACCATGGCCGGGCCGGTGATCCCTCACGGCTATGTGGAGGTAGAGGACGGAAAGATCCGGGCGGCAGGGGAGATGTCCGCCCTGCCCGCGGCGGGGGCCGGCCCGGTGTACGACGCCGGGGGCGGACACATCCTGCCCGGCTTCATCGATGCCCACTGCCATCTAGGCATGTTCGGCAACGCTCTGGGCTTTGAGGCCGACGACGGCAACGAGTCCACCGACCCCTGCACCCCCCAGCTCCGGGCCATCGACGCCATCAATCCCCAGGACCGCTGCTTTCAGGAGGCCCGGGAGGGGGGCGTCACCACGGTGCTCACCGGGCCGGGCAGCGCCAATCCCATCGCGGGGCAGTTTGCCGCCATCAAGACCGACGGCCGGTGGGTGGACGAGATGGTGCTCCGGGCCCCGGCGGCGATGAAGATGGCCCTGGGGGAGAACCCCAAAACCGTGTACAACGAGCGCAAGGAGACCCCCATCACCCGCATGGCCACCGCGGCGGTCATCCGGCAGGAGCTCTCCAAGGCCCTGGAGTACATGGACAAGCAGGACAAGGCCGACGCCGAGGAGGATACCGACGCGCCGGATTACGACGCTAAGCTGGAGGCCCTGATCCCCGTCCTGCGGGGGGAGCTGCCCGCCCACATCCACGCCCACCGGGCGGATGACATCGCCACCGCGGTGCGGATCTGCCGGGAGTTCGGCCTGAAATACGTCCTCGTCCACGGCACCGAGGGCCACCTGCTGCCCGAGCTGCTGGCGGCGGAGGGGGCGGGGGTCATCACCGGGCCCATCCTCACCGACCGAAGCAAGCCGGAGCTGGCCAACCTGACCATCGAGAACCCGGCCATCCTGGCCCGGGCGGGGGTGCCGGTGGCCATCTGCACCGACCACCCGGTGATCCCCATCCAGTACCTGCCCATCTGCGCCGCCTTGGCGGTCCGGGGCGGGCTGGAGCCCGAGGAGGCCCTGGCCGCCATCACCATCAACCCCGCCCGGCTGGCCGGCCTGGACAAACGGGTGGGCTCCCTGGAGCCGGGCAAGGACGCCGATATTGTGGTCACCACCGGCCATCCGCTGGACTGGAACGGGAGGGTGCGCTATGTGTTCATCGGGGGAAAACAGGTAAAGGGTTGACGGCCGCTCCAAACGCACATTGTGAAAGATTTACAGAATATTTCCAGATTGCCGGTGACTTTTTGGGGGAAAGCTGGTATAATAGAGATACCCGGAGGACGGGCACTCCGTCCGCCGTCAACGATAGCCCCCACCGGGGGCGGAAGAAGGAGCTGAATCGAATGAAATTCGTATTCACCGACAAGAAGGTCGCCCTGCCTGCATCCGTCCATGCCTACGCAGAAAAAAAGGTGGGCAAGCTGGACCGCTATTTCAGCAGCGAAGCGGAGGCTGCCATTACCTTCAGCGTAGAAAAGGACCGGAACCGGGCTGAGGTCACCGTCCGCTCCGGCAGCATGATTCTCCGCGCCTCCGAGAGTACCTCCGACATGCGGGCCTCCATCGACGCGGCTGTGTCCACCATCGAGCGCCAGATCCGCAAGAACAAGGCCCGTCTGGAAAAACGCCTGCGCAAGGACGCCTTCGAGCGGTCCGTGGATGTGGCGGAGGTCTCGGACTTCGTGCCCGAGGAGGAGGAGGAGTTCAGGATTGAGCGGGTCAAGCGCTTTCCCATCAAGCCCATGACCCAGGAAGAGGCCATCCTCCAGATGAACCTGGTGGACCACTCCTTCTTTGCCTTCAAGAACGAGGACGCCGGCGGAGCCTTCTCCGTGGTGTATAAGAGAGACAACGGCGGCTACGGCCTCATCGAGGACGCGCTGTAAGACCGAAACGGAAAAGCGCCGGGGCATTGCCCCGGCGCTTTTCTGTGCCGTTCAGGCTACCCTTTCCAGCAGCAGCAGGGTCTCCTCCGGCGTATTGGCGTTCAGCCGGAGATAGAGTGCGTCCGCCTGGCTGGCGTCCCGGTACAGCCCACCGCCCCAGTAGGCCTCGCAGTTGGTCTGAAAGTCCCGCTCTGCCCGTTTCTCCACCAGGGTATCCACCACGCCGGCGGGGAGGAGCCGCGCCTCCAGCCGGCCGTAGTCCAGAGGCTGGTCATGCAGGCAGGCGTAATACGCCCCCTGATAGCGCACATGGGGGGACAGCTCCCCCTGGGCGCTGGTCCGGTAGAGGGCGCCCAGCGCCAGAGCGCACGCCACAAAGGTGACGGCGAACCAGACGGCGGTATGCCTTGGCGTTTTCTTCATCGCGCTCCCTCCCGTAAAGATGGATTCCGACCGGGCGCCTACTGCGCCTGCACGCTCTCCGCCACCCGGATGAGCTCCTCGGGGGAGACGTAGCCGTTGAGGAGGAAGGCCGCCCCCTTCTCCTCGTCCATCCAGATGAGGAAGCTGGAATAGTCGGGACTGATGGTCTCCAGCAGATGGGCCTGACAGTCCTTGCCGATGGTGATGCGTTTTTCCGTGGAGTGCTCGTTGTCCACGGCGAAGGTGCCGGCGGTGTTGCCGGCCATATAGGAGAAGTAGAGGAACTGCTCCTGATCGTTGACGTAGACGGCCATGTCCTCGGGCAAATTGTCCTGGGAGCGGTCCTCCGTATAGCCTGCGGGGAGGTAGGCAGGCCGGTAGAGGACGCCGGCCGGGCTGCCCGTCCCATCCCCCTGGAAGGAGAAGGCGGAGTGGTCCTCAAAACGCTGGCTGAAGAAGCGGACCACCCAGGCCCGGGCGCTCGGGCTGAAGGTCACGGCGCTGCCCAGGCACAGGACCGCCGCCAGGGCCAGACAGGCCGCCGAACGGAACAGGCGGCTGCACCGCCACAGGCCGGGCCGGGCCTTGGACCGGGAACCGCCGCGGACGGGGTCCCGCAGCAGGGCGGCCATCTCGGCCTGGTATTCCAGCGAGCGGGGGGGCGCTTCGGTCTCATCCCCCGTCAGGGTCTCGGCATCCAGGCGGGCGGCCTCCAGAAGTGCGCTGCGCAGCATAGCGTCAAATTCCGAATCCTTCACGATCGTACCCCTCCTGTTCCAGTTTGCTTTTCAGCATGGCTCTTCCCCGCATCAGACGCACCGCCACGGCATTTTCCGACAGGGAGAGCCGCCGGGCGATGTCCTTGTTGGACCACTCCAGCACGCAGCGCAGCTCCAGCACCTCCCGATAGGTGTCCGGCATGGAGCGGATCAGCTCCACCAGGCGGCGGTAGGCGGTCTCGGCCTCGGGCCCGGACCCGGCGGGCGGGTCCCAGCCCTCCTCCAGCGAGATCAGCCGCTTCTCCTGTTTGAGCAGATCCAGCGCGGTCCGTTTCACTATAAGAACGACGAAGGGCTCCAATTCCTTACAGGAAATTTCACGGATTTCGGAAAAATGTTTGATGAGCTTGAGGAACGCATCATGAACGGCGTCCTCCGCCAGAGCGGAGGACTTCAGCACCTGCAGGGCCACACGGTACATCCGGGGCTCATATTGGTCGTAGATCTGCCGGAGGAGAGCGCGGTCCGTCTCCAGCTCCAGCGCGGTCAGGCCGGGCGGCATGCGCCTTCCCCCCTTTCGCAGAGTACCTATACTGTATCACAAAAATGCGGCGGAGGACAATACCAACCGGAAATGGAGAAAAACTTTTCCACAAAACGGCAAAGAATGCCCAAAAGGCCCACAGGTTGCTGTATCCAAAGGAAAAGGGATGTGGTATACTGAACAAGAAAATATCGGGGCAGGACCGCCCTGTCAGACAGAAAAAGGAGTGTTCAGCGATGCAGATCTATATCAGCGCCGACATCGAAGGGACCTGCGGTATCACCGACTGGTCCGAGACCGAGCGCAAGACCATGGACGATTACCGGCCCTTCCAGCAGCAGATGACCCGGGAGGTGGCCGCCGCCTGTGCCGGAGCCGTGGCGGCGGGGGCGGAGGATATCCTCCTGAAGGACGCCCATGACACCGCCCGCAACATCGACCCCACCGCCCTGCCCAGGGAGACGCGCATCCTGCGGGGCTGGACCGGGGACCCCCTGTCCATGATGTCGGGGCTGGATTCCGCCCCCTTTGGGGCGGTGCTCTTCACCGGCTACCACGCCTGGGCCGCCTGCCCGGGCAATCCCCTCAGCCACACGATGAACCTGGGCAACGAGTACGTCACCATCAACGGCGTGCGGGCCAGCGAGTTTCTTCTCAATTCCTATACCGCCGGCTATTACGGCGTGCCGGTGGCTTTCCTGTCCGGCGACGCCGACCTGTGCGCCTTCGCCCGGGAGCTCATCCCTGAGATCGTCGCCGTCCCCGTCAACCGGGGCGTGGGCGGCGGGGTGGTCTCCCTCCACCCGGCAGTGGCGGTGGAGCGCATCCGGGCCGGCGCCGAGGAGGCGGTGAAACGGGCCGGCCGGTGCCGGGTGCCCATGCCCGGTCATTTTGAGTCGGTCATCCGGTTCCGGGAGCACAAGCTGGCCTATTCCAAGAGCTTCTACCCCGGCGCCCGGCTGGAGGACGGCAAAAATGTATGCTTCGACAGCGACGACTGGTACGAGATGCTGCGCTATTTCCATTTCGTGCTCAGCGACTAAGGGAGGGTCACATGCCACAGCAAAACGACAGAGACCTGCGCCTGGCGGTACTCATCGACGCCGACAACGCCTCCCGGACCGCCATGCGGGACGTGATGGCAGAGATCGCCGTCTACGGAACCCCCACCATCAAGCGTATCTATGGAGACTGGACCACCCCCAATATGGCCTCCTGGAAACCCATCCTGCTGGAGAATGCCATCACCCCCATCCAGCAGTACAGCTACACCACCGGCAAGAACTCCACCGACTCGGCCATGATCATCGACGCCATGGACGTGCTCTACACCGGGCGGTGCGACGGTTTTGTCATCGTCTCCAGCGACTCGGACTTCACCCGGCTGGCCATCCGCCTGCGGGAGGCGGGGATGAAGGTCATCGGCATGGGGGAGAAGAAGACCCCCCAGCCCTTCATCGCCTCCTGCGACAAATTTGTCTACATCGAGGTCATCCGGGCCGCCGGGGACAAGGCCCGGGCCGCGGCCCGGAAGCTCCAGGAGCAGGCGGAGGCCGCCAAAGAGGAGCCCGCCGCCGTCCGGCCGGAGGAGCCCGCCGCCGGCAAGAGCCGGAAGGGCCGGAAGAAGGCGGCCGAGGTCCCGGAGCCCGCGCCGGAGCCCCCGGCGCCGGAGCCGCCCGCCGCCGAGCCCGAGCGGGGGGTGCCGCCGGAGATGGTGGACCTGATCGCCGACGCGCTGGAGATGATCGCGGACGAGGACGGCTACGCCTTCATGGGTGAGCTGGGCAATCTGCTGGCCAAACAGAGGCCCGACTTCGACCCCCGAAACTATGGCTTTTCCAAGCTCACCACCCTCATCAAAAGCCTGCCCCGCTTTGAGGTGGACGCACGGCAGACCTCCCATCCTCACACCAAGCATATCTATCTGCGGGATAAGAAGCGGAAATAGAGGCCCCGAGCGTCCACCGGGCGCATCGGCGCCCCGCGCCGTCAGGCGCGTCCAAGGGTTTGGCGGGGAGCCGAAGCCTTGCCGCAGGGGCATTCATTTGCCCCAAGGAAGTAAGAAAGAAGGGCCCCCATAGAATGGACGCATTCGATGGGCAGACGCGCAGCAGACGAATACACCTTTGATGTCTATTCCAGAGATTACGACAGAGCGCGGTACGCCATTGGGCAGCAATGAGCGGAGCGGGACCCGGCTGCACGGCTGCGGAGACCCGGCAGGGAGGCGCGGTATATGGGAAACGGCAACAAGTCCATCAGCTTCTTCGGTCTGGTGGCCATGGGCATTGGATGTATGCTGGGTACGTCCTGGCTTCTGCTCACCGGCCCCTGGCTGGAGGTGGCGGGAGGTCCCCTGAACCTGGCCGTGGCTTTCGCTTTGTGCATCGTCGTCGAGCTGCCCTTCGCCTTCGCCTATATGGAGGCGATCCCCATGCTGCCACGGCAGGGGGGCGAGGTGGTCTACTCCAGCGCCGCCTTCGGCCCCGGCGGGGGCTTTGCCGTGGGCTGGGCGGGGGTGCTGATGAACTCCATCGTCTTCTGCTGGGTGGATCTGGCCGCCATCTCTCTGCTGGACGAGCTGTTTCCCGCTCTGGGCCGGGCGGGACTGCTCTATACGGTGGGAGGCCATCCGGTGACCCTGCCCAATGTGCTGTGTCAGTTGGCCCTGGCCGTCGCCATCGTCTACATTCAGTACCGGGGTGCCGACGTGTGCGCCTCCCTGGCCAAGCTGGCCACCGTGGTGCTGCTCACCATGTGCCTGGCCGGGCTGGCGGTCTGCTTCGCCCACTTTGACCCGGCGGTCTACGCCGCCGGCGGGGGACTGGAGTTCCGCTTCAGCGGCTCGGCCTCTCTGCTGTCCATGCTGGTGTTCTCAGTGGCCGGGTGGGAGACGGTGGCCAAGGCGGCGGCCGACGCCACCGGCCCCGCCGCACGGAAGGCGGGAGCCGCCCTGATTACCTGCCTGCTCATCGTCACCGCTCTTTTGTGCCTGGTGCCCACGGCGGTGGCGGGAAACCTGCCCTGGCGGACGGCGGTGAACCGCACCGCCCCCTTTGCCGAGGTGCTGGTGTCCATCACCGGCTGGCCGGCGGTGCGCCTGGCCTTCCTGGCCACGGCTCTTGTGGGAGCGGTGGGGGTGATGAACTCCACCCTCTACTCCTCCTCCCGGATGCTCTACGGCCTGGCCCGGTCCAAGCTGGTCCCCGGCGGGTTTGGGCGGCTCCACCCCCGGTATGGGACCCCTACCCGGTGCGTCTGGTTCGCCGCCGCCTTCGTCCTGCCCGCCCCCTTCACCGGAAAGCTCTTCTTCCGGCCCCTCATCCATGTGGCTTCTCTGGCCACCATCGTCATGTGGGTCATGACCCTGGCGGCAGTGCTGCGGCTGCGCCGGACCCGGCCTGATCTGCCCCGGCCGGTGCGCATGCCCGGCGGGACGCCCATGGCGGCGTTCGGCGTTCTGGCCGCCCTCTTTCTGGCGGGGAACATCCTGCTGCCCTTCAGCCCAGGGGCGCTGACGCCCCTGGAGTACCTGCTGGCTCTGGGGCTGACGGCCCTGGGGGGCGGGCTCTACCACCTGCGGGACCGGAGCCTGACCCGGGAGGAGCGGGAGGCCCTCATCCTGGGGGATGGGCGGAAAGAGGCGTAAAAAAAGCCTGTTCGGATATCCGAACAGGCTTTTTTTACATCGGTCAGGGCGCGGGCTTGAACATCTCCTTGCCCATGCGGCACAGGGGACACACCCAGTCGGCGGGGAGGGCCTCGAAGGGGGTGCCGGGGGCGATGCCGCCCTTGGCGTCGCCCTGTTCCGGGTCATAGATGTAGCCGCAGATGGAGCAGATATACTTTTGAGCCTTGGGTGCGGCGGGCTTGGCGGGGGCGGTCAGGGCGGCCACGGCCCGGGCGTAGTCGGCCACGGCGGCCAGATCGGCCTCGGTGGGCCGGAAGCAGACCTTGAAGGGCTTTTCCAGGGTCTTGAATTTCAACTGGGCGAGCTGGGTCTGGAGCATGTCGGCGGCCTCGCCGGTCCAGCCGAAGGAGCCGAAGGCGCCGGCGGCCCGGCCCTTGGTGTTGATGGCGTCCACCGCGTGGACGGCGTGCCAGATGGCCTCGGGGGCGCTGCGGTTGATGGTGGGGGCGCCGAAGAGGACCACGTCGCAGCCGTTGACCAGCCCGGATACGTCGGCGGCGTCATAGACCAGGTCGGCGGCGGTGACCTGGAAGCCCTCGCCGGTCAGGGCCTGGGCGGCGGCCTCGGCCAGGGCCTTGGTGCAGCCGTAGGCCGAGCAGTAGAGCACGGCGGCGGTGGGGCCGGACTTGGGGGCGGGAGTGCTCCAGGCGCGGTAGCGCTCCTTCGCATGGGCCAGGGTTTCGGTGAGGACGGGGCCGTGGCTGGGGCAGACCAGCTCCGCCTCGGCGGGCATCTTGTCCAGACCGGCCAGGACGCTGGGCTGGAAGGGTCCGAAGATGCAGTCGAAATAGTAGCGCAGCTCCCTCTCGTAGGCGTCCCGGTAGACGGGGTGGATGCCAATGTCCTTCATGGTGGGCTCGCAGAAGTGGGCCCCCAGGAAATCGCAGGTGAACAGGGTCCGGTCCGCCGGGTCCCATGTGAACATGGAGTCGGGCCAGTGGAGCAGGGGAGCGGGGAGGAAGTGAAGGACCTTATTGCCCAGGTCCAGGGTGTCTCCATCCTTCACCACCCGGCAGGGGAGGTCCCGGTTGGCGATGGCGGTGAGGAATTTCTTGGCCGAGGTGGTGCACAGTACCGTCAGGTTGGGGCAGCGCTCCAGCAGCCGGGCCACGCTGCCGGAGTGGTCGGGTTCGGTGTGGTTCATAATCAGGTAGTCCACCTGCTCCAGGGGGAGGACCTCCTCCACATTGGACACAAATTCATCCCAATAGTCCAGGTGGACGGTCTCGATGAGGACGTTTTTCTCTCCGGTGAGCAGGTAGGCATTGTAGGAGGTGCCGTATTTGGACTCCATGACGATGTCAAATACCCGCAGGGCGGGATTCAGAACGCCGACGGACCAGATACCCTCGCGCAGCTTGATGGCACTCATAGCAGATTTCCTTTCCAAAAGTCAGGATTTGCGGCCGGACCGCACACTTTTCGCCTTTCAGTATACCGTTCGGGCGGGGACTTGTCAACAAAATCCCAGTGGATAAGGGGGAATTTTGGCGGGGTTGACTTCCACCCGGCTTTGACATACAATATCGAAACGTGAACAACGTGGGAGGGGCAGAAACATGCTGGTTTATCTGGACAACGCGGCTACGACACAGGTGTGCCCCCAGGCGGCCCGGGCCGCCCTGGAGGTCATGACGGAGGGATTCGGCAATCCCTCTTCCCGCTGCGCCTGGGGCGGACGGGCGGCCGCCCGGCTGAAGGAGGACCGGCAGACGGTGGCGGACGCCCTGGGCTGCGCGCCGGAGGAGCTGTTCTTCACCTCCTGCGGCACCGAGGGGGACAACTGGGCCATCCGGGGGGCGGTGCGGTACAACCGGCACAGGGGAAAGCACATCGTCACCACCGCCATCGAGCACGCCGCCGTGCTGGAGCCCATCCGGGAGCTGGAGGAGCAGGGCTATGAGGTGACCCGGCTCCGGCCGGACCGGACCGGGCACATCGACCCGGAGGAGCTCTCCGCCGCCCTGCGGCCGGACACGGTGCTGGTGTCGGTGATGCTGGTGAACAACGAGCTGGGGACCATCCAGCCCGTGAAGGCGGCGGCGGAGGCCATCCGGCGGACCCAATGCCCGGCGCTCCTCCACACCGACGCGGTGCAGGGTTTTTTGAAGGTGCCCTTCACGCCCCGGGATCTGGGCGCCGACCTGGCGACCATCAGCGGCCACAAGGTCCGGGCCCCCAAAGGCATCGGGGCCCTGTATATCAAAAAGGAGCGGATCTCCAAGTGGAAGCCCCTGCTCTCCGGCGGCGGGCAGGAGGGCGGCCTGCGCTCCGGCACCGAGCCCACCGCCCAGATTGCGGCCCTGGCCGCGGCCTGCCGGGCCTGGGGTGGGGAGGAGGCCATCCGGCGCATAGCCGACGTGAAGGAGTATGCTCTGGAGCGGCTCCGGGCCCAGGTGGAGGGCCTGCGGGTGATCAGCGGCGGGGACGCCCCCCATATCTGCGCCGTAAGCCTGCCGGGCTATCCCAGCGAGATGCTGGTGCGGGACCTGAGCGACCGGGGCATCTGCGTGTCCTCCGGCTCGGCCTGCCATCGCGGGAAGCCCAGCCATGTCTTTGCCGCTCTGGGCCTGAGCAAGCAGGAGCAGATGGGAGTGCTGCGGGTCTCTTTCGGGCCGGACAGCACCCGCCGGGATGCTGAGGCCCTGGCCGGCGCGCTGGCTGAAATCCAAAAAAACCGCATTGCAGTGAGGTAATGATGTTCCACTATATGAGACGCGGGAGGGCCTTCTACAAAGACGTGGTGGTCCTGGCCATCCCGATCATCCTGCAGAATCTGGTCACCACGTCTCTGGGCCTCATCGATACCCTGATGGTAGGGATGCTGGGCGAGGCCCCTCTGGCGGCGGTCACCACCGCCAACATGCCGGTGTTCGTCATCCAGCTGGTCATTTTCGGCCTGCAAAGCGGCTCCTCCGTCCTCATCAGCCAGTATTGGGGCAAGGGCGATCTGGAGAACATCAACCGGGTCATCGGCATCGGCTGCTATGTGGCGGGGGCAATCTCCATCCTCTTTGCCCTGGTAATGATGGCCTTCCCCCGCCCGCTCATGGGCCTTCTGGTGAACGACGCGGCCCTGGTGGAGATCGCCGCCGGCTACGCCCGCATCGTGGGCCCCTCCTACATCCTCAACAGCATCACCGGGGTCTACGTAGGGGCCCACCGCAGCATGGAAAACCCCAAGCTGGGACTGATCATCTTCTCCATCTCCATGTGTGCCAACACCTTCCTCAACTGGGTGCTGATCTTCGGCAATTTGGGAGCCCCGGCGCTGGGCGTGGTGGGCGCTGCGGCCGCCACCCTGACCTCCCGGGTGGTGGAGTTCGTGGTCATGGCAATCTACGCCCTGACCAATCGCCGCTTCCGGCTGCAGTTTTCCCTGCTGCTCCGGCCCAGCGGAGAGCTGGTGGGAAAGTTCGTACGCTACTCCAGCCCCGTGGTGCTCAACGAGACCATGTGGGGCCTGGGCACTACCTTATATAAGGTAGTTATGGGCCACATGGAGGGGAGCGCCGCCATCCTGGCTGCCCGCGCCCTGGCGGGCAACATCGAGGACATCTGCTCGGTGGCCATCTTCGCCGTGGCTGGTTCCACCGCCATCATCGTGGGACGGGAGATCGGCGCGGGGCGGCGGGACACGGTCTACGAGGTGGGGGCAACCATGAACACCCTGGCCCTCCTGTGCGGCGGCGTGCTGGGGGGGCTTCTGGTGCTGGCCGCCCATTTCCTCCTGCCCGTGTGGGTCTACCCCATCTTCGACCTGTCCGCCCGGTCGGCGGGCATCGCCACCATGATGCTCACATTCACCGGGGCCACACTGGCCCTGCGGGCCTTCAACTCCACCAACATTGTGGGGGTCCTTCGGGGCGGCGGCGACGTCCGGGCCGCCATGCGCATCGACATCCTGCCCCTGTGGGCGGTGGCCCTTCCCCTGGCCGCTCTGTTCGGCCTGGCGCTGAAGTGGGGCATCTTCTGGGTCTACATCGGCATCACCATGGAACAGGTGAGCAAGTTCGGCTTTGGCGTGGGGCGCTTCCGGTCCCGCGCCTGGATCAACGACGTCACTGTGGCCAGCTATCAGCGGGCGGAGACGCCGGGCCAAAGCTTGGACGCATAATTAGACGCATAAAAAGGAGGCCGCCCGCGCCTGATGCGCGGACGGCCTCCTTTTTGCCGGTTCAACTGGTGAGCCGTTCCAGGCCGGCTGGGACGAAGGGGCAGCCCGGCCGGTCCCGGATGAGCTCCTGGCGGGCGCCGCCGGGAAGGTTATTTGAGCAAATGCGCCCCGGCCAGATACTGATAAGTGGTGGGGGGCAGCAGCTTGATGAGCATGGAGGCCTGGCTTTGGGGCTCTGAGAGCAGGCTGCGCACCTTGGAGGCGCTGATGACCGTGTTGTCGGCGGAGAAGCGGGGGATCTCCCGGAAGGCCACCCCATGCGCGGGCAGGATGCGGCGGAGCATCTCGTTGTAGACGGCGGTGGTAGGACTGAAGGGCTCCTGGCCCACATAGCGGGAGGTAAGGTCCAGGGCCTGGGCGATGCGCAGGAACACCTTGCAGTCCAGGGCGGCCTGAATCTGGGTGATCGCCTGACTGCTGGGGAAAAAATAGGAGGGAAACACGGCGGTGGAGATGAGGTAGCTGCCTGTCTCATGGAAGATGAGGTTGCGCAGGTCGCGGGTGCCCTGCTCCACCAGCTGTCTGCGCACGGAGAAGGAAAATTGGGACACATCCTCGGAGACCAGGAACAGGTGTACCGTGTCGTTTTCCCGGCAGGCCGTTTCCACCAAACGCCGGTGGCCCAGGGTAAAGGGGTTGGCGTTCATGACGATGGCGGCCTGCCGGCCGCGGCCCCGCTCCAGCCGGCTGAGATAGCCCTCGAAGCCATGGGGGCGGTTCTCCATGAAGACCACCTGGCCCTCCACCCGGGCAATCTCGTGAAACCCCAGGTCCCGGAAGACGGGGAGGTTGCAGCATTTGGTGTGCAGGAGCAGATGACAGTTGCCCCGGCCGTACTGATATTCCATCAGGTGAGAGACCACGGTGCTCAGCAGTCCCTCGCCCCGGTGGGCCCCATCCACGGCAAAGCAGCGCAGCGTATTGCGGAAGCAGGAGCCGGCGGCCACCAGCCGCTCGTGCCGGTCATAGGCGCCCACGGTGTAGTCCAGGTGGGGGTCCTCGTGGATGCCTTCCTGCTCCAGCAGGCGGTGCCACGCAGCGGCGGCGGCGGGGTCCCGCCCATCCAGTTGTTTGAGTGTGATGTCGTCCATCAAAACCTCCCGCGTCTCAGCGCGTAAAATCCAAACTCAGAGAGTGGTATTTCCGTCGAAGGCGTAGGGCCTGATCTGCCGGACCACGTCCAGAATGGTGCCGTCGCGGGCCTCCACCACGGCCACCACCTTGTCCTGCCACTGGAGCGCGTCCGGCACTCCCACGATGCCATAGGCCCGGTCCCGCAGGGCCTGGATGGGCACGTGGGGGATTTTCGCCGCATCCAGGCAGGCGATGAGGTCGCTCCGGAGAGGATTCACCGCCACCCCGTAGTCGGTGACCAGAACGTCCACGCAGTCGCCGGGGGTGGTGACGGTCACCACGCGGTCGCACACCGTGGCCATCCGGCCCCGGACCAGCGGCGTGACGATGATGCAGCACTTGCTGCCCGCGGCGGTGTCCGGATGGCCGCCGGGAGCGCCCCGCAGCACGCCGTCCGAGCCGGTGAGCACGTTGACATTGAAGTCCACGTCGATCTCCAGGGCGGAGAGGATGACGAAGTCCAGACGGTTGACAAAGGCCCCCTTGTTGGCGGGGTTGGCGTATTGGCTGGCGCTCATCTCGTAGTGGCCGGGGGTGCGATGGATACTCTCCACAGCCCCCAGGTCAAAGTCCTGCACGTCGATGATCTGGCCCACCAGGCCCTGCTTGAGCAGCTCCACCATGGAGGTGCAGATGCCGCCGATGGCCCAGCCCATTCGGATGCCGCGCTCCTCCATGAGGGGGGTGAGAAAGCGGTTCACTGCCAGGGAGGGGCCGCCCACGCCGGTTTGGAAGGAGAAGCCGTCCCGGAAATAGGGGGTGGCGGCCATGACCCGTGCGGCGCTCTCCGCCATCATCAGGTCCCGGGGGTTCTCGGACATTCGGGCGGCGGCGCTGGCGATCTTTCGGGGGTTCCCGATGGAGTCCACCACCACCACGCAGTCCACGTCGATGGCCTCCACGCTGGCCGGGTAGTTGGGGAAGGGGACCAGGGTGTCGGTGATCACCACCACGTAGTCGGCAAAGCGGGCGTCGGTCATGGCGTAGCCCAGAGAGCCGCAGTCGCTCTTGCCGCCCACGCCCCGGCAGTTGCCCATGGGGTCGGCGGTGGGAGCCGCCACAAAGGCGATGTCGATGTGGACCTCCCCGGCCTCGATGGCCCGGGGGCGGCCGCCGTGGCTGCGGATGACGGCGGGGGTCTTCAGCTCCCCGCGGGAGACCGCCTCCCCCACCTTGCCCCGGATGCCGCTGGTTTGGATGCCCACCACCTTGCCCTGGCGGATGTACTCGGCCACCGGATCGTGGGGGCTGCCCAGCGAGGTGGCGGCGATGGTGATGTCCTTCAATCCCAGCTCTTCAAAGAGAGCGTCGACCGTCAGATTCACCACATAGTCGCCGTCCCGCAGGTGGTGGTGGAAGGAGACCGTCATGCCGTCGTGGGCGCCGCAGCGGAGCAGAGCCTCCTTCAAGGTGGGGACCACCTTGGTCTCCACCGGCTTCTCACAGCGCCGGACCCGAGGCCCGGCCTTGGTAAAATAGACGCCGTCCTTGGCGTTTTTGCCCTGGTAGACCTCACGGCCGCCGGCGAGCAGGTAGTCCGGGATGTCGCGTCCCACAAAATTCTTCATTTCAAAGCGCCCCCTTGTAGATGCCGCAGGCCTTGGCCAGAGCGATGGTGCGGGCCGCGCCGGGCAGGAAAGCGATGTCGTTCATTTTGCCGTCGACCGTAAAGACCCCGACGCCTTGGACGGCCTGCTCCTGGACGGCCCGGACAATCTTTTCGGCGGCGGCGATCTCCGCTTCAGTGGGGGCAAAGATCTCATGTACGACGGGGATCTGCTTGGGGTTGATGACGCTCTTGCCGTCAAAGCCCATCCGGTGGTTGTCGGAGACCTCCCGGCGGAAGCCCTCCATGTCGTCCAGGTCGGTGAACACGGTGTCGAAGCATTGGACGCCGGCGGCCCGGGCGGTGAGGACCATATGGCCCCGGGCGGCGGCCATCTCGATGCCGTCCCGGGTGGAGGAGACCTGCATGCACTTTCGGAAGTCGCTGCCGGACAGGGCAATGCCCAGCATCCGGCTGGAGGCGCAGCAGATCTCGTAGGAGTTGAGCACTCCCTTGGGGCTCTCCAGCGCCGCCATCAGCAGGGTCCGGCCAGGCTCCGCGCCGAACTCGGCCTCAGCCTGCTCCACGGCGTGCTCCACCTGGCGGATGTCGGCGGCGGACTCGCACTTGGCAATGCGGATGCCGTCGGCCCCCGCCGCCACGGCCACCCGCACGTCCTCCCGCCAGTGGGGGGTGTCCAGCCCGTTGATGCGGACCAGCACCTCGGCATCGCCGTAATCCACCGTGGTTAGAGCGTGGTAGAGGGAGAAACGGGCGGCGTCCTTCTGATTCTCTGCCACCGCGTCCTCCAGATCCAGAATCAGGCTGTCGGCGCCGTAGATGTAGGCGTCCTTGATGAGACCCGGCTTTTGAGCGCTGAGGAACATCATGGTGCGGCGTAGGCGGAAGCGCTCGGGGGTGGGACGTGGAATCATCGTACTTCGCCTCCCCAGGGATAGCCCTCGCCGGTCCCGCAGCTGCGGAATACGGCGCACTCCACGCGGGCCTTGATGGTGCAGTCCAGCGCGCCCATGTCCACCACGGTAATCCTGGCGTCGGTGACGGACAGGCGGTCCAGCACCTCGCGGACCGTGGCCATGATCTGCCTGCCGTACTGATTGAGCACACTGCTTTGGATGGAGACGTCCAGCGTACCTTCGCCGGGCTCGACCGAAACCTGCACGTCGCTGGACTCCAGCGTCCCAGCGACGGCCGCCTTTTTCAGTTGCATCAACAGACACTCCTTCGTATCCGGAAGTTTTGCCGACTCTATTGTACTCGGGGCTTGACAATAAGTAAAATATTATTTAGATTAAAAGTGTTATAACAGATTTGTTATAGGGGGACCTGCCATGAATATGAAGAATCTTCAGTATGTACTCGCGGTCTGCCAGGAGGGCAGCATCACCGCCGCCGCTCACGCCCAGCACGTCTCCCAGCCCGCCCTCAGCCAGGCGATCAAGCAGGAGGAGCAGAATCTGGGGACTCCCATTTTCCAGCGGGGCAGCACGCCGCTGCAGCTCACGCCGGCGGGAAAGTGCTATGTGGAGACCGGGCGGCAGATCATGATGCTGGAGCAGAACCTGAAAAACGCGCTGTCTGACTGGAACGGGGAGACCGCCGGCGTCCTGCGGTTCGGCATCTCAGCCCAGGAGGGCATGTATCTGCTGCCCCGGGTGCTGCCCCGGTTTTTTCAGATGTACCCCCAGGTCAAGCTGTGCGTGGAAGAGCGGGGCTCGGCGCTGCTGGAGGAGATGCTGCTGGACGGAACGGTGGACATCGTGCTGGCCCGGTATGAATGCAAGCGGGAGCCCCTGGAGTACCATCTGTTCGCCAAGAACAAGCTGGTGCTGCTGTGCGCGCAGAACACTGCGCTGGCCGGGAAATATCCCAGCGGATCCAGCATCTCCCTGCGGGACGCCCGGAACGAGGCCTTCGTCCTGCTGGAAAAGGAACATCACATCGGCCAGTTTATCCGGGAGCAATTTGTGCAGTATGGCATGGAGGTCAAGGTGCTGGCCGAGGTCAATTCCTTCGACACCGCCAAACGCATCGCCCTGTCCAGCGGGGCGGTCACGCTGTCTCCCTATCCGCTGTTCAGCACCGACCCGGATCTGGAGCGGCAGGGGAACGTCTATTTTCTGAAAAACATGAAGAGCAGCCACCACAGTTACCTGTGCTGGCGGAAGAACATGTACCAGACCCGCTATATGCGGGACTGGATCGCACTGCTGGAGGAAGAGGGGGCGCAACGATGAGCCGTTTGACGCGGGGGCGGGAGATCGCCCTGGAGGAG
Organism: uncultured Eubacteriales bacterium; assembly: GCA_902492005.1. Classification (GTDB taxonomy): domain Bacteria; phylum Bacillota; class Clostridia; order Oscillospirales; family Oscillospiraceae; genus Intestinimonas. Next base: position 71,586 of record CABUJV010000002.1, read on the forward strand.
ATGCTGGCCCTGCGGGAGGAGCGGGCGGCCCGGCAGCGGCGGATGCTGGCGGAGAGCGGCTGCGCCAGTCTGGTCTGCCTGAGCCTGAACATGGCCGGGCCGGTAAAACGGCACTTTCTGGCGGACGCCCTGTTCGAGGAGGGGCGGCGGCAGACAGCGGACGTGCTCGCCGCTCTGGGCGGGGTCCTGGATGCGCAGGTCGCCGACCGGCCTGCCGGACAGACCGCCTTTTTTGCGGTGGACCGGCCGGCGGAGCTGGTTAAGGTCCGGATGGCCGCCCTGGAGGACCAGGGCGGGGCCAGCCGTCTGTGGGACATCGACGTGCTTCGGCCCGACGGCGCCAAGGTGAGCCGGAGGGATGTGGGGCAGGCGGCGCGGCGCTGCTTTCTGTGTGACCAGCCCGCCGCCCTGTGCGCCCGCAGCCGCGCCCACAGCGTGGAGGAGCTGAAGGCGTACACTGACCGGCTGCTTCTGGACTGGTACGCCACCGTACAGGCGGAGCGCATCGGTGCGGCAGCCCAGCGGGCCCTGCTCTACGAGGTTTCGGTCACGCCCAAGCCGGGACTGGTGGACCGGAACAACAGCGGCGCCCATGAGGACATGGATTTTTTCACCTTCTTGGACAGCAGCTGCGCCCTGGGGGGATACTTCCGTGCCTGCGCCCGGTGGGGGCTGACGCACCCCCAGGTCCCACCCCGGCGGGCCCTGGGGGAGCTTCAGATTCTGGGCATGTGCGCGGAGGGGGAGATGTACCGGGCCACCGGCGGCGTCAACACCCATAAGGGGGCCATCTTTTCCCTTGGCGTCCTCTGCGCCGCGGCGGGGCTGCTGGCCGCGGCGGGGCAGCCCTCCTCCGCCGACGCCCTGGGGGCGCTGGCGGGGGAGATCGCCGCGCCGGCCCTGGGCGGGCTGGGAGCAGGGGCGGAGACGGCGGGCCAGGCGGCCTTTCGGGATTATGGGCTCACCGGCGCCCGGGGGGAGGCGGCCTCCGGTTTCCGGCGGGAGCAGGAGGAACTGGCGGCGCTGCGGGCTCTGCTGGCGGAGGGCCGCCCCCTGAACGACGCCCTGGCGCGGGTGCTGGTCCGGCTGATTGCCCGGGCGGAGGACACCAATATCGTCAAGCGCCGGGGCAGGGAACGTCTGGATCAGGTCCACCGGCAAGCGGAGGAGCTGCTGGCCGGGGAAGGGCCTTCCCGGGAAGCCCTGCTCCGGCTGGACGAGACCTTCATTCGGGAGGGTCTGAGCCCCGGCGGCTGCGCCGATCTGCTGGCAGTGGTGTGCTTTTTCTTTTTCTGGGAAGAACAGGGAAAGGCCGGAGCATAAGCTCCGGCCTTTCCCTGTGCATGGGAGGGAGTGGTGGGATTTGGTTTGGGCTGCAGGGAAGTGGAGGGAGGATCACCACAGGACAATGTCCTGCCATTGAGCCAGCTTGTCGGGCCGGCGCCAGGCGTATTCCCGGAAGGGACTGCAGCACGGGGTGCCCTTGCACACCCACATGCGCTTGTCCGTGACGTCCATCAGGATACAGCCCAGGGTGCTGATCTTGTCCAGCTCTTTCTTGCGCTCGTCGCCGTGGCGGCAGACGCAGAAGGGATAGCCGAAGTGATCCTGGAAGGCGATGATCACGTCTTCGCGGGTGATCTGCCCCACCTTGGGCGTCAGGTGCCTGAGAATGCGGCGGTCCCGGTACAGGGTGCCGCCCAGGGCGTCCACCTGATAGGCGTATTTCGGATGCTTCAGATGGTTGGAGTGGGCGATAAGGCCATTTTCCGGATAGAGGACCAGATGGCCCCGCGCCAGCTTCTCAAAGCCCATGGCGTCGCCGCCGGCATAGGCCGCCGCATAGTACATAGGCAGCATGGAGTCGGCCCCGAAGATCTTGTTGACGGCGTCCACATAGCGGTCCTGCTCCAGGAACTTGCGGCGGACGAAGACTGACGGGATGCCGAAGACCTTGGTGTTGAAGGTCTTGTGCAGGCTGTTGACGCCCAGGGCGACGCCGGCCTGATTCATGCCGTAGCGGGCGAGCTGTCCGGCCTCAGTGACGAGCATGAGGTCGGGACCGTCGTCCCGCAGGACCTGGAGGATGATGGTGCCGTATTCCTGCCAGGAGTAGGTGTCCCAATTCTGGGCCAGAAGGGTGTGCCCGTCGCCCATGGCGTCGGGCAGCACCGCCACGCTGGAGCAGCCGTCCAGCTCCTCCTCGTCGGAGGCGGGGCGCTTGACGAGCGTCATGGTCTCCGAGCGGGAGTTGAGGGTCAGCAGGTCGTCGAAGCTGGCGCCGGAGCCCTGAGCAATGCCCTCCAGCTCCTCCAGAAGCTCGGGGGAATAGCGCTGCAGGAAGGGAAGGAACTGCTTGGAGATCTCCCGGGCGTCGTCCCAGCTCACGGCGGCGTGGCCGCCGTTGAAGAAGGCGATATAGCGCTCCAGAACACCGTGGATCAACTCCCGGCACTGGCGGCCGTAGTCCGCGCCCCGCTCCCGGTGGGTGGCGCCGCGGACGGTAAAAAGCAGCATTTCAGTCATGGCAATTTCCTCTCAGACGAAGGTCGGATTTAATGGATGAACATCTCTACGCCGGGGCCCAGAGGCAGCTTGAGGACCCACCATACGGCCAGAATGAGCAGTTCGGCGATCATGGTGGCAATGGCGTAGGGCATACAACCGGCAAACACGGTGCCCATGCCGGGTTTTTTGGTTTTGTCGGTATTGTACTTCACCAGCAGGCCCACAATAAGAGCCACGTCGGAGGAGATGGGGGCGATGGCGTTGGTGGAGGAGTCGCCGATGCGGTAGGCCACGGTGGTCAGGGCGGGGCTGAAGCCGATGGCGTAGAACATGGGGATCAGGATGGGAGCTAGGATCATCCACTTGGAGGAGCCGGAGGTCATAAACAGGTTCAGGAAGGTGGAGAAGAAGACCACGACCACCAGAAGGCCAAAACCGCTGATCCCGGCGCTCTTGATCCACGCGGCGCCGGCGGCGCCCAGCGCGGTGGGGATATTGGATTCGTTGAACAGATAGATGAACAGAGAGGCGGGCAGGGCGATGACCATGAAGGTGACCATGGAGTCGATGCCGCTGGTGAGCAGCTTGGGAAGGTCGGACCACATCTGGATCTTGCCGGTGGTGCGGCCATAGACCGCGGCAGTCACCAGGAAGAAGAGAAAGAGAATAGTCAGAGCGCTCTTCAGCAGGGGGGAGTTGGGGACGATAGAGCCGTCGTCGGCCCGGAAGAAGGAATTCTTAGGGATGCACAGGACCACCCAGGCTACAATATAGATTACAGCGGCGATGCCGGCGTTGCGGAGCCCCTTGCGCTCAATCGCGCTGAGCTCTCGCTGGGAGTTGTCGGCCTGGACCAGACTCAGGTCCTTGGCTTCGCCCAGCAGGGGACGGACAAATTTTGTGGTGACAAAGGTGAAGACCACCGTGAGGATGATGGCGCAGGCGGCCATGAAATACCAGTTTTGCAGCACGTGGACGGTGGAGGTGTCAATGCCCAGGGAGCCGCAGACCGACTCGTTGATGCCGGACAGAAGCACGTCCAGATTGCCCACGAAGACGTTGGCCGACATGCCCGCGTTGCCGGCGGCATAGGCCAGCAGGATGCCCAGCCAGGGGTTGTATCCCATTGCGGCGAAGACCGCCGCAGACACTGCGGTGCAGCCCAGGATACCGGCGTTGGAGGCGGTGTTGGCGTTGATGGCGATGAAGGAGACGATGGCGAAGACGAAGGAGGGCTTGGCCCCGGCGATGGTCCGCTTGATGACGGCGCCGAAGAGGCCCACCTGCTCGGCCAGACCGATGGACAGCATCAGCAGGCCCATCATCATCATGGGAGAGAAGCTGTAGTAGATCTTGTACATGTTCTGGGTCACGTAGGTGATGGTCTCTTTGTTCAGCAGGTTTTGGACGGTAACGGTGACCATCTCGGAGGCGGCGCCGGAGCTGGAGGCCTTCTCATAGGTGACGGAGGTGCCGGCGAAGATGACAGACAGGATGATGGCGACGACGATCAGGATGCTGAACAGGTAAAAGGGGTGGGGCAGCTTGTTGCCTACCACTTCCACGCCGTGGATGAAGCGGTAAAACAGACTTTGTTTCGCTTTCTTTTCGTGCTTGGCTGTTTCCATTTTCCAATCTCCTTTCGGCTCGGTCGGGGATTCTCCCTTTATCCCCGCTGATACACGGTCTCACCGCCCACAACGGTCTGCAAGACCTGAATATCCTTGATCTCCTCGGCGGGACAGGACATGTAGTCCCGGTCGATGACTACAAAATCCGCCAGCTTTCCGGCCTCGATGCTGCCCTTCAGATGCTCTTCAAAGCCGGCGTAGGCGCCCCATACGGTGTAGGAGCGCAGGGCTTCCTCCCGGGTCATGGCCTCCTGGGGATACCAGCCGCCCTTCGGCTGACCGTGCTCATCCATGCGGGTGACGGCGCAGTACATGCTCAGGAAGGGGTTATAGCTCTCCACCGGGGAATCGGTGCCGTTGGGTACTACGTTGCCCCGGTCGATCAGGGTCCGCCAAGCATAGGCGCCCTTGATGCGCTGGGGGCCCAGACGGGCGTCCGCCACCTTTTTGTCGGTGCGCAGGAATACGGTCTGGTGGGTGGGGATGACGCCCAGCTCCTTGAACCGGGAAATGTCCTCGGGCGCGATGATCTGGGCGTGCTCGATGCGCAGGCGGGCGTCCGGGTCGGGCAGCTCCCGCAGCAGCCGCTCGTAGGTGTTCAGGCACTGGCGGTTGGCCGCGTCGCCGATGGCGTGATACCAGATCTGGAAGCCGGCCCGGCGGGCCTGATAGAGCACGCTGTAGAGCTGCTCGTCGGTCCACTTGCCGTTGCCCTTGTGGCCGGGCCGGTCGTCGTAGTCGTCCAGCATCCAGGCGCTTCGGGCGCCCAGAGAGCCGTCGCCCGAGATCTTGTAGGCCCGGGCGGTCAGCCGGTTGTCGTACATTCCGATGCGCAGGCCCTTTTTGAAATACTCCATGGAGCCCTGGAAGAGCTCTTCGTAGCTGGGACGGCCGATGACCCGCATGCTGGCATAGATGCGCAGCTTGAGCTCCCGACGCTGGTAGAGCTCTTCCCAGGCCTGAATCCACTCCTCGGCGGTACCGGCGTCGTGGACGGTGGTCAGACCGGCGGCGAAGAAGCTCTCCTGGGCCAGCAGCACGATCTTCTGGAGCTGCTCTTTGTTGTAGGGGGGGATGGCCTTGTTGAAAGGGTCCTGGGCCTGGTCCGTGACCACGCCCAGCAGGGTCCCATCGGACTTGCGCAGGTACTCGCCGCCCACCGGGTCGGGGGTGGCGGCGGTGACGCCCACAGCCTCGAAGGCCCTGCTGTTCACCCAGGCGGCGTGGCCGCAGGTCCGCTTCAGGTAGACGGGGACGTCCGGCGCCACGGCGTCCAGCTCCTCCTTGGTGGGGAAGGAGGCGTCCGGCCACTCGTCGTTCAGCCAGCCCCGGCCCACGATCCACTCGCCGGGCTTGGCGGCCTGGTAGGCCTGAGCCACCATGTCCACGATCTCCTGACGCTGCTTGGCCACCACATTCAGCTCCAGCTTCATGGCGCCGGTGTTGTTGATGTGGAGGTGGGAGTCGATCAGGCCGGGCAGGACCACTTGCCCGTGCAGGTCTACCACGCGGGTCTCAGGGGTACACAGCGCCCGGATTTCTTCGTCGGTGCCCACGGCCACAAAGCGGTCGTCCGAGAGACAAAAAGCGGTGGCGACAGAAAAATTCGGGTCGACCGTATAGACCCTTCCGTTGAGATAGGCGATATCAGGTGTGCGCATCAAGGTTCCTCCCTCTGTTGATAAAATGGGAAATTATTCAAAAAATATTAAATAATTTTTCACTCCGATTTCATGGTTGACAATCTGTTTGGATATTATCTATAATGTTTATGGTCACATGATACTGAAAAGAGGGCAATTCGTCCAATACCTTTTCCACATAAGAGTTATAATCTCGTTGAAATAAAAGAGGGAAAATGGGAAAATATGAAAAGTGCCGCCGGAGGTACGGATGACCCGCAACTGATTGCAGGAGAGTGGATGACCATGGATTTCAACAAGGTGCATTACATGATCGCGGTAGCCGAGCTCAAGAGCTTTTCCAAGGCTGCAGAGAAGTGCTTTATCTCCCAACCTGCGCTGACCCGCTGCATCAAGAACATGGAGGAGGAGCTGGGGGTTAAGCTGTTCGACCGCTCATGCTCTCCCATTCGGCTGACCTATGCCGGGGAGCGATATCTGGCCGGTATGCGGGAGATTCTGGCGATGAAGGGGCGGCTGGATCAGGAAATGTCCGAGATTGCCGCCGCCAAAAGGGACCGGCTCATTCTGGGCATGGCCACCACCCGCTGCCATACCTGGCTGCCCCGTATCCTGCCCGCGTTTAAAGCGGAGAATCCAGGGGTGGAGGTCCAGCTCGTGGAGGGCAACAGCCTGACCCTGGAGCAGATGCTCGCCAAAGAGACCATCGACATTTTTTTCATCGGCACCCAACCGGTGCTGACCGAGGGGGTGGGCTTCATCCGCCTGTGCGACGAAGAGATGACCGAGGTGGTCAGCCGCCAGCACCCCGTTCTGGCCGGGCTGAAGCTGCCCGACAACCAGCCCAATGTGCTCCAGTACCTGCCGCCCAAACTCCTGGACCGGCTGCCCTTCTTTTCGGCTACCGCCTCCCAGGGGACCTACTATCTGGCCCGCCGCCTGTTCGAGCAGTACCGGCTCCAGCCTGAGGTGGTCATGGAGATCATCAATACCACAACCGCCTACCGCCTGGCTACCAAGGGAAAGGGCTTTGCCATCGCCCCGGTCTCGGTCACCTTTGAGGAGAAGTTCGACCCCACCCCCCTGTTCTGCTCCATTGAGGAGAAGCCCACCGTGCGCTCCATGGGGATGCTGTACAAGGAAAACCGGGAGCTCTCCCCGGCGGCGCTGCGGTTCATCGAAATGGCCCAGCGGGAGATCCCCAAGTTTGTGGATACCTGCATCCCCCGGTTCCAGGTGCGCCACGATATTGATTTTTCCTCCGTGCTGTGACGAAAAACCGCCGCGGTTTGATGACCGCGGCGGTTTTTGGCTGTGGCTGAGACGCGCTATGGACCGGCGCCCTCCAGCAGGGAGACCACCAGACGGACGATCTGGGGAAAGACCGATACGACAACGATCATACGGATGATCTGCAGGACGTTCAGGTCGGGGCTGTGGACCCCCAGGTCTCCTGAGATCAGCGCCATGTCGTTGGCCCCGGCGGGGGTGGCGGCCAGCATGGCCTCCCGGCGTCGGATCCCGCAGAAGCGGTGGAGCAGGGCGCTGACCACCAGGCAGTTGAGCAGATAGGCCAGCACCAGCAGGACGATGGGCAGAAGCAGCACCCGCATCTCCAGCAGGTCGTCCAGACCCAGGCTGGAGCCGATGTAAGCCCCGGAGAGGAGCTGAGCCAGCCGCTTGAGCCATAGGGGGACGGCGGCGCGGTTGGTGAGCAGCTTGAGGGCGATGACTCCCAGCATGGCAAAGAGCAGGGCGCCCACCGGCACGCCGGAGCGCTTGCCGGCGATGCCGCAGACAGCGGCCGCCGCGACGGTCAGCGCCACCGAGGCGGGGTCCTTCCGCCAGTCGGCCGCCCCGGCCTGGCGTGCACCCCCTTCCTCCTGCGGATCGTGCTGCGTCATGGCTAGGATGAGGGATGGAAAGATGCCGATACCGGCCACGAGACGGGCAAATTGGGCCAGGGCCACATCGCCCGCGTTGGCCCCCATGTCGGCGGCGATGATGGGAGTGTCGCTTATCCCGCCCGGCACGGCGCAAAAAAAGGAGGTCAGCCAATCCAGTCCGCTGAGCGCGTGGATTGCAAACCCCATGGCCAGATTCAGGATCAGCATGCCGCCCAGCAGAATCAGAGCCGGCTTGACCAGCTTGGGCATGCGCCGCAGATCCCGCTTCTCCACAGAGGCGCCGATGAAGGCGCCCGCGGTGATCTGCGCCGCTAGACGGGCGGCGGCGGGCATATAGGCCAGCCCGGTGCCGATGTTGAGGGCCGCCACACCCACCATGGCCCCCACCATCATACCGCCGGGGACCTTGAGACGGAGAAAGACCAGGCCCAGGACGGCCCCCGCCGCCAGTGTCAGGAGAAGATGAGACATCTTTGTTCACCTCTGCACAAAGAAACGCGGGGAAAAATCCCCGTCGCCCACAGTGTACAAGAAGTCTCCAAATTTGACAAGCGGGACCGCTTTTGGCAGGGCGCAGGTGGATGGCGGTAAAAAATACTCAAAATACGGGAAAAGGGAGAAAGAAGGGAATATTATCGGTAAAATAATTTTTCATAAAAAATAGTTATGGATAAAGATAAAAAGAAACCATGACGGGGCGGGCCGCTTCAGAGATGGGGGTGGAGACGCTCACTTTCCACCAGGGTGTCCAGAAAGAGCCGCACCTGCTGCAGTTCGTGATAGGAGCTGTGATAGAGCACATAGGTGCCCCGCTTCAGGGGGGAGCCGTCCTGGAAGCAGAGAGGGCGCACGGCGCCGTCAAAGTCGTCCAGGCAGGTGCGGGGCAAGATGGACCAGCCCAGCCCCAACCGGGCCATCTCCTTGCAGCAGTTGATGTTGTTGGCCGACAGCTTGGTGTTGTAGAGGGGCAGGTCCCGCTCCAAGGCCCAGCGCTCAATCTGGGAGACCACCGCCTGGTCGGTGTGGCTGGCGATATAGCTGTAATCCTTCAGAGCCCGGCCGGCGTTTTCGTGGCTACACACCAGGCAGAGCGGTTCAGAGTCCAGGCGGATTCGGCCGTCGCCCCAGGCCCGGTCCCCGCGCAGGATGGCGATGCAGCTCTCGTTTTTCAGGAACTGGTAGTAGAGAGGGCTGCTCTGTCCAGCCTGGACCGTGACCCCCACCATGGGATAGCGCTGGCAGAAAAGCTTCAGCGCCCAGGGAAGCCGGTAATAGGAGTAGGAAAGAGAGCACAGGATGGTCAGAGAGCCGCCCACGATGCCCTGGTGGTGGTTGATGGTCCCCATCATTTCCTGATTCAGGCGCAGCATGCTGCGGCAGTAGGGCAGCACCTGCTCCCCGACGGCGGTGAAGGAGACCCCCTTTTTGCGGCGCAGCAGGATCGTGCAGCCCAGCTCCTCCTCCAGCCGCTGCAGGCGCTTGGTCATGGCGGGCTGGGAGAGATAGTATTTCTGAGCTACCTTGGTGATACTCTTCATTTCGTACAGGTCGATGAGAAACTGGCAGTCGCGGCTGTCCACGGTGTAATCCCCCTCTTCGGGCCGGGCGGACGGAGAAAGACGCCCGCCGGGGCCGGATAGCAGTATCATACCCCGGTTTTCGCCGGGCGGCAAGAGGGGAGGGAGTTTTTCGCCGGAACGGCGGATTTCCTGCAGCGGGGACCCGCTGGAAACTGCACGGGACAAGAAGGGGCGGGCCAGCGCCCCCCTGCCCGTCCTTTGGAACCGCGGGGGGCGCCGTCATATGCGGGGAAAGGCGGAGTCAAATGCCGGAAATAAGCTGTATAATTTCCAATTCTGTACCGTGATCTGAAACAAACTTGCGGATCATTCCGCGGTGTATCTGCGCTGTGAATGGAGCGATTCCATTGACGCAGGTGGAGAAACCGACTATAATGATGAAAAATGGGTGCGTGTCAATCCGGCCTGGCGCACGACCGTGCAGTGGGGGGAGTCCCGGATGTATCGACATTGGAAACGCGGAATGGACGTGGTCCTTTCGGGGCTGGCTCTGCTCGTGCTCTCGCCGGTGCTGCTCCTTGCCGCGTTGGCCGTCAAGCTGGACTCGCCGGGGCCGGTGCTGTTCCGGCAGAAACGGCTGGGACGGTACGGAACGGAATTCACGATGTATAAATTTCGTTCCATGACGGTCGGGGCTGAGCACACCGGCAGCGGCGTATACTCCGAGCAGGGCGACCCCAGGGTGACGAGGGTCGGCAGGGTCATCCGGGCGGCCAGCATCGACGAGCTTCCGCAGCTCTGGAACATCCTGCGGGGAGACATGTCCATCGTGGGGCCCCGCCCGCCGCTGACCTACCACCCGTGGCCCATTGAGGCGTACACCGAGGAGCAGCGGCATATGTTCGACGTCCGGCTGGGCGTCACCGGCTGGGCGCAGGTCAACGGCCGCAAGGCGGTGGAATGGCACCGGCGCATCGAAATGAACGTGTGGTATACGCGCAACCTGTCGCTCTGGCTGGACCTGAAGATCCTGCTTATGACGGTGCGGAGGGCCTGTTCCAATGCGGACAATGTCAACGACGGGGCCACGGTCCGCCGCTGAAGGAGGACGGCCATGCTGAAGCTCATGTACATCACAAACGATCCGCAGGTGGCGCAGATCGCGGCGGACGCCGGTGTGGACCGCATTTTCATCGACATGGAGGTGCTGGGAAAGGTCCGGCGGCAAGGCCACCTCGACTCCGTAAAGTCCCACCATGTGCCGGAGGATATCCGGCGGGTGCGGGAGAGGATCGGAAGCAGGGCGGAGATCCTGGCCCGGGTCAATCCCCGGAATCCCGGCACCCAGGCGGAGGTGGACGCCGCCGTTAAGTGCGGCGCGGACCTTTTGATGCTGCCCATGTGGCGCTGCGCGGAGGACGTGGCCTATTTTGCCGGCTGCGTCGGCGGACGGGACCGGGGAGCGCCTGTGCGGGCAAAAGGACTTTCCGGTCCCAGTGAGGTGGACAATTGTTGCCTTGCCAGTATTGTTGCACCCGGACGCTTGTCAATCCATAAACAAGGGGCGTGAAGCTGGTGTATCAAAACTACATTAAGCGAGGGATTGCAATTTTGCTGGCTCTATGTGGCATTTTCTGTTTATGGTGGTTGCTACTATTACTGACTATTATAATTAAGCTGGATTCTCCAGGACCAGTTTTGTTCCGGCAAAAGCGAATTGGCATACATAAGCGCACTTTTGAGATATTGAAATTCCGCACAATGCTGACAACAGCTCCTCCAGATATGCCAACACATCGTTTCTCCAACTCAGGCCAATTTTTAACTCGGGTAGGCCGCTTCCTGCGCAAAACCTCCCTGGATGAGCTGCCTCAGCTGTGGAACATCCTGGTGGGGGACATGGCGGTGGTGGGCCCCCGGCCTGCCCTGTGGAACCAAGAGGACCTCATCGCCGAGCGGGACAAGTACGGCGCCAACGACATCCGCCCCGGCCTCACCGGATGGGCCCAGATCCACGGCCGGGACGAGCTGGAGATTTCGGAAAAGGCAGGTTTGGACGGCTACTACGCCACTCACCTGGGCTTTCTCCTGGACGTGAAGTGCTTCTTCGGCACCTTCCGGGCGGTCTCCCGCCAGGAGGGCGTGGTGGAGGGCGGAACAGGGACCCTGAAGGGCGCTGGGGACGAGGGTGAGACGGTGTCCAAATGAAAATTCTGATCGCGACCAACCACTCCTACATGCTCTGGCAGTTCCGCCGGGAGCTCATCGCCGCCCTGCTGGAGCGGGGCCACCAGGTGATGGTCAGCACCCCCTTCGTGGGCCACCAGAAGGACCTGGAGGGCCTGGGCTGCCGTTGCGTGGAGACGGCGGTGGACCGCCGGGGGGTCAACCTCCTGCGGGACCTGGGGCTGTGCATGGCCTACCGGCGGCTGCTGGCCGCCGAGGACCCCGACCTGGTCCTCACCTACTCCATCAAGCCCAATATCTACGCCGGCTTCCTCTGCCGCCTCCGGGGCGTCCCCTATTGCGCCAATGTGCAGGGGCTGGGCACCGCCTTCCAGAGCAAGGGGCTGGCGGAACTAGTGACCCTGATGTACCGGGTGGCCCTGAAGGGGGCCCGGACCGTCTTTTTTGAAAACCAGAGCAACGCTGCCCTCTTCCGGCAGCGGAACGTCCTGAACGCCGCCCGGCAGACGGTGCTGCCCGGTGCGGGGGTCAACCTGGAGCGCTACGGCTTCCGGCCCTGCCCCGACCACGGGGAACAGGTGCGGCTGCTGTACCTGGGCCGTATCATGCGGGAGAAGGGTGTGGACGAGCTGTTCTGGGCGGTGCGGCGGCTGCGGGAGACCTATGGCGGCAGAGTGGTCCTGGCCCTGGTGGGCTTTTTCGAGGACGAGTACCGGGAACAGGTGGAGACCCTGGTCCAGGAGGGGGCCGCCGTATTCTACGGCTTCCAGGAGGACCCCCGTCCCTTCTACGCTGATGCCGACTGCGTGGTGCTGCCCAGCTACCATGAGGGCATGTCCAACGTTCTGCTGGAGGCCGCCGCCACCGGGCGTCCGGTGGTGACCAGCGACATCCCCGGCTGCCGGGAGGCGGTGGAGGACGGGACCACCGGATATCTCTGCCGGGTCATGAACCGGGAGGACCTGTACCATAAGCTGGACGCCTTTGTCCGCCTCCCCCTGGAGGAACGGGCGGAGATGGGCCGCCGGGCCCGGGCCAAAATGGAGCGGGACTTTGACAAGCAGACCGTGGTGGATGCTACCCTCCGCGGCATTTTGGGGGATTGATCCGTGGGAACACTGTTGAGCGTGACCGCCCTGTGTACCGGTCTGGCCTGGGCGTCGGAGCGGAGCGCCGGGCCCTTCCCCTGCGGACGAAAGGTCAGGTGGGATCTCTGCCTGTTCCTTGCTGTGGCGGCGTTCACGTTGTTCGTGGGGCTGCGGACCAACTATAACGATACCCGGGCCTATATCCAGGGTTTTCGAAACGCGGGCACGTTTTCGGAGTTTCTGTCCGATCCGGACAATCTGGACCCGATGCATAATCCGCTTTTTTACGGCGCGACCGCCCTGTCCCGCACCCTGACGGACAATTACCACCTCTATTTTCTGGCCTTTGCCGCTCTGGATACCACGCTGTTTTTCCGCTTTTTGCAGCGGTACGCCGGAGAGCAGGACTTCGGTTTTTCCATGTATCTCTTTTTCTGCATGGGGACCGCAGTCTTTAGCCTAGCAGCCATGAAGCAGGTGACGGCCATGGCGGTGCTGACCCTGGCCATCCCGGCGCTGCTGGATAAGCGGTGGCTGCGCTTTGGGGTGGTGGTGGCGCTGGCGGGACTCATTCATACCTATGCCTTTCTCTTCGCCATTCTCCCTCTGTGTGTCAGCCGGCCGTGGAATATGCGGACCTTTCTGCTCATCGCCGGGACCATTCTGGTGATGTGGACTTTTGATAGCTCGATCTCCACCGTGCTGAGCTACGCCGACTCCATGGGCAAACATGTGGCGGAGTACGAGGTCTTCGACGGCAACCGCATGAACTTTCTGCGGGTGGCGGTCTACGGGGTGGTGCCGGCCATCACGCTGGTCTTCCGCCGCCGTCTGGTGTCCCGGATGAATCGGGCCCAGCGCCTGTTGACCAATATGAGCGTTATCAGCCTGATGTTTATGCTGCTGGGCACGGTAAACGGTGCAAATATGTTCGGCCGCGTGGCCACCTACTTCGAGCTGGGGGCCATCTGCATGCTGCCCTGGTGCATCCGAGAGCTCTTCACCCCCCGGTCCGCTCAGGTGGTGCGAATCGGGGGGGGGCTGTTTTTCCTCGTGTTCTTCCTTTATGATAACCTTGGCTTCTCTCACAGCTACGCCACGGTCACTATTGTCGGGTTTCTAAAATCTTTTTCTTGACTGGACACAGGAGGCAAACGTCATGACGCGAGTCCTGCAAGTGGTCACCTATATGGGGCGAGGCGGCCTGGAGACCATGCTGATGAACTATTATCGGCAGATCGATCGTTCCAGGCTGCAGTTTGATTTTCTGGTGCACCGGGATTTCCGGGCAGATTATGATGACGAGATTGAGTCCATGGGCGGGATCATTTACCGCCTGCCGCCCCTGAACCCCTTTTCCCTGCGGTATCGCAGCAGCCTGGATCGATTTTTTGGGGATCATCCGGACTATCGGATTGTCCACAGCCATCTGGACTGCATGGCGGGTATCCCGCTGAAGGCGGCAAAAAAGCATGAGGTCCCCGTTCGGATCGCACACGCCCACAACAATACACAGGATAAAGACAAAAAATATTGGATCAAAATGCTGTATAAGCGCTCCATTGCGGCACAGGCCACCCAGCTGTTTGCCTGCGGGCAGGCGGCGGGACAGTGGATGTTCGGCGGCGCGCCGTTCCAGGTGCTGAACAACGCCATCGACGCTGCAGATTACCGCTACACAGAAGAACGGGCGGGCGAGGTCCGCCGGCGCCTTGGAATCTCGCCGGAAACGTTTGTGCTGGGACATGTTGGAAACTTTGTCCCAGCGAAAAACCACATGTTTTTGCTTGAAATCTTTGCCCGAGTGGCCCAACGAAACCCGGACTCCCTTCTGCTGCTGGCAGGCGGAGGAGGCTTGATGGACCAGGCCAAAAACCAATGCCGGAGTCTGGGCGTCGGGGAGCAGGTAAAATTTCTGGGTGTGCGCTCGGATATTCCCGACGTCACGCAGGCCATGGATGTTTTTGTATTTCCCTCCCTGCATGAAGGGCTTCCGGTGGCCTTGGTAGAGGCGCAGGCGGCTGGACTGCCCTGCTTCATTTCGGACCGGGTTCCGCCGGAGTGCCGAAAAACAGCGCTCGTCACACAGGTCGCGCTGGAGGCGGGGGCCGATGTCTGGGCCGAGCGGATACTGGCTGTACGCGGTGCGCCGCGCAGGGACGCCTATCAGGAGATCGTACAGTCAGGATTTGATATTAAAGACAGCGCAGTGCAGCTGCAGAGGTTTTATTTGGAGCAGTGGGAAGCATGGGGAACGATGGAAAGAAGACACTGACGGTATTTACGCCCGCGTACAACCGGGCCCACACGCTGGGCAGGACCTACCATTCCCTGTGCCGGCAGGGCTGTAAGGATTTTATCTGGCTGGTCGTGGACGACGGTTCGACGGACGGCACGGCGGAACTGGTGAGGGAATGGAAGGAACAGGATTGCGGATTTGAAATCCGCTACCTCTATCAGAAAAATGGCGGAATGCATACGGCGCATAATACAGCTTATGAAAACATCGATACGGAACTGAATATGTGTATCGATTCAGACGACTGCCTGGCGGATGGGGCGGTGGAAAAAATTCTGCGCAAGTGGGAGGCCGTGCGGGACCAGGGCTATGCCGGCATAATCGGGCTGGACGCCGATTTGGACGGCAGACTCATCGGTGCGGGATTCCCCGACAGCATGGCCGAGACCACCCTCTCCGGCTATTACGCTGGCGGTGGGAGCGGGGATAAAAAGCTGGTCTACCGAACGGACATCATCAAATGCACACCGCCGTACCCCGTGTTTGAGGGGGAGAAATACGTGGCGCTGGCCTATAAATACCGCCTGATCGACCAGACCCACAAGCTGGCCGTTCTGCCGGAGGTGCTCTGCAATGTGGAGTACCAGCCGGACGGCTCCAGCCGGACCATGTGGCAGCAGTATGCTCAAAATCCAAGAGGCTTTGCCTTCTGGCGAAAGGTCTGTATGCAGTACCCTACCAGCCGCAAGCGATTGTTCGTTGATTGCGTTCACTATGTGTCCAGCAGTCTCCTGGCCCATGACCGGCACTTTATGGCCAAATCGCCCAGAAAGCTGCTGACGGGCCTATGCATTCCTTCGGGGTTGGCGCTTTCGATTTGCGTCATGGTTCACCAAGAGCGCCCCGGCCGACCGGCTTTCTAACAGCAGAGCGGGCAGCACGGACCCATTCGGCGGGGGAAAACGTGTAATTGCGGGCTGCCAAGCCAGTTGGTTCAGAAGCATGCCGGCCAACGGATGGACCTGGAACCGATCGTATCATCAAAAATTGTGCGGGGTTGAGGTGAGGGTATGATTCCAAATGTTATCCACTATTGCTGGTTCGGGCGGGGAAAAAAGCCGAAGCTGGCGGAGCGGTGCATCGAAAGCTGGCGGAAATACTGCCCGGACTACCGGATCATCGAGTGGAATGAGGATAACTTTGATATCGGTATGAATCCCTATACCCGCATGTGCCACCGAGAGAAAAAATATGCCTTTCTCAGCGACTATACCCGATTGGTGGTCGTGGAACGGTACGGCGGGATCTATTTTGATACGGATGTGGAACTGATACGCGCTTTGGATGAGCTCCGGGAGTATCCATCTTACTTCGGGTTTGAAGATTCCGCGCATATTGCGACAGGGCTCGGTTTCGGCGCGGAAGCGTCCAACCCGGTGGTACGGACGATGTTGGAAGAGTATCAGATCCTGTTGGACGGGACGCATGGAACCATCGGGTGTCCCATCTTAAACACAAGGGCTCTGGAGAAACACGGCCTGAGGCTGGACGGTACGAGGCAGTCCCTAACATGTGCGGAAATCCTTCCGGCGGAGTACCTCAACCCCTATGACGACCCCACCGGGCGTTTGCATCTTACCCCTCATACATACTCGATCCACTGGTTTGGTAAGAGCTGGATGGATAAGCGCACCGTGTTCCGCAGCAGGCTGACAAGACCGCTGCACAGATGGTTGGGAAAAGATCGATTTAGGAAGAGAGACGGTCTATGAAGCCATACGCGCTGGCGCTGTGTCATTTGCTTTGCCTACCGCGGAGGCGGATGGCCTGCCGGTGGTTCTCTTTTTCAGGCGTCCAGTTGATCGGATGGAATCGCAGGCTCACCTTTGCCCGGACCAACCGCAAAAGAGGAGAACTGCAGATCGGGCCGATGGAGGAAACTGCATGAAGAAGCTGCTTTTTATAATGCCGTCCATGTTCATTGGCGGGGCGGAGCGAAGCCTGCTGTCCCTGTTTGAGGTTATCGACTATTCCCGGTACGATGTGTCGCTTTTTTTATACCGGCATGAGGGAGAGTTTCTCCCAATGATTCCCAGCCGGGTGCATTTGCTGCCGGAGATGGAGCAGTACCGGACATTCGATGTGTCGATCCAATCGCTCCTTGCCGGCAGAAAGGCTCTCTTTGGAGCCGCACGGCTGCTGTCCAAAGCGGCTCTGCGGCTGCACTGCCTTGCCTCCGGGGAAAAGCGGGGCGTCTGGATGTCCATGCAGTACACCTCCGCGTTTTTGCAGCCGCTTCTGCCGCCGATTCCGGGGGAATACGATGCAGCCGTCATGTTTCTTGGGGTGGCCGACACGCTGATTGGCAAGGTGCGGGCAAAGACCCGGCTGACGTGGTGCCATACCGATTATGATACCCTATACCCCGACCGGCGCAGGGATCTGGCAACCTACAGCCGGGTCGACCATGTGATCTGCGTCTCCCCCAGCTGCCGGGAGAAGCTGATTGCCTTCTATCCGGCCCTGCGCGGAAAGTGTCTCTCCATGGAAAACGTCCTTTCCCGCCCCTGGATTTTGGCGAGTGCGGAAGAGCCGGTCTTGGACCTGCCCCGGGGGGACGGCGTGACGATCCTCTCCGTGGGGCGCTTTTGCCCCGCCAAAAACTTTGACAATGTGCCGGATGTCTGCGCCCGGCTGCGCCGCATGGGGCTGGACGTGACGTGGTATCTTCTGGGCTACGGCGGGGACGAGCCCCTGATTCGCGCCCGGATCGCGGAGGCCGGCATGGAAGACCATGTGGTCGTACTGGGCAAGCGGAGCAATCCATATCCCTATATCGCCGCCTGCGACCTGTATGTCCAGCCCAGCCGGTATGAGGGAAACTGCGTCACGGTGCATGAGGCCCAGGTCCTGGGCAGGCCCGTGGTCATCACCCGTTACCCCACGTCGTCCAGCCAGCTGGAGGAGGGGGTGGACGGCGTCATCGTCCCCATGGACAACGAGGGCTGCGCGGAGGGCATCGCGGCGCTGCTGCGGGACCCGGAGAAGATGGCGCGTCTCAGCGCGGCCTGCCGGGCCAGGGACTACTCCAATGCCGATCAGGTGAAACAGCTGTATGAAATCGTGGAGGGTGGGGTATGCCCAAGGTCAGTGTGATCGTACCGGTATACAATGCCGAAAAGTACCTGGCAGAATGCGTGCACAGTATCCTGAACCAAACCCTTACGGATCTGGAGCTGATCCTGGTAGACGACGGATCTGCAGATGCCTCGCCCGCGCTGTGCGACGGATTTGCCCGGCGGGACGGCCGGGTACGGGTGATCCACAAGCCCAATGGGCGGGCTGCATCCGCCCGGAATGCGGGACTGCGGATTGCACAGGGCGCGTATGTGGGATTTGTGGACGCCGATGATTGGATCGAGCCGGAGATGTATGAAAAAATGCTGGCGGCTGGGGCCGATGTATGCCTTTGCGACTACGTCCGGTTCCGGGAAGAGGAAGAGCATCCTTTTACGCAGCCCAACATTCAGGGCGGCTTTTACGAAAAGAGAGCCATGCGGGAAAAAATTTATCCTCATCTGGTGATGGACGGAGTGGAGCTTCCAATCACCATTTCAAATTGTGTACTGCTAATTCGCCGAGGCGTCATCCAAGACAACGGACTGTCCTACCGGGAGGATGTCCGAATCAGCGAGGATGCCCCCTTCGGTTCAGAAGCGCTGTACTGTGCGGACTCGTTTGCCTATCTGAAGGGAGAGTGCCTGTACCATTACCGCATGACGGAGGGCTCCGCGTCCAAAACCTATCAGTCCTGGTGGTGGGAGAGTTTCCTGAAGATCAACGAGGAGACGGAACGGTTTTTCGGCTGCTGTGCTGATTATGATTTCAGCCAACAAATCAAGGCCAACATGTTCTATCTAACCTTGGTGGAGATCAATCATATTTTAAATGATCCCAATTTGTCACGCGCGCAGCAGAACCAAAAGGTTAGAAGGGCTATGGGTCACCCCAGGGTGGTGCGTATGATGAAGGGGTATCACACCAGAGAACTGACGCCGCCCTTTTGGGTCCTGTATCTCTCAATTCGGGGTCAGTCGGTCGCACTGAGGAGGCTGGTGGGCATGCTTTCACGGGTGCACTCCAGATGGAAAAGATGAAAAAAAGGCTTTTGTGGGTTAACGGACACCTGAATGCGGGCGGAGTGGAAAAATCCCTGGTCGATATTCTGTCCCATTTGGACTATAACCGGTACGAGGTGGACCTCCTCCTGCTGGAAGAGCTGGGAGATTACGCGCCGGACCTGCCCCCGCAAGTCCATGTCCGCTTTCGGTGCATAACAAACACCTGCGGCCCCGTGGCAAGATGCCTGTTCCGCTGCATCCGGGAGCACGACTGGCTGGCGCTGAAAATGCGCCTGATCTTCCTGCTGATGAAGCTTTTCGGACCGGGGAAGCTCCGGCTTGCCCGCAGATTACTGACGGACGGCCGGCACTACGACTGCGCCATTGGCTTCCGCAGCGGGATCTGCACGCAGGTCGCCGCCTTTGCCGCCTCTGCGGACAAGCGCATCACCTGGTGGCATCACGGTGCGGTCAACGTAGACCGTGACGGCTATCTAGAGAGCGCGGGCGTCTGCGATCGGATCGCCGTCGTATCCGAGGCCTGCCGTAAGATGCTGTGTGAGGCGTTTCCCACCCTGGAAGGGAAGCTGATGGTAGTGCCCAACATGGTGGACTGCGGCGAAATAGGCCGAAAGGCGGATGCGTTTCAGCCTTATGAGAGCAACGGCCTTACGCACATCGTTACCCTTAGCCGCCTTGCGCCGGAAAAGCACATTCAGAATGTGATTTTTGCCGCAGAGAAGCTGAAGCAGGCAGGGCTTCGGTTCCAGTGGCATGTCGTGGGCGGCGGAGCCCTGCTGAGGGAACTGGAGCAGGGTGCGGCCGAGCTGGGGGTGTCCGACGTGGTGCGCTTTGAGGGGAGTCAGCCCAACCCCTATCCATATCTTCGATGCGCGGAGCTGCTGGTCCACCCCTCCTATACCGAATCCCAGGGCCTGGTGGTCCTGGAGGCCATGGGGCTGGGCGTGCCCTGCGTGGTGACGAAGTCTCTGGGGCCCTGCGAGTTTATGGAGGACGGGGCGAACGGAATCTTAACGGAACAGAGCCCCGAATCGCTGGCGGAGAAGGTGCTGGAGATACTCGCGGACCGCGGGCTCTATGAGCGGATCAAGGCCAACACGCGCTGCCCGGAGCGTTTTGAGCCGGAACGGGTGATGGCGCAGATCAATGAACTGCTGGGGGGATAGCTATGGCATTGAGAGAAGGAAGCCGTCTCTATCGTACGCTGGTTTTTCTTGGGCTGAAGAAGCCCATAGACTATACCAGCATCGAATACCTACGGTCGAGAGGCGTACGAATCGGGGAAGAGGTCCATTTGTTCCATACCGACATTGATTATGGACACGGCTTTTTGGTCTCCATTGGAAACAGGGTGACTTTGACCGGTGTGAAGATCCTGGCCCATGATGCAAGTACGCAAATCCCTCTTGGTGTAAGCAAGGTGGGACGGGTTACCATCGGCGACGAAGTGTTTGTGGGCAGCGGAACGATCATCCTGCCCAACGTTACGATTGGAAGCAGAGTTGTGATCGGGGCAGGCTCCGTCGTCTCACGTGATATACCGGATGGTTCCGTGGCTGTGGGAAACCCTTGTACAGTGATCGGTACATATGACGAATTTGTCGCCCGGCACAGGGCGCAGATGGACCGGCGGCCTGTATACCATACGCTTTGGAAGAACAAGACAGAGGAAGAAAAACAGCAGATGTATGAGCAGCTTGCGAACGGCGTTGGATATGACCGCTGAAGGGGAAAGATAAATGCGCATTGTTTTCTATGGAAATGGCGGGAGCGGCAACCACGGCTGTGAAGCCATTGTGCGCGGCACCATGGCGCTGCTGGACGGGGTTGCGGAGACAGCGGTAATCCACTCCGCATCTGTGGAGGAAGATGGGGCGTATGGGCTGGATGAATTGGCCGCAGTGATCCCGGCAGCACACGAAAAGAGACAGGGGCTGGCGTTTGCAAAGGCTTATATTAAACTGAAACTGATGGGAGATTACGCCGACATGGATGGCTTGGCTTATCTGCAGACCATTCGGGATTCCAGTGGGAAGGCAGAGATTGCGCTGTCCGTCGGCGGGGATAATTATTGTTATGACGGCACGGCGTTTTATGCGTACCTGAACCGCGCATACCGAAGGGCCGGGATGAAGACGGTGCTTTGGGGCTGCTCCATAGAGCCGAATGTGGCGCGGCAGGCCAGGGTGGCGGCGGATTTGCGGCGCTACGATCTGATTGCGGCCAGAGAGAGCATTACTTATGAAGCGTGCCGGGCGGTTCATGCCAATGCAGTGCAAATGCCGGATCCCGCCTTTTTTATGCGGCCGAAGCCCTGCGGACTAGACGGCCGGTGGGAAGACGGCGAGGTGATTGGGGTGAACGTCAGCCCACATATTTTGAAGTGTGCGGTGGATGGGCGAACTGTATATGAAAACTATTCCAGCTTAGTGAGCTGTTTATTAAGCAATACGCGGGACTATGTCGCCTTAATTCCCCATGTGGTGTGGGCCGGCAACGACGACCGTCCGCTCCTCCGGCGCCTGTATCAGGACTTTGGCGAGGACCCGCGCCTGATTCTGGTGGAGGACCATGGCGCCCCGGAGCTGAAGTACATCATTTCCAGATGCTGTTTTTTTGTCGGGGCCCGTACACACGCGACCATTGCGGCGTATTCCAGCGGGGTCCCCACCCTGACCGTCGGCTATTCCGTGAAGGCGAACGGAATTGCGCGGGATCTGTTTGGGACAGAAGAGGGCTATGTCCTGCCGGTACAGGAACTGACCCAGCCGGAACAGCTCACAAGGGGGTTTTGTCATCTATGGGAGAAGAAAGATAGGATCCAGAAGTACCTCGCCTGTAAAATTCCTGCATATTGCAACGCGCATGCCGCAGTGGAGGCGCTTCGGGGACTTTGACCTTGAGTCGTAGCTGGGCAGAGCGCCACTCTGCCGGGGGAGAAAGAGTGAAATACAATCAGCTAAGGGCAGGGGCGATTCTTTCCTACCTGAACCTCATTATCGGGAATATCATTCCCTTTCTCTACACACCCATTATGCTGCGCTTGCTGGGACAGGCCGAGTACGGTCTGTACGGCATCGCGCAGTCCATCATGGGTTACATCGGCCTACTCAATTTTGGAATTGGCGGGACCATCGTGCGGTACCTTTCCAAATATCGGGCCATGGGGGATAAAGCGAGGGAAGAGCGGATAATCGGTCTGTTTCTGAAGATCTATGCCGTGATTTGCGGCCTGATCTTGGCGGTCGGTTTATTTTTTGCCGCTCATATCCAAATGTACGGCCGCTCGCTGAGTTTGGAGGAAGTGGAGACCCTTCGGGTTTTGGTCATCCTTATGACGATCAACACGGCGGTATTTCTCCCGTTCAGCATCTTCAGCTCCATTGCGATTGCACGGGAACGCTATGTGTTCACCAAGCTGGTGGGGATGCTGTCCGGTATAGCCGCGCCGGCCTTGAATCTGGCGCTGCTCTACTGCGGCTTCGGTTCGGTTGGGTTGGTCCTCTCCTCAACGGTCTTGAATTTTGTTACCTATGGAATCTATACCGTTTATGCCGTAAAGTATTTACAGGTGCGCCCCTGCTTCCGGCGGGCGGAGCCCGGGCTGTTGAAGGAAATCCTCCAGTTTTCCTTTTTTGTATTTCTGGCCGGTGTGGTGGATATTCTGTACTGGGCCACCGATAAGCTCATCATCGGCTGGGCCATTGGCTCTGCGGCGACGGCAGTGTATAATATCGGCGCATCCTTCAATACGTATGTGACCAGCCTTTCCACTGCCGTCAGCGATCTTTTGGTACCCAGATTGACGGAAATGGCAGTAAAAGATACGCCCAAGGAAGAATTTACGCGGATCTTTATCCGGGTCGGACGACTGCAGTTTCTCCTGATCTCTTTCATTGTGTCCGCATTCGTGACGTTTGGACGGCAGTTTATTTTGCTGTGGGCGGGTCCGGGATATGAACAATCCTATTATGTGGCGTTGTTCACCATGATCCCGGTCACAGTTCCGCTGATCCAGAATACGGGCTTGAACATCCTATACGCCATGAACAAGCATCGGTTTCGATCTGTGATCTACGCCTGCATTGCAATACTGAATGTGGTTTTGACTTTAAATTGGGTGGAGCCCTATGGCATCCTGGGCGCGGCGGCTGCCACCTGCTTTGCCTATACTGTGGGCAATGTTTTGATCATAAACTGGTACTACTATCGCCGTATCGGCATCGATATCCCTGAATTTTGGAGGGAGATCCTGCGCATGGCACCGTTGATGGCGGCATTTACACTGGGGGGCTTGGGCATCCTGTCCCACGTCCCTGTCGATACTTGGGGGAAGTTTCTGGCCGGGGCCGCGGTCTATACACTGCTGTATTGGCCTGCGGCCTATGGATTTATGATGAACAGGTCCGAGCGGGAATTATGCCGCACAGTCCTCAGAGGAATACGAAGACTGTGGAAACGACGGGGATGAGTCGAGGACGGATGGGTGATGATATGCTGCAGATCACAGAAAAAGTAAGATGCACAGGCTGCGAAGCCTGTGCAAATATCTGTCCGCAAGGCTGTATTGTCATGGAGGAGGATGCAGAGGGATTTTATTATCCGGTCCTCCAGCCGCACGGCTGTGTGGACTGCGGAAGGTGTATCGAAGTATGTCCGGTCCACCGTGTTGGAGCGGGCGGCGGACGTGCCCGCGCGTATGCCGCCCATGCTGCGGATCGCTCCACGGTAGCCGGAAGCTCCTCCGGCGGGATTTTTCCGCTGCTGGCCCGGCAGGTTCTGGAGCAAGGCGGTGCGGTGTTTGGCGCTGCGTTTGATGCGGAACTGAACGTGCGTCATGCCGTGGCGGAAGGGCCTTTCGCCCTGCCGGCGCTTCAAGGCTCCAAATATGTGCAGAGCAGGGTGGGCAACGCCTATGCAGAAGCAGAAAAGATGCTGCAGGCCGGCCGGGCGGTACTCTTTTCCGGAGCCCCTTGCCAGATCGCCGGACTCCGGTCTTTTTTAGGCAAGGACTACGAACAATTGCTGTGTCAGGATATGATCTGTCACAGCATCCCATCCCCCGGAGCGTGGCGGAGATACCTGTATGACGTCGAGGCCGGTGAGGGACAGCCTGTTCGTACGGTCTATTTCCGTGACAAGCGGAATGGATGGGAGCATTATCAGCTCCGTCTGACTCTGGCAGATGGCCGGGAGCTTTTGAGCACAGGGCAGGACAACGCATACATGCAGGCGTTTTTGAGGGGCCTGAGTACCCGCCCCTCCTGTTATACATGTCCCTTTAAGGGCGGCGGATATCAAAGCGATATCACCTTAGGCGATTTCTGGGGTGTACGGCAGGTATGTCCCGAGGCGCTGCACGAGGAAGGGACCTCGCTGGTGCTCGTACATACGGAAAGGGGCAGGGATGCAATGGCAGCGCTCTCCCGCCAGGCGAAGGTCCTGCCGGTGCCGTTTTCGGAGGCCGTTGCGCCCAACCCCGCTTATTCGCAGCCGGCACAGCCGCATCCCAAACGAGCTCAATTCTTTCAAATGCTCCATGCGCGCGGCTTTGTGTCCTGCACCACAGAACTGCTGCACCCGGCGCAGGAGGAGGCGGTCAGAAAACGGGAAAGCAGTTTGATGCAGCGGGCAGTCGGGAAGGTAAAGCGTATCGCTTCCGACGTGCTGAAAAGGTAATGCGGATAATGGGGGCGAAAAGCAGCGAATTGGATGTACGTCTTTGTCCCACAGAAGAGAGAAGAAGCCTCTGGGTGAGGAGGCATGCCGATGAAATTGAGAGTCGAAGGGCAAAACATCACATTTGCCGAGACGGAGCTGCTCGTCTCCGGCACGGTGAACGGGTACCGGGCGGAGTTCACCTTTTCCGAAGATTGGGACGGCTGTACCAAGACAGCCGTGTTCCAGACCAACGGCATCGGTGGGACGGAGACCCGGGAGGTGCTGCTGGAACAGGATGCCTGTCTGGTGCCGCATGAGTGCCTGATCGCACTTGCAAAGCTGCGGGTGGGCGTATACGGCGTCTCCGGCGACCGCGTTACGCCGACGGTGTATACCAGCCAGGCGCTTGGCATCTCCGGCGGGGCAGAGCCGTCCGAGCCGGCGCAGACACCCACGCCGGGCGTGTATCAGCAGATTCTCCGGACGATGGGGGATTTGGGCAGCCTGGCGACCACGGAGAAGGAGACGCTGGTCCAGGCCATCAATGAGATCTGCCGGAGCGGCGCTTCCGGCGCAGGCCCATCCATTACGGGGGCCGAGATCAGCCAGAGCGGGAACCTGATCCTAAAATGTTCCGACGGAACCGAGATTGACGCCGGATACGTGAGAGGACAGACGGGGGAGCCGGGGCCGGCAGGAGCGGGCCTGCCCTCCGTCACCGCCTCCGACAACGGCAAGGTGCTGCAGGTGGTGGACGGAACATGGGCGGCAGCGGATGCGCCGGGGGGCGGCGGCAAAACATGGAGACTGGTGAGCGACATTACGCTGGCGGAGGATGTCGGTAAGCTGCTTATATCGGCAGATGACGACGGCAATGCGTTCGCACTGTCCGAATTGCTGTTATTCGTGGCGTCAAAGCCTATCGCAGGCCAAACGGCGAATAATAGGTGTTCCGTCGGGTTTGCCGCGAATCGCGGCTGGGGGAATGATGGAAATATCGAGCTTAAGCCCTCGCCCAAAGAGAGCGAATCCACCGTGTATACGTGGGCGTACATGCGCAGCATAAACGGGCTGCTATACGCATATGTGCGCAAGTCAAGCAACTATGATACGGTGCGTGAATGCCTGACATTTAACCCATCCAGTTATAATGAGCCAGGTACGATCAAAGTCAACAAAGCAACCGATGAGATCGCATCCGTAAATACGCCCTGCACCGCAATCAACTTTAGCGGCATTACATCCGTAATACTGGGTGCGGGCAGCCGGATACGAGTGTGGGGGATAGACGCATGAGGATATATGATAACGGCACCTATCGGGACGCAACCGCCGGGGAAATCGCCGCCATGGAGCAGGCGGCGGCGAACCAGCCGGTCCCGGAACCTACAACCGAGGAGCGAATCGCTGCACTGGAAGAGGAGCTGGCCGCGGCAAAGATTCTGCTGGGGGTGGAAGCGTGACGCTGACGGAAAAGGCCAGAAAGCTGCGCGCGGCCATCGAGGCCGCCGCCGTCTCCCTGGACGACCGGACGGCCTCCGCGGCCCCGGAGCTGTATCCCCGGCTGAAAGGGGACGGGACGCTGGTCAAGGCCGGTACCCGCGTGTGCTGGAACGGCGCGGTCAAACGGGCGGCCGCAGACCTGTGGGATCGGGCGGAGAACGCCCCGGACGCGGCCCCCGCGCTGTGGGAGGACCTGGACTACCGGGAGGGCTATCGCATCATTCCGGCTGCCCTCACGGCGGGTACGGCCTTCGCCAGGGACGAAAAGGGCTGGTGGGGCGACACCTTGTATAAGTCCCTGCTGGACAACAACGTATGGACCCCAGAGGCCTATCCGGCAGGATGGGTGCAGGCTGCTGTGCAGGCGGACATTGATTAAATACAAGACAGAAAAGAAGGGCGCCTGTGGAAGCAGGCGCCCTTCTTTTCTGTCGAGGGTCAGGCAGTCTGTCAGCAGGGAATGGTGGCAAAGGTATTGACCCCGGAGAGGTCCGCAAAGAGCACCTGATCCGGCGGCAGGAAAGTGAAGAGCACCAGCAGGCTTCCCAGCGCCAGGAAGGCCAGGGTAACGGCTTCCCGCAGGCCACGTCGGCCGGCCGCGGCCCGGAAGAGGCCGGGGAGCAGAAGAAACCCCGCCGCCATCAGCAGCACATAGAGGGCCACGTCGGCCGCCAGCGCCTCGCCCAGAAGGAGAATGTGGTAGACATAGCCCGCCGCCAGCATGACGGCGCAGAGAACCAGCGCGGACAGCATCCAGGGGATGCGGCAGCCCTTCTCGCCGCCGCGGGTGAGGTAGAGGGCCCCCAGCAGGTAGGGCCAAAACAAAATTTTCAAATGTTCCCATAAACTTTCGTTGATGGGAGAGAAGATGGCGGTGACCGGATTGGGAAAGATAGCGTAGACGAAATGCAGGCAGGCGCCGAGCAATGTCGCCGCAACAAAGGTGATCAGGCATTTTTTGGAAGGCTTCCACACGGGTGATTCCCCCTTTACAATGGTAGTAAAGGGTATGCGGCCCCGTCCCAAATGATGCAAGGCATGACCCGGAAGGACCTGACGGGTTTGGAGAGGACTGGATCAGAATCAAAAATTTAATTTTGGCAAAAAGACAGGAACCGCCAGCGCACGTTCTGCATAACGCCGCCGCGCTGGCGTTTCCCATTTTCAGACAATCCAAAGGTGTGTTTCATTGGCAGCGCTGCCACCTCTTTTTTGTACTGCGCCGGGCCATATTAAGTTTGGTGCGATCCGATGCGTTCGCACGCTTTGATTTCAAAAAGGGGTGGTACAATGAATGAGGAACAACACTTTATGCCCTGGACCGGCGAGCTCCTCCAGGCGGTTCGGGCGGCGGCAGTGTGCCTGCTGGCCGGGCTGCTGGTGCTGAGCGTCGCCGGCCGGGCCAGGGCGGCCGGGCCCGGCGGCGGAGAGGCCCAGACCGCGGCGGCCTTCGGGACGGGCCAACGGATGGTGGTGCCCCTGGGTCGGGCGGTGGGCATCAAGATGTTCTCCGACGGCGTATTGGTGGTAGGGCTGTCGGAGATCACCGGCGAGGCGGGAGACTGCGCGCCCGCCAAGGAGTGCGGTCTGCGCCAGGGTGACATCATCACCCACATCAACGACACCCAGGTGGACACCATCGAACAGGTGCAGTCTGTGCTCCAGGACCTGGAGGGGGACCGGATGAGCATCCGGGCTATCCGGGGGGAAAAACAGATGCAGCTCACCGCCCAGGCGGTCAAATGCAGTGCCGACGGCGCCTATAAGCTGGGGGCATGGATCCGGGATTCCATGGCCGGAATCGGCACGCTCACCTTTTATGATCCGGAGACCGGCGCCTTCGGCGCGCTGGGCCACGGCATCAACGACGTGGACACCGCCCTGCTGATGCCGCTGGAGTCCGGCTCCATCATGTATGCCACGGTGGCTGACGTGAAAAAGGGCGAGTCCGGTTCCCCGGGCGAGCTCCACGGCGCCTTCCAGGTGGACCGGGACATGGGCGAGCTGAATGCCAATACCGGCAGCGGGGTTTTTGGCACACTGACGGACGACAGCCTGACGGACGGCCTCCAGCCGGTCCCTGTGGCGGCCCGGAGAGAGGTCAAGCTGGGAAGCGCCACCATCCTGTCCAACATCGCCGGCGACACGGTAGAGGAGTATGCGGTGGAGATCACCAAGGTCTATCCCGGCAGCGCAGGCGACACCCGGGAGCTGATGATTAAGGTCACCGATCCCAAGCTGCTGGAGGCCACTGGCGGAATTGTCCAGGGGATGAGCGGCAGCCCCATCCTCCAGAACGGCAAGCTGGTGGGGGCGGTTACCCACGTTCTGGTCAACAACCCCACCGAGGGCTACGGCATTCTGGCTGAGACCATGCTGGAGCAGACGCCTCGGACCATGGAGGCAAAGGTCTCCTGATTCACGCAGAAGGGGCTTCCCGCCGCATATGCGGCAGGAAGCCCCTTCCGGCACAAAAGCAGATACTTGACTTTTTTACCACTTTTGAGTAATCTCAAAAGAGAGTGTCCAAGGAATCGGGACCTGCTGTGGGAGGCTGCGCGGCGAATTTAGTCGAATCATTAAATTCCAAAAAATGTCAGAAAAGACTTGAAGTTGCTGTCTGATTGTGGTAAATTATGGATATGAAGCCGGCGAGAACCGGTAAAATCAGAGAGCAGAGCAATTCTGCCGGAAAAGGAGACGACATGGAGAGCAAGAAGAAGCTGCTGATTGCGGACGCGGATGAATCATTCCGCAGCATTTTGATGGATGCCGTGCGGGACGAGGCTGATATGGAAGTTCTGGCTGTGACCGGAGACGGGGAGGAGGCCCTGCGGCTGGTGCGCGAGCTGTCCCCCGACGTGCTGATCATGGACATGGTGCTGGCCCGGATGGACGGCCTGGAGGTGCTGAGCGGGCTGGAACTGGCGTCCCAGCCCAAGGTCCTGGTCCTCTCCGGCTTTGTGCGGGGCAATATGGCCGAGCTGGCCGCCGCCAAGGGAGCCAGCTATTTTATGATGAAGCCCTGCAAGCTGTCCGCCGTCATCGAGCGGGTGCGGCAGCTGGGCGGCGCGGTCTCCCAGGAGGAGGACAGCCGGAGTCCGGCCGGCGCCCACCAGAGTCTGGAGAGCTCGGTTACCTCCATCATCCACGAGATCGGCGTGCCTGCCCACATCAAGGGCTATCAGTATCTGCGGGAAGCCATCGTCATGACGGTGGAGAACATGGAGGTCATCAATGCCGTGACCAAGGTGCTTTATCCCGAGGTGGCCAAGCGCTTCAGTACCACTGCCTCCCGGGTGGAGCGGGCGATCCGTCATGCCATCGAGGTGGCCTGGGACCGGGGCGACCTGGAGACCCTGCAGAAATACTTCGGCTATACCGTTTCCAACGCCAAGGGCAAGCCCACCAACAGCGAGTTCATCGCCATGATCGCCGACCGGCTTCAGCTCCAGCGGAAGGAAAAGTGAAGCGGCGAGACACTGCGCTGCAAGGGAGTTGCATGCGGAGAAAACAGGGACGCCGTGCCCACCCATAAGTGAAATTGATTTTTAAATAGATCAGGCCCGCGGCAGATGCCGCGGGCCTGATCTGTTCGGGAGAGTATGGAAAATGGTTTGGGAATCGGCCAATCGGCTCAAAGCTGCGCCCCGAAGGCCAGGCGGAAGGCCTGCCAGAGGCTGCCCCGCCAAAAGCTCCCCTTGGCGGTCAATGTGTTCCAGTTGCGGACCAGCGGGTCGCCGCCGGCATGGATCCAATCCTCCAGGGGAGTGGAATAACGCGTCTTCATGGAGAACTCCTTCCTGAACCTCAGTCTTGCCTTTTGTCTGTTCTCATTATACAATGGGAACAGACATGAAACAAGAGAATATTTGTCATATGTAACATGAGTAAATGGAATGGAGATGAGGGGATGGGCCTTTCCAAATATCAGGCATTTCTCAAAACGGTGGAGCTGGGCAGCATCACCCGGGCCGCTGAGGAGCTGGGGTATACCCAGAGCGCCGTGAGCCACATGATCGCGGATCTGGAAGCGGAATGGGCGGTGAGCCTGCTGGTCCGGGGCAGGGGCGGCGTGACGCTGAGCCCGGCGGGGGCGGAGCTGCTGCCCGATATCCGGTCGGTGTGCAATGCCCAGCGGGAGCTGGCCGAGCGGGTAGGGGCGCTCCACGGCCTCACCCGGGGCACCATCCGCATTGGCACCATTACCAGCATCTCCGTCCACTGGCTGCCGGGCATCATGAAGTCCTTTTTAGAGCAGTATCCGGGCATCCGGTTCGAGCTGCTGGGCGGGGTGGAGTACGCCGAGATCGAGGACTGGATTGTCAAGGGGCGGGTGGACTGCGGCTTTGTGGGCCTGCCCGCCGGCCGGGAGCTGGAGACCATCTCTCTGCGGCGGGACCGGCTGGTGGCTGTGCTGCCCAAACGGCACCCCCTGGCGGAGGCGGAGAGCTGTCCCATGGAGCGCTTTGCCCAGGAGCCCTTTATCCGCCCGGAGGACGACAAGGACAAGGAGGTGGCCGGCATCTTCGAGCGGGCGGGGGTGCGGCCCAACGTGGAGTACGCCGTCAACGACGACTATGCCGTCATCGCCATGGTGGCCAGCGGCCTGGGCATCAGCATCCTGCCGGAGCTGGTCCTCCGGCGCACGCCCTACGAGGTGGTGGTCAAGCCGCTGGACCCGCCCCAGTTTCGGGAACTGGGCCTGGCGGTGCGCAGCCTGAGGGAGCTCTCCCCAGTGACGGCCCGGTTTTTGCCCCATGTCCAGGCGTGGCTGGAGGAAAATGGAAAGACCGCCCCGGGACCTTGATCCTGGGGCGCACCATAGACAAGTTCTGCGGTTTTGTGCTATGATAGCACAGACCGGATGAAAAGGATCAAGGAGGAAGCCCACATGACCATTCAGTACAAGACCAGGGGCACCTGCTCCACCCACATGACTGTGGAGGTGGAGGACGGCGTGGTGCGGTCCGTCCGCATCCAGAACGGCTGCTCCGGAAACCTGCAGGGAATCTCCAAGCTGGTGGAGGGGATGCAGGTGGATGACGTGATTGCCCGGCTGGAGGGCATCCGCTGCGGCATGAAGCCCACCTCCTGCCCCGATCAGCTCGCCCAAGCCTTAAAGCAGGCCAAGGCCCAGTAAAAAGGAGAAGGCAGCGCCCGGCGAACCGCCGGGCGCTGCCCAGGCCGTCGAAAATCCCTCTGGTGGAAGGATTCGGAGGGAGAGATCGTATGGTAGAAAGCCGTCAGGGTCATCTTCCTTATGCCAGCGGAAAACGGGCAGAATTTCCGTGGCCGGCCCTTGTATTTCTGTCACCGATTTGTTACTATTAACGTGTCCAAGAACAGCTTGGAGCACCAGAGAAATGGAACGAAAGGTGGAAACGAAAAGATGAAGCAGAAAAAGTTGCTGTCGCTGCTGCTGGCGCTGGCCCTGGTGTTTGGCCTGACCATGCCCGCCCTGGCGGCAGAGGGCGACACCGCAGGCGCGGAGAGCGGCAAGATCGTGATCCTGCACACCAACGACGTGCACTGCGGCATTGACCAGGCCAAGAACGACGCAGGCGAAGTGACCAATATCGGCTATGCGGGCGTGGCCGCGTACAAGACCGCCATGGAGGCGGCCTACGGCGCGGAGAACGTGACGCTGGTGGACGCCGGCGACGCCATCCAGGGCGGCCCCATCGGGACGCTGTCCAAGGGTGCGTACATCGTGGACATCATGAACCAGGTGGGCTACGACCTGGCCATCCCGGGCAACCACGAGTTTGACTACGGCATGGACAACTTCCTGACCCTGGCCCAGGAGAATGCGGAGTATGCCTATCTGTGTGCCAACTTCACCGACTTGGAGGGGAAGGCGGTGCTGGACGGCTACCAGGTGCTGACCTACGGCGACGTGAAGGTCGGCTATGTGGGCATTGACACCCCCGAGTCCTTTACCAAGTCCACCCCCACTTATTTCCAGGATGCCGAGGGGAACTACATCTACAGCTTCTGCCAGGGCAATGAGGGCAAGGATCTGTATGACGCCGTGCAGAAGGCGGTAGACACAGCCAAGGCCGAGGGCGCCGACTACGTGGTGGCGCTGGGCCACCTGGGCGTGGACGAGCAGAGCTCCCCCTGGACCTCCACCGAGGTGATTGCCAACACCACCGGCATTGACGTGCTGATCGACGGGCACTCCCACAGCACCTTTGCCAAGACCGAGAAGAACCAGGCCGGCGAGGATGTGGTGGTAGCCCAGACGGGCACCAAGCTGGCCAACCTGGGCAAGGTGGTCATTGATACCAAGACCGGCGAGATCACCAGCGAGCTGGTGGCGGCCAAGGACTGCGCCGCGGAGGACGAGGCCACTGCGGCCTTCGTGAAGGGCATCAACGACGAGTTTGCCGGGGTGCTGAAGAAGGTCGTGGCCAAGACCGACGTGGACCTGACCACCAAAGACCCCGCCACCGGCGAGCGCGCCGTGCGCAGCGCGGAGACCAACCTGGGCGACCTGTGTGCCGACGCCTACCGGGTGATGCTGGACGCCGACGTGGCCTTTGTCAACGGCGGCGGCGTGCGCGCCGACATTCCCGCAGGGGACATCACCTATGAGCAGATCATTAACGTGCATCCCTTCGGCAACGAGGCCTGCGTGGTGGAGACCACCGGCCAGGACATTCTGGACGCGCTGGAGATGGGCGCCCGTGTGACGCCGGAGGAGAACGGCGGCTTCCTGCAGGTCTCCGGCCTGACCTATACCATCGACACCTCCATCCCCTCCTCCGTGGTGCTCAACGACGAGAAGGAGTTCGTGAAGGTGGACGGCGAGCGCCGGGTGAAGGACGTGAAGGTGAACGGCGAGACCATCGACCCCGCCAAGACCTATACCCTGGCCTCCCACAACTATATGCTCAAGTCCGGCGGCGACGGCTTCGTCATGTTCAAGGACGACACCCTGCTGAAGGACTGCGTGATGATCGACAACCAGGTGCTGATCAACTACATTGTGGACGAGCTGGGCGGCGTGGTGAGCGCCGACTACTCCGATCCCAAGGGCCAGGGCCGCATCACGGTGGCTGGCGCCTCCGCTGAGGCGCCCGAGGCCCCCGCCGACTGGGCCGACGTGGACCAGAACGCCTGGTACGCCGCCGCGGTGAACTACGTCATCGAAAGCGGCATCATGGGTTCCACCGACGCCAGTGTGAAGGTCTTTACCCCCAACGGCACCGTGACCCGGGCCACCGTGTTCCAGACCTTCTACAACATGGAGGGCAAGCCCGCCGTGACGGAGGCCGCCGGCTTCTCCGACGTGGCCGGCAAGTGGTACGCCGACTCCGCCGCCTGGGCGGAGGATGTGGGCCTGACCACCGGCGACGGCACCGGCGCCTACGCCGGCGACCGCGACATCACCCGCGCTGAGATCATCACCATCTTCTACCGCTATGCCCAGTATAAGAACATCGACGTCTCCGTGGGCGAGGATACCAACCTCCTGTCCTACAGCGACGCTCTGGATGTGGCCGAGTATGCCGTCCCCGCCTTCCAGTGGGGCTGCGGCTCCGCAGTCATCAGCGGCAAGCCCGGCAACCTGCTGGACCCCAACGGCACTGCCGTCCGCACGGAGCTGGCTACCATCCTGCTCAACTTCTCCAAGCTGGAGCCCTCCGGCACCGTGGAGACCGAGGCATAAACCGCCGTCTCTGCCTCCAGGAAACACGGCGGCGAGGCCGCCTGAGCAGAAACAGTAAAAAACTGCGGAGCCATTGGCTCCGCAGTTTTTTATGAAAGATCCTGGCCGGACAGCCAGACGAGGAAGCTCCGGGCCAGCTCCAGCTTTTTGGGCGCCATGCCCCGGAGCAGCTCGGCCACGCCCCGCCACTCCTCTCCGGCAGGCCGGGCGGTCCCCACCAGAAATTCATCCGGCGTGGTGTCCAGAGCGAGGGAAAGACGCAGGATGACTTCCGTGGAGGGGATGGAAGCAGCCCGCTCAATGTTGGACAAATATTGTTCGCTGATCCCGCAGATTTCTGCGACACGAGCTTGTGTTAAACTGAGCTGTTTTCTGCGGCGGGCAACCCGTCTCCCAATCATATGATAGTCAAGCTCCACAGAAGGTCCCTCCTTATATTCTGTGTTGCTATCATATCCAAAACACAAGGAGAAAAAGAATATATGTCAAAGATAAAATAAACTTGACATTATATATTGTAGAAATTATAGTAGAAATATAAACTATAAGGAGGGAATTGCAATGTTCCAAAAGATGTATGCCGCCCTGTTCAACGCCATCACCGACAGCCTGACCCAGCTCGAGGCCCGCAATTACGGCGAAGCGGAACACATCCTCCGGGAAGCCCAGCAGCAGGCGGAGGAGCTCTTTCTGGAAGGGAAGGATCCCCCTTGACAGCCTCGGATTTTGGTGATATAGTGTCTGCGTTGCAGAGGCAATGACGGGGAAACCGTCCCGCTTCGCCGCACAGAGAGGGCGCGCCGACGGCTGAGAGCGCGCCTGCACCCGCGAAAAGGACCCAACCACCCCCGAGCCGCCCACCGAACTCCGCGGACAGTAGACTGGGCCGGGCCCTCCCGTTACAGAGGTCACGAGCGACGGCTCTGCGTGAGCCGTAAGCAGGGTGGAACCGTGGGATCTCTCATCTCACCCCTGAATTTTGTCAGGGGTGAGATTTTTTGCCCTCTCGCCCCAAATACAAGGAGGAATTACCATGGCGGAAGAAAACAATCAGTATACGTTTGAAAACGAAACCTACCGCAAGACCTATTGGCATACCTGCTCCCACATCCTGGCCCAGGCCGTCAAGCGCCTGTATCCCGAGGTGAAGCTGGCCATCGGCCCCTCCATCGACGAGGGCTTTTACTACGATATGGACTCCCCCTTCCCCTTTACCCCGGAGATCCTGGAGAAGATCGAGGGGGAGATGCGGAAGATCTGCAAGGAAAAGCTGAAGCTGGAGCGGTTCGAGCTGCCCCGGGAAGAGGCCCTGAAGTTCATGGAGGAGAAGGGCGAGCCCTACAAGGTGGAGCTCATCCAGGATCTGCCGGAGGACGTCCACATCTCCTTCTACAAGCAGGGCGAGTTCACCGACCTGTGCGCCGGTCCCCACCTGGACTCCACTGGCCGGGTGAAGGGCAACGCCGTCAAGCTCACCGCCTGCAACGCCGCCTACTGGCGGGGCGACTCCAACCGGGAGACCCTCCAGCGCATTTACGGCATCGCCTTCCCCAAGAAGGACGAGCTGGACGAGTACCTCCAGCGCATCGAGGAGGCCAAGAAGCGGGACCACCGCAAGCTGGGCAGGGAGCTGGGACTGTTCATGCTTCGGGACGAGGGCCCAGGCTTCCCCTTCTTCCTGCCCAAGGGTATGGTGCTGCGCAATACCCTCATCGACTACTGGCGCCAGGTCCATAAGAAGTACGGCTATGTGGAGATTTCCACCCCCATGATGCTCAACCGGCAGCTCTGGGAGCGCTCCGGCCACTGGGACCACTATAAGAACAACATGTACACCACCGTCATCGACGACACCGATTTTGCCATCAAGCCCATGAATTGCCCCGGAGGCATGCTGGTCTACGCCTCCGAGCCCCACTCCTACCGGGACCTGCCCCTGCGGGTGGGCGAGCTGGGCCTGGTCCACCGGCACGAACTCTCCGGCGCCCTCCACGGCCTGTTCCGGGTGCGCTGCTTCACCCAGGACGACGCACATATCTTCATGACCTGGGAGCAGATGAAAGACGAGATCAAGAACGTGGTCAAGCTCTTCGACGAGGTCTACTCCGTCTTTGGCCTGACCTATCAGATCGAGGTCTCCACCATGCCCGAGGACCACATGGGCGACGAGAAGGACTGGAACTTCGCCACCGAGACCCTGAAAACCGCCGTGGAGGAGATGGGCAAGGACTATGTCATCAACGAGGGCGACGGCGCCTTCTACGGTCCCAAGCTGGACTTCCACCTGGCCGACTCTCTGGGCCGGACCTGGCAGTGCGGCACCATCCAGCTGGATATGCAGCTGCCCGAGCGCTTCGAACTGGAGTATGTGGGAGAGGATGGCCAGAAGCACCGCCCCGTCATGATCCACCGGGTGGTCTTGGGCTCCATCGAGCGGTTCATCGGCGTCATCACCGAGCATTTCGCCGGAGCGTTCCCCACCTGGCTGGCTCCCGTGCAGGTCAAGGTGCTGCCCATCACCGACCGGGCGGTCGAATATGCCGGCTCCGTGGCCAAATGTCTGGACGCGGCGGGCTTCCGGGTGGAGACCGACCGCCGCAACGAGAAGATCGGCAAAAAGATCCGGGAGGCCCAGCTGGAGAAGGTTCCCTATATGCTGGTGGTGGGCGACAAGGAGGCCGAGAGCGGCCAGGTGGCCGTCCGCACCCGCGCCGGCGGCGACCAGGGCACCATGGCGCTGGACGCTTTCCTGACGGCCCTGAAGGAAGAGGTAGACACCAAGGCCATTCGGTGATAGAATCGGCATGAGGCGAAACGAGGGGGCTCCGGCTTTTGCCGGAGCCCCCTCGTTTGAAGCGCGGCCGGCAAGGAGGCAGAGATATGGAAACCTTTCTGGCGACCCTCCAGAGCCTGGGGCTCTATCTGGGGGTCATCGTTCTGGGCGCCCTGGCGGGCTCCCGCAGGGCGGTGCGGGAGAAGAAGCTGGCTTGGCTTAGCCGGCTCCAGACCGTGGTGCTGATCCTGCTCATCTTTACGCTGGGCGTGGAGATCGGCGCGGACGAGCAGGTGGTGGCATCCCTGGGCTCCATCGGCCTGTCCGCCCTGGTCATCACCCTGTTCGCCCTGGCGGGCTCGGTGCTGGCGGTGCTGCTGGTCCGCAAGTGCATGGGCCTGGACCGGCAGGGACGCAGCGCCGCCCCGGCGGAGGAGAAGGGAGGGGAGGCCCTATGACCGGCTGGATCGTCGGGGCGGTGGCCGTGGGCATGCTGGCGGGACACTTTGTGCTCCCGGCCGAATGGGCCGCTCACTGCGGCGGCCTCATCACCCTGGGGCTGTGCCTCCTCCTCTTCCTGGTGGGCGTGGATATGGGCCGTCAGGGCAATGTGTGGCGGGATATCCGGCAGGCCGGGGCCCGGGTGCTGGCCATCCCAGTGGCGGCCGCCGCCGGAACCCTGGCCGCCGCGGCCGTGGCCGGGCTCTTCCTACCCATGAGCGCCAAGGACGCCATGGCGGCCTCCGCCGGCTTTGGATGGTATTCCCTGGCTCCCATGCTCCTGGCGGACTACTCCCCCTCGGTGTCCGCCGTGGCCTTCCTGTCCAATGTGATGCGGGAGGTCTTTGCCATCGTCCTCATCCCCATCCTGGCCCGGCGGGTGGGCTATCTGGAGTGCGTGGGGGCGGCGGGCGCCACCGCCATGGACACGGTCCTACCGGTGGTGGTGCGGGCCACCGACGAGCGCATCGCCGTCTACTCCTTTGTCTCCGGCGCGGTTTTGTCCTTCGCCGTGCCGGTGGTGGTGCCCGCCGTGGCGGCGCTGCCGTTCTGAGCGGGAAAAAGCGCCCTGTGACCAGTCACAGGGCGCTTTCCTCATGTAAGGGATTACCTGCGGTCCTTGCCGCCGGCGTCCTCCTGGGGCAGGACCACCACCCGGATCTCCAGCACCCGGCGGTGATCCACCCTGGTGACGGTCACGTCCAGATTCTCGCAGACAAAGTGATCTCCCTCCTCGGGCACCCGCCCGACCTCCTCCATGACCCAGCCGGACACGGTGGTGCAGTCCCGCTCCCCCTTGATGGAGAACAGGTCGTACAGATCGGTGAGGTTGGCGTTGCAGGAGATGAGATAGCTGCCGTCGGACTGCTTTTTGAATTCCTCGATGACCTCGTCGTGCTCATCCCAGATCTCGCCTACCAGCTCCTCCACGATGTCCTCCAGGGTGCACAGACCCTCGGTGCCGCCGTACTCGTCCACCACGATGACCATGTGGGCCTTGGCCCGCTGGAGGATGCGCAGCAGGTCGGAGATCTTGGTGCTGCCGGTGGTGTAGAGCACATTGCTGACGATGGCAGACACGTCCTCGCGGCCGTGGTAGCGGGCGGCGTGAAAATCCTTTTCGTGGATGACGCCGATGATGTTATCGATGGTGTCGTGGTAGATAGGCAGCCGGGAATAGCCGTTTTCCGCGAAGATGGCGGCAATCTCGTCCATGGTGGCGGTATCCTCGGCGGCCACGATGTCCACCCGGGGGGTGAGGATCTCCTCCACCTCCAGATCGTTGAACTCGATGGCGGAGCGGATGAGCTGTCCCTCATGCTGGTCCAGACCGCCCTCGTTCTCGGCCTGATCCACCATGGTGATGAGCTCCTCTTCGGTGATGCCCTCGTCCTCCGACTTGCGGAAGATGCGGCTGAGGAGCTTCTTCCACCGGGCAAAGAGGTAGTTCACCGGTGCCAGCACCGCCATCAGCGCCCACATGATGGGGGCGGCGAACATGGCGAAGGCTTCGGCGTTCTCTTTGGCCATGCTCTTGGGGGAAATCTCGCCAAAAATCAGAATGACGACGGTCAGCACCACCGTGGAGACCAGCGGGCCGTAGTCCAAAAACAGCTTGGTGAACAGCACGGTGCCCACGGTGGAGGCCGAGATGTTCACGATGTTGTTGCCGATCAGGTTGGTGGACAGGAGCTTGTCGTAGTCCTCCGCGATGCGCAGGGTCAGGGCGGCCCGCTTGTTGCCGTTGTCCGCCCGGCTCTTGAGCCGGATGCGGTTGAGGGAGGTGAAGGCGGTCTCCGTCGCGGAGAAAAAGGCGGAGAGAATCACAAGGATCACAAGGGCGGCGATCATACTGATACTGGCTGGGTCCAACATACGGACAGATCAACTCAACTTTCTGATAAAATTTACGCACAAAGGGACAGCCCTATCCCAATACGGGTAAGGCTGTCCCTGTACTCACTTGTTGGGGTTACTAGGGGGAGGTTCGTCCACGAGGGCTCACCGATTCCTTCATCAAAGTTGGTATGGAGTATACCATATCCCGGGTAGGAATGCAAGGGTTATTTCTGAAGATCTTCCACTTCCTGGGCGGAGAGCGCCGCCCCGCCCCCCAGCAGGCGGGCGTTGAGATGGATCTGCGCGGTGTGCTCCACGGTCTCCATGCGCCAGTATGCCTGCTCCAGATCGGCGCCCATGGTGAGCGCGCCGTGGTTGGCCAGCAGCACCGCATCGTGGCTGGCCAGCAGCGGTCCCACGGCGGCGGGGAGGGCCGGCGTGCCGGTGCGGGCATAGGGGGCGCAGGGGACGGCCCCCAGGCTCATGACGCTCTCCCCCAGAATGGGGCGCTCGATGGGCTGACGGGCGCAGGCAAAGGCCGTGGCGGCGGGGGGATGGGCATGGCAGACCCCGCCCACGTCGCGGCGGCGGCGGTAGCACTCCAGATGGAGGGGGGTCTCGGAGGAAGGACGAAAGCCGGGCGCGCCTTCCGCCACCTTTCCCTCCCGGTCCACGACCAGGAGCATCTCGGGGGAGAGAAAGCCCTTGCTCACCCCGGCGGGGGTCACCAGAAAGAGCCCCTCGCCCAGGCGGCGGCTCAGGTTGCCGTCGTTGGCGGCCACCCAGCCCTTCTCCCACATCCTGCGTCCCAGCGCACAGATCAGCCGGCGCTGCGTCTCATAGTCCACTTGGAACCACTCCCTTTCCCGAATGGCGGCGGGCGGCACGGGCCCGCCAAGCAAACGGCGCGCGGGGAAACCGCGCGCCGCCGTATGGCTGAGAGAAAATCAGGACCCCGCCGGGGGATCGGTCTCCAGCAGCGCCTTGGCCGAGGCGGCCAGCCCGGCCAGCCCCTGGATCTCAGAGGGGATGATGATCTTGGTGGCCTTGCCGTCGGCCACCTTCTCCATGGCCTCCAGGGCTTTGAGCTTGACGACCTGGCCGTTGGGGTTGGCCTCGTTGAGCAGCTTGATGGCGTCCGCCGTGGCCTGCTGCACCTTCATGATGGCCTGGGCCTCGGCGTCGGCGGCCATGATGCGGGCCTCCTTCTCGCCTTCGGCCTTCCGGATGGCGGCCTGCTTGGCGGCCTCGGCCCGGAGGATCAGGGACTGCTTCTCGCCCTCGGCCACCAGGATCTGACTCTGCTTCTGGCCTTCGGCCTGGAGAATGGACTCCCGGCGCTCCCGCTCGGCCTTCATCTGCTTCTCCATGGCGTCCTGGATCTCCCGGGGCGGCAGGATGTTCTTCAGCTCCACCCGGTTGACCTTGATGCCCCAGGGATCGGTGGCCTCGTCCAGCAGGGAGCGCATCTTGGTGTTGATGTGGTCGCGGCTGGTGAGAGTCTGGTCCAGCTCCAGGTCGCCGATGATGTTGCGCAGGGTGGTGGCGGTCAGGTTCTCAATGGCGCTCATGGGGTGCTCCACGCCGTAGGTAT
Source organism: uncultured Eubacteriales bacterium (assembly GCA_902492005.1). GTDB lineage: Bacteria > Bacillota > Clostridia > Oscillospirales > Oscillospiraceae > Intestinimonas. The sequence goes on from CABUJV010000002.1 coordinate 112,000, forward strand.
ACAGCTTGGGATCGGTGATCTGGAAGTAGATGACCGTGTCGATCTGCATGGTGACGTTATCCTTGGTGATGACGGGCTGGGGGGCGAAATCCACCACCTGCTCCTTGAGGGAGACGGCCTTGGCCACCCGCTCGATAAAGGGAATCTTAAAGTGGATGCCCACGCCCCAGACGGAGTGGAAGGCGCCCAGACGCTCGATGACGTAGGCCTTGGATTGCTGCACCACCCGGATGTTGGCGGCCAGAATGAGGATGATGAGCACGATCAGGATGATAGGTACGAGAAAACTGAAAATAGCAGCGGGCATGATGTGACCTCCTTATAATCGTTTGGACGGCGGCTTATTGGGACTGGGTACGGCTGGCGGCGGGGACGGGCGTGACATAGAGCTTCACGCCCTCGATGCGCTCCACCCGGACGGTGGTCCCCACGGAGAGGATCTGCTCTCCGGCGGAGCGGGCGGTCCAGGGCATGCCGCCCACCTTGACCTGGCCCAGGCCCCGGAGGTTGTCGATCTCCTGGACGACCACGGCCTCCTGGCCGATGACGCGGTCGGCGTTGGTGGCGGTCCGCTTGGCGTTGAAGTATTTCTGGGCCAGGGGACGCACCAACAGGAGCGTGACGAAGGACACGGCCAGAAAGACCACGACCTGCACCAGCAGGGAGTTGAGAAAGGCCGAAAGAATCAGGGCGGCCAGCGCTCCGGCCGCAAACCAGATGGAAGCCAGCCCCACCGTGGCCGCCTCCACCACGCCGAAGATGATCAGAGCGACCAGCCACAGGATGCTGTACATGTATCCCCCTCCTTTACAAAATATAGTATGGGATGCAAAAAAGAACGGCCACTATATCTAAGTCTACCACACCCCTAGGGAAATTACCAGTAAATTTGATGCACGGCAAAGGAAAAGGATTTGCCAATTGCCGGATAATTGGGTATAATGCAACAAGAAGCATAAAATTCAGAAGGGAGGGGATCGGATGGAGCGGCTGAAGCTGGCGGCGCCGACCCTGTTCGGACTGGAAGGGCTGGCGGCGGACGAGCTGCGCCGGCTGGGCCTGGAGGAGGTCCGGGCGGACAACGGCCGGGTGACGGCGCTGGGTACGCCCGCGGATGTGGCCCGTCTCAATCTGAATCTGCGCACCGGCGAGCGGGTGCTCATCGAATTGGGCCGCTTTCTGGCCGGGGACTTCGACGCCCTCTTCGAGGGGACCCGGGCCCTGCCCTGGGAGCAGTTTATCCCCCCGGACGGGGCCTTCCCCGTCAAGGGACACAGCCTGAATTCCGCCCTCCATGCCATCCCCGCCTGCCAGTCCATCGTGAAAAAGGCGGTGGCGGCCCGGCTGGGGCAGAAATACGGCCTGAGGACCCTGCCGGAAAACGGCCCGGTCTATCAGATTCAGTTCTCCATCATGAAGGATATGGCCACGCTGATGCTGGACACCTCCGGCGCCGGACTCCACAAGCGGGGCTACCGGGCGGTGGGGGTGACGGCTCCCCTGCGGGAGACCCTGGCCGCCGCCCTGGTGCTGCTGTCCCGCTACCGGGGGAGGGACCCCTTTTGCGACCCCTTCTGCGGCTCGGGCACCATCGCCATCGAGGCCGCCCTCATTGCAAAAAACCGGGCCCCCGGTTTGGAGCGCTCCTTCTCCGCCCAGCGGTGGGCCTGCATTCCGGCTCAGGCCTGGATGGACGCCGCCGACGAGGCCATGGACCAGGAGTTTGACGGAGCATACGAGATCTGGGGCGGCGACATTGACCCCAAGGCGGTGGCCATCGCCCGGGCCAACGCCGTCAAGGCGGGGGTGGAGGACCTGGCCCGCTTCGAGGCGGCGGACGCCCGAACCTTCCGCCGGGAGGCGCCCTACGGCCGGGTGGTCACCAACCCGCCCTACGGCGCGCGCATCATGGAAAAGCGGGAGGCGGAGGAGCTCTACCGGGCCTTTGGAAAGGCGTACCGCAGCCTGCCGCCGGGGTGGAGCCTGGCCCTGCTGTCCTCTCACACGGAATTTGAGCGGACCTTTGGCCAGACGGCTGACAAGAAGCGCAAACTATACAACGGGATGATCAAGTGCGATCTGTTTTTGTATCACAAGAGGGAGCGGGGATGAGGACGAGACATATGAGACGGCCGGGCCTTCGGGTTCAGGCCCTGGCCCTGCTGCTGACGGCGGCCCTGACCGCCGCCGCCCTGGCCGCGCCTCAGATTTGGGGCTACCAGGAGGGCCTGGCCAAAGCCACGGAGGGCGGGCTGTGGGGCTTTGCCAACGTGGGAGGGGAGATCGTCATTCCCATCCAGTACCAGTCGGTGATGGACTTCAGCCTGGGAGTGGCCCGGGTGCAGAAGAACAACAAGCTGGGTCTCATCCGGCCCGACGGCGCCGAGCTGATCCAGCCGGAGTACGACACCCTGGAGCCCATTGGCTACGGCCTCTACCGGGCCCAGAAGGGGGACGAGTGGGGCGTGGTGAGCATGGTGGCCTTCTCCAGCCGCTTCGGCGGGGAGACCCAGGAGCTCTATCCCCTTACATATGACTATGTGGCGGTGCGCAAGGCCGACGGCTTGGACGTACTGGTGCTGACCAGCGGGGGGACCGAGACCCTGGTGCCGCTGAACACGCTGCCCGCCCTGCTGGTGGAGCGGAAAGTGCCCTCCGCCCGGTTCCCGCTGGTGCAGAAGCGCCTGCCCAATTTCTCCGACGTGACGCCCCGGGACTGGTACGACCTGTGGGTGGATGTGGCCTATAACGTGGGGCTGATGGAGGGCGTGGGGGACAACCGCTTCAACCCCAACGGCACTCTCACCGTGGCCGAGGCCCTCAAGCTGGCCGCACACATGGAAAGCCGCTATCTGGGGGACGACTTCCACCTCCAGAGTGTGACGACCCAGCCCTGGTATCGCTCGTCGGTGGCCTATTGTGTGGCCAGCGGCATCATCACCGAGGGGGAATTCACCGATTACGAGCGGCCCGTCACCCGGGCCGAGATGGCCAGAATCTTTGCGGCCACCGCCCTGGGACGCGGCATGCCGGATATTAACAGTCTGGAGCGGGTGAAAAGCAATCTGCCCGACGTGAAGACGGGGGATTACGCCGCCGACGCCATTTACAGCCTCTATGCCAAGGGGGTGTTTACCGGCACGGACGGCCGGCTCACCTTCCATGCGGAGGGCCGGCTCACCCGGGCCGAGGCGGCGGCCATCGTCTCCCGCATGGCCCGCATCGAACAGCGGGTGAACCTGTGGAGCACGGGCCCCCAGCTGCGCACGCAGCCGACGGGGCTGACCAACGGACGCCTCCCGGCCCAGTGAACGCCCGCCAGACACGCCCCTTCTCCGGCCCCCAGGGCCGCACTCTAGGCAAGGAGATTCTGCGATGAAGCATCTTTTCCTGCTCAATCCCGCGGCGGGGAAGAAGGGGAGCACCGAGGCGCTGGAAAACCGCATCCAGGCGGTCTTCGCCTTCCGGGGCGAGCCCTGGGAGGTGATCCTTACCCGGGGCCCCGGCCATGCCGAGACCTGCGCCCGCGCCGCCGCCGAAACAGGGGAGCCGGTGCGCATCTATGCCTGCGGCGGAGACGGTACCCTCAACGAGGCGGTCAATGGAGCTGCGGGCTTTGCCAATGCCGCCGTTACCAACGTCCCCAAGGGTACGGGAAACGATTTCCTCAAGATCTTTGGGGCGGACTGCCGCAGCCGCTTTTCCGACCTGGCCGCCCTGGCGGACGGTCCCCAGGCCTGCTTCGACCTGATGGACTGCAACGGCAGATTGGGCATCGGCGTGGTCTGCGCCGGGGTGGATGCCCGGGTGGCCGCGGATGTGCACCGTTATAAGGCCCTGCCGCTGGTGACGGGGATTGGGGCCTATATCCTGTCCCTGGCGGTGAACGTGCTCTTCAAGGGGATCGCCCGCCCCACGGTGGTGGAAGTGGGGGGACGGCGGATCGAGGAGGATACCTCCATCATCTGCATCTGCAACGGCCGCTATTACGGCGGCGGCTTCATGCCGGCGGGCGACGCCATGCCGGACGACGGGGTGCTGGACATGCTGGTGGTGCCCCGGGTCAGCCGCCGGACCTTTGCACGTCTGGTGGGCAAATACGCCAAAGGGCGCTACCGGGATTACCCCGAGCTCATCTATGCCTATCACGGCCAGACCATCTCCTTTTCCTCGCCCCAGGAGCTGGTGGCGGTGGTGGACGGGGAAGTCCTGCGGGGCCGGCAGTTCACCGTGGCGCTGTCGGAGCGGAAGGTGGCCTTTTTCTACCCCGCCGGGCTGAGCTATCAGCCGAGGGACTAGCACTCAGGCAGGATGTCTGTGAACAAAAAGTGAATTTTTGAAAAATCAACCTCTAATTTTGAAAATTGGGGGTTGATTTTTTTGGCAAGTCGCGGTATTATCATACTCGAGGTTAGCACTCGGAAGAAATGAGTGCTAACAACTGAATCAGCTAATAAGAAAAAATGATATAAGGAGGAACCCATTATGAAGCTCAAACCCCTTGCGGACCGAGTGATCATCAAGATGGTGGAGGCCGAGGAGAAGACCAAGAGCGGTATCATCCTCACCGGCGCCGCCAAGGAGAAGCCCGAGGTGGCCGAGGTCATCGAGGTGGGCCCCGGCGGCCTGGTGGACGGCAAGGAAGTCAAGATGACCGTCAAGAAGGGCCAGAAGGTCATCACCAGCAAGTATGCCGGCACCGAGGTCAAGGTGGACGGCGAGGAGTACACCATCGTCCGCCAGAGCGACATTCTGGCCATCGTCGAGTAAACCCGTTTCGTATTTTTATATCTCAATATAACTGGAGGTAATCTATATGGCTAAGATTCTCTGTTACGGCGAGGAAGCCCGCCGCGCCCTAGAGCGCGGTGTCAATCAGCTCGCCGACACCGTGAAGATCACTCTGGGCCCCAAGGGCCGCAACGTGGTGCTGGATAAGAAGTTCGGCACTCCCCTCATCACCA
>CABUJV010000003.1 GCA_902492005.1 uncultured Eubacteriales bacterium
TCGCTGCCGAAGTACCTGACGCTCGACGAGAGCGTGCAGCTTTTGCAGTCCGTCGACGGGCAGAACCGCGAGCGCGACTACTGCATTCTGACGATCTTTCTGAACTGCGGGCTGCGCATTTCCGAACTCTGCGGCCTTGACTTACAGGACATTCAGGACGACGCGCTGCGCGTGCTCGGCAAGGGCAACAAGGTGCGCATCGTCTACTTAAACGACGCCTGCAAAGACGCGCTCAAGAGCTACCTCGCCGTCCGCCGCCCCATCTCCGGCCGCGATCACAATGCCCTCTTCCTCTCGTCGCGCAACGAGCGCATCAGCCGCTCGAGCGTCCACGCGCTCGTCAAAAAGCACCTGAGCGCCGCGGGGCTCGATGCCTCGGAATACTCCTCGCACAAGCTGCGCCACACGGCGGCAACGCTCATGCTGCAAAATGGCGTGGACGTCAAAGCCGTGCAGGAGGTGCTCGGGCATGAGCATCTGAACACGACGGAGATCTACACACACATTGATAACGACGCGCTGCGCGTGGCTGCAAAGGCAAATCCCTTGTCGCATGTAAAGATGAAAAAGAACGAGGATTAAAATTGACTTTCCCGGCTTCATCCGATATACTTAATAGTTGATGAAATGTATTTTTCAAGGAGGGTTTCCATGAATACACAAGAGCTTTCCCCCATCTGCCGGCAGGTGCGGCGCGACATCATCACGATGACCGCCAACGCCGGCAGCGGCCACCCCGGCGGCTCGCTGTCCGCTGTGGAGCTGATGACCAGCGTCTTCTTCAATCACATGCGCGTTGACCCGCAGAACCCGCACGATCCCGACCGCGACCGCTTCGTGCTCTCCAAGGGTCATGCGGCTCCCTGCTACTACGCGGTGCTCGCCGCTAAGGGCTTTATCTCCCGCGACGAGTATGAAAACTTCCGCCAGCTGCACTCCATCCTGCAGGGCCACCCCGACGCCAAGAAGGTCCCCGGCATCGACGCCTCCACGGGTTCTCTCGGTCAGGGCGTGTCCATCGCCGTCGGCATGGCGCTGGGCGCCAAGCATCTCGGCAAGGATACGAAGGTCTTCGCCCTCGTCGGCGACGGCGAGAGCCAGGAGGGTCAGATCTGGGAGGCTTATATGGCCGCCGCGCACTATAAGCTCGACAATCTGACCGTCATCATCGACAACAATGGCCTCCAGATCGACGGCACGAACGACCAGGTCATGAGCCTTGGCGATCTGCCCGCCAAGCTCCGCGCGTTCGGCTTTGACCTCGTCGAGCTGCCCGACGGCAACGATCTCGACGCCGTCGAGGCCGCGCTCTCCAAGCCTACCATGCCCGGCAAGCCCAAGGCCATCCTTGCACACACCGTCAAGGGCAAGGGCGTTTCGTTCATGGAGAATCAGGTCGGCTGGCACGGCAAGGCCCCAAATGCCGAGCAGCGCGAGCAGGCTTTGAAGGAATTGGAGGACTAAGAACATGGCTGATAAAATTGCAACCCGTCAGGCTTACGGCGAAGCGCTGATCGAACTGGTCGAAAAGAATGATAAGGTCGTCGTGCTCGACGCCGACCTCGCCAACGCCACGCAGACCTGCAAGGTCGCCAAGGCGCACCCTGAAAAATTCTACAACTGCGGCATTGCCGAGGCCAACATGGTCGACATCGCCGCCGGTATGTCCACGATGGGCCTCATCCCTTACTGCTCTTCGTTTGCGATGTTTGCGGCCGGCCGCGCCTACGAGCAGATTCGAAACTCTGTCGCCTACCCGCACTTCAACGTCAAGGTCTGCGCCACCCACGCGGGCGTCAGCGTCGGCGAGGACGGCGGCAGCCACCAGTGCATCGAGGATCTCGCGCTCATGCGCGCCATCCCCGGCATGACGGTCATCTGCCCTGCGGACGCGAACGAGGCCAAGGCCGCCACCATGGCGATCGCCGAGATGAACGGCCCGGTCTATATGCGCCTTGCGCGCCTCGCCACCCCCATTTTCGAGGGCGACATGGTCAAGCCCTTTGTCATCGGCAAGGCCAACGTCCTGCGTGAGGGTAAGGATGTTGCGATCTTCGCGACCGGTCTTATGGTCAACGAATCCCTGATGGCTGCCGAAGCGCTCGCGAGCGAGGGCATCGACGCCGCCGTCATCAACATCCACACCATCAAGCCCATCGACGCTGCGTGCGTCACCGAATGGGCTGAAAAGTGCGGCAAGGTCATCACCGTCGAGGAGCACAGCGTCATCGGCGGTCTGGGCGACGCCGTGGCCGACGTCCTGATGGGCAAGGTCAACTGCAAGTTCCACAAGATCGGCGTGAACGACCGCTTCGGCCAGTCTGGCAAGGCGGCGGACGTGCTGCGCGAATACGGCCTGACGGCCGATCAGATCGCCGAGACCGTCAAGGCGAACATCTGATGAACACCGCGCCCGAGTGCATCGACATGACGGAATCGCTGCGCCGCGGCGCAGGCCTGCTTTATAACGGAGATGAAGGCTCTCTCGTCCTCAGCACGGACGGAACGTTTCTGCTGAGCGACATACAGGACGGCGCGCTTCTGTGCGAAAAGATTCGCACGCTTTGCCCTGCCGCTCCCAAGCTGTTCACCGTCAAAAGTGACGATGCCGCAGCAGCGCTGATGCGGGAATTCTCCCTGCACGATTCCATGCGCTGCACGCAGTGGGTCTATGAAAAGGGCGAGCCGCCCTGCCCCGTCACGGCGGACATCCGCCCGCTGACGCAGGAGCACGCGGCGCTGGCCGCGTCCGTCTATCACGACGGCGACGGTGCGTACATCCGCGACCGCATCGAACACGGCGCACTCTTCGGCGTATTTGAGAGCGATGCCCTCGCAGGCTTCGCCGGTTTTCATGACGACGGCAGCATGGGCATGCTCGAAATTCTACCGCCGTTCCGCCGCCGCGGGTATGCCGCGCAGCTGGAAGCATTTCTGATCGCCGCGGCGCTGAAGGAGGGCCGCACGCCCTACTGCCACGTGGTCGACGGAAACGAAGCGTCGCTGCATTTGCAGCGGAAAATGGGCCTCACCTGCACCCGCCTTCCCGCGATCTGGGTCAATTAAGCAAAGAAAGGAGACAAAGCGAATCGGTTTTGTCTCCTTTTTTCAAAAATATCGCAAATCCTCTTGCAAAATCAAATTTCTGTGTTACAATGTAATTAGTTCCAAACGTACCAAACATTTGAAATAACTTTTTATCAAAGGAGAAGATATTATGCCGCTCGTAACATCTACTGAAATGTTCAAAAAAGCCTATGACGGCGGATACGCCATCGGCGCGTTCAACGTCAACAACATGGAGATCGTGCAGGGTATCACCGAGGCCTGCCAGGAAGAGCACGCGCCCGTGATCCTGCAGGTCAGCAAGGGCGCCCGCGCCTACGCGAACCACACCTACCTCGTCAAGCTCGTGGAAGCTGCTGTCGAGTGCTGCCCCGATATCCCCATCGTGCTGCACCTTGACCACGGCCCGGACTTCGAGACCTGCAAGTCCTGCATCGACGGCGGCTTCACCTCCGTCATGATCGACGCCTCCTCCAAGCCCTTTGCCGAAAACATTGAAATCACCAAAAAGGTGGTGGAATACGCCCACGACCACGGCGTGGTGGTAGAGGCAGAGCTGGGTACCCTGGCCGGCATCGAGGATGACGTGAAGGTCTCTGCTGAAGATTCCTCCTATACGCACCCTGAAGAGGTGGAGGAGTTCGTCACCAAGACCGGCTGCGACTCCCTGGCCATCGCCATCGGCACCAGCCACGGCGCCTATAAGTTTAAGCCCGGCACCAAGCCCCAGCTCCGTTTCGATGTGTTGGAGGAGGTCTCCAAGCGCCTGCCCGGCTTCCCCATCGTGCTCCACGGCTCTTCCTCCGTGCCCCAGGAGTATGTGAAGATGATCAACGAGAATGGCGGCAATATGCCCGGCGCCATTGGCGTGCCGGAGGACCAGCTCCGCCAGGCCGCCCGTATGTCCGTGTGCAAGATCAATATCGACTCCGACCTGCGCTTGGCCATGACCGGTACCATCCGTCAGTTCTTCAACGAGCACCCTGACAAATTTGATCCCCGCGAATACCTCAAGCCCGCCCGCGCCAACATCAAGGAGCTGGTGGCTCATAAGATCGTGGACGTTCTGGGCTGCGATCACAAGGCTTAAAATCCTCCAAAAAGCCGCCCCGGTGCAGAATGACACCGGGGCGGCTTTTTTACGTCCTGAGCAGCCGGTTTCGCTCCGTCTCAGGCATCGTCCGACGCAAGAGGGCGCTCAGCCGGGCCAAAGGCTCCGGAGCAGGAGAGGGGAGGCGGCGTCAGCTTTTCCCATGTATTGACCAGTTTGGGTTGAGGTATCTAGGGGAAAGATAGGCGGTCCTTGGATAGGAAGGGAAGTAGGGGTTCACATTGCAGGTGAGGATACCCGCGGCTTCCAGGTATCCCTGCAGCGCCTCCGCGCTCACAGCAGGAGCCGGAGCAGCTCCTCCGGCGTGTCCGCGACGCTGCCGGCGCCCTGTTTCTGGAGGAATACCCGGTCTCGAAAGCCCCAGGCTACGGACAGGCAGGGGAGATGGGCATTGCGTGCCGTCTGGAGATCGACCTCGGAATCGCCCACATAGACGGCCCGTGCGGGTTCCGCCTTCAGCTCTCGGAGCGCTTGTAACACCAAGTCCGGGGCCGGCTTTTTCCGCAGCCCCGGCCGTTCTCCGAGGGCCAGCGGCACCAGCGGCCCAAACGAATGACTGCACAGCGTCTTGACCGCGTCGTCAAATTTGTTGGATACCACCGCCAGACGAAACCCATCTGCCCGAAGCCGTTCCAGCAGAGCCGGGATGCCAGGGTAGGGCCCGGTCTTGTCCTGCATGTGGAGCCGGTAATGACCCTTAAACGTCTCCAGGCATCTTGCCTCCAACTCCGGCGAAACCTGCGCCGGTAAGGCCAGATGGATCAGCCGCGCCACGCCGTTTCCCACGAACTGCCGCACCTCCGCCAGGCTGCGGGTGGGAAAGCCGTTCTGACGCAGGGCGTAGTTGGTGCTGTCCGCCAGGTCCTCCAGTGTGTCGAGGAGGGTACCGTCCAAATCAAAGATCACGGTATCGAATCGTCTCATTTCTCTGTCCATTCCTTCCCCCGTACCCCCCTGAATAAGGGGCTCGGAACCTTCGAGCAAAATCATGTCCCCAAAGTGCTTTTGCCGCATAGGATAAAGCAGAACCTTAGAAAGGAGGGACTGCCCTTGGCGTTGCCCATCATTCCATACGACAGAAAAGCGGCCGTGCGCTATGCGCATCAGTGGGCCTTCCGCCGCAACCCCGCCTTTTACGATTACGAGGAACTAGGCGGCGACTGCACCAATTTCGCCTCCCAGTGCCTCTATGCCGGCACCGGCGTCATGAATTTTACGCCCACTTACGGCTGGTACTACATTGACGCCAACAACAAAGCCCCCGCCTGGACCGGCGTGGTCTATTTTTATAATTTTATCACCCGCAAAGAGATCAGTCCAGGCCCCTTTGGCGTTGAGACCACTTTAGACCGCTTGGAGCCCGGCGATTTCATCCAGTTCCGATTCAACAAAGAAGCCTTTGGCCACACACCGATCATTGTGGCCATGGGAGAACCTCCCACACTGGACAATACGCTGGTCGCCGCCCACTCTTATGATGCCGACTGGCGGCCGGTCAGCAGTTACTTTTTTCAGGAAATCCGCTTCCTCCATATCCTGGGGGCCTATGCGCCCCAGCCCGAGCCGCAGATTCCGGGACCACGGCCACCCGCCTGAGGGGTGGCCGTGGTCCCTTTTTACGACGGTTTTGCAGGCTTCTTTTTGACCGTTCCCAGCGGGTTGGCCCGGGCTGCAAGACGCAAATCGTCACTGTCCACATGGGTGTAGATCTGGGTGGTATTCAGGTGCTCATGGCCCAGTAACTCCTGAAGAGTCCGCACATCCACGCCGTTTTGGAGCATCAGCGTGGCGGCCGTATGGCGCAGCTTGTGGCTGGAATACTGGCTGCTGTCCAGCCCCGCCTTTTTCAGCCGCTGTTTCACCATGTAGTGAACTGCGTCCGTAGTCATGCGGGTATGCTTGCGGGTCAGGAACAGGGCGTTCTTATCTGCTGCGGCCATATGGCTGCGGACCGCCAGCCAGTCTTCGATGGCCCTCTGACATGCGTCGTTCAGATAGAGGATTCGCTCTTTATTGCCTTTTCCCAACACCCTGAGCTGTTCTCCTCGAACATCTGTTAGATTCAGCCCAACTAACTCCGAGATCCGAAGCCCACAGTTTAGAAAGAGGGTCAAAATGCAGTAGTCCCGTTCTTTGTTTGATCCATCTACGCTTTCCAGAAGTTGGATGCTCTCATGGAAATCCAGATAGCGCGGAAGAGTTTTTTTCAGTCTGGGAGAGTCCAAATCCTGCATAGGATTTTCCGCGATTAGTTTTGCCTTGTTGGTGAGATACTTATAAAACGAGCGGATGGCGGCAATCTTTCGGGCACGGGCGGCCGGGGCAAGCCCATAGCCAGCGCACGGGCTGTTGGCGTGCCTGGCGCGGTCACGGCTGAGGTAGTTCATGTAGGAGTAAACATCGGTCAAGGTCACCGAGCGGACCAAATCCAGATCCACATCATCAATCGCGATCTCATCCAGTTCCGCAGACCGAGGTGCTTTTCCTTTTTCCATTTTCATAAATCGGAAGAAATTCCGCAGATCCAGGTAATACTCATCGGCTGTTTTTCTGGAGTGACCCTGGATCGTCTCGTGATAGACCAAAAAATCCCGAATGATGGCAGGCGCTTCGGTACGATAGTCCATGTTAGACTGTAACCCCCCTCTATACTCAACAAAATTTTTATTTTGTTGAGTATATCATCTAGGTAAAGAGAACCGCCCTTCCAGGCGTTCCAAGGATTCTAAGGCCCATTATAACACCAAAAACAGCCCAACTCAACAAAACATAATTTTAGGTCTCACACATTACATACGTTCCATAAGGTGTCTCGCTCACCTTCTGAAACCGAGCCGAATTATAAATCTCTCCGTATTTTTCCGAGCTCATGACTATAAATTCCTCCGTGGGCTTCTGTAATCCCCGACTAGCCCAGTAGCGCTTACGCCCTTTAGGAACCGTTATTTCCTTCGTCAGATATTTTGCTATGTATGTAGAAACCCGTTTCGAGTCCTTAATTCTAGTAGCTGTAGTAAAGCCATATTTGTAATTATTCAGATTATATACCCCGTCTTTATGGTGCGTCACATCAAGAGCCCCGGATACCAAGCCATGAAAATGAAATGCGCCGTCTTTATGTTGCTCAGGCACAATCAACCATTTGTTTCCATAGTATAATAAATTTACTGCTTCCCCTATTCGTCCTAGGGCGTTGTAGTGCTGACAGACTGTTTCTCGCCTGACCGCTGGAACAGTCTGTCACTTTATTTTCCGTCTAAGAAAGAAAGAATTGCCTCACGAATAACAGACGCACGAGTTTGACCGACCTTTTGACAATAGTCATCCAACCTTTTGCCTATAACATCATCAAGTCGAATACTAAACCGTTGCCGTTGAGGATTTTCTACTTTCGGACGGCCTGTTTTAGGTGACAACTAAATACCCCCTTTCTGTCACGCATTTAGTATACTATATGTCACGCATTAAGTCAAGCATTTCTTTATGGCTCGCCCTTCGGGCTCGTTCCCCCCTGCGTCAGGACGCAGGCACGGCAAAAGCCGCCAGCCGGGGCCGGGGGCCCCTGATGGGGAGAGAGGGCGGCTCTATAGCCCTCTATGGCCTGTCAGCCTCTACGGGCCGCCAGAGAGCGGACAGGATGCCAGCTGCCGCCTCTGGCGGCTCTGGCATATCCTCTCACGGCCCCAGCGCCGCCACAGTGCCCCGCAAAAGGAAGATGGCTAGAGAGCCGCCACCATGGGCCCCACAGAGCAAAATGAAAGAGAGAGTGCGGCGGGAGCACCCTCTCTTTCTCTATGTCAATATTCAGTTGTCACTTGGCTTCCTTGAGTTCCCGAAGCTGGCGAGAATGGAGCTTCAACAACGTATGGTGCATTTCTAGCGTTTCTTCCATCCGCTCTATCTTCTCCATCGTAGGCTCCAACTGCTCCCGGATACCCTTCAATTCCTCTGCCAGCAGGTCAAACTTAGGCTTAAACTCTGCATCCATGAGAACCGCTACATCATGCATCAATTCTCTACGTTGCGCCGCCAGCTTTTCATCCATCAAACTAGAAAGCTCTAACTTTTGAGCTTCCATCATTTGGCCCATTGCCTGCAATAGCTCTTGGTCCGTCATAGGTTCGTCCCCCTATCCGTTTTCTTTACTCTATCCGATTTTCAAACCTTTTGCAAGCCCTTTTTCAGAGGTATACGACCCTTCCTTTCTGGGTAATCTGAATACCGGAATAGTTTTTATTTTGTTGAGTTCGTTCCCAAGGCTATTTTGCCTCCCTGCTGATTGGAGTGGATCTTATATGAGCCTCATTGCCTGCACCAGTGCGTGCGTATACCAACGGGACGGATATTGCTCACTGGCGCGTGCCGACTCCGCTGGACTGCCCTGCGACCATGACCCGTGCGTCAACTTTCTGCCCAGGCCCGCCGCGGATTCCCAGCCGCTACAGCACCGCACTGAGCGCCTCCCGAATATTGCGGACCCGGATGAGCTGTAGGCCATCCGGCTCCGCCAGCTTGGCGTTGTTTCTGGCCGGGATCAGGCACTGGGTGAAGCCCAGCCGCCGCACCTCAGACAGCCGCTGGTTCAAAGCGCTTACCGAGCGCAGTTCTCCGGTCAGCCCCACCTCGCCGATTGCGGCCAGGCTGCCGGGCACAGGCCTGTCCCTGAAACTGGAAGCCATTGCGATCACGGCTGCCAGGTCGGCAGCAGGCTCGTCCAAATAGAGTCCGCCAATGACATTCAAATAGGCGTCGCAGCCGCTGACCATCAGTCCTCCCCGCTTCTCCAGGACCGCCAGCAGAAGCATGGCGCGGTTATAATCAAATCCATTGCTGGTCCTCCGTGCGTTTCCATATCCGCTGGGCGCCAAAAGGGCCTGCACCTCAGCCAAAACCGGACGGACGCCCTCCATGACACAGGTTACGCAGGTTCCCGGCGCATCTTTCGGCCTGCCGGACAGCAGCACTTCAGAGGGATTTGGGACCTCTGCCAAGCCGCTGTCCCCCATCTCAAATACGCCGATCTCATTGGTAGCACCAAACCGATTTTTAGCCGCCCGCAAAATACGATAGGACATGTGGGGCTCCCCTTCAAAGTACAGCACACAATCCACCATATGCTCCAGTACCTTGGGACCCGCGATGGAGCCTTCTTTGTTCACGTGGCCGATCACGAACACGGTAACGCCCTGTCCTTTCGCCAACTGCATCAGCGCCATGGTGCAGTCCTTGACCTGTCCGACGCTGCCCGGCGAGGCCTGCAGCTCCCCATTGTACATGGTCTGGATCGAATCCACGATAAGAACGTCCGGCTTTTGCTCCTGCACCGACTCCAGGATGTCCTCCAGGCTGGTCTCTGCCAGCAGATAGAGGCCTTCACTGCGGATATGAAGGCGCTCCGCCCTCAGCTTGATCTGGCGCTCTGACTCCTCGCCCGATACATACAAGACCCTGGCAAAGCGGCAGAGGTTGTCGCAGATCTGCAGCATCAGGGTGGACTTTCCAATACCGGGCGCACCGCCCACCAGCACCAGCGAGCCCTGCACCGCCCCGCCGCCCAGGACGCGGTCCAGTTCGGAAAGCCCGGTCTCAAACCGCAGCTCGTCGGTGGTTTCCACCTCCGCCATCGGCTTGGGGCGGTTCAACGGTATCCCGCGGATGCCGCCCCCCTGCTGTCTGGCCGGCGTCTTTTTCCTGGGTTCAGCGGGCTGCTCCACAATGGTATTCCAGCTTCCGCAGGCCGGACATTTCCCCGCCCATTTCGGCGTTTCATTTCCACACTGCGTACAGTAGAAAATTGTTTTAGCTTTTGGCATAGGAGTCTTCCCTTCCCAAAGGCCTTCAGGCCTCTTCGCTTATCCCGGCCGTCTCTTCTGGATCAAATCCCAAATAGGCCCCCGCCAATGCTGCGGCGATCTTTGTCTGGTACCCGCTGGTCTGCAGCAGGGCATCCTCCGACGGATTGGACAAAAAACCGCATTCCACAAGAATCGCCCGGCAGGAGATGTGGCTCATCAGATAAACGGAATCCGGGATTTTCGTGGCCTGACGGCTGTTTTCTGGATCCAGCGCCTGGCGCAGGACCTCCTGCGTATACTGAGCCAGCGGCAGGCTTAAGGGACCATTGGTGTAAAATACCTGCGCACCATGGTATCTGGAGCTACCGTCATAGGTATTCTGGTGGATGCTGATCAGCGTTGCATTCGGCGTAGCCTCGATTCTCGCCACCCGGTTATGCAGATCGGACACCTTTTTTTCCCGCAGCGTGGAGGCGCTGCCGTCGTGCAGGGAGACATCCTCTGTACGCAGCATCACTACATTGGCCCCAAACAGGCCCAAAATATGGTCCAGGCGGGTGGCGATGGCCAGATTCACATGGCTCTCCGCGTTCCCCGCCTTGGAGACCGCTCCCCCGTCCTCGCCGCCATGGCCTGCGTCAATGACCACCGTCTCCGTCCCAAAGCGCTGCGGATGGGCCATCGTCGGTACTGCCCGGCCAGGCCACAGGAACAAATAATAGCCGGTGCTGACGGCCAGAGCGAGTACGAGCAGGATTGCCAAACCTCTCTGCATGCTGTCGTTTTTCAACACGGACACCCCCTCTCAGCACTTTATGAGGCTGTCCCCGTCAATATGTTATCGGAATGATTATAACATACATTTGTACGATTGAAAAGGGCGTTCCACTTCGGCCCCTGTCGCATAAGATAGAACGGAGGGGATTCCCGCCGCGGTACGGCAGGCCCTCTCTCAATACCATCGAAGGAGGAACATCACTTGAATCCGGAAAACGGAACGATGCCCGCCTGCGGCGACAACTGCGGTACCTTGCCGGCGTGCGCGCCTCTAGCGGTTCCCTATGTACCCTTTCAGCAGTCCAATCCCAAGCGTTACTCGCAGAGCGACGCGCTCAACAACGGTACGCTTTACCCGGCTCTGAACCTGCCCTTCCACATCAAGGCTACCGCCGCCAGCGTGCCTGTGACTCCGCTGACGGAGCTTCAGGCTCTGGAGTTCGTGAACCAGGAGCTGGCGCTCTATCTGGATACTCATCCCAGCGATGCGGAGGCCTTTGAACTTTTCCGTCAGTACACTGCAATGGAACAGGAGGCCAGAGCCGCCTATGTGGCCAACCACGGCCCTGTATTCCGCAGTGAAACGGCTGAGAGCAAAACCTACACCTGGCTCAATGACCCTTGGCCCTGGAACTTCCAGGAAGGAGGTATGAAATAAATGTTCTCCTATGAAAAGAAACTCCAGTACCCGGTGAAGATCAAGACTCCCAACCCGAAGCTGGCCTCTGTAATCATCTCCCAGTATGGTGGGCCAGACGGAGAATTGGGCGCGTCCCTGCGCTATCTGAGCCAGCGGTACGCCATGCCCTATCCGGAGCTGAAGGGCCTACTGACCGACATCGGCACCGAGGAGCTGGGCCATCTGGAGATGATCGGTGCGCTGGTTCACCAGCTCACCCGAAACCTGAATGACAACGATGTACGGATCGCCGAATTTGCCCCTTATTTCGTGGACCATACTACCGGCGTATACCCCACCGCGGCCTCCGGCTTCCCCTGGAGCGCAGCCTCTATTGGGGTCAAGGGCGATGTGATTGGGGACCTGACGGAAGACATGGCAGCCGAGCAAAAAGCGCGTATTACCTACGACAATATTCTGCGTCTCTCTGATGACCCCGACGTCAACGACGTCATCCGCTTCCTCCGTGAACGGGAGGTAGTCCATTTCCAGCGCTTCGGCGAGGCGGTGCGCCTGGCCAAGGAAAAGATGGACCAAAAGAACGTCTATTTTGTCAATCCGGCTTTCGACAAGTAAGGCCTCTCTGCGCATAGATGCAGCCCAGGACCAGCGGTCCTGGGCTGCATGTCCGCTATGTAAGTGATCTATCTCTGCTCGCCGCAGCCAGTGCAGCCGTGGGAGCAGGCCCACAGTTGATCCGCCGTCACCTTCCAGCGCTCCGATGCGTCCTTGCACTTATCGCACAAGTCGTGGACGTCCTCCGGGTGGACCATATCCGTGGATTGGGCCCCGCTTTGATCCACCATATCCGCCAGCCGGCCGTAGTTATCCAACAGCGGGCAGGGGCGCAGATAGTTGTCGCTGAACGGCTGATTCTGGCGGTACGCCATAAACAGCGGGGACTGATAAGCCTCCAGCAGCGTCTTATTGTGGATGTTGGAGTCCGAGTAGTGGACGAACGCACAGGGCTCAATGTCTCCGTTGGCGTTGATGTGGCAGTAATGCCGGCCGCCGGCAATACAGCCCGACACATACTCGCCGTCGTTCCAGAAGTCCAGGGTGAAAATCGGCTTGGTCTCGCGGAACTTACGAATCTGGTGGTACATGAACTCGCGCTGTTCAGCCGTGACCATCAGCTCCGGCACTGCATCGGTACCCACCGGCATATAGGTAAAAAACCAGGCGAACTTGACGCCCCATTCTACCATCTTATCAAAGTATTCCTCGCTGCCGATGACGTCGGTATTGGTCCTCGTGTAGCAGCAGGAGACGCCGAAGGGCAGCTTTTTCCGCTTTAGGATTTCCATCGCCCTCATAACAGCCTGGAACGTACCCTGTCCCCGGCGGGAATCGGTGGCCTCCTCAAAGCCCTCCACGCTGATGGCGGGAACAAAATTCCTTACCCGCAGCATTTCATCGGCAAACGCCTCGTCAATGAGCGTCGCATTGGTGAAGGACAAAAACACACAGTCCGGATGGCGCTCGCACAGCGTGATGATGTCCTTCTTCCGCACCAGAGGCTCTCCCCCGGTGTAAAGATACATATAGGTGCCCAGCTCCGTACCCTGCTTTACAATGGAATCCAGTGTTTCCAGGTCCATGTTCATCCGGTTGCCGTACTCCGCCGCCCAGCAGCCGGTACAATGGAGGTTGCACGCGGAGGTCGGGTCCATCAGGATGGCCCACGGGATATTGCAGCCGTACTTCTCACTGTTCTGGATCTGCTTGGGATAGCCCAGCAGACTGGCATTCACGACGAAGTTCTCAAACAGGGTCCTGCGCACTCCGTCGTCAATGTCCGTCCAGAGGCTCTTGATCAGCTGATACCAATTGCTCTCAGGGTCCTCGATCACCTTGCGGAACTGTTTCCGCGCGGGCCCGTAGACATTTTTCGTGTCCAACTGGTCCGCCCAATCGATCAGCTTGGGAAGATTGCGATCTGGGTCCTTATCCAGGTAGCCATACACCATGGACATGCCCGTCTTTTTGAGTTGATCCATCAAACCCATACAGCCATCACTCCTTCTCTCTCAATGCGGAAACTCTCTTTATCTGTATGGCGTCTAGGGTCAGTATAGCACCTTCCGCCCGGCCGGGCTATGGACAAAAAAGAAAAAATGTCACAAGCGGGCTCCGGATGGCTCAATAAATTGTGTTTTCAGGCTGTTCCGTCAGATAGCATCTGCAAAAATTCCGTCTCAGACAGGACGGTAATCCCCAACGTATTTGCCTTGTCCAGCTTAGAGCCGGCCTCCTCCCCCGCCACCACATAGCTGGTTTTCTTGGATACGGACGAGGACACCTTGCCTCCCAGGGCCTCGATCCTGGCCCCTGCCTCTGCGCGGCTGAAGTGCTGCAGCGTGCCGGTGAGCACAAAGGTCTTCCCAGCCAAACGGTCGCCCGCCAGTTGGGCCTGACTGGCCATATTGACCCCCGCCTGCTTCAGTGAGGCAATCAGGTGCTCTGCCTGATCGCTGTGAAGCCACTCCGCCAGACTGCGCGCCGTGATCTCCCCGATGTCGTCCACCGCTGTAAGTTCCTCCACTGTGGCCTCGCTCAGGCGGTCCAGCGTCCCAAAGCGGGCAGCCAGCACCTTGGCCGCCTTCTGTCCCACCTGACGGATACCGAAGGCGAACAGCAGCCGGGACAGATCCCGGGACTTGGACTTCTCAATGGCGGCCATCAGATTCTCCACCGACTTCTGCCCCATGCGCTCCAATTGGGCCACCGCCTGGGCGTCCAGCCGGTAGAGATCGCCTGGAGTGCGGACCAGCCCGGCCTTCACCAGCCCCTCCACTACCGCGGGCCCCAGCCCTTCGATGTCCATGGCGTCCCGGGACGCAAAATGAGTCAGGTTGCGGAGAAGCTGGGCCGGACACTCTGCCCCGGTGCACCGGACGGCGGCGTCTTCATCCCGCGCCACATGCGCGCCGCACACCGGACAGCACTCCGGAAGATGATAGGGCTGCGTCCCCTCCGGACGCTTCTCCCGTACGACGGCGACCACCTCCGGGATAATCTCTCCCGCCTTTTGGACCAGAACGGTGTCGCCGATGCGGATATCCTTCTGCGCGATATAGTCCTGGTTGTGCAGGCTGGCACTCTGGACCGTAGTGCCCGCCAGACGCACCGGCTCCAGCACGGCCCTGGGGGTCAGCACGCCGGTCCGCCCCACCTGTACCACGATATCCAACACCTTGGAGGGCTTTTGCTCCGGGGGATATTTATAGGCCGCAGCCCAGCGGGGGAATTTTGCGGTGCTTCCCAGTAAAGAACGGTTTTGCAGGGAATTTACCTTTACAACTGCGCCGTCGATATCATAGGGATAGGCGGTACGGTTTTCCCCGATGGCTCTGATACTCGCCCCTGCCCGTTCGATGGTGCTGCAGGTATCATGGGGGATCACCTTAAACCGCATGCGCTCCAGCCAGTCCAAGCTTTCCGTATGTGTTGTAAAGAAAATACCCTTCACATACTGCACATTGAATACGATGATGGACAGCTGCCGCGCCGCCGCAATCCTGGGGTCCAACTGCCGGAGGGACCCCGCAGCGGCATTGCGCGGATTGGCAAAAAGCTCCTCTCCGCTCTGCTCCCGGTCCTCATTCAGCCGCGCAAACACGGTGCGGGGCATAAATACCTCCCCGCGGACGATCAGGTGCGGAACCGGCTCCGGCAGCTTGAGCGGGATCGCGCGGATCGTCTTGAGGTTGGCCGTCACGTCCTCCCCCACCCGGCCGTCCCCGCGGGTGGCGCCCCGGATAAAGGCGCCGTCTACATACTCCAGCGCTACCGACAGCCCGTCCACCTTAGGTTCCACGTCATATTCTGCCTCCGGCACCGCGCTCCGGACCCGCTGGTCAAATTCAGACAGCTCTCCCAGATCAAACACATCCTGGAGGCTCTCCAGCGGGACCTGGTGGGTGACCGGCTGAAAGCCCTCCTGCACCTGTCCTCCAACTCGCTGCGTGGGAGAATCCGGAGTCACAAGCTCGGGATGTGCGGTCTCCAGCTCCTCCAGCCGGCGGAGCTGATGGTCATAGTCATAATCGCTCATGGTTGGATTGTCCATCACATAATACTCGTAACCGGCCTGATTCAGCACCGTACGGAGCCGTTCGATCTCAGATTTTGCATCCATTCAGGGATCCTCCCATTTTTTGCATCGAAATTGGGCGGTAAAGCGTGGAGCCTGCCGCCGCAGGAGCAGGAATGCCCAATAGCCGCACAGTGCGCCCAAACTATTCAGGATGAGGTCGTTGATATCGCTGCTCCGTCCCACAAAAAGCTGCGTGATCTCCACAAAAAGGGTGGAGCCCGTAGTCCCAGATGTTTTCCAGATACCACAGCATCTTTTGGATGGGATTCATGGTTCCTCGGTCCCTTCTCTCTCAGGCCCCTCCCCATTGCAGGACGGTATCCGGCACTGCCCCTACGATCACCGTTTCGGCCACCGGGATCTGGGCTCCGATCTCGGCATTCAGCGTGCTGCCCGGCAGGAGAATCTCCACCGCTACGGTCACATCCAGCAGGATCTGATGCCGGGTCTGATTGATCCCGGCATCGGAAAGGCTGTTTTCAAACTCCGCATGGGCCGTCCCCACCGCGACCACCTCCACCGGCAGCTCCACGCCCTTGCCAGACAAGAGATTGATGCCGGTCAGGTTCCCCGCCGGTATGGCCAGTTCCGCCCGGCTCAGGCTGTCCACCGCTTCAACGGCGATGCCCAATATTCCGGTCCTCAGCGCGTTGAGGGCAGCCATATCACTGGTCAGAGCGGTAATGCGCCCATTTTCGTCCTTTTCGATCCGGATAAAATCCGGATAGCCCAGCCCCTGTTCGGCCACATAGTCGGATATGGCCCCGTCCAGTGTGCGGGTGACCACATTGGAAACCTTGGCCCTGGCCGCAGCCTCCAAAATCGGGCGCAGCCGCAGATCCACTGCCCAGATGAACAGCAGTGCCAGCCCGATCCCCAGGACGGCACTCCACAGAAGGCCCTGGTGCTTTCCTCCCCTCCGGGGCCGCCGCCGGGGCGGCCGCCGTGCCCAAGCGTACCTCAGATGCATCAGAGGTCACCCCCTTCTGCAAGCCTATGCGGCGGGCCGCTTGACCTATTCCCCTTTCAGCAGCTCCTCCACCGCCAGGAGCACGCCCGCCTTTCCCGACTCATAGGTCAGTCCGCCCTGGAGATAGACCGTGTAGGGCTCCCGCATGGGGGCATCGGCGGAGAGCTCGATGGAAGCCCCCTGAATAAAGGCCCCCGCAGCCATAATGACTTGACAGTCATAGCCGGGCATATCCCAGGGCTCCGGGGTCACATAGGAATCCACGGGGGCTCCCTTCTGTATCCCGCGGCAGAAGCGTTTCACCTTCTCCGGTTCTCCAAAGTGGATCATTTGAATGATATCGTGCCGGACCGCATCCGATGCCGGTTCGGCGCGATAGCCCAGCAGCTCCATCATTCTGGCGCCGAATACGGCGGTCTTCACCGCCTGGGCCACTGTATGAGGGGCAAGGAAAAGCCCTTGATAGAGCAGGCGGCTGCTGCCCAGCGTAGAGCCGCACTCCCGGCCGATGCCGGGCGTAGTCAGCCGCATGGCGGCGGCTTCCACCAGGTCTCGCCGCCCCGCGACGTAACCGCCGGTGGGGGCCAGCCCGCCGCCGGGGTTCTTGATGAGAGAACCCACCACCAGGTCCGCCCCCACATGGGTGGGCTCCCGGGTCTCTACAAACTCACCGTAGCAGTTGTCAACCAGGATACGGACCTCCGGCCGAACCTGGCGGATCGCCGTACACAGGGCCTCAATCTGGTCCACAGAGAGGGACGCCCGGGTGGCGTAGCCTCTGGAGCGCTGGATCAGCACCGCCTTGACACCGGGCTCGGCCACGGCCGCTCGAATGCCTTCCACGTCCGGCTGGTCGTCGGCCGTCACATCCACCTGGCGGTAGCCAATCCCGTATTCCCTCAGAGAGCCGGGGCCCTTGTCCGATACGCCGATCACGCCCAAAAGGGTGTCATAGGGCGCTCCCACCGCCGATACCAGAGTGTCGCCGGGCTTCAAAGCCCCGAACAGGGCGCAGGAGATGGCATGGGTCCCATTGACAAAGCCGATGCGGACCAGAGCGTCCTCGGTGCCAAACAGATCGGCATAGATGGCATCCAGCTGGTCCCGGCCCATGTCGTCGTAGCCATAGCCGGTGGTGCCGGCAAAGTAGCTCTCGGTCACGCGGTGCTTTTGAAATGCGGTCAGGACCCGCTCCGTGTTTTCCGCCGCAATGGCGTCGATGCGGGAGAACTGCTCCGTCAGGCCCCGCTCCGCCTGGGCGCCAAGCGCCCGGACACGCTCGCTTAATTGTAAAGTCATATGACTTGCTCCACTCTGCTTTCTCTATGATCTCGTCTGCTCAGAGCCGGGCCTCGGCAAAAGCGGCTGTCAGCCTGGCACAGGCCTCCACGTCCCCGCGGTCCACCATCTCCACCGGGGAGTGGACGTAGCGGCAAGGGATGGAAATGCCGCCGGTGAGTACTCCCATACGGGTGGTGTGGATGGGCCCGGCATCGGTGCCGCCGCTCTTGATGACATCCATCTGTGCGGGAATGGCCCGCTCCTTTGCCAGTTCGGAGAGCTTCTGCACCATTTCGGGATGGCAGATAACGGAGCTGTCCATCACCTTGATGGCGGCTCCGCCGCCCTGGATGCTGCTGCCCCGGTGTTTAGTTCCCAGCTCGTCTCCGCTGGGGGTGACGTCCACGGCAATGCCGTAGTCCGGGTCTACGGCATAGGCCGCCGTCTTGGCCCCCCGCAGACCCAGCTCCTCCTGGGTGGTGAAGACGAAATAGAGATCGTTTTCGCTCGTCTGGAGCTGCTCCATCGCCAGCAGCAGGACCACGCAGGAGATGCGGTTGTCCATATAGGGAGAGACCAACCGGTCTCCGGCGGCAAAGGTGGGGGTATTGTAGACTGCGGTGTCTCCGATCTGTACCATGGCCTTGGCCTCATCGGCGTCATGGGCGCCGATATCAATATAGAGGTCATCCAGGGTCATCTCCTTGGGCTCCACCCCCTCATCCAGGGAAATCAGTCCCTGTACGCCATTTTTGAACCGGACGGGGGTATGCAGGATGCTGTGGGGATGCAGGCCGCCCACCTTGCCAAAGCGGAGAAAACCCTCCTTCTCCATGTGCGTTACGATACAGCCGATGGAGTCCATATGGGCGCAGAACAGCACGCGGGAGCCAGGCCCCTTTTTATGGCAGATCAGATTTCCCATCACGTCGGTGCTGCACTCGTCCACATAGGGGGCGGCCAATTTCTGGAGGGCGGCGGCGATCTCTCGTTCGTCGCCGGAGGGGCCGTGACAGGCATTGAGGGTCTGAAGCGTATGCAGAATATCCATGATACTTCCTCCTACTGGTTGGACGAGGCGGCAATGGCCTCGATGAATTTCCGGGTCAGGGTATGCATGTGGTCGAAATCGCGGACCGCGGCCACACTGGATGGGGTGTGGAGGTAGCGGACCGGCGCCGATACGGCCGCCACGCGAACGCCCGCTTTGGTACGCTGGATGGCGGAGGCGTCATTTCCGCCGGAAATATAGTCTTTGGTCTGCCAGGGGATGTCGTTCTCCTGGGCCAGACGGCGAAGCAGCTCAAAGAGCTCCCGGTCATAGGCCGTACCGCCGTCCATAAAGGAGAGCACCGGCCCTTTGCCCGGCACAGCCACCCGTTTATGTGCCGCCGTACCGGGCAGATCGGCCGCCGTGGTGCCCTCCAGCACAAGCGCGATCTCCGGTGTGACCGAGAAAGCCGCGCCGAATGCCCCGCGGGTCCCCACCTCCTCCTGCGCGGAGAAGACAAAGAGGCAGTCCATGGGCAGGTCCTGCTGGATCAGCCGGAGCATGACGGCGCAGCCCACCCGATCGTCGATGGCCTTGGCTTTCAGCATCCCGTCGCCAAACTCCACCGCATCGCTGTCAAAGGCGGCCAAATCGCCCAGGGCCACCAGCGCTTCCGCCGCTTCCCGGTCTTTGGCCCCGATGTCGATATACATGTCGTCCAGCTTGGGGATGGTCTTTTCTTCCTCGGCGGTCACCAGGTGATACGCCTTAAGGCCCACCACGCCCGGCACCTTCCTGTCTCCGATCCGGACCTTTTTCCCGATGACCACCCGCCGGTCGATCCCGCCTACTGCGGCAAACTTCAGATAGCCGTCGTCCGTGATGTCGTTGACGATGAAGCCCACCTCATCCATATGGGCGGTGAGCATCAGCTTGCTGCCGGCGGCCCGTTCCCCTTTCTTGAAGACGATCAGGTTGCCCATCACGTCGGTCCGGATCTGATCGGCGTAGGGCTCCGCCTTGGCCCGGATGAACGCCCGGACCTCGTCTTCCGCGCTGGAGACGCCGTCCAGGCAGCACAGCTCCTTGATCAGGCTCAGCACAGCTCCCCCACCTCCTTACCCAGGTTTTCCGTAAAGGCGGCCAACAGAGCCGCCACATGCTCGATGTCCTGAATGTCCAGCACCTCGATGGGACTGTGCATATACTTCAGGGGCAGGGAGACCACTGAGGTGGCCACCCCCTCCCGCGTAACCTGCATGCCCCAGCCGTTGGTTCCGGTGTGGCCCTCCATGACTTCCGGCTGATAGGGGATGGCGTGGGCCTTGGCCTTCTTTATCATGCGCTGCGTCATCCAGCGGGTCATATTGGGGCCGATGCCGATCTGCGGCCCGCCCCCGATGGAGCTGCGGCGATGGAGGTTGGCGTCCGGCGTCTTGCCGTGCGTCACGTCCACCGCCACACAGAAGTCCGGGTTGATGCCATAGGTTCCCACCTTGGCGCCCGCGCCGCTGACCTCCTCCCGGGTGCTGCCCATAATATAGAGATCCACATCCAGCGGCTTGTCCTTCAGCAGCTCGGCCGCCCGCAGCAATGTAACGAAGCAGGAGCGGTCGTCCATAGACTTGCCGCAGAGCTTGTCCCCGTCCAGAGCGAAGCAGCCGCCGCGAAAGACCATCGGGGTGCCGATGGGAATGGCCGCCTCCGCCTGCTCCTGGCTCATACCGACATCGACGCGCAGGTCGTCCATGGGGATGGTTTTTTTCATATCCTCCGCCCGGAGCACATGGGGCGGCAGGCAGGCCACAACGCCCAGAACAGGAGGCTGCGTCATCACCGTGAGCTCCCGGTCGGGCAGCATCCTGGGGTCTACCCCGCCGATGGTGCGGAAGCGGAGAAAGCCCTCCTCAATGCCGGTGACGATAAGACCGATCTCATCCAGGTGGGCGTCCAACAGCAGCTTCTTCGCCCCCGGCCTGCCGCACAGGCGCACACCGATGGCATTGCCGAAGCGGTCGACCGCCGCCTCATCCACATAGGGGCGCATCAGCTCCACGGCCTGCTCCGCCACCGCCCGTTCAAAGCCGGAGGGGCCCGCCATGGAACACAGGGTATCCAGTGTCTTTCGAATGTCCAATGAATTCACTCCTTGCCGTGACGTTTGCGGGGCCGCCTCCGGACGGAGACGGCCTCTGGACGCCGCTTGTTTTCTTTACAGCTCGTAGATAATCTTCTTGAATGCCTCGCCCCGCTGGGCAAAGTTCTTAAACCGGTCAAAAGACGCGCAGGCCGGCGAGAGAATCACCACATCCCCCGGCTTGGCCATGCTGTGGGCCGCCAGGACCGCCTCGGTAAAACCGTCGTACTTGGCGATGGGCGGCTGTCCGTGGTACTCCGGGCACCCGCGGACTGCGGCGCTGATCTTGTCCGCCGTGGCGCCGGTGAGAATCAGGTGCTTGACGTGGGCCACCACCTCCGGTCCCAGCACGTCAAAGGGGATATGCTTGTCGTAGCCGCCGGCGATCAGGATGACCTTTTCCGCAAAAGAGCGCAGACCGGCAATGGTCCGCGACGGACTGGAGGCGATGGAGTCGTTGTAGTAGCGCACGCCGTCCAGCGTCCGCACCAGCTCGATGCGGTGCTCCACGCCGCCGAACCGGGCGGCAAACCCCCGAATGACCTCGTCGGGTACCAGACCGTCCACGGCGGCGATGGCCGCCATGTAGTTCTCCACGTTGTGGTCGCCGGGCAGGAGGATGTCCTTCAGCAGAAGGACGGGGCGGGCACGCACCTCGTTGGACACCCAGATAGCCCCGTCCTTGAGGTAGACGCCCCGCTCCAGCTCCTCCCGGCGGCTGAACTCCATCACCCGGCCGGGAGCCGTCTCCGCAAAGCCGTGGGTAATGGCGTTGTCCCGGTTGAACACCGCCTTTTCATCGTCGCTTTGGTGGATGAAGATGTTCTCCTTGGAGGCCACATACTCGCTCATGGACTTGTGGACGTCCAGATGGTTAGGCGCCAGATTGGTAACCACCGCGATCTCCGGGCTTAGGTCCATGGTCATGAGCTGGAAGGAGGACAGCTCCAGCACCGCCCAGTCCTGGGGCTCCATGCCGCAGACGTCGGCCAGCAGAGGTTTCCCGATGTTGCCGCCGAGGTAGGTATTGTGCCCGGCGGCCTTGAGCAGGGAGGCGATGATCGTGGTGGTGGTGGTCTTGCCGTCGCTGCCCGTCACGCCGATGGTGTGGCAGGGACAGATCTGAAAAAACGCCTCCATCTCCGAGGTGACGACGCTTCCCCGGGCCTGCGCCTCCAGCAGCGCCGGCACGTCCGGCCGCATTCCCGGCGTGCGGAAGATCACATCCTGATCCAGTCCCTCCAGATAGTGCTCCCCCAGCTGCAGGCAGGCGCCAAGGCTCTCCAGCTCCTCGCAGAGCCCCCCAAACTCCTCCCGTCTATTCTTGTCACAGGCCGTCACGGAAATACCCTCTCGAAGGAGCATTTTGATCAGCGGCGTGTTGGATACGCCGATGCCGATGACAGCCACCCGTTTTCCTTTGAGACCGGCCAGATACTCCCTGATGTCCATACTGCCGTCCCCCTTTGCTTCTAAAATCAAGATGAATGCAACTATTATACTGTATCCAGCCAAATATTTCAATCGAATCCACACCGGTTTACAGAACGTTTGACTTTCCATCCCCGATAAGGTACAATAGGACACGCAAGTAAGCTGGACAGCCGCGTGAGCAGGCCGAAAGGCCGCGCATGAGGAAAGTCCGGGCTCCACAGGGCAAGGATAACGGGTAACGCCCGCCGGAGGCAACTCCAGGAAAAGTGCAACAGAGAGATACCGCCTTGCCCCTCACGGGGGACGAGGTAAGGGTGGAAAGGCGAGGTAAGAGCTCACCCGATGGCTGGAAACTGCCCATCGCTGTAAACTCTATCCGGAGCAACACCGTGGAGGGACACAAAGGCCGGCCCGGCCGTCCCGAGGAGGTGGCTGGAGCGCGCCGGCGACGGCGCGTCTAGATAGATGGCTGTCTTCAATGACAGAACCCGGCTTACAGGTTTGCTTGCAAATATGGGGTCCGAGGGCTGACCGCCTCCGGACCCCTGTTTTATGCCCGGGTCAGGCGTCCGCCCGGTCAAAGCGGCGGGCGGTCCATGACCGTCCGCCGCATATGGATCGGAGCTGTGCTCATTCCTGCTCCCAGTTATGGTACACGTTCTGCACATCCTCGTTTTCTTCCAGAAGATCGATGAGCTTCTCCATGTTTTTGATGTCCTCTTCGCTCTCCAGTTTGACGTAGTTTTGAGGAACCATCTCCACTTTGGCGGAAACGAAGCTGTACCCCTTCTCCTCCAGCGCCGCCAGCACGGTGCCGAACCCGTCGGGGGTAGTGGTGATCTCAAAGCACTCGTCGTCAGAGGCATCCATATCGTCCGCTCCGGCATCCAGCGCGTCCATCATAACGGTATCCTCGTCCAGATCTTCTTTTTCGATGACGATGACACCTTTCTGGTCAAAGGACCAGGAGACGCAGCCGGTGGCGCCCAGTCCCTTGCCGTACTTATCCAGCAGATGGCGTACCTCAGGAGCGGTGCGGTTGCGGTTATCGGTAAGAGCCTCCACAATGACGGACACGCCGGAGGGACCATAGCCCTCATACACCACGCTCTCATAGCTGTCGGCATTGCCAGAGCCCAGAGCCTTGTCGATGGTACGCTTAATATTGTCGTTGGGCATGTTGGCAGCCTTAGCTTTGGCCACGACGGTGGCCAACCGGGAGTTGTTGTTGGGGTCACCGCTGCCGCCCTGCTTGACCGCCACGATCATCTCACGGGCGATTTTGGTGAAAATCTGAGAGCGCTTGGCATCCGCCGCGCCCTTGGTTTTCTGAATATTGTGCCACTTGGAGTGTCCAGACATAATATCGATCCCTTCTCGAAAATTGGCAAAAGCATTTTATCACAAGCCTTTGCAGATGGCAACCCCCCACGGCCCCACCGCGCTTATAAATAGGAAAAAACCTCTCCATGGACGGCTGAAATCCGCACCTCAAGGTCTGGAAAGGCCCGTTTCAGATGCTCCACCAGTACGGGGCAGACGACGTTTTCCGTGGGGAAATGCCCCGCATCGATCAGGTTGAGCCTCAGCGCCCTAGCCTCCAGAAAGCCGTTATATTTTATATCCGAGGTAAGAAAGGTATCACACCCCTGGGCAAGGGCGTCCCCCATCAGATCGCCGCAGGCGCCGCCGCCCACCGCCACCCGGCGTACCGGCCGCCCGGCATCCACGTAGCGCACGCCGTTGGCCTGCAAAACCGTTTTCACCCAGGCGGCATAGTCAGCCGGCGTGGGAGCTGTATTTCCTTTCAGGACCCCTACTCTGCCGATCCCATAGGGGACGCCCCTCTCATCCACTCCGCTGGTCTGGAGCATTCCGATTTCCGTCAGGCCCACGGCCCGGGCCAAAGCGTCGTTGACCCCCCCGGCCACAGCGTCCAGATTGGTGTGGGCGCAGACGGCGGCGATGCCGCCCTCGGCCAGAGCCAGCAGGATACGCCCTGTGGGGTCCTGATCGGTTATCGAGCGGGCGGGATGAAAAATGACCGGATGGTGAGACACGATGAGCTCCGCCTTCCACTCCGCTGCCTCCCGCACCACCTCTTCTGTGATATCCAGGGAGACCAGGATGCGCGTTACCTGCCGCTCTCCCCTGCCCACCAGAAAGCCCGCATTGTCAAAGGACATCTGATAGGAAAACGGGGCCAGTTGATCCACAAATGCATAGATTTCGTTTACCGTTGCCATTCGTCCCACTCCTCTTTCATCCGTGCCAGATCAGCGTGCCGCACGGTAAGCTCCTCCAGCCGCTCCGCGTCTCCCGGCTTGGTGGAGCGGCGCAGCCCTTCCAAGGCGCGGCTGGTACGGTTGAGCAGCAGAGTCAGATACTCCGTCCTCCAGGGACTGTCCATACCCCGGTACTGCCGACCGGCCCAGGCCTCGCCCGGACTCAGCGCCGGCATCGTGCCGGGGCGCACCTGCATGGCGTGGTACAGGGTCTCCCCTTCCCGGATCAGCTCCTCCCCCTGGATGGAGAAGCCGTGCCCCGCCAGCCAGAGCCGCAGGTCCGGCACAGAGGTCATCGGCTGAAGCAGGAAGGTATGCTCCCCCGCCCGGGTCCAGGACGCGGTCTCCAGAATGGCGGCGATGGTCTCCCCGCCCATCCCCGCCACGGCAATCACATCCGCCTCCTCCGGCCGTACCGGCGCAAGGCCGTCTCCCAGCCGGAAGGAGATCCGCTCCGTCAGGCCGTGCCGGGCTGCAGTCTGGTGCGCCCGCTGCAGGGGTCCCTCCCGAAGATCGGTGACAATCGCCTGCTCAATTACGCCCTGCTCCAGCAGCCAGACCGGGAGCCGGGCGTGGTCCGTCCCCACGTCGGCAAAGCGTGCGCCCTGGGGCACCTGCCGGGCCAGGGCCAGCAGCCGCGGCGTCAGCATGATCGGTCTCACTCGGTTCACCTCACCTTCTGTCTGGGCATTTCACAGCACATGGTAATAGGGGCAGATATCCTCGTAATGGCCGTCTTTCATCCGAAATCCGCCGGGTATGACGCCCAACTGCTGAAAGCCCAGCCGCTCATACAAATGCCGTGCGTGAACATTGGTGGCCACGACCGCATTGAACTGCAGGATGCGGAATCCCAGCCGCTTCCCCTGAAGCAGGCAGTCCAAGACCAGCTTTTCGCCAATGTGCAGCCCTCTGCAGTCTCCGCGGACCGCATAGCTGGCGTTGCAGATATGCCCGCACCGGCCCACATTGTTCGGATGTAAGATATAGAGTCCTTTGACCGCCTGGCTCGCTTCCTCCAGCGCGACGGCGGTATGGGACTGTTCCCGGAAAAAGGCCGCGCCGGTCTCCACCGTCAGCAGCTCCGTCTGCGGAAAAGCGCTCCCGCCCTCCACCACCTCGTTCCAGACTTGGATCATCTCCTCCAGGTCCTGGTCACCATAGGCTCTTACGTATACGCTCATTTCTGCTGGCTCCTCTTTCTGAGTAAGAAAAAGCGGAGCGGCGACGCCGCTCCGCTTTCCTCTGGTTTTTACTTCACAGCCGCCAGCACGGAATTGACCTTCTCCAGCAGAGCGTTCACGTCCACGCCGTGGACCATGCAGGCCTGCTCCACGGTCTCGCCACGGGAGGAGGGGCAGCCCAGGCAGTGCATGCCGATGGACAGGAAGATAGGAGCCGTCTCGGGAGCGATGTCCAGGATGTCGCCGATGATGGTGTCTTTGGTGATCTGAGCCATTGAAAACTACCTCCAAATGAGTAGGAATTAGGGTATGTTTTAGTATACCCCATAATCCCGCATATTTCAATAGTTAATTCTCGCCCTGGACAGAAAAAGAGGACGCCGCATTACGGCGTCCTCTTTTCGCATTTGTGGATTAGCCCTGCTCGCGCATACGAGCAAAGCACTCGCTGCAGTAGACAGGCCGATCGGACTTGGGCTCGAAAGGAACCTTGGCCTCGCCGCCGCAGGCAGCGCAGGTCGCAGTGAAATACTCGCGGGGGCCGCGGGCGGCCTGCTTGCGGGCATCACGGCAGGACTTGCAGCGCTGGGGCTCGTTCTGGAAGCCGCGCTCGGCATAGAACTCCTGCTCACCGGCGGTGAACACGAACTCCTGGCCACATTCCTTGCACACTAAAGTCTTGTCTTCGTACATGATTTTTCCCTCTCTTTGACTCGTTTGCCCAGGTCCGGAATAAACCGACAGTGCTGGGTCTGTAATATTGCGTTCAGCCTTGGCTGAAATCGCCGGATGAAAAGTGCTGCGCCACCTTGCGCCGAATGCGCTGCACAGCGTTGTCCACCGCTTTCGGGGACCGGTCGACCTCTGACGCAATCTCCACGTAGGATAGACCGCGCAGGTAGAGGTCCAAAATTTGTGCTTCGAAGCCGGATAACCGCCCCTTGAGCGTCCCCAGCCGTTCCCGCCGCTCTTCCCTGCTGATCAACATATCCTCAGGGTTCTGCTGAGGCTGCCGGGATGCGCTGAGTGGATAACTGTCGGTGTTCCCATCTAAAAGAGGGGTTTCGAAAGAGACATAGTGATTGAGCGGGGTATGCTTATCTCTGGCTGCCGCCCGAATGGCGGAGAGAATGCGATTTCGAATGCAGGTTTCGGCATAGGTGCGAAAGGAGCTCCCCTTACCAGGGTCGTACTCCCGAATCGCGCTGAGCAGTCCCACCATACCCTCCTGGATGAGGTCCTCACTGTCGCCACCGGCCAAAAAATAGGGCCGGGCGCAAACACGCACCAAACGGTTGTAGCGCATCACAAGGGCTTCCTCTGCGATGCGGTCGCCCGATGCGGCCAACGAACACAGCGCCTCGTCTGCAGTTGGGTTCTGGGTGGTGTATTCTGATTTCATGCCTGAACTCCTTGAGTATTATAGGGCGAAATGGGGTGAAATGTCAAGCGTTTATGCAGATTATTTTATGAAATTAAAAAATTTCACAGGGTTTTTATGACATTTGCCAAGAGATCCGCCGACATTTGGGCCGTTTCCTTGCTCTGGGCCTCCACCATAACGCGGATGAGTGCCTCCGTACCGGAGGGGCGCACCAGCACACGGCCATTCTCCCTTAACGCCGCTTCCTGCTCCGACACGGCCGCCCGCAGCGCTTCAGATGCCATAATGGACCTCTTCTGGGCGTTATCGGTGACCGCCACGTTGACCAGCACCTGGGGATACTGCCTGCAGTCGGCCACCAGTCGGGAGGCGGGCACTCCCGCGCTGTGGAGCAGGCTCAGGAATTGGAGGGCCGTCAGTTCTCCGTCGCCGGTGGTGGCGTGCTCCAGGAAGATCATATGGCCGGACTGCTCGCCCCCCAGCCGGTATCCGTTGGCAACCATGCACTCCAGCACGTTGCGGTCCCCTACGTCCGTACAGACCACCTGCATCCCGTTTTCCCGGACAAAGCGGTGCAGGCCGATGTTGGACATGACTGTGGCCACCACGGTACCGCCCTGGAGCTTCCCCTGCTCCTGCAGCCAACGGCCGCAGACCGCCATGATCTGGTCGCCATCAATGGTCTCACCCTGCTCACTGACCAGCAAGCAGCGGTCCGCGTCGCCGTCAAACGCCACACCAAGATCATAGCCTCCCGCCTTGACCATGGCGGCCAGGCCCTCCAAATGGGTGGAGCCGCACCCGGCATTGATGTTCACACCGTCCGGGTCGGCATTGATGACGTCCGTATGAAGATCGGGGAAACGGTCAAACAGCCGGGCTGCTGTAGCCGAAGCCGCGCCGTTGGCGCAGTCCACCAGAATACGCAGGCCGGCCAGATCGGAGTCCACCGTGGACACCAAGTGGTCGATATAATCCTCCGACGCCTTAGGCGCCACATAATGGACCCGTCCGATCTCCCCGTGGGTCTTACGGGGGACCTTGTTGGTGCCGTTCAGGATAATATCCTCAATTTTTTCCTCCAGCTCGTCGGAGAGCTTGAAGCCCTGCCCGTTAAAGATCTTAATGCCGTTGTGCTCAAAGGGGTTGTGCGAAGCGGAGATAACGATGCCGGCATCGGCCTTCTCATCCAGCGTCACCCAGGCCACCGCCGGCGTGGGGATGGTGCCCAGATCCAGCACGTCGGCCCCGGCGGAGCACAGCCCTCCAATCAGCGCCCCCTTCAGCAGGTCGCAGGAGATGCGCGTATCCTTGCCGATGGTGAACAGCGGCCTGCCGTTCTTCTTTTCTTCAGAGAGGACCTGCGCGGCGGCGAGGCCCACCTTATAGGCCAGCTCGGCGTCCAGGCCGGCGTTGACCACGCCGCGGATGCCGTCCGTGCCAAAGAGTTTACCCATTCTACATCAGCTCCCGACTCTGTCATGATAGGTCCATCTGCTCCTGACCAAAATAGGCCAGACCCAGGTGCTCGTATGCTTTTTTGGTGACACACCGCCCTCTGGGGGTGCGGGTAAGGAAGCCCTTCTGCATCAGATACGGCTCGTAGACGTCCTCCAGGGTGACGGCCTCCTCGTTGATGGTGGCGGCCAGGGTCTCCAGGCCCACGGGGCCGCCGCCGTAGTGTTCAATGATGCTGTGGAGCATCCGCCGGTCGATGGCGTCCAGGCCCAGGTGGTCCACCTCCAGCGCGGTCAGGGCCTGGTCGGCCACGGAGCGGGTGATGACGCCGCCGGCCTTGACCTGGGCAAAGTCCCGCACCCGCCGGAGCATCCGGTTGGCGATGCGGGGCGTGCCCCGGCTGCGCCTGGCGATCTCCATGGCTCCCTCGTCCTCGATGGGCACCCCCAGGATGCCGGCGGAGCGGGTGACGATGAGGCACAGCTCCTCCGGAGTGTAGAGCTCCAGCCGCAGGGTGACGCCAAACCGGTCCCGGAGCGGCGCGGAGAGCTGGCCCGCCCGGGTGGTGGCCCCGATCAGGGTGAATTTCGGCAGATCCAGACGGATGGAGTTGGCCGACGGCCCCTTGCCGATGATGATATCGATGGCGTAGTCCTCCATGGCCGGGTAGAGGATCTCCTCCACCGAGCGATTGAGCCGGTGGATCTCATCCACGAAGAGGATGTCGTTTTCGTTCAGGTTGGTCAGCAGGGCCGCCAAATCGCCGGGCTTTTCGATGGCAGGTCCGGAGGTGATGCGAATATTGACCCCCATCTCGTTGGCGATGATGCCGCTGAGCGTGGTTTTGCCCAGCCCCGGGGGGCCGTGCAGCAGCACATGGTCCAGGGGCTCGCTGCGCATTTTGGCCGCCTGGATAAAAATCTCCAGATTTCCCTTCGCCTTCTTCTGGCCGATGTATTCGCTCAGGGTCTTGGGGCGGAGGGAGTACTCCCCCTCGTCCTCCCGCAGCAGCGAGGTTGCCACCAAAGGCTGCTCCGTCTCAAAGCCCTCGTTGGAAAAGTCGATGCTCAAACGCCCCGCCTCCTCTTGGTCCGATGTCGTTCCGCCCACATGCTATTTCACCATCTTCTTCAGGGCCTGCTTGATGATGTCCTCCAGCTTCAGGTTCTCCACTTCGATGCCCTTCAGGGCCACGGAGACCTCCTGCGTGCTGTAGCCCAGCACGGCCAGAGCGGCGGCGGCCTCTGTGGATTTGTTCTCCGGGATGATGGTCACGCCGGTACCGCCGTAGGTCTCCCCGCCCGCCGCCATCTGTCCCTTGGCCAGTTTGTCCTTCAGCTCCAGAATGATGCGCTGCGCGATCTTTTTGCCAATCCCAGGCGCCACCGTGAGGGCTTTTTCATCCCCGGTGATGATGCTCATGGCCAAGCCCTCCGGCGAGGTGGAGGACAAAATGGACAAGGCCGCCTTAGGCCCTACGCCGGATACGCCGATGAGCTCCAGAAAGCAGTTTTTCTCCTCCTCCGTAGCAAAACCGTAAAGCTCGAGAAGCTCCTCACGCACATAGAGGTGGGTGTAGAGCTTTGCGCTCTCCCCCACCTTCAGCCGGGCCAGGGTGTTGTGGGTGGTACGGCAGGCAAACCCCCCCCCGCCGCAGTCCAGGACCGCCAGATAGGGGGCCACATGGGCCACCGTCCCCTTCAAATAATAAAACATGGTGGATGCTCCTATTTCTTTCGTACTTCATAGCGCCCGCTGCCCGGCCGGGCGGCCTCGGGGCTCTGTAGGCGGGAGGTGTGGGAGCGGGCGTGGCACAGGGCAATGGCTGCCGCGTCCGCTGCGTCGTCCGGCCGCGGAACGGTCCGGAGCCCCAGAAGCCGCCTGGTCATCTCCATGACCTGCCGCTTTTCCGCTTTTCCATAACCCGCCACCGCGAGCTTGACTTCCGAAGGGCTGTACTCGAAGATGGGCACGGCCTGCCGCTCCGCCTCGGTCAGGATGACGCCCCGCGCCTGAGCCACGCCGATGCCGGTGGTCACATTGTTGTTGAAATAAAGCTCCTCCACCGCCATGGCATCCGGCCGGAACGCAGCCAGCAATTCACTCATATCGTTGGATATTTGCAGCAGCCGGGCCGGCAGGGGCTGTCCGGCGGGGGTGGTGATGGTCCCGCAGCGGATCAGACGCGGGGTCCCCCGCTCTGCCTCCAACACCCCAAACCCCACAATGGCAAAGCCGGGGTCGATTCCTAAAATGACCATGGACACCTCCCAGTGTTTATACAAAGGATATTGTACCACGACCGGTGGACCGGCGCAACCAAAAAACCGCAACGGGAACAGGATGTCCCGGTCTGCGGTCCCATTCCGTTCCGGGCTCAGGACGGCGGAGAACCTCTTCCCGGTCTGTGCATTCCGATTGCTTTATCCGCTGGGCTCTGCTATAATACGTTTAATTAATTGAACCATTCGGGAGGTTTTTGAGATGGAGCGCCAGGTCCACGCCATGTACTTCAGCGCCACCGGCACCACCGAAAAAGTTGTGACCGCCATCGCGGACTGCGTCGCCCGCGCCTGGAGCGGCGCGAATGCCCTGCGCTTCGACTTCACGCTGCCCTCTGCCCGCCGGGCTGTCAAAGCCTTTGGAGACGGGGATCTCGTCATTTTCGGCGTGCCGGTCTATGCCGGGCGAGTCCCCAACGTACTGCTCCACTATCTGCGCACGGTGGAGGGCGGCGGCGCGCTGGCCGTCCCCGTGGTCTGCTACGGCAACCGCAGCTTTGACGACAGCTTGATAGAACTCCGGGACCTGCTGGAGGCGGACGGCTTCCGCACGGTGGCCGCCGGAGCCTTTATCGGAGAGCACTCCTTTTCCACCACCCTGGCGGCCGGCCGCCCTGACCAGGCCGACCTGGAGACGGCCGTCCGCTTTGCCGACGGCATCCTGGAAAAACTGTCAAAGCCCCTGGGGGAGTACATACCCATCCCGGTGGAGGGGCAAATCCCCTACCGGCCCTACTATGTGCCCAAGGACCGCAACGGAAACCCGGTCAATATCCTGAAGGACAAGCCCAAGGTGCACGACACGTGCAATGACTGCGGCCTCTGCGCCAAGGTCTGCCCCATGGGCTCCATCAGCCCGGAAAACGTACGGGAGTATACCGGCATCTGCATCAAGTGCGGCGCCTGCGTCAAAAAGTGCCCTGTCCACGCCCGTTACTATGACAGCTACAACTATCTGTATCATAAAGAAGAGCTGGAACTGGGCTTTGCCCGGCGGGCTGAACCCGTGCTGTTCTTCTGAGCATTGGACGGTCAAAAAGGCAGACGCCGCGGCGTCTGCCTTTTTCATGCCCTGGGGTGGGCCTTGATGTATACGTCCTTCAGCTTCTGCTTGACCAACTGGGCATAAATCTGGGTGGAGGAGATGTCCGCGTGTCCCAACATCTCCTGGATGGAGCGCAGGTCCGCCCCGTTTTCCAGCAGATGGGCAGCAAAGGAATGGCGCAGGGTATGCGGGGTGATGTCCTTTTTGATGCCGGCCTTCTCCTGATAGTGCTTGATGATCTTCCAAAAGCCCTGCCGGGACATGCGCCTGCCGTTCATATTGAGGAACAGGGCGGTCTCCTCCGGGTCCTCCACCAGCTGCGGCCGCACATCTCGGAGATAGTCGTTCAGGGCCCGGACCGCCGCTGAGTACAGGGGGATGATCCGCTCCTTCCCCTTCCCCTCACAGCGGAGAAACCCGCCGGACAGGTTGAGATTATCCACGTTCAGGTCGATGAGCTCGGTGACCCGGATGCCTGTGGCATAAAGGAGCTCCAGCATGGCATGGTCTCGATAGCCCTTGGCGTCAATGCACTCCGGCTGGTCCAGGAAGAGCTCCACTTCCTTGCTGGTCAGGATCTGGGGCAGCTTACGCTGCACCTTGTCCGGAACCACGCTTCTGGCCGGATTGGCGGAAAGCTGGTCCGTGTGGACCATATAGGAGTAAAACGACTTCAGGGAGGCCACCGCGCGGGTAACGGTGGAGACCGACTTGCCCTTGCCGGCGAGGTACTTAACGTAGCGCTCCACATCGCTCTGCGTCACGTCGCCCAGCGCACGTTTCTCCCGCTCCAGGTAGACTGCAAACTGCCGAACGTCCCTCAGATAGGAGCTCAGGGTATTGGCAGAAGCCTTTTTTTCAGTTGTAAGGAACACCTCATAGTCCTTCAGAACGTCCAAGCCAATCCCCTCTCTACTCCAGGATTCAAAACAGCGGGGCCACCAGCCGGACCAGCGCGGGCACCGCCGCATACTCCAGCAGCGCGCACAGGCACAGCGCGGCGCTGCACAGGCCGCACCGCACCCAGTACGACCGGCCAAAGGGTAGGCTCCGCTTGCCGTCCCCCAAACATTGTCCAGCCAGCAGCCGGGCCGCCGCCAAGCCCTGCACCCCCAGCACGAACAGGACGGGAATGGCCACCAGTCCCGTAACGCCAAAGGTCAGAAAGGCCAGCACCCCGCCCACGCCGCCGAACATGCGCACAAAAGAGGTAATGGCGAAGGACAGCAGAAAGCCCCGTATGGAAAACAGCACTGGGATGCCCAGCAGCCCCAGCCCCGTAAAACCCATCAAAACCGCAAAGACCGGCCAGCGTATGGTACTCCAGACCACGGATAACATATGAGGCGGCGCCGCCTCACCGGCCTGGGCGGCGGCCAGGTACCCCGTCACATAGGCGCTCAGCATATCGCCTCCGCCGCCGCCGACCTGAGCGGCCAGCCCGCAGCCCAGCACACCGCCCAAAGCAAAGGCGGCGGACACGACGGCCAAAGCGGGCAATATGCCGCCCGCCGGTACATCCCATATCCTCACGATACGCTTTTTTACTCCCATGGCCGTCACCTCTCTCTGACAGCCTATGAGACAAGCGTTGGGATTATTACCTGCCCAGCTCCCTGGAGCGCTGGGTGCAGCGGCGCATGGCCTCCAGCATAAGGCCCTCGTAGTTCATCTCGTCGAAGGCCGAGAGAGAGGCCAGCGTCGTTCCGCCGGGCGAGCAGACCTGCCTGCGCAGCTCCTCCGGGGTTTTTCCGCTCTCCTGCAGCATTTTGGCGCACCCCTCCATGGTCTTGGCCGTCAGCCGCAGGGCGGTACCGGCGTCGATCCCCACCGAGACCGCCCGCTGGACCATGACCTCGGCCATACGGAAAAACCAGGCGGGAGAAGAGCCGTTCACATTAATGATATCGTCCATCTGCCCCTCGGGGATCACCGCCACCTCGCCGGCCGCAGAAAAGAGCTTCAGCACCGTCTGAAACAGCGTGGGCGGTACGTCCGGCGCATCCGCCACCGCTGTGGCGCCCACCCCCACCATCAGCGGCGTGTTGGGCATTGCACGCACGACGTGGGCGCCGGGCAGCATTTCCCGCAGGTAAGCGGTGGAAACGCCGGCTGCGATGGATACCACGCACTTGCCCGCCGCCAGGCCGCCCAGTTCGGGAAGCACGTCTCCGAACATCTGGGGCTTGACGCCCAGCACGATCACGCCGGCCTGCTCCGCCACCCGGCGGTTTTCGGTAGTCGTATGGACGCCCCGTTTCTGAAAAGAGGCCAGCTTGCCTTCGCTGCGATTGGAGAGCCAAATCTGTCCGGGCGCGACCAGCCCCTGGGACAGTACCCCGTTCAAAATGGCGGAATTCATATTTCCAGCCCCGATAAAGCCCAAAATCAGCGCATCCATGGCAAATATTCCTCTTTCTCAAATGGTGTAAATTACTATAATCGAAGCTGCCGCAATATGCAATGGCTTCCATGGAATTTTCTCATTTTTGTGTATTATGTCAATGTATTATGTATACTAAATTATGTAAACTCGAGGGATGAACAAAGGGGCGGCGCATCGTGCGCCGCCCCTTCGCCATCTAGATATGGTATTTTCAGCATCTGCAGCCGCAAGATTTTGCTGTTTGCTGCAGAAAGGCCGCTGCGGGCCAATAGTATACGCTCTGTATAATTACATTTTGTATAAGCTACCGGCCCATACCGGCTGCCAGGGCCTTCAGCGCGATGGCGCACTCCAGCCGCTTGCGCTCCATCTCGCACCCCACATGGTTGGGCTTTTTTATGTCACCATTTACCAGCAGGTTGGAGGCGCTGCATCCGCCGCTGCAATAGAAGCGTGCCCAGCAGTCCCGGCACTCCTCCCTGGTATAGATGTTCAGGCCGGAGAACCGATGGGACAGCTCCATATCGAAGCTGCCGTCGTACAGGCTGCCGATCTTGTACGCGGGATTGCCCACAAACTGGTGGCAGGGGTAGATGTCCCCTTCCGGCGTGACGGCCACGTACTCGCAGCCCGCCCCACAGCCCCGCAGCCGTTTGATGACGCAGGGACCCTGGGCCAGGTCCACATTGAAGTGGAAGAAGTTCACGTCGGCCCGGTCCTTCAGCTTCTCCGCCAGCTTCTCATACTGCTCCAGAACCACCGGCAGATCCTCATCCTTCAGCGCATAGCCGCAGGTCTCCTCCCCCACCACCGGCTCCACAGAGACGTTGCGGAAGCCCAGGTCGGCCATATGCATAACATCCTCGGCAAAGTCCAGGTTATGGCGGGTAAAGGTGCCCCGCAGGTAGTAGTCCTTGGTCCCCCGGCCCGCCACCAGCTTTTGGAACTTGGGGACAATGACCTCATAGCTCCCCTTTCCATTGACTGTCTTACGCATGCGGTCATTGACCTGAGGCCGCCCGTCCAGCGAAAGGACGGCGTTGGACATCTCCCGGTTGATGTAGTCGACGTTCTCATCGTCCAGCAGGACTCCGTTGGTGGTGATCGTAAAGCGGAAACACTTACCGGCCTTTTCCTCGATGGAGCGTGCATAGGCAACTGTGGCCTTAACGGTATCCATCGCCATCAGCGGCTCGCCGCCGAAGAAGTCCACCTCAATATTCCGGCGGCTGCCGGAGCGCTGGATGACAAAATCAATGGCCCGTTTGGCCGTCTCAAGGTCCATGATCTTCCGTCCGGTGCCGAAGTCGCCGGTGGAGGCAAAGCAATACTGGCAGCGGAGGTTGCAGTCGTGGGAGACGTGGAGGCAAAGGGCCTTGATGGGGGCGGACTGCTGCAGGGCGGTGGCCGCCGCAGGGTCCACATAGTCGTCCTCCACAAAGAGCAGCCCGTTCCCGGCCAGCTCCCGCAGGTCCTGCCACCCCTCCTCCACCGCCTCTGCGCTGTATTCGGGCAGCCGGGCCAGGAGATCCGGCGGACAGTGCTCCGCCATGGGGGACTCCACCAGGGGCAGCAGACGGTAGGTCAGGTCGTCCAGCACATGGACGGCCCCGCTGTTTACGTCCACGGCGAGCTTGACGCCGAGGGCCTCAAATGTATGTACCATCTTTCTTTCCTTTCGGGCATGGAAAAAGGGTGGGGACCCCCACCCTTTCCAATCGTCTCAGAATCTTACTTGTTGTTCTCGCACTTCTGGTTGGCAACGGTGCAGGAGGTCTTGCAGGCAGACTGGCAAGAGGTCTGGCACTCGCCGCAGCCGCCGTGGGCAGCGCTCTGCTTCAGCGTGGCGCCGTTGAGCGTTTTGATATGGGTCATGGTATCTCCCCCCTATATGTAGCATTTGGGTGAATTATAGCACAGCATCCCATGTTTTTCAATCTTATTTTTTTCTCCGCCTCTTTTTCGGCTTGGAGCCCATCAGTCCGGCCGCCGCGCCGCCGCACAATCCCCCGCACAGCAGGCCCAGTCCGCCCGCCTCCAGGGACATGCTTTCAAACAGCAGAACGCCCACGGTGAGCAGAAGCAGGAAGAACACTGCTCCGGCCGCCAGGCCCACGATCAGGGCCCGGGAGCCGCAGCGCCGTACTGCGGTCATCGCCCCGGCAAAGCCGCCGATCACGCAGCTCACCACCGCCATCTGGTACATCAGTCCCTCCTGGAGCCAGCCGCCTGAGATCCCGATTGAGCACAGGAACAGGAACATGAGGCATACCACCAGCGCGACGACGCCGCCCAGCAGGATATTGGTCATGGCCCGGACCAGCCGCGTCCCCTGATCCTCTTCCGTCTTGCGCATAAAACACCCTCCTCGCAACAGCTTTGTACAGCCTATGCGGGGAGGGTGCTTGTCATGCTATTTTGTTCGAAAGGAAAGTTACTTCGTCTCCTCAGTGGTCTGGGCGCCCTTAGTGGAAATGGCCCACTTGGCAAACTCCATCCGCACGCGGTCGGCGCCGGTCTCGATGACGATGCTCTCATCCTTTACGGCGCAGATCGTGCCGAGGATACCGCCGATGGTGGTAATTTCATCCCCCACCTTCAGGGAGCTGCGCATCTCGTTGAGCTGTTTTTTCTTCTTGTTCTCCGGGCGAATGAGCATGAAGTAGAAGATGACCAGCATCACTACGATCATACCAATGGTTCCGAACTGCTCCAAAGTAATTCCCTCCAGTGATTTTCAGCGTGTCGTTTGTGCCGGCCAGTATACGGCATTGCAGTATATTATACAGGTTACGGTCATAATTGACAAGCCTTTTTCAAAATTTTGCGTCTTTTTTGGACCGCGTTCAGATTCGGCCCTCCAGTTTTTGGGAGTACATTTGCCGAAATTCCTGGAAGCACCCCTGATCCAGCGCCTGACGGATGCGGGCGGTCAGCTCGTTGTAGAACCAGAGGTTGTGCAGGACGGCCAGGCGCATGGCCAGCATCTCTCCCGCCACGAACAGGTGGCGGAGATAGGCCCGTGAGAAAGAGCGGCAGGCGGGACAGCCGCAGTTGGGGTCGATGGGCCGCTCATCCAGCTTGTATTTCTCATTTTTGATGTTCATGGCCCCTCCCCAGGTAAAGAGCTTGGCATGCCGGGCGTTGCGGGCGGGCATTACACAGTCGAAGAAATCCACCCCCCGGGCCACTCCCTCGATGATATTGGAGGGCGTGCCCACTCCCATCAGATAGCGGGGTTTGTCCGCCGGCATGTGGGGCTCCACCGCGTCGATGATATCGTACATCACCTGGGTCTCCTCCCCTACCGCCAGCCCTCCAATGGCGTAGCCGTCGCAGTCCAGCTTGGCGATCTCGTCCATATGCCACACGCGCAGGTCCGGATAAGTTCCCCCCTGGTTGATGCCGAATAGCATCTGTTGCGGATTGACCGCGCCGGGCTGGGCGTTGAGCCTCTCGTGTTCCTCCTTGCAGCGCACCAGCCAGCGGTAAGTCCGCTCGCAGGAGGGCTTGACATACTCATAGGCGGCCGGGTTGGCCACACACTCGTCAAAGGCCATGGCTACGTCGGAGCCCAGATGGGACTGGATGCGCATGGACTCCTCCGGCCCCATGAAGATGCGCCGCCCGTCGATGTGAGAGGCAAAGGTGACGCCCTCCTCGGTGATCTTCCGCAGACCGGAGAGGGAGAACACCTGGAACCCGCCGCTGTCGGTCAGGATCGGCCCCCTCCAGTCCATGAATCTGTGGAGCCCCCCCATGTCCCGCACCGCCTCGTCGCCCGGTCTGAGATGGAGGTGATAGGTATTGGACAGTTCGATCTGACAGCCGATCTCCGCCAGATCATGGGCGGAGACCGCCCCCTTGATGGCCCCCTGGGTACCCACATTCATGAACACCGGGGTCTGCGCTGTGCCATGCGCGCAAGTGAATACGCCGCGCCGGGCGCGGCCTTCGGTTTTGATGACTTCAAACATGCACGTTTACTCCTACGTTTCTCTGTAAAGTCTGGAAAAAGGCCTTCAGCTCTTCCCTTTTCTCTGGGGCCAGGTCCTTTTTGGGGATGCCCTCCACAGCCCCCTCCAGCGCTTGAAGCTGGTGCAGACAGGCGCCGGGGTCCACCTGGACCCGGATGCGGCGCAAAGCCTCCATGCTCCCCAGCTCGCGGAGCTGTTCCGGCGTCTCCACGCCGATCTTCCGCAGATTGGCCGCAAGCACGGGGCCGATGTTGGGCAGATCCGTCAGTCCGTTCATGGATCGCTCCTCCCCCTAGTAGATAAACATCGCATCGCCAAAGCTGAAGAAACGGTAGCGCTCCCGCACCGCCTCCTCATAGGCCGCCAGGATGTGCTCCCGGCCCGCCAGCGCCGAGACAAGCATGATGAGCGTGCTCTCCGGCAGATGAAAATTGGTTATAAGCGCATCCAGCACTTTGAAGCGATAGCCCGGGTAGATGAAGATGTCGGTCCAGCCCGCGCAGGCCTTCAGGGCGCCGTCCTCGCCGGCCCAGGACTCGATGGTCCGGCAGGAGGTGGTCCCCACGCAGACGACCCGCCCGCCGGTTTGCTTGGTCCGGTTGATGATGTCCGCCGTCTCCTGCGGGATCATGCAGTACTCCGCGTGCATCTCATGGTCGGTGATCTCATCCTCCTTCACCGGCCGGAAGGTCCCCAGGCCGACGTGCAGCGTCACATAGCACAGGCGGACTCCCATGGCCCGAATCTGATCCAGCAGCTCTCTGGTAAAGTGGAGCCCGGCCGTGGGAGCGGCGGCGGAGCCCACCTCTCTGGAGTACACCGTCTGGTAACGCTCCGGGTCGTTGAGCTCCTCCTTGATATAGGGGGGCAGCGGCATTTTTCCCAGCCGCTCCAAGGTTTCCAGGAAAATCCCCTCATAGTCGAAGCGGATCAGCCGGTTGCCCCCCTCCAGGGTCTCCAGAACCTCGGCCGTCAGCGCTCCGTCCCCAAAAGAGAGCCGGGCCCCCGGCTTCACCTTCCGCCCGGGCCGGACCAGGCACTCCCACACCTGATCGCCCCGATCCACCAGCAGCAGCACCTCTGCCGCCCCGCCGGTGGGCTCCCGGCGTCCCAGCAGCCGGGCGGGCAGCACCCGGGAGTCGTTCATCACCAGGCAGTCCCCCGGCCGCAGCAGCCTAGGCAGATCGTAAAAATGCCTGTGGCCGGTCTCCCCGGTGCGCTTGTCCAGCGTCAGCAGGCGGGATCCATCCCGCCGCTCCAGCGGCGTCTGCGCAATGA
Organism: uncultured Eubacteriales bacterium; assembly: GCA_902492005.1. Classification (GTDB taxonomy): domain Bacteria; phylum Bacillota; class Clostridia; order Oscillospirales; family Oscillospiraceae; genus Intestinimonas. The sequence continues at coordinate 39,620 of CABUJV010000003.1, forward strand.
GCTCCGGCGGCAGATCGTAGTAAAAATCGGATGTCTTCATGAAGATCATTTCACTGCTTTCCTTACCGGACCTCAACGCCGGTAAAATAAAATTTGAGGATTTCCTCATAGGTATAGCCCCGCTTGGCCATGGCATTCGCCCCCCACTGGCTCATACCCACGTTGTGGCCCCAGCCGTAGGTCGTGATGGTGAAGGTGTTCCCCGACGCGGCGGCCCCCTCCATCTGGGCGATTCCGTCACTGGTGACCACATAGGGCATGGCCCCGGAGGGAACCTGGCTCACGTTCCCGTTGCCGTTTACGGCGTAGACGCCGCTCATGGAGGGTAAAACCCCATCTCTATTCACATAGTAACTGGCCCCGCTGCCGGAGATGGTGTAGCGCTGGGACCGCAGTCCAAAAAAGGTGCGGGCCTTCTCCTTGGAAAAGGACCAGCTCTTCCCCGCCGCGTCGAACACCGTCACGGTAAGCACATTGCCGGTGGGCGTCGTCTCGGTGACCCGAAAATCCACCACGTCGGCGCACAGGTAGTTTTTGGAGTGGAGCAGCTCCTTCAGCTCCTGTTTGGTAAACGTGACGGCCGCGGTGTACTTTTCGATTTGGCTGGCCACATCGGCCTCATAGGGGTCCACGACTCCCTTCAGGTAGGGCATATCCACGTCCGCCCGCCAGACGTTGCCCACGCTCTCGGTCGCGCCGCCGTCGCAGGAAAAGTAAAAGGTCTGGGCCATGCTGCCGCCGTACCAGACGTGTTTTCCCGCTGTCTCCTCTGCCGCCCGGGCGGTGTTCGTCCCCGTCCAGGCCGTGCCGAAGTAGACCTGACAGTCGGTGCTCCCGCAGACATCGAAGCCGTTGGAGCCGTGCTTGTTCCGATTCATGGCCGCATAGGTGCGCGCACACACCGCCTGCGCCTTCAGCGCCTCCAGCGGCCAGGAGTTGCTCATCTCCCGGGAGATCACGCAGTTCACATAGTCCTCCATGGGCACAAAGTTGACCACCGTGAGATTTCCTCCGGAGCGGCGCTGGTATTGAAAATCTCCATAGTAGCGGTAGCCCCGGAAGTGGGTAACGGTTTTGACGCCGTCATCCTGGCCGGGGCGGACCACCAGCGAGGCGCCCGTGCCTCCGTCGAACTGGAACAGAATCCGGCTGGTGCCGGTCCGCACCACCGAGACGCCGTTGCTGCTGGTGCCAACCACTTCAGCTCCCGCCGCGCCCAGGGCGGCCGCCGCGGCGTTGGCCTCGCCGCTGGTGAGATAGGCCCCCGTGCGCACATAGTATATCCCTTCGATCCAGGCCGGAAACCCGCCGGACACCGAGGCAGCCGCCTGCTGCGCCGCCTCAAAGGTGCCGTACGCCGTCGGGAGCTGAACATGCCAGCAGCCCACCGCAATGTCGGAGGTGATGGTGTCATAATACCCGGCCCAGTCCCCCACTTTGCCATAATAGACGTTTTGGGTCTTGACCATGGAGATGGCGCTCTCTCCCGTGCTACCCACCGGACAGAACCGCGCGTCCCCGTCAAAATAGCCGAAACGATAGCCCGTACCCACATCGTTGAGCAGGTTGGCGCCGGGCAGGGCGCTGCTTCCGTAAAACAGCCCCACCCGTATCACGTCCTGCTCCGCCGCGTCCGCTGCTGAGACTACACCGGACAGACATATGAACGCGGCAAAAAGAATCGCCGCAAATTGTATGATTTTTTTGCCCATGTGGCCGCTCCATTTCTCTGAATCGCCGGTTTACAGTGGTAAAGAATTGTGTTAGGATATACCAAATATACAAACTCACCGACAAAATCTTCGCGGGAAAGATCCAGTTTTGTCATTATACTACAGGTTCTGTCCCTCTTTCAACTGCTGTTTTCTCCGAGGGAGGGGAAACTCTGACCTGCTTCCGGTATAGAATGGTATTAACGAGACAATGGAGGTCTGCAGCATGGATAAGTACAAGGTTGGCGTGATCGGCGGCACCGGCATGGTCGGACAGCGCTTTGTGACTCTGATGGAGAACCATCCCTGGTTCGAGCTGAAGGTCATCGCGGCCAGCCCCCGCTCCGCGGGCAAAACCTACGAAGAGGCCGTGAGCGACCGCTGGGCTATGGATACGCCCATCCCCGAGCAGGCGAAAAAACTGGTGGTGATGAACGCCGAGGCCGACGCCGCTGCCATCGCCGCCCAGGTGGATTTCGTCTTTTCCGCTGTGGACATGAAGAAAGAGGAAATCAAAACGCTGGAGGAGCAGTACGCCCGGCAGGAGTGTCCGGTGGTCTCCAACAACAGCGCTCACCGCTGGACGCCCGACGTGCCCATGGTGATTCCGGAGCTGAACCCCGAGCATATTAAAGTGGTGGAGGCACAGCGAAAGCGACTGGGGATGCGGCGCGGGTTCATCGCAGTCAAGTCCAACTGCTCCATCCAGAGCTATGTGCCCGCTCTTCATCCCCTGCGCGGCTTCGGCCTGGAGAAGATCCTGGTCTGCACATATCAGGCGATCTCCGGTGCCGGTAAGACCTTCCAGACGTGGCCGGAGATGGTGGATAATCTGATTCCCTACATCGGCGGCGAAGAGGAGAAGTCTGAGCAGGAGCCCATGAAGGTCTGGGGCCATGTGGAGAACGGCGTGATCGTCAACGCCGTGAAGCCGGCCATTACGGCTCAATGCCTCCGCGTTCCCGTCTCCAACGGGCACACCGCTGCGGTTTTCGTGGATTTTGCGAAAAAGCCCCCGATGGACGAAATGAAGGCCATCTGGGCGGAATTTAAGGGCCGCCCCCAGGAGCTCCAGCTCCCCATGGCCCCCAAGCAGTTCCTGCACTATTTTGAGGAGCCCGACCGCCCTCAGTCCAGGCTGGACCGGGACTTGGAGCGCGGCATGGCCGTGTCCATCGGGCGGCTCCGCCCCGATACGCAGTACGACTATAAATTTGTCTGCTTGTCTCACAACACACTCCGCGGCGCAGCAGGCGGCGCGGTCGAGCTTGCCGAGCTGCTCTGCGCTGAGGGGTATATTACAAGGAGGTAATCCCCCCATGAGAAACCCTGTATTCACCGGCGCCTGTCCTGCCATTGTCACCCCCTTCGACGCCAGCGGCGCCGTCAACTATACCGCACTGGAAAAGCTGATTGACCATGTTATCGAGGCCGGTGTGGATGCGATCTGTGTCTGCGGCACTACCGGCGAATGCTCCACCCTCAGCCTCCGCGAGCACATCGCCGTGGTGGAGCACAGCGTCAAGTACATCAATCACCGGGTCAAGGTCATCGCCGGCGCGGGCAGCAACGACACATCCGCCGCCGTCTACCTGTCCCAGCACGCGCAGGACTCCGGCGCCGATGCCCTGCTCCATGTCACCCCCTACTACAACAAGTGCTCCCAGGCCGGTCTCATCAAGCACTATGAGTACATCGCCGACCGCGTGGAGCTGCCCATCATCCTCTACAACGTTCCCTCCCGTACCGGCGTTTCCTTTACTGCCGAGACCTATCAGGTCCTGTCTCAGAATCCCCAAATCAACGGCGTCAAGGAGGCCTCCGGCAACTTTTCCCTGCTGGCCCACACCCGCCACCTGTGCGGCGATGATTTCTACGTCTGGTCGGGCAACGACGACCAGACCGTGCCTATGATGGCCTTGGGCGCCAAGGGCGTCATCTCTGTTGTGGCGAATGTGGCGCCCAAGCTGATGGTGGATATGACCCACCTCTGTCTGGCCGGCGACTATGTGTCCGCCTCCAAGCTGCAGATCGAAAATATGGACTTCATCGACGCCCTCTTCCTGGAGGTCAATCCCATTCCCGTCAAGGCTGCCATGAATCTGATGGGTATGGAGGCCGGCGGGCTGCGTCTGCCTCTGTGCGATATGTCGGAGGGTAATCTGGAAAAAATGAAGGCTGCCATGGCCCGCATTGGACTGCTCCGCTGAGGATCGGAAAAACGCCCTGTGGGGCGGCCCGCTGCGGGCCGCCCCACAGCCATATAGATCGCGGAAAGGACTGTGAAAATCAGAATGCTCAGACTTATTATTTCCGGCTGCAACGGCCACATGGGCCGCATCGTCTCCGCCCTCTGCGAGACTGCTCCGGATCTCACCGCTGCCGCCGGCTTTGATCTTCTGGGAACTGCCGACCGGGAATTCCCCGTCTTCTCCTCCCCCGCTGAATTTTCCGGCGAGGCCGACGTAGTCGTGGACTTCTCCAGCACCGCCGCTCTTACCCCTCTGCTGGCCTTCTGCGTGGCCAGAAAGCTCCCTCTCGTGCTGTGTACCACCGGCTTCAGCGAGGCACAGCTCGTTGAGATTGAATTGGCAGCCGCAGCCATCCCCATCTTCCGCTCCGCCAACATGTCCCTGGGCGTCAGCGTCCTCCAGGCCCTGGTCAAAAAGGCCGCCGCTGTCCTGGAGGACTATGACATTGAGATTGTAGAGCGTCACCACAGCCGCAAGGTGGATGCCCCCAGCGGCACGGCCCTCATGCTGGCCGATGCCGCGGCCTCCGCGCGGTCCCTGCCGTCAGAATATATCTATGCCCGCCACAGCGTCCGCCGGCCCAGAGGCCGCGATGAGATCGGGATCTCCTCTGTGCGGGGCGGAACCATCGTAGGGGAGCACGAGGTCATCTTTGCTGGGCGGGACGAAGTGATTGAGCTGCGCCATTCCGCCCAATCCCGGGAAATCTTTGCCAGCGGCGCGCTCCAGGCGGCGCGTTTTTTGGCCGTGCCCGGACGCCGGCCCGGATTCTACAACATGTCGGATCTGGTCGCCTCTGTCACAGAGTAAAAAAGAGCTCCGGCCCCGTGAGGGCCGGAGCTCTTTTCAGTTTTCTTCTTCTGATCCTCTGCCTGTGGGCAGCGGATTTCCGTCTGCATCGATGCCCTTGCTCTCCAGCCTGGCGTTGGTCCACTCCCGCACCAGGGAGTAGAGCACCGCAAAGGTTGGGACGCCCAGCAGCATCCCAGGGAAACCGAACAGCCCGCCGCCGACCACGATGGCGACCAGCACCCAGATGGCGGACAGGCCCGTGCTGTCTCCCAAAATCTTGGGCCCCAGGATATTACCGTCGAACTGCTGCAGCGCAATGACCAACACGCCGAAGCGCAGAGCGGCCCACGGGTCCACGATGAGCAGGATCATAACACAGGGCACAGCCCCAATGATGGGGCCGAAGAACGGGATGATGTTGGTGGCGCCCACGACCACGCTGACCAGGACGGGATAGGGGATGCGGAAAATCATCGTCAGAACGAAGCAGAGCGCTCCGATGATCGCAGAGTCGATGAGCTTACCGTTGATAAAGCCCACAAATACCCCGTTCGCTCTGGAGCAGACACTGAGGAAGCGCTCGGCGCTGGTCTTTGGCGCGATGGCGTAGGTGAGCTTTTTCAGCTGCGGCAACAGCCGCCCCTTTCCCGCCAGCATATAGATGGAGGAGATGAGCGCGGTAATCGCCGTGACCACACCGTTTCCCACGGCCACGCCGAAATTCAGGATCTTCGGCATGGCATCGGAGGCCAGACGGGTGATCTTGTTCATCAGCTCCTGATAAGAGATCACCAGGTCGGTGATTCCCTCACCCTCCAGATGGAACTGGGCGATGAGGGACTGTACCAGAGTGTTGAGCTGCTCCAGATAGGTCTGCATATTGATCATCAGGTCTGTGATGCTCTGTACGACCTGGGGTATGATCAGATTGAGCAGGATGGACAGAGCGGCCACACCCAGCAGGTAGACCGTAACGATGGACAGTCCCCGCCGGTAGCGGAGGTCCCGATAAAGGGTACGCTCAAAAAAGCACATGGGCGAGTTGAGCAGGTATGCGATGACAAACCCCGTGATAAAGGGCATAAACACCCCCATCACCATGTTGATCTTTGCCCGCACCTCGTCAAAACGGTAGAGGGCAAAAAAGAAGGTAATGCCCAGCAGCACCACAATCAGGTTGGATACGGTCTTGGAGTCCAGAGGCCAGGGCTTCTTTTTGATGGCAATCCATCCCCTTTCCGGGTGTTCATTGGAGCTGTGCCCATTGTACCATGTCTGTCGGATAAAGTCTAATGCATCTTCTTATAAATATGTTTAATCTTTTATGAAGATTCTAGCGGCCCGGAGCCGATGCTCCGGGCCGCTAGAATCCTATTCCGCCACCGCCCGGTGGAATACCTTTTTACCCTTTTTCAGCATGAGGCCGTCCCCTCCAAACTGCTCCACAGCAAAGACGGCGGAGGGGTCGGAGACCTTCTCTCCATTGACGGTCAGACCGCCCTGCTGGACCAGGCGGCGGGCCTCGCCCTTCGAAGCTGTCAAGCCGCACTTGACCATCAGATCCAGCGCGCCGATCCTGCCGCCGGTAAAATCTCCGGCCGTCAGCGTGGTCGTCGGCATGTGCGCCTTGTCCCCGCCGTCGGCAAACAGGGCGCGGGCCGCATCCTGGGCCTTCTGCGCCTCCGCCTCGCTGTGGACCTGCTTGGTCAGCTCGAAGGCCAGAATTTCCTTGGCGCGGTTGAGCTGCTCACCCTGCCAATGATCCATCTCGTCGATCTGCTCCAAGGGCAGGAAGGTCAGCATGCGCAGACACTTAAGCACGTCGGCGTCGCCCACGTTGCGCCAGTATTGGTAGAAATCATAGGGGCTGGTCTTCTCCGGGTCCAGCCACACGGCGCCGGACTGCGTCTTGCCCATCTTCTTGCCCTCGGAGGTGAGGAGCAGGGTGATGGTCATAGCGTAGGCGTCCTTGCCCAGCTTGCGCCGGATGAGCTCCGTGCCGCCCAGCATGTTGGACCACTGGTCGTCGCCGCCGCACTGCATGTTGCATCCCACAGTCTGGAACATATGGTAGAAATCATAGCTCTGCATAATCATATAATTGAATTCCAGGAACGAAAGACCCTTCTCCATGCGCTGCTTATAGCACTCGGCCCGCAGCATATTGTTGACGGAGAAGCAGGCCCCCACCTCCCGGAGCAGCTCCACGTAATTGAGCTTCATCAGCCAGTCGGCGTTATTGAGCATCAGGGCCTTGCCCTCAGAAAAGTCAATAAATTTGCTCATCTGCCTCTTGAAGCAGTCGCAGTTGTGCTGAATGGTCTCCGGCGTCATCATGGTACGCATATCGGTGCGTCCGGAGGGGTCTCCGATCATGCCCGTACCCCCGCCCACCAGGGCGATAGGCCGGTTGCCCGCCTGCTGGAGCCGCTTCATCAGACACAGCGCCATAAAATGCCCCACATGGAGGGAATCCGCCGTGGGATCAAAGCCGATATAAAAGGTGGCCTTTCCATTGTTTATGAGTTCCTTGATCTCCTCCTCGTCGGTCACCTGCGCAATAAGGCCCCGGGCCTTCAATTCGTCGTAAATGGTCATCGGTCATTCTCCTTACTTCGATTTTTGTGGACTGCCCAGGCGGTCTCCACCGCCCGGGCTGCTTGTCTGGGAGGGATTCCTCCATCCTCCCAATACACAAAAAACACCCCCTGTCCCGTCGGACAGAGGGCGTCGAAAACGCGGTACCACCTCTGGTTCGCTCCCTCCCTCGCGGGCGGGGCCTCACGCCGTGCCATCACACGACCGCGCTGTAACGGGCGCTTCCCGACTCACCCTACTGCTCTCGGTTCAGGCGGCCGCTCCGAGGGGTATTCACGGCCGGCCCCTCTCCCCCTTCCACCAAGCCGGGGGCTCCCTGGGCAGGCAGCCATGCCGCTACTCTTCCTCATCCTTGCGTTGTATGTGACGGCATTCTAGCATACGCCGCCTCAATTGTCAACCAAAATTTCTCCATGCCACTCCGGGATTGGCCTCCAGCACCAGCCGCTCAAACCGTTTTTCCTCCTCGGCGGAGCCAAACGCCCGTCTGGGCAATAAAATATAGCTCTCCTTCCCCTCAAAGAGGAAATAAAAGTCTCTGTTCCGCCAGACCTTTGATACCCGCCAGTCCAGCAGCACGGCGGTCTCACTGTCCTGCCGGGCGATGTCCTCCCCGGTGAAGCGGAACCGGATGTCCCGGTGCAGCATCGGGTCCCGGTCAAAGATGCGGCCGGGCTTGAGCAGATATTGATACAGGCTGTAGACCGCCAGCATCACCGCCAGCACGAGGATCATGGTACACAGGAAACTTACCCGCTCCATCAGCAGCGCCATCACCACCGAGAGGGCCAGCGCCACGGCAATGACCAGAAGCGGTACCCAGCTCACCAGATGGCGTTTGCGCAGATAGAACCGCAACGCCCGGACATACTCACTCCGGGAGAGCCGGAAGGCAACCTCGATTCCCATCATACCCCTCTCTTATACGCCTGAGCCGCCGCCAGCAGCTCCCCGGCCCCGGCCAGCATGGCGGGCGTGATATGGGCTCCGCCCGTGAGGCGCGCCAATTCCTCCTGCCGCCGCTGCGGTGTGAGAGGCTCCACCGCTGTATAGGTCCTGCCGTCCCGTTCTCCCTTCTCCACGGAGAAGTGGGTATCCGCCATGGCGGCGATCTGAGGCAGATGGGTGACGCACAGCACCTGTTTGGTCCGGGCCAAGTCGGCCATCTTCTCTGCCACCTTCTGCGCGGCCCGGCCGCTGACTCCGGTATCCACCTCGTCAAAGACCAGCGTGGTCACATCGTCGTTTTCTGCCAACACATTTTTCAGCGCCAGCATAATGCGGGCCAGCTCACCGCCGGAAGCGATCTTTTGGATGGGCTTGAGCGCTTCCCCCACGTTGGCTGACATCAAGAATTGCACCTCGTCCATTCCGGTGGCGTCCATGCCATGCTCCCCCGCCTTGGGCGCAAAATCCACCTTGAACTGGACCTTTGGCATGTCCAACTGCCGCAGTTCCCTCTGAATGCGCTCCTCCAGGGCCCGGGCCGCCTCCTGGCGAGATGTGGAAAGTATTTTTCCTTTCTCCTTCGCTGTTTTCAGGGCGCTGGACAGCTTTTTCTCCAGACGGGCCAGGGTATCGCTGGCGAACTGTATCTCATCCAGCTCCCTGCGGCAGCGTTCCAGGTAAGAGAGCATGTCGGACACCGTATCTCCGTATTTCTTCCGAAGCCGGTAGATCACGTCCAGACGGCCTTCCACCTCGTCCAGCTCGCCGGGCGCGACGTCAAAGCGGTCCCGCAGATCCCGGACCAGCTCGGCCAGATCATCGGCGGCATAGCGCAGCTCGGCCGCCTTTCCCCGCAGGTCCGCCATCTCCTCGCTGATCGCCGACGCGGAGGCCAGCGATTGCTCCGCTTCCATGATGAGGGCCACGGCCCCCTCTCGCTCGTCATCGCCGGACAGGGACTGGCAGGCTCCCTCCACCGCCTCGATGAGCCTGCCCGCGTTGCGCAGTACGCTTCGTCTGGCGTTCAGGGCCTCATCCTCGCCCTCCTTCAGATCGGCCCGCTCCAGCTCGCCGATCTGATACTGGAGGCTGTCAATCCGGCGGGATTTCTCCGCCTCATCCATCTGGAGGGCTGCCATCTCCCGCTGGATGGCGTTCATGGCGTCATAGGCCGCCCGAAACGCCGCCAGAGCTGGCTCCAGCCCCCCGAAGCGGTCCAGGTAGTCCAGGTGACAGGCTGGGTCCAAAAGCTGCTGACCGTCGTGCTGGCCGTGAATATTCAAAAGCTGCCGCCCCAGCTCCCGGAGCTGGGAGACCGTCAAAGGGCGCCCGTTCAAACGGCAGAGGTTCTTCCCGTCCGCCTGGATCTCCCGCTGGAGGAGCAGGACGCCCTCCGCATCCGGCCCGGCGCCATTTTCCCGAAACCACGCCAAGTCGGGCAGTCCGGTAAACTCCGCGCTGACAAAAGCCGCTCTGGCACCGGTGCGGATCAGATCCCGGGAGGTCCGCTCGCCGATGATGGCGCCAATGGCATCCACCACGATGGACTTGCCGGCGCCTGTCTCGCCCGTCAGGGCATTGAAACCGGAGCCGAACGGAATGTCTGCCGACTCGATCACTGCGATATTCTCAATGTGGAGCAGGGAAAGCACGCCGCCACCCCCCTTTTCACCGACTTCAGTTCAGCATGGTGCGGATCTCTTCGCAGAAAGACGCCGCCTTTTCGTTGTCCCGCATAATCAGCAGAGCGGTATCGTCTCCCGCCAGGCTGCCCACCAGGCCGCTGATCTCCATTCCGTCGATAGCGGCGCAGGCCGCCGAGGCCAGGCCGGGCATGGTTTTAATGACCACGATGTTCTGTGCGCGGTCAAAGGAGGTGACTCCCTCCTTGAAAATGGTCCGCAGACGTCCGGCAAAGTTCAGCGAAGTCTTGCGGCCGGACACCACATACTTATAGGTGCCGTAACCGGTGAGTTCCTTGATCAGATGCAACTCCTTGATATCCCTGGAAATGGTGGCCTGGGTCGAGCTTACCCCCCTGGTCTTGAGTTCCGAGAGAAGCTGGTCCTGGGTCTCCACATCCACTTCCTCAATGATGCGCAAAATCTCCGCCTGCCGTTTGGATTTCACGCGTCTCAGCCCCTTCCCAATTTCTGATTAATAATCTCGTAAAAGCTCCTTTGCGTCAGCCGCACCACCTGCGTGACGCATTTGGAGCGCCGGACCTCTACCACATCACTGCTACACAGCTTAAACGCCCTGCCCCCGTCCACCGACAGATGGGCGCTTTTGCGGGACAGCCGGCCAATCTTCACACGCACCACCCGGCTCCGGTCCAGCACCAGGGATTTGGCATGGAGGGCGTGGGCACAGATGGGCGTGACGATGATGTTCTCCGCCGTGGGCTCTACGATGGGACCGCCCGCCGACATGGAATACGCCGTAGAGCCGGTCGGCGTGGACAAGATTACACCGTCGCCGGAAAAATTGTAAATGGGCACGCCGTCGCCCGAGACGTCCAGGTCGAGCACCCGGGCCACCGCCCCCTTGGTGATGACCGCGTCGTTGAGCGCCAGGTCCCGGCAGACGATCTCCTTTCCCCGGCGGATCGACACGTCCAGCATCATACGGGGCTCCAGCGTATATTTTTTCTCCGCGACACGGCTCAGCAGATCCAATTCACTGTGCTCCAGCTCCGCCATGAACCCCACACTGCCCATGTTTACACCCAGCACGGGGACCTTATGGGCGACGGCGTCCCGGGCCGCGTGGAGAATCGTGCCGTCCCCGCCGAAACAAATCAACATATTGGCGTCCTTCAGTTCTGTCTGCATCGCCCGGAATTCCTGCTGGCTGGGCAGCTCCACGCAGCTGACGCTGTCCAGTGAAAAGGGCAGACACATGCAGGTCCTGATTCCACCCTGCTCCAGAATGGCACTGGCGCGAAGCGCCGCCTTCAGCCCCCGGTCCCGGTACGGGTTGGGGCTCAAAACCACCTTCAAACGTGTTTCCCTCCCTCAAGCGTGCTGTGGGACTCCGCCACCAGGGCCGCCAGGTCGCCGCAGCAGGCTTCTCCTGCCCCTGCGGACAGGTAACCAAGGTATTCAATGTTGCCCTCTGGTCCCCGGATTGGTGAGAAGGTTAATCCCTTTACGGTAAAATCCGCCTCTGCCGCGTGGAGCAAAAACCGCTCCAGTACCTCGAGATGAACGCCCGGTTCCCGCACCACGCCCTTTTTCCCCACCTTTTCACGGCCCGCCTCGAACTGCGGCTTTACCAGGCATACCGCATGTCCCTCCGGCTTGAGCAGTCCCCGGAGAGCGGGCAATATCAGCCGCAGAGAGATAAAGGACACGTCCACACTGGCAAAATCCAACGCATCCGGCACCTGCTCATGAGTCAGATAGCGGGCGTTGGTCCGTTCCAGGCAGACAACCCGCGGGTCGCTGCGGAGCTTCCAGGCCAACTGCCCATAGCCCACATCCACGGCATAAACCTTCTCCGCCCCATTTTGAAGCATGCAGTCGGTAAATCCTCCGGTTGAAGCGCCGATATCGCCGCATATCGTCCCCTGGAGCCGGATGGGGAACGTCTTCATCGCTTTTTCCAGCTTAAGACCTCCGCGGCTCACATAGGCCAGTTCCTGTCCCCGGATCAGAAGCTCCGCCGACTCATCCACCGCCATGCCCGCCTTATCCAGCCGCTGGCCGCCCATAAAAACCAGACCGGACATAATAAGGGCCTGGGCCCGCTGGCGGCTCTCCACCATGCCCCGTTCCAACAGCAACACGTCCAGACGCTTTTTACCCACGCCGCAAGACCTCCAATGCCCTCTCATACAACGAGCTGACATCCAGCCCACAGAGCTTTTTCTGTTCCGCCACTGTCCCCTGCGGAATAAAATGCGCTCCGGTGTTGCACAGCGCCATGGCTCGGGGCGCCAGGCCCGCCATCGCCAGCCCGGCGGCAATCCGCTCTCCCACACAGCCCATGGCGGCGCACTCCTCGGCGACCAAAAGGCGGCCCGTACGGGCGACCGAGGCCAGCACCGGCTTCAAATCCAACGGCTGGATCTGGTTGAGCTTGATGACCTCCGGGGAGGATCCATCCTGCTTCAGCCGCTCCGCCGCCGCCAGAACATCGCCGGTCAGAGTTCCATATGTGACAAGTGTAATCCCTTGTCCGGTTTTCAAAAGAAAGGTCTTTTCGCCCCAGTGGTCTGAATGATAGCCGGACTCGCCCCCGCGGGGGTAGCGCAGGGCCACCGGTCCTTTTTCTTCCCGGACCGCGTAGAACAGCATCGAGCGCAGCTCGGCAAAGCTGGCAGGGGCCAGCACCGTCATCCCCGGCACCGTGGCCAGATAAGCCACATCGAACAGGCCGTGGTGGGTCTCGCCGTCCTCTCCCACCAGGCCGGCGCGGTCAACGCCGAACACCACGTGCAGGCCCTGAATGCCCACATCGTGGAGCAGCATGTCATAGCCCCTCTGCAGGAAGGAAGAATAGACCGCCAGCACCGGCACCGCCCCCTCCTTGGCCATCCCGGCGGCCATGGCGACAGCGTGCCCCTCTGCAATCCCCACATCAAAATAGCGGTCAGGATAGCAGCGTGAAAATTCCTTCAGACCGGTCCCGTCCCGCATGGCGGCCGTGATGGCACACAGACGGTTCTCCTGTTCCGCCAGAGCGCACATAGCGGCTCCGAAGGCGCCGGAGAAGCTGGGCTTGGAGAACTGAAGGGCCTCTCCGGTCTGGATGCAGAACCTGGATACCCCGTGGAACGCGTCCGGATTTTTTTCCGCAGGTGCATAGTCTTTTCCCTTTACAGTTCTGACGTGGAGCAGAACTGGTGTTTCCAGATCCCGCGCGTAGCTCAGAAGGCGGGTCAGGCCGCGCACGTCGTGCCCGTCCACCGGTCCCAGATAGGTAAAGCCCATGTCCTCAAACATGCTGCAAGGCAGCAGGGTCTCCTTGACCGCCTTTTTGATCTTGTGCGTCACATTATAAACATGCCTGCCCCCCGGCAGGATTGCCATCGCCCGCCGGTAGCCCTTCTTGAAACGCAGATACTGCGGCTTCAGCCGCTGATGGGCCAGATGCTCCGCCACGCCGCCCACATTTTTCGTGATGGACATTCCGTTGTCGTTCAGAATGACCAAAATGGGCTCGCCACTCTCACCGGCGTTGGACAGCCCCTCATAGGCCAAGCCGCCGGTCAGCGCGCCGTCGCCAATCAGGGCGGCTACATGGTAATTCTCCCCCTTCAGCGTCCTCGCCCGGGCCATACCCAGAGCCACAGACACCGAATTGGAGGCGTGTCCGGCGATAAAGGCGTCGTGGACGCTCTCCTTCGGCTTCGGATAGCCGGACAACCCTCCAAAAGTCCGCAGGGTATCCATCAGCCCGTCCCGGCCAGTCAGTATCTTGTGGCAGTAACACTGATGCCCCACGTCGAACACCAGCCGGTCCAGACCGGTGTCAAAGACCCGGTGAAAGGCCACCGTCAGTTCCACCGCCCCCAAGTTGGAGGCCAAATGCCCTCCGGTGCGGGACACCACATCCAGCAGCCGGGCCCTCAGCCGGGCGCAGAGGGCCTCCGCCTCCGCATCGCTGATGTTATGCAGGTCAGGAATCTCATCGAATTCTATCAAGGCGCACCTCCCGGCGCGGCGGGATACTCCCAAGGCCGCTCTTGCCGGTCTCTATGTTTTTAAAATAGTATATCATATTGAATAAAAAACCGCAAATGTACTTATACGCTCACGACCAGCCAAGTGCCCAGCAGGCCAATCCCCGTGCCCAGCAGGCCGCCCGCCAGGACCTGGATCGGCGTATGACCCAGCAGTTCCTTGAGCTCCTTGCTGAACAGGGCGGGCTTCATCTCCATCCAGTGGTCCATCATATAGTTGAGAATCTTGGCCTGTTCGCCGGCCGCCCGGCGGACATTGGAGGCGTCGTACATCACGACGATGGCAACCACGGCGGCAATGGCAAACAGCGGCGAGGACCAGCCGTAGAGCATTCCTGTGGTACTGGCGCAGGCGCAGACAAAGGCGGAATGAGAGCTTGGCATCCCACCGCTGGCCCAGATATACCGCCAATCCAGCCGCCGTCTGGTAATCAGCACCACCACAACCTTCAGCACCTGGGCGGAAGCCCACGCAACGGCGGAGAGCACCAGGATCAGATTTCCTATATGGTAGTTGGGCAGATTGTACTCAGGCATCCCGCATCACTTCTCCCGTCCCGCCAATTGATCCGCCAGCCAGCACAAAAAGCCCCGCTCCTCAAAGATGGACAGCGCCTCTTCCGCTTCCCGGGTCAGCGTTTCCACCAGCTCCCGGCAGGCATCCAGGCCCTTAAGGGTATAGAACGTGGTCTTCTCATTGGCGCTGTCGGAGCCGATGCTCTTCCCCAGTGTCTGCTCGTCCCCCACCACATCCAGCATATCGTCCCGGATCTGGAAGGCCAGCCCCAGCTTCTGGGCGTAGCGGCGCACCGCTGCCCGCTTCATCTCGTCTCCGCCCGCCGCGATGCAGCCCATTTCTGCGGCGGCTGAGATCAGGGCTCCGGTCTTAAGGGCCTGAAGCCGCTCCAGCTCCTGCTGACTCAGGCTGCGTCCCTCCGCCGCCATGTCCAGCGCTTGGCCGCCCACCATACCCCGGGCCCCGGCGGCTCTCGCCAGGCAGGCGCACGCCGCCGCCACCCGCTCCGCAGGCAGACCCTCGCCTCCCTCCAGCGCGGTTTCAAAGGCGGCGGTCAGCAGGCCGTCGCCTGCCAGGACTGCCATCGCCTCCCCAAATACCTTGTGATTGGTGGGACGGCCCCGCCGGAGGTCATCGTCATCCATGCAGGGCAGATCGTCATGGATCAGAGAATAGGTGTGGATCATCTCCACCGCGCAGGCAAAGGGCAGGGCTTGGTCCGGGTCCCCGCCGCACATACGGCAGACCTCCAGGGTCAGAACGGGCCGCACCCGCTTTCCACCTGCCAAAAGGCTGTACTCCATGGCGTCATACAGACTGGCCATGGGCTCGCACGCCCGGAAACGATCCCTCAGATGGGCCTCGATCAGGAGCACATCCTCTTCCAGCTGCTTCCGATAGTCCATGTCATCCCTCCTCGGGCGCAAAAGGCTCTTCCACCGGCTTCCCGCCGGGCCCCGCCGAGAGCTTGACCACCTTCTGTTCCGCCTTATCCAGCAGGCTGGAGCATTGCTTCATCAGCGAGGTGCCCTCCTCAAACAGCTTGAGGGATTCCTCCAGAGGGGCCTCCCCCTTTTCCAGCTGGGCCACGATCTCCTCCAGGCGGGCCATGTTCTCCTCAAAGGACCTCTTTTTTTCCGCCATAGTTCTCTCCTCCTTGCTTGGACTCGACCTGACAGCGGAGGGCTCCGTCTGCCAGGCGCACCGTCACGTTGTCTCCCGGCTCCACGCCGGACACGGATGCAAGTACCCGCCCCGCCCCGTCGGTGGTCAGGGCGTAGCCCCGGCCCAGCACCTTCAGGGGACTGAGCGCGTCCAGCGCCGCGGCCAGCCGGGCAAAGCGTTCCCGCTCCGTCGCCAGCGTACCGTGGAGCCCTTGGACCAGACGGCGGCCCTGGTAGTCCAGCAGCATCCTCCGGTCCTGGAGATAGCACAGCGGGTCCTGCAGGGCCCGGGCCTTGCCCAGACGCTCCAGCTCCCGCCGGTTACGCTCCAGCCTGCTCCCCATGGCCTGTTCCAGCCGCGCTTTGTATTGGAGCAGCGCCGCGAACAGCTCGTTCTGATCGGGCGCCGCCAGTTCCGCCGCGTTGGACGGGGTAGCCGCCCGCAGATCCGCCACAAAATCCGCGATGGTCACGTCGGGCTCGTGTCCCACCGCGGAGATGACAGGGGTCTCACAGTCGTAGATGGCCCGGGCCACGCGCTCGTCGTTGAACGCCCACAGATCCTCCATAGAGCCGCCGCCCCGGCCGGTAATGATGAGGTCGGCCGCCCCGTTCTGGTCGGCATACCGAAGGGCCGAGGCAATCTCGCCCGGCGCTTCCGCCCCCTGGACCCGTACCGGCAGCAGCACGATCCGGGCCAGGGGCCAGCGGGCCCCCAGAATGCGCAGCATGTCCCGTACCGCCGCCCCTGCGGGTGAGGTAATCAGGGCGATCCTTTGGGGGTAGCGCGGAATCGGCCGTTTATGGCCCTGGTCGAAAAGTCCTTCCCGAAAGAGTTTTTCCTTCAACTGTTCAAAGGCCGCATGCAGGTCTCCGACACCGTCCGGAGAGAGCTCCTGACAGTAAAGCTGGTACTGTCCGTCCCGCGGAAAGACGGCCACCCGGCCAAAAGCCACCACCTTCATCCCGTTTTCCGGCCGAAACCGCAGCCGGGACGCCTCCCGGCGGAACATGACGCATCGGATGGCTCCCCCCTCGTCCTTCATGGAAAAGTAGTGGTGCCCGGAGGGGTACATCTTGTAGTTGGAGATCTCTCCGCGGACAAGCAGGCCGGACAAAAGCCCGTCCCGGTCCAGCAGATTTTTGATATAGCCATTGACCTGGGATACGCTGTAAACACGCCCCTGGATGCTCATGCGCTCTCCTCCTGTTTCAGGGCCCGGCCGGCCAGGATGGCCACGCCCAGAGCGTTGTCGGTGGAATACTGCGGCGGGGCGAACACCGCGTCCACCATCCGCTCCCGGAGCAATTCGTTGGAGGCCACGCCCCCAGAGCAGAGCACTGGCAGGCCGGGGTATCGCTCCAGCGCCTCCCGGGTGGCGCGGACTACCGCTCCGGCGACTGTCTCCAGGACAAACCGCGCGATCTGTGCCGGAGCGGTCCCGTTTTCTGCCTGTGCCTTGACCTGATTCTCCACTCCGGACAGCGAGAATGTAAAGTCTTTTACCTTGACGGGAAATCCCTGGATCTCCTCCGCACCGCGGGCCAGCACATCCACCGCCTTGCCCGCGGGAAAGGCCAGCCCCAGCAGCTTGCCCGTGCGGTCGATGAGCTGGCCGGCAGAGATGTCGCTGGTGCCCCCGATGCGGGTGCACTCCACCGTGGCCCCGGCGGGCTCCACCAGCACCAGTTCTGTGGTGCCGCCGGAAAGGTGCCACGCCAGATGGGGGCGATTCAGCATCTCCGCATGCCCCGCCGACCAGGCCGCGGCGGCGATGTGTCCCTGCTGGTGGGCGCATGGATAGAACGGGACATGGAGCAGGTCCGCCAGACTCCGCCCCTGAGACTCCCCCGCCAAAAAGCAGGGCATATAGGAGTCCTCCACCCATCGCGGCTTGACGCTGGCCCCCACGGCGGAAATTGGGGCATCCAGCCTCCCCTCCACCCGGAGCTGATGGATCAGCAAGGGCAATCGCTTTACATGCTGGAACAGCGCGTCGCTCTGCCGCAGTCCCAAAGCCCCCTCGGGCACCTCCAGCAGCCGCCCCAGATTATAGCCCCGGGTCCCGTCGAACAGGGCCACCGAGGTGGTGTAGTTGCTGGTGTCGATTCCCAGACAGACCGGCATACCCTACTCCCCGTCCGCAGCAGGGGCGGCGGGCTGGTTGACCCGCTCCGGGGGCAGCTCGCCCCGCATGAAGGCGCCCAAAATGCCATTGATAAAGGAGACCGTCTCCGGCGTCTCATAGTGCTTGGCGATCTCCACCGCCTCGTTGATGGCGGCGGCGGGGGGGATATCCGGCATGTATAAAATCTCATACATGGCCACCCGCATCACGGCGGCCGCCATGCGGGAAATCCGGGAAAAGGTCCAGCCAATGGCATATTTGGAAATATAGCTGTCCAGCTCGGGCCCGTGGCCGCAGACTCCCTGCACCAGCGCAGATATGTACTGGCGCTGTTTTTCATTGGGGAATTCTGCATAGAGAGGCTCCTCATCCCGAAGCGTCTCGAAGCGCTCCCTGGTCAGGGAGCGGTCCAGCAGCTCCTCGGCGCTCAGGTTGGAAAAGCCCAGCTCGAAGGACAGATGGACGGCGATCTCCCGGGCAATGCTTCTGGTCATGGCGGTTCCTCCCACAAAACGTTCTTTTGTATCCAGGTCCTCTTTCGACGAACAGCGGCGCACCCCACCCATACGGACGGATACCGCAGTTCATATAGCATAGATTATATACATTTTCCCCTCAAAAATAAACACCAAATTACCACAAAAAAGCATTGGGCGACCACTCGCCCAATGCTTTTTTCGTGCGGTCAGGAAATTACTGGGGCTTACGGGTCTCTTTGTCAAAAATGACCCCGCCAACGTTGACGTTCACAGCCTCGACCGTCAGACCGCTGGTGGCCTCGATGCTGCTCATCACGGCCTCCTGCACGGCCCGGCCCACCTCTGGAATGGTGTGCCCGTATTTGACCAGAATATTGACATCCACGGTCACATTCTCCTCGGCCACCTCCAGGCGAATACCCCGGCTGAGCGTCTTTTTGCCCAGCAGCTCGGCCAAATCGGTGCCCAGGTTGGCGGCCAGTCCCCCGACACCCTCGACCTCCAGCGCGGCGGCGGCGGCGATCACTGCCAGGACCTCTTCCGCTATATGGATATTGCCCAGCTCATCAGACCGGGAAACATACTCCTTGCCCTCGCCCATGAGAATCACGCTCCTTGTTGTAGTAGTAGCATTATACCACAAA
Source organism: uncultured Eubacteriales bacterium (assembly GCA_902492005.1). Taxonomy (GTDB): domain Bacteria; phylum Bacillota; class Clostridia; order Oscillospirales; family Oscillospiraceae; genus Intestinimonas. The sequence goes on from CABUJV010000003.1 coordinate 58,543, forward strand.
ATGAGCGAATTACAATGACTTTTTAGCTGGCCTCAATGATCTTGATCTGGCTGGCCTTCAGTCCGGTCTCTCCCATGACGATTTCGCTGATCCTGGCGGTATCGGTGTCGGTCAGGCCGCTCTCGCTGGCCGAAACGACCACGCTGATGCCGTTGTCGCTGAGGAAGGCCACGCAGTCGCCATAGCCCTTGGCGGTGACTAGGTTCTCGATCTGGGCCTCGGCCAGGGTGTTGGCGGCCATGGTCTGGATGGCCTGGTTGGCCTGGTCCACGGACGCCTGATCCGCCTTCTCGTCGCCGGCGGCCTGCTGCAGCAGGGACAAGGCGCTGTCCCGGGCCTGCTGGCGGTTGAGACGGGCGCTGGCAAAGTAGCCGCTGCTCGTCTGAGGCGTCTGGGACTCCGTACTGCCCGAGTCGGTCGGGGCGGGAGTTTCCTCTCCTTTCTTACCGAACAGTGCGTCGGTATCCGCGCCGGAGCCGCCTACCAGGGCGGCCTCGCCCAACACCTTGCCCGTCCCCGCGGAAGCCCCGTCCCTCTCCTGGCTGTAAGACCAGTTGAGGTAGACCGCCGCGCATACGAACAGGACGATCACCGCCACTACCGCGTTGCGTTTCCATAGCTTCATTGTCTGTTCCTCCTTATTTTCCCTTGCAGATACTGATTTTATCGGAACCCAGCCCCGTCAGAGCGGAGACCGCTTCCGCCATCGCCAGCCGGATACTGGGGTCGTCCGCCCCCTCGCACACCACCAGGGCTCCCTGGAACTGCGGGTAGATTTGCTGAAGCGGCACGGCCTCTTCCCGGCCCGAACCCTGTGAGACTACCACTGTGCTGCGGCTTTCTTCGGTCTCTCCCTCTTTTTGCGAAGTGGAGGCATTCTGAGCCAACACCTGGCGGGTGCTGGTCTTCACCGTCAGCGCCACGGAGACCTTCCCCGCCCCTTCGACCCGGGATAGGGTATCGGCCAGTTTACGCTCCAGCCCATCCAGATCGAAGGCCAGACCGGCGGACTCAGCCGCGGCCGCCTGCTCCTGCGCCGTCGCGCTCCCGCCCAGCTCCGGCAGGGTGAGCAAAACGATGCCCACCAGGATCACCAGCAGGACGAATTTATACTTTTCCAGAAGGGCCAGAAGCTTTTGCCCGCTCCGGACCGCACCGTCCGCGCTTTTCTTCATTCCAAGTCACCGCTTTCGTATGTCTGGCGGTCGGCTGGGATGGCCAGATCCGCCTCGATCTGCCGTGTCAGGGTCCGGCGTTGGTCCTCGTCCAGAGAACCGGTGATCATCACCGCCGCAGGATAGGGCATATCGCCCGTTCCGATCTGGCAAGTCACCGTCACCTGTTCCAAATGAGCCCCCAAATCCTCCGCCTTGTCCAGAATATATGCGCCGGTACGCTCGGCTATGATGGTTTTCATCAGCTCCAGGTCCGTTTCTTCCAGCTCCAGGTCACAGGAGTCAAATGCGGCCTGATAATCGGTCGCCGCGATGGCCATAGCGCTGTAGTCAAAGGTGAGGACTGGCTGCAGCACAGCCAGCAGCAAAACCAGCCCTCCCACCAGCTTTCCCACCTTCCGCACCGTGCCGGGTGGGGTAAGGCTGTCCGCCAGCGCGATGATCATGGCGGCGCAGGTAACCCCCACCAGCCACTGTCTCAACAGCTCCATCATGCCGTCGCCACCGAGATGGCCGAGATCATGGAAACCAGCAGCAGCAGGGCGCAGGCCCCCGTCATGCCCAGCACCAGGCCGAAGGCTCCGCCGATGCTGTCGATGAGCCCAGCCACCCGTCCTTCCGCCACCGTAGCGGACAAGGCCGCCGTCAGCTTATAGGCCAGATAGTGAACCCCGAGCTGCAAAAATGGGATCACGCACATGGATAGCACCGCCAGCATCCCAAACACCCCCACGCTGTTTTTCAAAAGAACTGCGCCAGCCAGCACCGTCTCCGCCGCATCGGACAGGATGCCGCCCACCACCGGCACCATGCCGGAGACGGCAAACTTGGCCGCCTTTATCGCCACCGCATCGGCGGAGCCGGCGATCACCCCGCTGACTGTAAGGTAACCCACGAAGGCCAGCATGATGGTGGTGAGGGCCGAGGTCACCACCCATTTGAGCAGTCCGGCCACCCGTTTGAGCCCCTCGTTGCCTACTGCGGCATGGGCCACGCAGGCGGCGATGTAGGCGTACACCAGCGGGAGCAGCAGCCGGTCGATCAGGGTCAGGAGGACATCGGCAAAAAAGACCGTGGCTACCTGCCGAGCGGCCGCCCCCGCCGGGGCCCCTCCCGCCGCCGTCGCCGCCGCCAGAGTGGGCAGCAGCACCTTGGAAAAAGAGTCCATGCTGTCCAGCGCCTGCCGCCCCATGCCGATGAGGGAATTGACGTCGGTCACCGCCACGGCTGTGATGGCCAGCGCCCCCGCAATGGGCACGATCTCCAGGCTTGTCCCGAAGCCCGCTCCGGCATAGGTCCCGTCCGCCAGGGCGCAGAGCAGAACCACCGTCAGCAGCAGGATACCGCTGCGCACCGCCTTGCGCGCCACGCCCCACAGGGCGCCGCTCCCGGTATCCAGGATGGACTGGAGCCCCTCGTCCAGGTCCACCTGCGCACCCGCATCGCCGGGGGCATACTCTCCTGCCGCCTCGGTCAGCTTCTCCAGCTCCAGGGCCTTGCCTTGCCGGACCAGCACATCGCTCTCCGCCGCCTGGGCCGGGCGGGCCAGCAGCACCGCCAGTACCAGAACCAGCAGCGGGATCATGGCCTTGCTTGCATATCTCATCATTCACACCTTGCCTACAGCAATCCTGTTACCATGCTGAGCACCGTGCGCAGCAGCGGCAGCGCCACAAACAGGGCGGAGGCCGCCCCGGCCGTCTCCACAAAGGCGGCGATGCCGCCCTCCTTGGCGTCCCGGCACAACTCCGACGCGATCCGGGTGAGAATGGCGATGCCAACCGTCTTGAGCACGGGAGCTAAAATGGCTGGTGACAGCCCGGCGGTCTCGCCCAGGGTGTCCATCAGCTCCCGGACGCCTTCCAGCGCATCCAAAGAGAGCCCCAGGATCACCGTCCCCGCCGCCAGGGCCAGGACCAGCCCCAATTCGGAGGCACTTTTCTTCACTACCGCTGCGCACAGGGCGGCGGCCACGGCCACTGCCGCGATCTTTACCATATCCGGCATGGCTCGTCACAGCCCAAACAGGTTTTTTACCAGGTTGAACAGATCGCTGATCTCCTGAACCACCATCATCAGCACCACCACCAGCCCCGCCAGGGTGGTCATGGTGGCCTGTTCGTCCCGCCCCGAGCGGGTCAGCACCTGATTGAGCACGGAAACCAGGATGCCGATGGCCGCTATTTTGAAAATCAGATCTACATTCATGCTTTCTCCACTTCCCCTGCAGCCGCTCCCCGGCGGTCTGTTCGAAATCGGTTTACAGCAGGAGGATGACCGTCAGTGCGCCGGCACCCATGCCCAGCACACCATACATCCGGCCCAGCCGGTCCCGATCTTCCTCCGCCCGTTCCAGACAGTGCCCCAGCTCGGTCAGAGCAGACCTCAGCGCCTCCCTCTGCCCGTCTCCGTCATAACGGCCCAGCACTTCCCCCAGCCCCGCCAGGACCAGAGTTTCCTCTCCGGAGAGCAGCAGGTCGGGCTCCGCGTCCAGCGCCTCCCTCCACAGCTCACCCAGGTTCTTCTCTCCCAGCCGGTCCAGACTGTCCCGGCACCGGGCGAAGAAATAGCAGGCCGGGGCCTGCGCCCGTTTTGCCACGCCGGCCAGCAAATCCGGCATGGGAGTCAGCCGGAAGGAGAGCTCCCGCTCCATCAGTTCCAGACCTCCGATCAGCGAACGCAGGCTGGTCACCCGCGCCCGGAGCTGGGCAGCGGCTCCAAAACCGATACTGGAGGCTCCCGCCATCAGGATCAAAGCGCCTGCCAGTTTCAGCACAGCCACTTCCCCCTCTCCGGCTCTGTCACCTCGTAGTGCCTCCCATCCTCACCCGCACGGATTAGGACGACCCTCCGGAACAGTCCGGCGTCCATTAGCCGCCGGTAGAGCGGCCGGGTCCACAGGTCCCGCAGAGACCCTCCGTGGGCGGTACACAGCAGCGCCACACCGCAGCCGGCCGCCTGCTCCAGTGCCTCGATGTCCTCTGCGGCGGTGATCTCATCGGCCGCCAGCACCTGGGGGTTCATCCCCCGCAGCAGCATCGTCAGCGCAGCCCCTTTGGGGCAGCCGTCCATCACGTCAGTACGCTCGCCCACGTCTGCCTGGGGGACACCCTCGTACATGGCGGCCACCTCGCCCCGCTCATCGGCCAGCCCCACACGCAGGGGCTCCATTCCAACGCCGTCAGAAATGCAGCGGACCAAATCCCTCAGCAGCGTGGTCTTACCTCCGCCGGGGGGCGAGAGCAGCAGCGTGCTTTGAAGTGTTCCGCCTTCCAGAAGTTCGGGCAGAACTCCCGCCGCCGCTCCGGGTACCTCGTGCGCGATGCGGATTGCCAGCGAGGACATCTGCCGCAGATTATGTATCTCCCCGTCCCGAACCACCGCGCTGCCGCAGATGCCCACCCGGTGACCGCCCCGGACGGTGACGAAGCCGCACTTCACCCGGTCCAGCACCGTGTGCGCCGAGGCCCGGCTGGCCACCTCCAGCACCAAACCCAGATCCTCCGGACGGATCGGACCCGGGCAGTGCGGAATCTCCCGCTCACCCGCCGGCCCCGCCACCATAGGCGGCCTGCCGGCCCGCAGCCGGAATTCTTCCGCTCTGGCCTTGTCCCTCTCCGGCATTTTACACGCCGCCTGCCGCAAATCATAGGGAAGAAGGGCCGCCGCCTGCTCGAATCGAGCCGCGGCCATCCGCGCCCTTATCGCCGTCTCCATGGGTCGTTTTCCCCCTTGTCCTGTGTTGATGCTCCATTCTATGTATGGTTGTCCATGTCTATGACTGGACCGTTCAAAAGTTTTCTGACGCAAAGGTCGAAGGTATTTCGAATGCGGGGAAAGCCCCGTACTCAAACAGAGAATAAAGGCCGTGAAAGTTTGTCCCCCGAATAAGACCTTTTGCTGGAAACGAGAAAAGGCGCAGCTTTCCGCTACGCCCCGGCACAGATTGCCATATAGAACTGAACATAAAAAATGCGGAGTATCGTCAAAGGAACGTTTCAGATCCTTTAACGATACTCCGCATGGTCGGAGTGGCGGGACTTGAACCCGCGGCCTCTTGGTCCCGAACCAAGCGCGATACCAAACTTCGCCACACCCCGAAACGACGGTACCAATGTATTATAGTGATTTAGCTGCAGAATGTCAAGAACTTCCCTGCGGCTTTTTCTACGGTTTTGCCGGAGCCCATATGGGCTCCGGCAAAACCGGTCATTCTTCCTCTCGCTTCTCCTCCGCAGCCTGCGGAGCCGACGCTTCCCCGTTGGCTTCCTCCGCCCGCGCGCGATTCACATAGAGTTCCTCCGGCGTATGTTTTTTAACCGCCAGATGGTAGATCAGAAGCGCCACCGCCGCCGCCGCTGTGGCAAAGCCAAAGACCTGCGAGACCCGTATCCCCGTGTGGAAGAAATACAGGCTGTCGGTACGCAGCCCCTCGATGATCCCGCGCCCAAAGCCATACCAGGCAAAGTAGGTCAGCATGAGCTGGCCGTCAAACCTTCGAGATTTCCTGGAAATCAGCACCAGAAGCAGAAACCCCGCCAGATTCCACATAGATTCATAGAAAAAGGTCGGGTGGACCTCCATGTACTGCCACACCCCGTCCAGATAAACGTCGATCCCCATGCGCCAGGGAAGCTCCGTCGGACTGCCGAAGGCCTCTACATTCATAAAATTCCCCCATCGGCCGATGCACTGCCCAATGAGCAGTCCAAACACGCCTACATCCGCAAAGGCCAGGAAATCAATCCTGCGCACTCTGCAGAAAATCAGCAGGGTAAAAAAGGCGGCGATGACCGCTCCATAGATTGCCAGCCCGCCATCCCGGATATCCATCATTTTATAGAGGCTCAGGCTTCCGTCCTCCTTACGGAACAGGTCCAGATAAAAGACGATGTAGTAGAGCCGCGCCCCGATAATGGACAGGGGCACGGCAAAAAACAGCATGTCGATCACATCGTCCTGCTGGATCCCCAGTTTGGGAGCCTTATGGTAGCAGTAGACCACCGCCAGCAGGAAGCCCACAGCGATGATAATGCCATACCAATAGACCGCAAAGTCTCCCAGACGGAAGGCCACCCGGTCCAGGTGGAACTCCAGCCCCAGACCGGGAAAGGCCACATTCCTCATGCCCTCGCCTCCTTGGGCTCTACAATGGACAGACCGGTGCGCTCCGACACCACCCAGCGTCGGATACAAGCCTCTACATCCGCCTTTTGAATGGTGTCGAACACCTCCGGGAAGCGGAAATGCTCCACGCCCGCAAAGTGGCTCTGGGCCAAGCCCACGCAGATATTTTCAAAGGAATTCAGACCCCTCACGCGGCCTCCGTAAGCCGCACGCTTCAGCCTGTCCCACAGGGCCGGCTGGATGCCCTCACGGCCAATCCGCTCTGCTTCCTGCAGGATAGCGTCCCGCACGGCCCGCGGGTCCCGGCTCTCCCCACCGGCGGCCAGAAAGGCGCAGCCGGGATACGCCTCATAGCCGTATCCGAACTTCTGGTTGACCAGCCCCTCCCGGTACAAGCGCGCATAAAGGGCGGTAGAGGTGCCGAACAGAGCTTCACAGGCCAGTTCGCCCATAAGCTGACAGCGCAGGCGCTCCTCCCCCATGGGGGCGGGGTCCGCCTTCCAGCCCAGTTGGAAAATAGGCGTGGAGACCTCCATCTGCTGGACCTTTTCCGGCATGGCGGCCGCCTCCGGCTCTTCCCCGCCGTAATCCCTGGGGATATCCGTGATCCCCTCCTGGGGCAAAATCTCCCGGGCGATCTCGCAAATGCGCTTCGGATCCACATCGCCCGCCACACACAAGACCATATTTCCCGGATTATAAAACGCCGCATGGCAGGCATACAGGGTATCCGCTGTGATGTGGGAAATGGACTCCACCGTCCCGGCAATGCTCACCTTGATGGGGTTGCGGGCATAGAGGGTCTCCATCATCCCGTAAAACACCTGGTTTTCCGGATCGTCCTCAATCATCCGGATCTCCTGGCCAATGATGCCCTGCTCCTTATCCACGCTCTCCGGCGTAAACCAGGGCACCGATACGAAGGACAGCAAAATCTTCAGGTTCTCCTCAAACTTCTCCGTGCTTTCGAAGTAGTAACCTGTGATGGCCGAGCTGGTGAAGGCGTTGGGACTGGCTCCGTTAGCGGCTAGGTCCTGGAGGGCGTTGCCGTCCTTGGTGTCGAACATCTTGTGCTCCAGGAAGTGCGCCACCCCGGCGGGGGTATCGTGCCACTCCCCGTCGAGCTGGAAGCGCATATCCATGCCGCCGTAGTTGGTGGCAAAAAAGGCGTAGCTCTTGGCAAATTCCGGCTTTACATCTACATAGATGTGCAGGCCGTTGGCCAGCTCGCCGTGATACAGGCTCTCTCCAATGCGCGGGTATTCCTTCTTAACCATGTGTTTTGCCCTCCCGGCCTTTCAAGAAGTAAACGGTATCCAGCTCCAGGCGGCGGGCAGCCGCCACCACCTGGTCCATGGTGACCGCCTCCACCCGAAGGGCCAGCTCGTCCGGCCCTTCCGTCAGTCCGGCCACCGCCTGGCCCAGCCAGTGTTCCTCCAGCCGGCCCTGGGCGTCCATCGTGGTCCGCAGGGCGCTAATGACCGACTGGCGTGCCCCCATCAACTCCCATTCCTCAATGGTCCCGGCCCGGCACTTCTCCAGCTGCGCCAGAATCTCCCCCTGGGCCGTCTCGTATTTGTCAAATTCGATGCCGGATGAGACCACCATCAGCCCGCTGAACTTCTCCAGCATGGAGCTGGCGTAGTAACACAGGGACAGCTTCTCCCGCACGTTGAGAAAGAGCTTAGAGGTGGGTGTGCCTCCATAGACGGCGTTCATCACCAGCAGGGCCGGAAACTCGGGGCTGGCTGCCGTCAGGCCGCCGGTGCGGAAGCCCAGCGCCAGCTTGCCCTGGGTCACGTCCATGGCCTCCTCCTCCAGCCGAGGCGCGCCTGGGGCCGCATGCGCCCCAACGGACGGTATCCCCGCCGCTGTCCGCGCCTCCTCTCTGGGCAGTTCCCGGAGGGCAGCGGCCAGAGCCGCCTCCACCCGCTCCAGCGGAGCCGAGCCGCAGTAATAGAGCTCCACCCGGGCCGTCCGCAGCAGGTTCTGGTACGCCCCCCACAAGCCGTCCGCCGTAATGGCGGCGGCAGCAGCCTCGTCCCCCAGCTTATCCACACCGGCGGATTCTCCGGCGCAGACCAGTTGAATCAGCTTCTGGACGGAGTATTGGCGCTTGTCGTTGACCTGGGCCCGAATCCGGTCCACCAGATTGGCGCGCTCCCCTTCTACATAGTCGCGCCGGAAGCCGCCGTTCTCCTTTACCGGACGGAGAAGCAGATCTCCCAGCAGGGCCGCGGCGGGCTCCAGAATCGCCTCCCGGCCCGGCGTATAGGTGTCATCCAGAAAACTTCCTGTAAAGCCAATACACTGAACAGCCCCTTTCTTACGGACGTTGGGCTCAATGGAGCCGCCGTACAGCTCGTCCAGCGCGGCAGACAGGGCCTCCATATCCGGCGCTCGCTCCGTCCCCCGCCGGAGAACGGAGGGCACCAGCGCGTTCAGAGAGGCCGTCTCCTTCCGCAGCGGGGTGAGCAGCGTCACACCCAGCAGGCAGGTCTTGAATTTTTCGGTATGCACCGCCGTCAGATGAACGCCGGGCATCAGGTCCTTTTGCGTTACTTGGGTCATCGGTGGACCGTCCTTTCTTTGTTTCAGTCATAGAAGGTATTATACTATATTTTTTCCATTTTTCCACCCTCAAAACGTAAAAAGGATGGTATGCTCTCCCGTCAGATCCCGAATGGGGATGCCGCCGGTGTGGGAGCGGCCGTCCAGTGTCATCCCCTTCGTCCCGCTCCGGCGCACCTGGATGTGAAACAGACCCTTCCCGCTCTGCCAGCGGGCGGAAAAGCCCGGCCAATCCTCAGGCAGCTTGGGCTCCAGATAGAGCAGGCCCGCCCGCAGCTTCAGGCCCAGCAGCTCCTCCACCGCTGTACGGTAATACCAGCCCGCCGCCCCGGTGTACCAGCTCCAGCCGCCCCGGCCCTGATGCAGGGGGTTGGCGTAGACGTCGGCGGCCAGGACGTAGGGTTCCGCCTGATAGACGGTCGGATCGTGGGCGGTAGGCAAAAGGGCCCTGAGCACTTCCCATCCCTCCTGCCGCCAGTCCAGGCGCAGGCAGGCCAGCGCCAGCCACACCGCCGCATGGGTATACTGCCCGCCGTTTTCCCGCACTCCCGGGAGATAGCCCCGAATATAGCCCGGGTCCCGCTCCCCCTCGTCAAAGGGAGGCGTGAACAGGCGGACGACTGCATGCTCCCGGTCAAACAGCCGGTCCAGAGCCGCGCGCAGGCCCTGGGCCGTTCGCTCCGGCTCCCCCATACCGCTGATGACGGCAAAAGACTGGGGCAGAGAGTCGATCTGGCACGACTGGTCGGCATGGCTGCCCAGGGTGGCACCGTCGTCATAATAGCCCCGGAGGAACCATTCTCCGTCCCAGGCTGCGTTGGCCGCCCGGATGCAGGCGGCCTGTGCCTGCTGATAGCGCTCTGCCCGCGCCTCGCCGCACAGCGGCATTAGACGGCGCAGCACCAGCCCCAGAAACCAGGTCAGCCACACACTCTCACCAGAGCCGCCTGCCCCCACCAGATCCATCCCGTCGTTCCAGTCCCCCGTCCCCATGAGCGCCAGCCCATGGACGCCAAAGCCCCGGTCCAGCACCCGGTCCGCCGCCCGGAGCGCGTGCTCCAGGACTGAGGCGCGCTCCTCCGACCGCGCGGGCTCCTCGTAGCGTTCCCGCTCCCCCTCCGCCAACACATCACTGACAAGGAATTCTACTTGCTCATTTAAGAGCGACCGATCTCCCGTTTGATCCAGATACTCGCACAGGGCATAGGGCAGCCACAGCAGGTCGTCGCTGATGCGGGTGCGCACCCCCTTGTCCGGCGCTCCATCTTGCCCGGGGTGCCACCAGTGCATCACGTCTCCCTCCCGGTACTGATGGGCGCAGGCCCGCAGGATCTGTGCCCGGGCCAGCTCCGGTGCGACAGAGAGGACAGCGCATACATCCTGAAGCTGATCCCGAAACCCGAAGGCCCCGCCGTTTTGGTAGAGGGACGTCCGGCCAAACAGACGGCAGGCTATGATTTGATAGGGCGCCCAGCCGTTGAGATAACGGTCCAAGGCCTTATCCGGCGTGTCAAACCACAGCGCGCCCGTCTTTTCCTTCCAGTAGGCCTCCGTCTCCCGGAAAAGCCGGTCGGCCAGGACAGCGTCGATGGGCTGCGTCCCCTCCGGTCCGGTCCTCAGACAGAGCCTGTCCCGGATGGGCCAGCTCCGCTCCCCTTCGCCTTCCCGGCGATAGAGGACCCGACCCTCGCCCTCCGCCTCCAAGAGAAGAATACGGGCATCCAATTCCGGCGGCACACAGGCCGTGCAACGGATGGTCCGCCCCCTCCAAGTCTTTTCCCACCTGGCATTTCCTGGGAAATATGTCACCTGGCTGGGCAGGCCGTCCGCATGGGCAAAAAAGGAGCAGGACTCCTCTCTGCTCTGATACAGAAGCTCCTCCGGTCCCCCGACCGCCAGCGGGTCGTTCTGCCAGCGGGTCAAGGGCTGCTCCCTGGCATTTCCCTGCCAGAGGTGTCCGCCCCCCGTCTCGTCGGTCATCCAGCCGAAGGACCCGTTGCAGAGCATCATCGACCACCCCACCGGGGGCAGGGTCTCCCCAGTCTGAAAGGAAAAGGCTCCCGACTGTGCCCAGAAAAACGCAGGCATCGCTGCATGGTTTGACAGGTTTATCTCCTTTACAGTATATTTCCTGTCCTCTTTCCGCTCTGGGAACGAGCCCTCCGCCCCCAGCCGCAGCCCCGCAGACTGCAAGGGCCCGGCTGCCTGGGCCGCGTCCAGCAGGTAGATTCCTCCCTTTACGCCGATTCGGTGGGACCAATCCTGGTCCCGCAGTCCCTCCAGCAGCCCTTCCCGGATTGGCCGGCGGTAATCGCCGCCCTCTGCGAGAAGCAAGGCCAGGTCAAATCGGAATCCGCTGCGGTCCAGGAACTGGTGCTCCAGAGTCAGGCGAAGGGCGTCCTCCAACTGCTCCTGCTCCTCTACCAGCAGAACAGCAATGGGCAGGTCGCCCGAGATGCCGAAGGGCCAAAGAGCGCGCTGTTCCTCGGAGCCAGGCCGCACCCGGTCCCGGTCCGGAAACTGGAGCCGTCTCAGGAGCTCAAATGCATGCAAGGCCATTTCACTTGTCAGATTGATCCGGCGCATCAGCCAGTCCATGCGGCCACCACGGCGCTCCTCGGGGAGACGCAGCAGACGGGCCGCGCTCTCCACCGCATGGTCTCCCTCGTCGGCAGCGGACAGTGCCATCCGGAAGCGGGTCTCAGTCCCGCCGGAGAGCGTCAGAGGAAAACGGGCCAGCAGGCAGGGGTCCAGCACCGCGCCCTCCGTTCCCCGGGGCGGGCGGATCAGAGCCCCTTCTAAGGCCAGCAGACCGCCCCGGCCCAGCGCCGCCTCCCGAGAGGTATCCAGTCCGGCCTCCGCCCCCTCCCACAGCACCGCCAGAGCTGGACGGTTTTCCCCGTTTCGCCGGGGACGGCGGGTGAAGAGGACGCCGTTACCCAAGTCCCGGCTCTCCAGCGACAGCTTGGAAAACGCCGGGTGGGCCTCGTAGTCCTCCCTGCGCGCCAGGACGGGCTCCAGGTAGCAGACCAGTTCCACCGTCCGCTCTCCCGCTCCGTTCCACCGCAGGGTCACCTCCCGCAGTTCCCCGTTTTCCTCTTCCGATACCTGTAAGGTTAAAACACTTGCGTAATAATTCCACTCCATGGTCCACGCGGCGCCGCTCCCGTCAAAGCGCCAGCCGTAGGCCGGCTCCTCCCGATAGAAGGGTGCGGGCGTCAGGGGGATGAGTCCCTCCGGCCCGGAGAGAAACAGGGCAACGCCCGGCCCCTGCCAGGGCCGTTCCAGACTGCACCGGGTCAAGTCCGTTCCGCCCATCACGGAGCGGGACGCCCCCGCGTCGGTGCACAGGACCCGCCAGGCCCCTCCGGACAGCAGGTGGCATTCCGGCAGGCTCCGGTCGCAGCCCTCCCCCATCCGCTGGAGGCCTCCCGGTTCTCCGCGGCGGGGCTTCTCCGGCACCTCCCGCCGGGGCGTGCGCAGGACCTGGGCTCCCACCGGCACCTTTTCCTGGAGCAGCTCGCGGTAGGAGGTCATGGCGGCGTCGGCCATAAAGCGGCGCTGCATGACCTGTCCATTGAGGGCATTGTCGATGGCGACCAGGCTCATGCCCAGGTGATGGGCCATATAGGAGCGCACCGGCTCAAAGGACTTTCCTCCGGTCCGGCGCTCGGGGGTGAAATCCGCCGCCTCGTAAAGGCCGTAGGGGCCCTCCAGCCCCAGGTCCCGCAGGCGGCGCAGGTTGCGTACCGCCCGGCCCGGCACCAGCGGCAGTGTCAGGAACGTGGAGTAGGGGGAGATGACCAGTTCCCGGTCTAACCCCCGTTTGAGGCCCAGCCGCTGGACACCGTGGGCCTTGTACTGATAGTTCAGCCCGGCGTCGAAGGAGTAGAAGGCCGACTCAGAGATCCCCCACGGCGCGCCGGTCCCTGCCGCCCGCTTCCGCTGCGCGTAGGCGCAGAAGGTCAGCGACTCATACAGCAGAGAGTTCGGCTCGGCGGGCAGCAGCAGGTGGGGCATAAAATATTCAAACATGGTGCCCGTCCAGGAGGCCATGCCGCAGTAGTGATCCCAGGATACCAGGGCCCGGGACAGCCTCCGCCAGTGGCGGGGCTCTACCTCCCCCCTGGCCACAGCGATATAGCTGGTCTGCCGGGCCTCGCTGGCCATCAGGTCGTACCAGCCTTGGGTGTACTCCCCCTCAGCGCAGTCATAGCCGATATAGAACAGCCGGCGGGTGGAGTCGTACAGCGGGGTAAACTCCATGGCCGCCCCCAAGGCCGCCGCCCGGTCGGCCTCTCCGTCCGCCCCCCACTCCCGCAGGCCCGCCTCCAGCGCGATCAGGCAGCCGCACAGGTTGCCGCTGTCTACCGTGGACACGTAGCGCGGCTCCAGCGGTACGGCGGCAGCGGTGTCGTACCAATTATACAGATGCCCATGCCATTTGGGCAGCTTCTCCACCGTGTCCAGGATACGGCCAATGAGGGAGAGCGCCCGGTTCCGGGGCGCCAGCTCCAGGTCCGCCGCCGCCAGACAGCACAGCAGCGCCATGCCGATGTTGGTGGGCGAAGTCCGCCGGGCCAGGCCCACGGCGGGCTGTTCCTGCCAGTTGTCCGGCGGAAGCCAGTGGTCCTGCGGCCGGAGGAACTCGGCAAAATACTGCCAGATCAGGGCCGCCTGGTGGAGCAGGAAAGGCCGGTCCTCCTTCTCCAGCCTCCGTGTGCGGGCGACGGGGCGGCTCATGGCCCAGGCAAAGGCCGGCGAGGCCATCCACACCAGTCCGACGGCGGCTCCGGCTGGAAACCGGGAGCATGCTGCGCAGAGCAGCCCCGCCGCCACCGACGGCCACAATTTTTGGTAATTGGCCCAGAGCCCGTCCCCCACTCTCCGTTCCGCCTCAGCGGCGGTGGTCCAGGCCAGGAGCTTCTTGTGGGACACCCCCATCCGCCACAGGGCGGTAAAGGCGGCGCTGGCGCAGATCCAGGCCTGATAGGGCAGGAGCAGGAGCTGCACCAGCGTCTGGAGGAGAACCCCTCCAAAACCCGTAATAATGTTGGAGTGGTAGCGCTCCGTGAGGCCCCTTCCCCGCCGGAAGGCCAGATCGGCCCCGGAAAGGAGCAGATGGGAGGCGGCGGCCAGGACCGCCACCCCCGCCGCCGCCGCGAACACCGGCCCGGACCGGCACATACCCAGCACCAGGGCCAGCAGGGTAGACACCGGCACCAGGCTGCGGCGCAGGTTGTCGAAGAGCTTCCACTTGGCGATGGGCCCCACAGGGTTGACCTCCCGCCTGCCGTTCTCATCCCGGACCGTCCGGCCCAGCCAGGGCAAAAGCTGCCAATCCCCCCGCACCCAGCGGTGGAGCCGGGAAAAATAGGAGGTCACCTTGTAGGGATAGCCGTCGGTGAGCTCCACATCTCCGATGAGTCCGGCCCGAAGGTAGGAGCCCTCCAGCAGGTCGTGGGACAGGATGGTGTTTTCCGGAAACCGCCGGTCCAGGCAGGTGAAAAATACGTTCACGTCGAAAATACCTTTGCCGGTATAAGTGCCCTCGTCGAAGAGGTCGTGGTACACGTCGCTGGCGGCCGAGCCGTAGGGGTCCACGCCCCCCTGACCGGCGAAGATGCGGGAGAACTGAGACCGATTGGCCGCCTCCAGCTCCACCCCCACCCGGGGTTGGAGCAGACCGTAGCCGGAAACCACCACCTTGCGCCTGGGATCCACTCTGGGCCGGTTCATGGGGTGCAGCATCGCCCCGATCAGCTCCCGGGCGGCTCCCACGCTCAGGCAGGTGTCTGAGTCCAGCGTGATGACATAACGAGTCCCCTTCAGCGCCGTGCGGTCCCCGGCCAGCACCTCCAGGCCGGAGCGCCGTCCCTTCAGCAGCCGGACCAGCTCCACGAGAGCCCCGCGCTTGCGCTCCCAGCCCATGTAGCGCTCGTCCCCGGCGTGAAAGGCGGGCCGTCGGAAAAAGAGATAAAAGCCGCCGCCGTATTTGGCGTTCAGGCCCTCCACCGCATCCCGGGCCGCCTCCGTCCAGCGGCGCTCCGCCTCCCCCATGGGGCTGTCCCGATCCGGCAGGTCGGCCAGCAGGCCGAAGCGCAGCTCCGCCCCCGCGTCCCGATTGGCCAGCCGGTAGCGCTCCAGCAGAGCCGCCAGCTTGTCTCCGCTGTGCTCGTCGGTGAGCAGGCTGGCGATGACGCAGAGGGTCCGCCCCTCCCGAGGCACCCCATCCTTCAGTGCCAGACGGTGGACCGGGCGGGGATGCACCAGACGCACCACCAGAAAGTCGGTCCCGTTCTTCACCACGTCGGACACCGGCAGAAGCAGCAGAAGCGGCGCCCACAGGCAGTCCAGCCGGAATCCCAGCAGCAGGGACAGGAAGAGAGTGGTCACCACCACCACCCCCACATACAGGACGCCTGCGGTCAGGTGTGTATGGGACTCAAAGAGCTGGAACCCAACATGCCGCTCTTCCCCCCGCGCCTGGGCGGCCGATTTGATCGCCCGCTCCGCCGTGTCGATCTCGGAAAGGCCCTTCCGCCAGGCCAGACGGCAGACCTGATGGCGGTAGCGGCCACGGGTCTCGTCATCCATGAGGGGATAGACCCCCGCAGGGTCGCTCTGGAGGATGGCCTCCACCCGGCTGGCCCGCTCCAGCAGGCCGGCCAGGTCGGCGGTGGACAGCGTCCGCAGGGCGGTGAACACCGACTCCATCCCGGCGCTCAGCCGCTCCTCCTCGCCGTCCTCCCGGTCCAGCTCCCTGCACAGCAGGTCCAGCCGCTCCGCCAGAGCACATTTGAGGGCCGGCACGAAGAGAGAGAGCTCACGCTCCGTCAGCGGCTGGGCGCCCTGCGCCCGCTCCAGGAAGAGCTCCAGCCTCCGGGGGCCGGCGTCCGCCCCCGCCCCCCAGACATAGGCCCGGGCCAGCTCCAGCACCAGCGGCCGGCGCACCCCGTCCCGCACGATATACCGCAGCCTTCGGGCCTTTCGGAAGGCCGCCGCTCCGTCCCGGCCCTCCCGCTGCGCCAGATACCAGTTGTCCAGCAGCCACTCCGCCGCTCCGCTCTTCTCCGCCCGCCAGACCCGGTCCCGCACCGCGGTGACGCGTTGGAGGCACTCCAGGGTCAGCCGCCAGACCGGTCGTCCCCCCATCCAGCCCTCCGGCTGGAAGGCGCGGGCAGTATTCTCTCCAAACTGTCCCAAATGCTTATCGTCCATGGGAAGGAATGTGGTGCGGTCCATGGGGACTCCCCTTTCCGTGCTGTGCTCATTTTCTCCCTAGCTTTTCCCAACCAGCCCACAACCTATTCCTCCCGCCCCGCAGCTGGGAAAATCCCCGCTTTTCTGGGATTTCTTCTTGACAACGGGCACAAAATGCTGTATCATATTCGTTGTGTAAAGGTTAATAGCTTTACAAAATACAAATGGAGGTGTGGACATGAAGAATCAGGCTTACCGTATGGCCCTGCTCTTCGACTTTTACGGCGATCTGCTCACAGACCGGCAGAAGGAATTCTACGACCTCTATTACAACGAGGACCTCTCTCTGGCCGAGATCGCCGAAAATTACGGCATCACCCGCCAGGGCGTCCGTGATGTCATCGTCCGGGCGGAGGCCTACCTCACCGAAATTGAGGACAAGACCGGCCTGATTCGCCGGTTTCACACCATGCAGGCCCAACTCAAAGAGGTGGAGGGCTGCGCCCGCAGGCTTCTGGAGCTCAACGCCGCCCGCTTCGAGGACGATGAGCTGGAGGCGCTGGGCAAGCAGCTCCAGGGCCTGGCCGAGACTTTGATTCAGGAGTAAGAATGGCATTCGAAGGTTTGACCGAAAAACTCTCCTCCGCCTTCAAAAAGCTGCGCGGCAAGGGCCGCCTGTCCGAGGCCGACGTCAAGGAGGCCATGCGTGAGATCCGTCTGGCCCTGCTGGAAGCCGACGTCAGCTACAAGGTGGTCAAGGAGTTCATCAAAAAAGTCACGGAGCGGGCCGTAGGCGCCGACGTGTTGGAGAGCCTCACCCCCGCCCAGATGATCGTCAAGATCGTCAACGAGGAGCTCACCGCCCTGATGGGCGGCCAGAGCACCAAGCTGAACCTGTCCCCCAAGCCGCCCACCGTGGTCATGCTGGTGGGCCTCAACGGAGCGGGCAAGACCACCAACGGGGCCAAACTGGCGGGGTATATGAAGAAACAGAACGGCAAACGCCCTCTGCTGGCCGCCTGCGACACCTTCCGTCCCGCCGCCATCCACCAGTTGGAGGTCGTGGGCGGACAGCTGGACATTCCCGTGTTTCAGATGGGGCAGATCGACCCGGTGGATATTGCCAAGTCCGCCATTGAGCACGCAAGGAAGCACGGCAACGACATTGTATTCGTGGATACCGCCGGCCGGCTCCACGTAGACGAGGAGCTGATGGAACAGCTCAAGGTGATGAAGGCCGCCATTGACCCCGACGAGATCCTGCTCATCGTGGATGCCATGATCGGTCAGGACGCCGTCAACGCCGCCCAGACCTTTGACGAGGCCCTGGATATCACCGGCGTCATGCTCACCAAGCTGGACGGCGACGCCCGGGGCGGCGCGGCCCTCTCCATCAAGGCCGTTACCGGCAAGCCCATCAAATTCGTAGGCGTGGGTGAAAAGCTGGACCAGATCGAGGTCTTTCACCCCGACCGTATGGCCTCCCGCATCCTGGGTATGGGCGACGTGCTCTCCCTCATCGAGAAGGCGGAGCAGAACTTCGACGCGAAGAAGGCTGCCGAGCTCCAGGAGAAGATGAAAAAAAACCGTCTCACTCTGACGGATTATTACGAGCAGCTCATCCAGCTCAAGAGCATGGGCTCTCTGTCTGATATCGTCGGGATGCTCCCCGGCATCAACGCTAAGGCGCTGGAGGGCGCCACCGTGGATGAGCGTCTGCTGTCCCAGACCGAGGCCATCATCCTATCTATGACCCCCGCAGAGCGGGAGAACCCCTCTCTGCTCAACTCCAGCCGCAAAAAGCGCATCGCTGCCGGCAGCGGCACTCAGGTAGTCGACGTCAACCGGCTGCTCAAGCAATTTGAGATGATGCAGCAGATGACCCGCCAGATGGCGGGCGGGAAAATGGCCAAAAAAATGGGCCGCTTCGGCGGCATGGGGAAAAGGAAGGGCTTTCCCTTCGGATGATTCCGGTTGGTAGGCGTCCCTGCGGACGTTTCCATATAAAAGATGTAGAACAATGTGGAGGTGAATATAAAATGGTGAAAATCAGACTGCGTCGGATGGGCGCCAAGAAGGCTCCCTTCTATCGTATCGTGGTGGCCGACTCCCGTTATCCCCGCGACGGACGCTTTATCGAGGAGATCGGCACCTATGATCCCAAGGCCAATCCCGCCGAGCTGAAGGTGGATGTGGAGCGCGCTCAGGCCTGGATCAAGACCGGCGCTCAACCCACCGAGACCGTCAAGTCTCTGCTGAAGAAGGCCGGCGTGTAAGGAGAACACCAATGAAGGAACTGCTTACCTATGTGGCCCGGAACCTGGTGGAGCATCCAGAAGCGGTTTCCGTCACTGAGACCGCCGGGGCGGGCGAGACCGTTCTGGAACTGCGGGTGGCCCCCGAGGATATGGGCAAGGTCATCGGCCGCCAGGGCCGCATCGCCAAGGAGATCCGCACGCTGATGCGCTCCGTGGCCCAGCGCAAAGGAACGAAGGTTTCGGTCGAGATCGTCGATTGAGACAAGAACGGCGGGGGCAGCCCCGCCGTTTTCGTTTGTCGGAAAAGGAGCGACCTATGAAAAACAAGTTTTTAGAGGCCGGGCAGATCGTCAACACCCACGGAATCCAGGGGGAGCTGAAGATCGTCCCATGGGCCGACTCGCCGGAGTTTCTCTGCGGCTTTGACGTCTTTTATATCGATGGAGCGCCGGTCAAGGTGCTGGGCGCCCGCGCGCACAAGGGAAATATCCTTGTCAGGTTGGCGGGCGTGGGCGACATCAATGCCGCCATGCGTCTCAAGGGCAAGATCATCTCGATCGACCGCACTGGAGTGGTCCTCCCCGAAGGGCGGCACTTTATTGCCGACCTCATTGGCCTGGAGGTGCGGGACGCCGCCAGCGGCGAGGTGCTGGGAGAGATCTCCGATGTGCTCACCCCGCCGGCCCACGAGGTCTATGTGGTCAGGGGCGGGCGTCACGAGTATATGATTCCAGCCGTGGATGCGTTTCTGGCGGAGACCAATGTGGAAGGCGGCTACGTTCGGGTCCGCCTGATCGAGGGGATGGCCAGCGATGTATAGGATCGATATCATGACACTCTTTGACGAAACGGTGGGCGATATGATGAACGAGTCCATCCTGGGCCGGGCCCAGGAACGGGACCTGATCCGCATCGAAGCCCATCAGATCCGGGATTATACCTTAAATAAACAGAAGCAGGTGGACGACTACCCCTACGGCGGCGGCCGCGGGGCTGTGATGCAGGCCGACCCGCTCTACCAGTGCTGGAAGCACATTGTGGACGCCTACGGCCCTGGACATACCATCTACATGTCTCCGGCAGGCAAAACCTTTGACCAGGCCGCCGCCAAGCGCCTGAAAAACGATTACGATCACCTGATCCTGGTCTGCGGGCACTATGAGGGTATTGACGAACGGTTCATTGAGGAGTGCGTGGAGGAGGAGCTATCCATGGGGGATTTCGTCCTCACCGGCGGCGAGATCCCCGCCATGGCGGTGGCCGACGCAGTGGCACGCATGGTCCCCGGCGTCCTCCCCGATCCGGAATGCTTCGAAGAGGAGAGCCACTACAACGGGATGCTGGAATATCCCCAATACTCCCGTCCCGAGGTGTGGCATGACCGCGCCGTCCCGCCGGTTCTGCTGTCCGGCCACCACGCCAACATCGCCAAATGGCGGCGCAAGCAGGCCCTCCTCCGCACCCGCACCCGGCGACCGGATCTCTACGCCAGACTGGACCTGTCCTCCAAGTCTGACCAGAAGCTGCTGCAGGAGCTGGAGGCCGAGGAGCCGAAGACGCCTCCCCTTACCTGACATAACTCCCCCTTTTTCCGCGGAAAATATGCATTTTTTCTCTCCAGGTTACACAAACTTTCGTGGGACAGCCCTCCCCTGTCTCTGACAGCCTTCACAAGATTTTTTGGAATTATCTTGCTGTTCTGGAGCTTTCTATGTCACAATACAGGGGAAATCTTCGAATTAGAACGAACTTTTTCTCCAGTTCGCCGGTCCTCGACACCAACGGCCCCCCTCTCTTCCCGTTTCATCGCCCCAATCGCCCAATCCATTGGGGTGCAAGCGCTTGATCTGTAACTTTTTGTTACCTTTCGTTTCTCTTTTTCCCTCCTGCCGACGGAATCCGCCTTCACATAATTTCCATTTCCGCATTGAAATCTTCTGCAAATCGGTCTGTAAGTTTGACTTTTGCTCCAAATGTGGCTATAATCCCTGTACTGTAGTCCAAACGCAAAAGTTACAAGTCATTACAGTCTTGTTTCAGGAGGTTCTTCCTTTATGTTTACACGATTCTCCCGACGGGGCCGCGTCACCGTCTTTCTGCTATCTGCAGCCCTGGCCGTCACCCTGGTCACAGGTTCCGCTACGCCCCGCACCACCTATATCATCACCGACGGTGACGTGGTCACCACGGTAGAGGGCTACGCCGGAGAGCTGGACGGCGCATTGGAGCGGGCGGGCATCGCTCTCTCCGCTGCCGACCAGGTCCGTTCCGTCCGCAAGGACCGGGTCATTCAGGTGGAGATCGCCCGCCCGGTCACCACCTATGAGACGGAGCTCGCCGAGCTGCTGCCCTACCAGACGGTCCGCCGTGAAAATCCCGAGCTGGAGCTGGGGCGGGAGCAGGTCGTCCAGACCGGCCGTCAGGGTCAGGTCATCGAGACCACCCGGATCGTGACCGATCCGGACGGTACCGTGCACCGCTCGGATCTGGGACGCTCTGTGGCGGAGGAACCCATAGAGGAGATCGTGGAGTACGGCACCCGGCTGCCCGCCGTGGCCGCCTCCTACCTCAGCGTCACCAGCGATGTGCTCACCCATGTGAACGCAGCGGAGGACGGCAGCGGCGTTCTCACCACTGCCTCCGGTCAGACGCTGCGTTACGCCCGGGCCCTCACCGTCACGGCCACCGCCTACACCACAGAGCGTCAGTCCTGGAAAAAAACCGCCACCGGCACCATCGCCCGTGTGGGCGCCATCGCCGTGGATCCCAAGGTCATCCCCTATGGCACCCGCATGTATATCGTCTCCTCCGACGGCACCATCACCTACGGCGTTGCTACTGCGGAGGACTGCGGCGGCAGCATCAAGGGCAACCGGGTCGATCTCTTCTTCAATACCTACAGCGAGTGCATCCACTTCGGCGTGCGCAGCTGCACCGTCTATATCCTGGATTGAACCCATCCGGAAAACCACCTCTCCCTGAGGTGGTTTTCCATGCGCTCCGGCCGCAATTTTATTCTGGTTATTCTTGACTTCCCTCTGGTCCAATGGTACAATATAATATGTAAAACCAGATTAGGGGATTTTTTTTATGAGCTTTAAAATCATTGTGGACAGTTGCTGCGACCTGACCCCCTCCCTCTTGCGGGAGCCCTGCTACAGCAGCGTCCCCCTCACCATCCGGGTGGGGGACACGGTCATCGTGGACGACGCCGCCTTTGACCAGGCGGAGCTGCTGTGGCGGATGAAGGAGAGCGAGAGCGCTCCGCAGACCTCCTGCCCCTCCCCGGCCCAGTATCTGGACGCCTTTGACTGCGGCGCCGATGAGCTCTACGTGGTCACCCTCTCCGCCCTGCTGTCCGGCTCCCACAACAGCGCCCAGCAGGCCCGGCAGATCTGGCTGGAGGAGCATCCGGACGCCAAAGTGCACATCTTCAATTCCTGTTCCGCCTCGGCCGGGGAGGTCCTTCTGGCCATGAAGATTCGGGCGTTTGCCTCACAGGGGCTGAGCTTCCAGCAGGTCATCCGCGAGGTGGACCGATTTTCCCGGGACATGCAGACCCTGTTCGTGCTGGAGTCCCTGGACAATCTGCGGAAGAACGGGCGGCTCACCGGCCTACAGTCGGTGGTCACCGGAGCCCTGCGCATCAAACTGCTGATGGGGGCCACTCCCGAGGGGGAAATCTGCAAAAAGGGGCAGGCCATCAGCATCAAACAGGCCCTGTCCAAGATGGTGGAACTGATGGTCAAGGACGCCAAGCATGTGGGCCGGACCCTGGTGCTCTCCCACTGCAACTGCCTGGAGCGGGCCTTCCAGCTCAAAGAGATGGTGCTCAAGGCCTGCCAGTTCCAGGACGTCGTCGTCGTGGAGACCAAGGGCATCAGCACCGTCTACGCCAACGACGGCGGGATTGTCGCCGCCTATTAAATGAAAAAAGTGCCGGAACCCATCCGTTGGTTCCGGCACTTTTTCAGTACCTATCTCTCTTTACCCTGGGGACGCAGGCGGGCCATGACGTACTCGTCCACGTAGCGGCCATTCCGCACGGTGGTCATACGCTTGAGCCCCTCCTTCTCAAAGCCCAGCTTTTCATAGAGGTGGATGGCCTTAGCGTTGTCGGCGAACACTTCCAGCTCCACCCGGACCAGCATGAGCCAGTTGTCGGCCAGATCCAGCACCGTCTGCATCAGCGCGGTACCCACGCCCCTCCCCTGCCAGTCGGTGTGCACAAAAATGCCCACGCTGGCCGTGTGGCGCATCCGGGGATTGGGCCGCACCATGAGTCCCACCATACCGACGACCGTGCCGTCCGGTGTCACAGCCACAAAACTGTGGTCGTCGGGCCCCAGCGACGCGATGCCGTCCTGATTGCGCTTGACCCGCTCCGAGGGCAGTCCCAGCGTGTCCTCGAATACCCCCGGCATCCGGCGCAGGGCATTGAAGCCCTCCGCGTCCTGCGGTCCAATGGGCCGTATGCTGTATTCCATCTCTCTCACTCTCTTTATACAATGTTTCCGTTGCCCTCTGCAGACAGATAGGCGGTGTCGTCCCGGATGCAGATCACCACGTCCGGCCGGTATTCCTCCAAATATTCCAAAATACCCTTCTGGTCATAGTAGCGCAGATCCAGACTGCGAGTCTCATTGAATCCGGTGTAGAACAGGGTCTCCAGCGGATTGGTGAACGAGTCCCCAAAGATCAGCAGATTGGGCAGCTCGGGCCGGTCCGTCCGGAGGATGGTCTCAGCCTTGTCGCCCCCCATATACACGTCATAGGTCACCTCCGCCGCCGGGTCCTCCGGCAGCTCGTACAGGGTCGCCGGGACCGGGGCTCCGTTGTCCATCCGGGTAAAGGGGACAGGTGCGGACTGCGCCCCGATACAGAGCTTCTCCTCCCCGGTCCACAGGCCGTAGAGCTTCCGGTTCCGGGACCCCAGGAAGGGATTGGGCATGGGCACGATGGCCAGCTCCTCCTCCGTCAGCACCGGCAGGCTCCAGCCGGCATCGGCGTTGATGTGCTCCATCATGGCCCGATAGGCGGCGAAGGCCCCTTGATAGCGGAAGTGGTGGTCCGAAGCGGAATAGTACTCCGCAGGCCGCCCCTGGGCCGCAAAGACCGCCCCCATATCCAGAAAGTCCAGGTCCTTGTCTTCCATTGCGGCGGAAAAGGCCTCCGTCATGCCGTCCACGTGCCATTTGCGGTTTTCCAAATAGTCCGGGTAGCGGTCGTAAAAATAAGAGCTCTGAAGGGGGATGCCCAGGTAATAGAACCGGCCGCCCCAGGCGTTCACCGTCTCATCCAGCCGGGCGAGCCCATCGGTGATCTGGTCCGCCAGCCCGCCCAGATAGTCCAAATTCCAGGCTCCGTAGGTCTGGAAGGGCAGCAGCACGTCGGCAGCGACCACCACGTCGTTGACCACCGGCCTTTGCAGCAAACGGTAGTCGATTTGGGTGTTGAGGCCCAACAGCCGGTCCCGGACCGGGATGTGGTCGGTCAGCCAGGTATCCCAGGCGCTGAAGTATGCCCCGCTGAGCAAGTCCGCCGTCTGGTACTCCGGTACGGCGGCCAGAGTGCGGTTTTCATAATAAGAGGTTCGATTGTCCGCCCCCCGCAGGGCAATCAGCAGCGGCACCGCTGCCAGAACGCCCAGAAAGCACAGCAGGAAAACCGTCTGTGAGGCCCGTTTCATGGCTTGTCCCCCTTTCAGAAGCGGAAATAGATGAAGGGATTAAAGCTGGAACTCACCAGCCGCAGGAAGGACAGGCCGAACAGTCCCAGCGCCAGGAACTTTGGTCCCCCGTGCAAAACCGCCTGAGCCGCCGCACTTCCAGGCCGCCGCTCCAGCCAGTTCCGGAGGAGGTTTTTGACGGGCAGGGCCGCGGGAACGGCCAGCAGAAGCTCCCAGCGGAACTCCAGCAGATAGTAGACCGTGCGCCCGTCGGTGAGTCCGCCCTGGGCAAAGCCCGCCATCGCCAGCAGGAACCGTCCGGCATAGCCCAGCGTCTCCGCACGGAAGAGCACCCAGCTCACCATCACCAGCACCATGGCATAGAGGTGCCGCAGAGCTGCCGGCGCCCGTTCCAGCGCCCCGCCCCAGCCATATTTTTCTCCCAACAGCAGCAGTC
Organism: uncultured Eubacteriales bacterium; assembly: GCA_902492005.1. GTDB lineage: Bacteria > Bacillota > Clostridia > Oscillospirales > Oscillospiraceae > Intestinimonas. The sequence continues at coordinate 83,002 of CABUJV010000003.1, forward strand.
CGAAATAGAGGCCCCAGAACAGGAAATTCCACGCCGCCCCATGCCACAGGCCGGTGAGCGCCCAGACCACCAGGATGTTGCGGATATGCTTCCCGTTGGCGCAGCGGTTGCCCCCCAGCGGAATATACAGGTAATCCCGGAACCAGGTGGACAGGGAGATGTGCCACCGCCGCCAAAATTCTGTGACGGACTTGGACAGGTAGGGATAGTTGAAGTTCTCCAGAAAATGAAATCCAAACATCCGGCCCAGACCGATGGCCATGTCCGAATAGCCGGAGAAGTCGAAGTAGATCTGCCCCGTATAGGCCGCCGCCCCCAGCCAGGCCAGCGCGGTGGTCAGAAACTCCGGCCGGGTGGCATAGATCTGGTCGGCCAGCAGGCCAAGCTGGTTGGCCAAGAGCATCTTCTTCCCCAGCCCGAAGAGAAAGCGGACCGCGCCGCCGGTAAACTCGTCCAGCGTCTCCCGGCGGGTCTGGAGCTCGTCCGCTACGGTGGTGTAGCGGACGATAGGCCCGGCCACAAGCTGGGGGAACAATGCGATATAAAGGGCCACCCGGAGCGGATTCCGCTCCACCTCCGCGTCCCCGCGGCAGACATCCAGCACATAGCTCAGACCCTGAAAGGTGAAAAAAGAGATCCCGATGGGCAGCGTCACCTCCGGCACCGGCAGCCCGGTCCAGAAGCGGCTCAGGTTTGTCCCCAGGAAGCCAGCATACTTGAACCAGCCCAGCAGTCCCAGGTTGACCGCCGTCGCCAGGCCCGTCCACAGCTTCCGCCTTCGCCTGTCCGGAGCGGCCAGCAGGCCTCCCGCGTAATTGACCGCAATGGAGAGCAGCATCAGCAGCAAAAATCGAGGTCCGCCATAGCCGTAAAAAAACAGGCTGAACAGCAGCAGGACCAAATTCCGCCCTTCCCGCAGACGGGCCGGCAGCAGAAAATAGACCGCCAGCAGCAGCGGTAAGAACACAAACAGAAAGCTGATGCTGCTAAAGACCATGAAGCGCCTCCCAATGCCGTATCAAAGTGTGTTGTATAGGATACCACAAATCAACCTATTTGCCAACTCCCTTTCCTGCGATGCGCCCGCAGCACCAGTGAGTGACAAACGCCCGGAAAGCTGGTATAATGCCTTTACTTGACCGCAAAGGTGGAACAAACGATATGGACCTGTGCAACATCAGCGACATCAAGGCCCTGCTGGGCCGCCATGGCTTTCATTTTTCCAAGTCCATGGGGCAGAACTTTCTCACCGCCTCCTGGGTACCCGAGGACATGGTGACCGGGGCCGGAGTGACCAAAGAGAACGGTGTGCTGGAGATCGGCCCCGGCATCGGCCCGCTCACCGTCCGGCTGTCCGGCGCGGCGGCCAAAGTCGTTGCCGTGGAGCTGGACCGCGCCCTCCTCCCCGTACTGGCAGAAACTCTGGCTGGGCGGGACAATGTGGAGATCGTCCCCGGGGATATTCTCAAGCTGGACCTGGCCGCCCTGGTAGAGCGGGAGTTTTCCGGCCTGGTCCCCATGGCCTGCGCCAATCTGCCCTACAACATCACTACGCCGGTGCTCACCGCCCTCATCGACTCCGGTCTCTTCTCCGCCATCACCGTGATGATCCAGCGGGAGGTGGCCGCGCGGATCTGCGCCGCACCGGGCGCCTCGGATTACGGTGCCTTTTCTGTCTACTGCCAGTACCACACCCTTCCCGAGCTCCTCTTCGACGTGCCCCCGGAGTGCTTCGTCCCCGCCCCCAAGGTGACGTCCTCGGTCATCTGTCTCACGCCCAGGCCCGCTCCACCGGTGGAGGCGGACCAAACGCGCTTTTTCCAGGTGGTAAAGGCCGCCTTCGGCCAGCGCCGCAAGACCCTGCTCAACGCCCTGTCCGCCGGGCTGGGAGATTGCGGCGGCAAGGAGCGGCTCCGGGCCGCCATCGCGGCCTGCGGCCTCCCCCCCGACGTCCGCGGCGAGCGGCTTGGCATCCCGGAATTTGACGCCCTGACCCGCGCGCTCTACTCCTGAACGCGCTCTTTTTGCACAAAACCCTGCAAATTCAAGCGGTGATCTGTTCAAATTGCCACTTCTCCGCCAATTCCTGGGTTTCCCTTGCAATTTGTGTGGTTCTATCTTACAATAATGACAACTCTCACAGACACCAAAGGAGGCGTTTTCTATGGAACTCACCCAAAATCGCGCAGTCCTGGACTGGATCGGCCAGATGGTCAAAATGTGTCAGCCCGATTCCATCGTCTGGATCGACGGCTCTGAGGCGCAGTTGGAGGACCTGAGGGCCCAAGCGGTGGCCACCGGCGAGCTGACCAAGCTGAACGAGGAAAAGCTGCCCGGCTGCTACCTCCACCGCACCGCCCCCAACGACGTGGCCCGGGTGGAGGACCGCACCTTCATCTGCTGCCGGAAGCAGGAGGACGCCGGCCCTACCAACAACTGGATGGACCCCCAGGAGATGTACGCCAAGCTCTTCAAGCTGTATACCGAGGCCATGAGGGGCCGCACCATGTACGTCATCCCCTACTCCATGGGCGTGGTGGGCTCCCCCTTTGCCAAGTACGGCATTGAGCTCACCGACTCCATCTATGTCGTCCTCAACATGGCCATCATGACCCGGGTGGGGCGGCAGGTACTGGACGCCCTCGGCGATTCCCCCGACTATGTCAAGGGACTCCACGCCAAAGCGGACCTTGACCCGGAGAACCGTTATATCGTCCACTTCCCCGAGGACAACACCATCATGAGCGTCAACTCCGGCTACGGCGGCAACGTACTGCTGGGCAAGAAGTGCTTCGCCCTGCGCATCGCCTCTGTCCTGGGCCGGGATGAGGGCTGGATGGCCGAACACATGCTCATCCTGGGCATTCAGAATCCCCGGGGCGAGGTCCGCTATCTGGCCGCCGCCTTCCCCTCCGCCTGCGGCAAAACCAATCTGGCCATGCTCATCCCTCCGGAACACTACCGCAAGGCCGGCTGGAAGGTCTGGTGCGTGGGCGACGACATTGCCTGGCTCCGTGTGGGCGAGGACGGCCGCCTGTGGGCCATGAACCCCGAATACGGCTTCTTCGGCGTGGCGCCGGGAACCAACGAGAAGTCCAACCCCAACGCCCTGGCCTCCACCCGCAAAGGCACCATTTTCACCAATGTCGCCCTCAATCTGGACGACAACACCGTGTGGTGGGAGAGCCTGGACAAAAATCCGCCCCAGCATGCGCTGGACTGGCTGGGCAATCCCTGGGACGGCACCGCTTCCGCCGAAAAGGGCGCCCACCCCAACTCCCGCTTCACCGCTCCCGCCAAAAACTGCCCCTGCATTTCCCCGGAATTTGAAAGCCCCACCGGCGTACCCATCTCCGCCATCGTCTTCGGCGGCCGCCGGGCCAAGACCGCTCCCCTGGTCTACCAGTCCCGCGATTGGGACCACGGGGTCTTCGTAGGCTCCATCATGGCCTCCGAGACTACTGCAGCCGCCGCCGGCGCCGTGGGTGTGGTCCGCCGGGACCCCATGGCCATGCTCCCCTTCTGCGGGTATCATATGGCCGACTACTGGCAGCACTGGTTGGACATGGGCAAGGTACTGGGCGGCAAAGCCCCCAAGATCTTCAACGTAAACTGGTTCCGCACCGACGACGAGGGCCGCTTTATCTGGCCCGGTTTCGGTGATAACCTGCGGGTGCTGGAGTGGATCATGAAGCGCTGCTTTGATGAGGCAGACGCTGTGGACTCCCCCATCGGCTATCTGCCCAAAGCCGAGGACATCGATCTGGAGGATGCCGGCGTGGATCTGGACACGCTCAAGGGCCTGCTGGACGTGGACCGTGCCCTTTGGCAGGAGGAGGCCGCCGGTATCCATACCTTCTATCAGAAGTTCGGCGGCAAGCTGCCTCACGAACTGTCCGATTCGCTGGAGAAGCTGGAGGCCCGTCTGGCCGAATAGCAGGCCGTTCTAGGAGAGGAGCCGGGATTTTCCCGCTCCTCTCTTTTTTCTTTGCATCGGTGGAATAAGGTAAACTGGGGGCAGACCCTATTGCGGAGGATCACCATGGAAGCCTATTATTATCAGCAGATGGACCGGATCGGACAGAGCGTCTATCATGCGATGAGAACCGGATTTGCCGAACTGCGCCCCTCCTTTCCGGTCCCGTGCCTGGATGGTCGCCGATTGAGCGACGTCTTTTTCAAGCTGCGTCTGGACTGCCCCGGCATCTTCTACGTCACCGGGTTCTCCTACCGCCTCGTCCCGGGGGCCTCCAACGTGGAACTTCTGCCGGACTATCGGTTCGACAAGGGTAAGGTCCGTGAGCATCAAAAGGCCCTCTCCGCCCGGATTGACAGGCTGGTCCGGCCGGCTATGGCCCTGACCGCGGCAGAGAAAGAACTGTATGTCCACGACTTCATCTGCCGGAACGTGCGCTATGACAAGCTGAAGAAGCCCTATTCCCATGAGATCATCGGGCCGCTGGGCCAGGGCGTGGGAGTCTGTGAGGGAATCGCCAAGTCGGTCAAGGTCCTGTGCGACGCGCTGGACGTGTGGTGTATCATCGCGGTCTCGGAGGCGGCGCCAGACCGAGGTATCCAGTACCGCCACGCCTGGAACGTCCTCCGGCTGGATGGGCAGTATTTTCATCTGGACGCCACCTTCGACGCCTCCCTGAGCCGGGACGGCCTGCTTCGGCACGACTACTTCAATCTGAATGACAAACGCCTGCTCCGCGACCATGAGCCGCCCATGTACCCCATTCCCGCCTGTACGGACGCAGAGCGGTTCTACTACCGGGAGAAAAAGCTCTCCTTCACCAAGACGGAGGAGGTATGCAGGCGGGCCCAGCAGGCCATTCGAAAAGGCCTCCCCTTCCTCTTCCACTGGAGAGGCGGCCCTCTGACCCGGGATGTGCTGCAGGAGCTTGTGCGGGGACTGGAACAGACGGCACAGCGGAAGGGCCGGCATGCGGCGGTGTCCCTCAACTGGCCCCAGGCGGTGCTGCTGGTCCGCTTTCCGAAGCAGACGCCCGAGCAGGAGGTCATCTCGGAGCAGGCCAACGAGGGAGAGCGGTATCAGGCGCCGGACCCATAAGTCCGTCCCCAAAAATCACCGCGGGGTCTCTTTCAGAGACCCCGCGGTGATTTTTTATGATACGGTGCTGCTACCGCCCGGCTGATCGCTCGACAACGTCCGCCATCTCGTCCCACCGGCGCTCCATATCGGAGACCAGTTTGAACTGTGTCCGGCAGCGGTCCAGATTCTGACCCTCCCGGTGGACCGCGAAATAGTGGTCTCCCTCCAGATAGTCGGTCAAAAAACGCATCCCGCACTCAAGCGTCATCAATTTTGCCCCCCAGGGCAGGTACTCCAGCTCAGCGGGGGTCAGGAAGCCGGCACAGCCGTCCAAAAATCCCCGGGTATAGACGGCGAATAAATCCAGATCAAAGCCAACCTTGGACAAGTCCTTCTCATCCTCCGGCGCATGATTGGCTCCAAACCGGATGGAATCGCCAAAATCGTTGATGGCCAGGCCCGGCATCACGGTATCCAGGTCGATCACGCATACGGCCGCCCCCGTCCTGCGGTCCAGAAGTACGTTGTTGAGCTTTGTATCGTTGTGTGTGACACGCAAGGGGAGCTTCCCGGCCCGCTGTGCCTCCAGTGCCACAGAGCAGTCGGGCTCCCGGGCCAGAACGAAGTCAATCTCCGGGCGGACAGTTCCGGCCCGGCCCATCACGTCGGCCTGTACGGCCGCCTTGAACCTGCGCAGGCGGTCTTCTGTGTCATGGAATTTTTCGATGGTCTCAAACAGCGTGTGCGCCGGATAATCCCGCAGACGCCTCTGAAACTGGCCGAAGGCCCGGGCTGAGGCGGCAAAGAGCTCCGGCGTTTCGGCGGATTGGAGACAGACGGTATCCTCGATGAAGGGCATGCATCTCCAAGCGTGCCCCTCCCGGTCGGTATAATAGGTCTCCCCGGCCCGGGTATGCAGAATGGTGAGGGTCTCCCGCTCCGGGTCGCCGCCCTCCTCCGCTATGATCTTTTTCAAATAGTCGGTAACCCCGACGATGTTCTGCATGAGCTGGGCCGGGCTGCCGAAAGCGGCGTCACTGATCCGCTGCAGAATGAATCGGACGCAGCCGCCCTCCGGCGGCTGCGTATGCACGCAGAACGTATCGTTGATATGGCCCTGCCCAAAGCGGACGGCTCCCACCACAGGCGCATGGAAGTCGTACGCCTCCAGGACCTCGCCAAGGTTCTTCTCTGCCGGCCGCATCACACACCCTCCTCATACCCGTTGGGATTCATGCTCTGCCATTTCCAGGAGGAGGCGCACATTTCATCGATCCCGTATTCCGCCTGCCAGCCCAGCTCCTCCAGGGCCCTGGACGGATCGGCCCAGCATTCGGCGATGTCGCCGGGCCGGCGCGGGTCCACCACATAGGGCAGAGTTTTTCCACAGGCCCGCTCATAAGCGTGGAGCACGTCCAGTACGCTGTAGCCTTTGCCTGTGCCCAGGTTGCAGATGAACAGGCCGCAGTCCTGGCGGAGCTTGTTCAGCGCGGCCACATGGCCGCGGGCCAGATCCACCACATGGATGTAGTCCCGCACGCCGGTGCCGTCGTGAGTGGGCCAGTCGCTGCCGAAAACGTGGATCTCAGGCAGCTGTCCCACCGCCACCTTGGCGATATAGGGCACCAGATTGTTGGGGATGCCGTTGGGGTCCTCTCCAATCCGCCCGGAAGCGTGGGCGCCGATGGGATTAAAATACCGCAGCAGGGCCACATTCAGACTGGGGTCTGCGGCGCAGCAGTCGGTGAGAATCCGCTCCAGAAAGAGCTTTGTGGTCCCATAGGGGTTGGTCGTGGACAGGGGAAAATCCTCCCGGATGGGGACGCCGGCCGGGTCGCCGTACACCGTAGCGGAGGAGGAGAACACGAAATTCCGCACCCCATGAACGCGCATGGCGTTCAGTACCGTCAGGGTGTTCACCAGGTTATTGGTGTAGTATTCCAGCGGCTTACTCACGCTCTCCCCCACGGCCTTGAGCGCGGCAAAATGGATAACAGCGTCAATATCCGGATGCTGAGAGAACAGTGTTTCGACCCCGGCGGCGTCGCACAAGTCCACCTTGACGAAGGGAATGGCCTTCCCCACGATTTCCTCCACCCGGCGGACCGCCTCACGGCTGGAATTGACCAGATTGTCGGCGATGACGATGTCATAGCCTGCATGGATGAGTTCCACACAGGTATGGCTGCCGATATAACCGGCGCCTCCGCTGACCAGGATAGACATATATACCACTCCTTACTGTATCAGGCTTCTATGGCCATTGTACTGACGAATCGGGAAAGGCGGTCCTCCTCATGGCTCGGACTGGGGTTGGCTCCCAGCGCGCTGCTGTTTTCGGTATTCCATGGGACTCATCCCCGAGAGTTTGCGGAAGCTCTGGGAAAAATAGCTGGGAGAGGAAAAGCCCAGCATATGGGAGATTTGAGACAGGGAATGGTCCGTGGCGCTGAGGAGATAGCGGCTCTCCTGGATGCGACGGGAGATGAGGTAGTTGATGGGTGAGACGCCGTATTCCCGGCTGAAGGCGTGGACCATATAATATTTATTGACATGGGTCAGCTGCGAGAGCAGCTCCAGATTGATGTTCTCCTTAAAGTGACTGTCAATATACCGCCGCACGGCGGCACACTCCTTACTGGTCCTCCGCCCCGCCGGCGCTACGCTGAGGGTGAAGTTGGTCCTGCGCATGAGGCGGACCAGCAGCACCTCCAGCAGGTCCTGGCACACCACCTGATAGCCCTCCGCCTTGGTCTCGATCTCCCGCAGCATGGCCCGCAGATAGAAGAGCATCTCCTCGCCTCCGCCCCGGAAATTGACGATGGCGTATCGGTCATCCCCGTCCTCAGCAGGCTCGAATTCCAGCCCCTCTACCCCCAGGACAATGTACTCCAGCGGGCTGGCATTGAGGCTCAGCTCCGTGTGCTCCACATTGGGATTGACGATGACCAGATCGTCGGCGGAGACCGGCAGCAGCCGGTCGGCAATATTGAATTGTCCTATCCCGCCCACCACATAAAACAGCTCCGTACAGGCGTGGGTGTGCAGGAGGCTGTGCCAGTCGCCGCCGTATTTGGCGGTGCTCACATACAGCAGCTTGGTGACTGAGCGGTCGATGGGGCTCGGGTTTCCATCAGAAAGCTCATAGCGGTCGTTGCTCACGGACATCCCCTGCCACTATTTTAGAATTCTTGCGTTCAAAACTGAAAATACTTGCGTTTAAATCATAGCACACCGCCTTCCATTCTGCAATCCATAAAAAAGAAAGCAGTCGCGCCGCAGAAATCATGCTTTTTCTTGCGTTTGGCATTTCTATTAAAATCCTCGGTGTATTTTTGTGGATATTATGCACAAAATAATTTTTTTAATTCTCTAATTATTATTTGAAACGCCAGAAAAGCAATTTCTCTAAAAATACACGCAAGAATAAAATTGAACTGCCTCCTCCATCGGTTATACTTAAAGTATCGCAAGCGGCGGGTATGCTCCGAAGCCGCCGCCCATCCAAGCCAATTTGACAGGAGGTAAAGAGGAAATGAAAATGAAAAACGTGCTCAGCGCCGCCCTGACCGGCGCCCTGATGCTCTCCCTGTTCGCCGGGTGCTCCGGCGGCAGCGGCGCCAGTCCCTCTCCCAGCGCTTCCGGCTCCCCGGAGGCCTCCCAGCAGCCCGAAGCCACCACCATCCAGGTGGCCGCCCTGGAATCGGGCTACGGCGCCGACATGTGGCAGGAAGTTGCCGACGCCTTCACCGCGCAGACCGGCATCCAGGTGGAGCTCACTGTGGATAAGAAGCTGGAAGATGTCATCGGCCCCGCCATGCAGGGCGGCGAGTTCCCTGACGTGATCCATCTGGCCACCGGCCGCGAGGCCGGTCTGACCGATCAGTTTATCAAGGACAACAACATCATGGACATCACCGACGTGCTCTCCATGACCGTGCCCGGCGAGGACGTGAAGGTCAGCGACAAGATCGCCGGCGGCTTCACCGACACCTCCCTGACCAACCCTTACGGTGATGGGAAGACCTATCTGGCCCCCATGTTCTACTCCCCCTGCGGCCTGTTCTACAACAAGGGCCTGTTTGATGCAAAGGGCTGGACCGTTCCCACCACCTGGGACGAGATGTGGGCGCTGGGCGACCAGGCGGCAGCCGAAGGCATCTCGCTGTTCACCTATCCCACCACCGGCTATTTCGACGCCTTCTTCTATGCGCTGATGTACTCCGTGGGCGGCCCTGAGTTCTTTGACAAGGCCACCCACTATGAGGAGGGCGTCTGGGATACCCCTGAGGCCCAGACCTGCTTCGACATCGTGGCCAAGCTGGCCTCCTACACCAACCCGGTCACCCCTGCCCAGGCCAATGACAACGACTTCACCCAGAACCAGCAGCTCGTGCTGGACAATAAGGCCCTGTTTATGCCCAACGGCACCTGGATTGTGGGCGAGATGGCCGAGGCTCCCCGCGCGGATGGCTTCGAGTGGGGTATGACCGCGCTTCCCGCCGTGGAGGCCGGCGGCGACGGATACAGCTACACCTGGTTTGAGCAGGCCTGGATGCCTGCCGGCGCCGAACATGTGGAGGCCGGGAAGCAGTTCCTCGCCTTCCTGTACAGCGACACCGCCTGCGAGATCTTCGCCAAGGCCGGTGCCATTCAGCCCGTGCTGGGCATCGCCGGCAAGCTGGAGGGAGACAACGTGATGTTCTACTCCATCTATGACAACGGCGCCAAGGCGGCCATGGGCAACTTCGCCGCCTACAACTCCGTTGCCGGGCTGGGCACGGTCCGCGAGGTCTTCTTTGATCCGGTAAACAAGCTGGTCTCCGGCAACACCACCGAGCAGGAGTGGATCGACGGCATCAAGGCCGCCAGCGACCAGATGCGCGCCAACCTGAAATAAACAGAAGCTATGGAAGCGGCGGTGAGCGGAAAGCTGCTCACCGCCGCCCCATTCTTCCCGAAAGGAGCCGAGCATGTGAACAAGCACCGCGGACGCCGCCGGTTCATCGCCCTGTGTGTGGCGCCGGCCACCCTCCTCTTCGCCCTCTTCATGATCCTCCCCACTCTGAATGTGTTCCGCATGTCCCTTTTTGAGCGGGGCGCCTACTCCCCCACAGAAACCTTCGTGGGCCTGCAAAATTTCAGGACCCTGTTCCAGGATGCCAAATTCATCTCTTCCATGCAGAATACCATCCTGCTCATCGTAGTGGTCACCGTGGTGACCTTCGCCTTCGCCCTGGTGTTCGCAGGCATCCTGACCCGGGAAAAGATCCGGGGGCAAAACTTCTTCCGCATCATCTTCTATATCCCCAACATCCTCTCCGTGGTGGTCATCGCGGGTATCTTCTCCGCCGTCTACAAGCCGGAAAACGGGATGCTGAACAGCATCCTATCCATGCTGAAGGGCGAGACCGTGATGGTGCTCTGGAAGGACCAGCCCCTGGTCATCGTCAGCATCATCATCGCCATGGTGTGGCAGGCCATCGGTTATTACATGGTCATGTATATGGCCTCTATGGCCAGCGTGCCACAGAGCCTTTACGAAAGCGCCGGTCTGGACGGGGCCGGGCGGGTGACTCAGTTTTTCCAGATCACCATTCCCCTCATCTGGACCAATATCCGCACCACCCTCACCTTTTTTATCATCTCCACCATCAACATGGCCTTCCTTTTTGTCAAGGCCATGGTGGCCAAGGGGATGGCCGATGTGGGCCTCAGCTTCATGTATAACCAAAAAGACGCGGGTCTGTATGGCTACAGCATGGCGGCGGGCGTGGTCATTTTCCTCTTCTCCTTCGCTCTGGCCGGTCTGGTGAACCGGGTCACCCGGCGCGAGCCGCTGGAATTCTAAGGGGGTGCGTCGCAGCATGGATCAACGGAAAACACACGGCGCGGGTGAGCGCCTCTACAAGGTCTTTCTCTACGTCGTTCTCATCACCCTGGCCGTCTGCATCATCGTGCCGGTGGCCTGGGTCTTTCTGGCATCGATCAAACAGAACAGCGAATTTTACGGCAACCCCTGGGCGCTGCCCGCCGGGTTCTACTGGCAGAATTTTACCGATGCCTGGAATGCCGCCCGGATGGGCGAGTATATGCTCAACTCGGTCACCGTCACCGCACTGGCGCTTCTGCTGCTGCTGGTGGTGGCCCTCCCCGCGGCCTACTGCCTGTCCCGGTTTCACTTCAAAGGCCGCCGGTTTCTGAATACCTGCTTCATGGCGGGGCTGTTTATCAACGTCAACTACATCGTGGTCCCCATCTTCCTCCTGCTCAAGGATGGAGACACATTCCTCAAAAACACCGTCGGCGGAGGATTCCTGCTCAACAATATTTTCGTGCTGGCGGTGGTATACGCCTCCACAGCCCTACCCTTTACCATCTACCTGCTGTCGGGCTACTTCGCCACCCTGCCCCATGATTTTGAGGAGGCCGCCTACATCGACGGCGCGGGCTACGGCCGGACCATGGTGAGCATCATCTTCCCCATGGCCCAGCCCTCTATCATCACCATCATCCTCTTCAACTTCCTCTCTTTCTGGAACGAGTATATCATCTCCATGACCCTGATGAGCTCGGCCAAGGGGCCCAAGACTCTGCCGGTGGGACTGCTGAACCTGATGCAGGCCCAACAGTCCAAGGCCGAGTACGGCATTCTGTACGCCGGTTTGGTGCTGGTGATGCTGCCCACTCTGATCCTCTACATCTGCGTACAGAAAAAGCTGACCCAGGGCATGACCGTGGGCGGGCTGAAAGGATAGGTGCCGCTATGAGATTTTGGAAGGAACATACCTCCCTGCGCGCCGGTCTTATGGCGATATTTGTTGTACTTGGCTTTGTGCTGCTCATCGTGGGCTGGAAGATGACCGGCCAACTGACCGGCCTGGCGCTCATGCTGGCGGGGGTCGTGCTGCTTTTGACCGCCCTGATGCTCTACAACAAGCCGTTTGAAGAACCCAAATAATCTGAAGTCTTTAGGAGAGAGCCATCTATGAGTGAGCAAGTGCACAGGGGACGCGTTACCATCCCCACGGATGTGGATGTGGTGCCCGAGACGCTGGAGATTCTGAAACGTTGGGGCGCCGACGCCATCCGGGACTGCGACGGCACCGACTTCCCAGAGGCCCTCAAGGGAGTGGACGCCAAGGTCTACTCCACCTACTATACCACGCGGAAGGACAACGCCTGGGCCCGATCCCATCCGGAAGAGGTGCAGCAATGCTACATCATGACAGGCTTCTACCCCGCCGCCGGCGGTGCGCTGTCCATCCCGCTGATGCAGGGCATCAGCCCGGAGCTCATACAGGTCAATACCCGGGACGACATCAAGCGCTGGTGGGAGGTGGTGGACCGCACGGCCGGGACGGTCGTGCCACCGCCGGCGTGGCGGTACGACGGCGAGAGCGGCTGCGTGGTGCTGGAGGAGCCTCTCCCCTTCCATGAGTATACCGTCAGCTTTCTGGCTTACCTCATCTGGGACCCGGTGCATATGTATAACGCCGTAACCAACGGCTGGAAGGATTTTGAGCACCAGATCACCTTCGACGTCCGGCAGCCCAAGACCCACAGATACACGATGGAGCGCCTACGGAAGTTCATCGCCGGCCACCCATATGTAGACGTAATCCGGTACACCACCTTCTTTCACCAGTTTACCCTCCTGTTCGATGAGCTGAAACGGGAAAAGTATGTAGACTGGTACGGCTATTCCGCCTCGGTCTCGCCCTACGTTCTGGATCAGTTTGAGCGGGAGGCGGGCTATCCCTTCCGGCCGGAATATATCATTGACCAGGGCTACTACAACAACCAGTACCGGGTGCCGAGCCGGGAATTTCTGGACTTTCAGGCCTTTCAGCGGCGTGAGGTGGCAAAGCTGGCAAAAGAGATGGTGGATATCACCCATGAGCTGGGCAAGGAAGCGATGATGTTCCTGGGGGATCACTGGATCGGCACCGAGCCCTTCCTGCCCGAGTTCCAGAGCATCGGCCTGGACGCGGTGGTGGGCAGCGTGGGCAGCGGCTCGACTCTGCGGCTCATTTCGGATATCCCCGGTGTGAAGTATACCGAAGGCCGCTTCCTGCCCTACTTCTTTCCGGATACCTTCCACGAGGGCGGCGATCCGGTGCGAGAGGCCCAGGAGAATTGGGTGACGGCCCGCAGGGCGATCCTGCGCAAGCCTATTGACCGCATCGGCTATGGCGGCTACCTGAAGCTGGCCTGCCAGTTCCCCGATTTTGTCCGCTATGTGGAAGGGGTGTGCGACGAGTTCCGCCAGCTCTATGCCAACATCCATGGTACGACCCCCTACTGCTTCTGCCGGGTGGCGGTCCTGAACTGCTGGGGAAAGGCCCGCTCCTGGGGCTGTCACATGGTCCACCACGCCCTGTACCAAAAGCAGAACTACTCCTACGCTGGGATCATCGAAGCCCTGTCCGGCGCCCCCTTCGACGTGCGGTTTCTCTCCTTTGATGAGGTGAAGGCAGACCCCCACGTCCTGGATGACATCGACGTCCTGCTCAACATTGGGGACGGCGATACCGCCCATACCGGCGGCCCTGTATGGGAGGACCCCGCCGTGTCGGCAGCCGTGCGCGGCTTCCTCTGGAACGGCGGCGGCTTCATCGGCGTAGGGGAACCCTCCGGCCATTCGTATCAGGGCCATTATCTCCAGCTTGCCTGTGCTCTTGGGGTTGAAAAGGAGACCGGCTTTACCCTGAATTACGACAAATACAACTGGGACGAGCATCCGGATCACTTCATCCTTGCCGATCACATGGGGCCGGTGGATTTTGGCGAAGGCAAAAAGAGCATCTATGCCCTGGAAGGCGCGGAGGTCCTGGTCCAGCGTGATAGAGAGGTCCAGATGGCCGTCAACGGCTACGGCAAGGGCCGGTGCGTGTATCTGTCCGGACTGCCCTACTCGCTCGCCAACAGCCGGCTGCTTCACCGGGCGATCCTCTGGTCCGCCCATCGGGAGGGCGCGCTGCACCGGTGGTTTTCCAGCAACTGCAGCGTAGAGGTCCACGCCTACGTGAAAAATAGGAAATACTGCGTGGTAAACAACACCTATCAGCCGCAGCACACCGTCGTTTACCGGGGGGACGGGTCCTATTTTTCGCTTGATCTGGCGGCCAACGAGATCAAATGGTATGAATTTTGAGCCATGCAGACAAAACAGCCTGCATCTTGCAGAAAGCAGGATGCAGGCTGTTTTTCTTTTCCGGCAAGACCCGCGCAGCCGTTCCGGCCGCGTTCAAATCGTATTATTCCGCCGCCTTCAGCAGCTGCCTGGTATAGGGGTGCTGCGGGTGGTCAAAGAGTTCATCCACCGTATTCTGCTCCACAATTACGCCGTCCTTCATCACCAGGACCCGATTGCAAATCTGATAGACCACGTTTAAATCGTGGCTGATGAACAGATAGCTCAGGTCAAACTCCTTCTTCAAATCCACCAGAAGCTGCAGGATCTGTGCCTGGATGGTCACATCCAGGGCGCTGACCGGCTCGTCCGCGATGACGAGCTTGGGGCGGGTAATCATGGCCGCGGCGATGGAGATCCGCTGACGCTGCCCCCCGGAGAGCTCCCAGGGACGGCGGGAGGCGAATTCCACTCCCAGACCGATCTTATCCAGCATCTCCTGCACGGCGGCCCTGCGCTGCTCCCCCGTCATGCCCCCTGCCACCCGCAGCGGCTCCTCCAGGGTCCAGCCGATGGACCGGGTGGGATTCAAGCTGCTGAAGGGATCCTGAAAGACCATCTGGGGCCGGAGCGAATGATGCACGATCTCTCCGTCGTAGTCCTTGAGCATCCCCAGAATCGTGCGGGACAGCGTGGTCTTGCCGCAGCCGCTCTCCCCCACCAGGCCCAAAATCTCGCCCTGGCCGATGTCAAAGGTGACATCCTTCAGGATCTGTCTGCGGGGCCCCTTCCGGCCCAGGATCGAGTGGTCCTGGCGGTAATAGCTGTTCAGATGCCGAACTTCCAGCACCGGTTCCCGGGCCATGGACCTCTCCTCCTTCCGCTCAGGTCAATTTTCGGCTTCGCGTGGGAATGGCGGCGATGAGCCGCCTGGTGTACTCCTGCCGGGGATTTTGGAAAATATCCTGCACCAGGCCGGTCTCCACCAAGTGTCCCCCCTGCATCACAGCCACCCGGGTACACAGCTTCTGCACCACGTGCAGGTCGTGGCTGATGAACAGAATCGCCATGCCGTGTTCCCGGTTCAGCTTTTTCAGCAGCTCCAGGATCTGCGTCTGGATGGTCACGTCCAGGGCGGTGGTGGGCTCGTCGGCCAGCAGCAGCTTGGGGCCGCTGATGATGGCCGAGGCGATCATCACACGCTGGAGCATCCCGCCGGAGAGCTCGTGGGGGTATTTCCGATACAGGCCCTCCGGATCGGGCAGCTCTGCCTGTGTCATGGCCTCTAGTGCCCGCTGCCGCCGCGCCTCCGGCGAGAGGCGAGTGTGGACTCGAAGGCTCTCCTCCACCTGCGGCCCGACGCGCACCACCGGGTTCAGGCTGGTCATGGGTTCCTGAAAGACCACGGCCAAATCATCGCCCTGGATCTTCCGCAGCTCTTCCTCCGGGCATTGGAGGATTTCCCGGCCGCCCAGCTTGATGCTGCCGCTTACTTCGGCCTGCCGCCGGGGCAGCAGCCCGCTGATGCTCATGGCCGTCACCGATTTCCCGCTGCCGCTCTCCCCCACCAGGCCCAAAATCTCGCCCTCCCCCAAGGAGAAGGAGACGCCGTCTACGGCGTTGTGACCCTTTGCCGCGATGTGGAAATGGACCCTCAGGTCCTGAACGTTCAAAAGCTCTGCCATGCTCCCACCTCAATTCCGGCGGCTGCGCTGCTGAAGTCCCTCGCTGAGGAGGCTGAACCCCAGGATCAGCAGCACGATGGTGGCCCCGACGCTCAGCGCGTACCAGGGGGCGCTTCTCAGATAGGTCTGGCTGTCGTTGAGCATGGAGCCCAGACTGGCATGAGGCGGCTGTATGCCGATCCCCAGAAAGCTCATGCTGGCCTCGCTGAGAATGGCGTTGTTGAAGCCGATGGTAATGGCGGGCAGCAGCACAGAGAGGGTGTTGGGCAGGATGTGGGAAAACAGGATGCGGGCATCGCCCACCCCCATCAGCTTGGCGCTTTGGATGTAGTTCAGATGCCGGCACCGGGCAAACTCGCCCCGGACAATACGGGCGAAGCTGGGGATAAAGAGAATACCCAGCGCTAAAATGATGTTGTAGGTGCCGCTCCCCACCACACTGACAATGACCAGAGCCAACAGAATGCTGGGAAAGGCGGTGATGGAGTCACAGACCCTGGTCAGGATCACGTCGGCCGTACCGCCATAATAGCCGCACAGGCCGCCGATGAGAATGCCGGCCAAGCAGCCGATGGCCACCACGCTGACGGCAATCAGAAAGGACGTGCCCGCCCCCTGGAGCACCCGGCTGAAGATATCCCGCCCAAAGTTGTCGGTGCCCAGCAGATGCTGCAGGGAGGGCGCCTGCATTTGGGCGGAGGCATCCATCTGCGTGGGGCTGTAGGGGGTCCAAATGTACCCCATTAAGATAAGCAGCGTCATCATCAGCGAGATGCCGCCGCCGATATAGAAAAAGGAGTTCCTTGCTTTTTTCATAGAAATGGTCCCTCTCAGCGCAGTCGGATGCGTGGATCGACCAGTTGATAGAGCAGGTCGGCCACAAAGTTCACCACAACAATCCAGGCCGCCAGAATGACCACGATGGCCTGCACCACAGGAAAATCGCGGTTGGAAATGCTGGCCAGCAGCAGCCGACCCACGCCGGGGATGGTAAAAACCTGTTCAATAATGATGCTGCCGGTCATGATCTCGGCAGCGGAGACGGCTAAAAAGGTGATGACGGGAATCAGGGCATTTTGCAGCACATGGCGCTGCAGAATGGCCTGGCGGCTGTTGCCGCGGCTTTGGGCCGTACGGACGTAATCCTGGCCCAGCTCGTTGAGAATGGCGCCCCGCAGCATCTTCACCGTCATGGCGATGCGGGGAATGGCAATGGATAGGGCGGGGAAAAAAAGATAGGCGATGCAGGCGCCCCAGTCCTGGGTATAGGAGACGAAATTGCCCGGAGTAAAAAGCCGGAATACGATGCCGAACAGGAAACAGGCCAGGATGCCGATGAAAAAAGAGGGGATGCTCATGACCACCTGATCAAAGGCAGTGATGAGCCAGTCCAAGACCCTGCTGCGGACGCTGCCCGCCAGAATGCCCAGCGGGATGGACAGGATAACGGTAAAGGCAAAGGAGAGGATCGTCAGAATGGCGGTGATGGTCAGTTTTTCCGAAAGCATCTCCCGCACCGGCATGTGATAGCTGTAGCTGGTACCCATGTCTCCGGTCAGGAAGGCGGTCAGCCAGTTCCAATAGCGCACGGGGACGGGCTTGTCCAGCCCCAACTCCGCCCGCAGAGCGGCCACCGCCTCCGGCGTGGCCTCGGTGCCCAGCATCTTGGTCGTCGGATCGCCGGGAATGACCTGAAAGGCGAGAAAGGCGAGGAGCGAAACGATGAACAATGTAATAATGAGAGTGAGGAATTTTTTTGCGACATATTTCATCTCCCCGCCTCCTCTCGTTTCATATTCAGGATTTACGCGGCAAAGTAGAGCTTCGCCATGTCGATCACATAGAGGGGATAGAACTCATACCCCTCCAGCGCCGGGTCCATAGCCACGAAGTCGGCCATGTCCTGGAGATAGACATTGGCGGCGGTGTCGCTGAGGATCTTCAGGCACTGCTTATACAGGGCCGTCTGCTCCTCGTCGTCGGTGGTGCTCTGAGCGGCGGCAAAGGCGGCGTCATAATCCGGATTGCTGTAGTTGATCATGTTCTTGCCGTTGTCGCTGACCCAGCGGGCCAGCATGCCGCTGGCGTTCAGGGTGCTGGAGTCGAAGCCCACCACCGTGGACTGGAAGTTGCGCCCGCCGTACACGTCGTTCACCCAGGTGTTCCAGTCCACCTTTTGGATGTCCGCCGTGACGCCCACCGCCGAGAGCTGCTCGGCCAGCACCACAGCCGTGTCCACATGGGGCTGGTAGTTGCTGGGCACCGTGATGGAGAAGGTAAACCCGTCCGGATAGCCCGCTTCTGCCAGCAGTTCCTTGGCCCTCTCCGGATCGTGGGGATAGGCGCCGGACAGAGAGGCGTCGAAGTATTTGCCGAAGGCCGGATACATGGAGGACCCCACCTTGGTACCGTGGCCATCGGAGGTCAGCTCCAGCATGGCGTCCACGTCCACCGCGTAGCATAGGGCCTGACGCACCTTCATGTTGTCGAAGGGGGCCACCGCGTTGTTCAGGTAGATGGCCTGCACCAGGTTCATGGTGCCCTCCAGCACCTTATAGCCGTTGGACAGATTGTTGACCTGATCCATGGTCAGATGGGCCACCAGGTCCAGCGAGCCGCTGTCCAGCGCGGTGAACAGAGCGGTGCCGTCCTCATAGATCTTGTAGGTCACCTTGTCCAGATGGGCGGGCTCTCCATAGTATTCCGCGTGCTTTTCCAGGATGATGTTTTCCTGGACGCTGCGGGAGACATACTTGAAGGGGCCGGTCCCAACCGGTTTGGTGGCCTGGTCGGCGTAGCCGGCGGGCACAATGTACACGCTGGCCACATAGCTGAGGAAATCGCTGTTGGGTGCGCTGAGAGTCATGGTAATCTGGTTTCCGTCCACCACCGTATCCTCGACAGCAGAAAGCGCCGTCACCACGGCGGAAGTCACCGAGGTAGCGGCGCAGGTTTCAAAAGAGTAGAGCACATCGTCCGGCGTACAGGTCGCGCCATTGTGGAAGACCACACCGTCACGCAAAGTAAAGGTGTAGGTCCGCCCATCTTCCGATACTTGGTAATCGGAGGCGACTGCACTGACGTAGTTTCCGTCCGAATCGGGCTTGACAAGGCCCTCAAAGACGTTAAACATGACCTCTCTAGTTCCTGCGGCCGTCATTTGATACGGGTCAAGACTATCATCCAGGTCCTGGGCGATGCCCACGGTGAGTTCATTCGCGTGGACCGCCCCGGAAGAAGGCGTAGTTTCGTCGCTGGGGGCGGGCGTCTGAGTCGTTGCTCCTCCGCATGCGCTGAGTGAACACGCCAGAGCAGCCGCCGCCAGGAAAACTGCAAGAATACGTTTTTTCATTGCTGATTCTCCTTCCGCCGTTTCCGAAGAGACGGCGTTACAACAAAATAACTTCTTCTCCCATTATTAAATTGTCGCGTTTTATTGTAGAGCATCGCGGCCGAAATTACAAGTATTCTTTTCAAAAATATCGGTGGAGCCACTGTTTTTTCCGCTAGCCCACTCCTCCGCGCCCGGGGCGAAGGATCCCAAAAAGGCGCAGAAGCTCCGGCCGAACCGGAAGGAGCCCGCGCCAGAGCCACTGCAGGAGCCGCCAGTCAAAGCGCCTTGGTGAAAAGGGCTTTCCCTTGCCGCGCCGGACCAATTCCACCACCCCAAGGACCTGCCCGGGCTGGATGCGCTCAAACCAGGTCTGGGCGTCTCCGTTGATCCTCAGCCGGCCGTCCGGCTCAAACTGGTTCAGGCGGTGCAGGACCAGCTCTCCATTGTCACGCCGAAAAAAGAGGATATCTCCGACTCTGGGCGGCAAATACTGCGGACCGCGCAGAAAGGCAGTATCCTTTTGATGCCGCAGGAATGGGACCATACTGGTCCCCGTCACCGTAACCGGCACCAGCGCGCCGCTCTCCAGCAGCGGCACGAAACGTTCAGCGGCCTCTTCAGGCGTCAGCAACTGCTTTTTTTCTCTCACCGAATCACCCGATACTTCCTCATCAGCGCTACACGGCGCTCCCCGATGGAGATGCTCTCCCGCGCCGCTGCCCTGCATCCCCGGTTCTCCGCCCGGTACCGCATCAGGCGCTGCACCCAGGCGGCCGGCAGCATCCAGGGGCAGTCTTGTAGGTAAGGATAACTCCTTGTCAGCTCTTTTCGCCTGGGAAATGCGGTTCGCAGCAGCCGCTGCACCGAATTGGACTGTGCACCGGCCGCTGCGGCGTTGAGGGTGATCCGGCTGCTGTGCTTTCGTTCCTCCGTATTCCCGCCAAACACACCGCCGGACAGCAGATCCTCCAGGAGGTCGTCACAATCCAGCAGGCCCTCGCAGCAGGCCAGTCTTGACTCCAGTTCCGGCGGATACTCCGCAAATCCCAAATATTTGCGGCCGATCTCCAGAAGATTCGCGGCAAAGACATCGGCATACGCCTGTTCCAGCCTGGAAAACACACTGTTCCATTCGATCTGTGCACCGTGTGAAAGGGCAAACAGGCAGATATCGCAGACCTGACGGATGCCGAAACCGGAGTGGAGAAAGTGTTTGAGGCTGTGAAGAATGAGGTACAGCAGGTGCTCCTCCGGCGCCAAAGTCCAGACCTCCAGATCCTCCAGCGGCTCCAGCACGGCGTGGGAAAATGCCCCCCCAAAAAAGCGGTTCAGCCCTCCATAGGCGGCGGAATCCCCTGCGAACAGACTGCGGTGCAGCTCCAAGCAGAGGCCGGTCTCCCCGCTGTACCAGGAAAGCACCTGCTGCATATCCCCTGATTCCTCGTCCAGCCGCCGGAATCCTTCCGCCATCAGCACCTTTTGTATGTCAGCAAACTCCTCTTCCCGGACCAGCAGGTCTTCATCCGCAGAGCTTCTCAGGTCGGGCTTGGGATAGAGCCTGCGGCACAGGATGCCTTTGACGACCAGAGGGCGGGTCCCCTGGCCCATCAGCCTCCGGTAGACTTGGAGAAAGGCGCGGCTCCTCCTTGCCTGCTCGGCTGCACCGGCAAAGACGCTCCGGCGCACCTGGGCCTCCAGGGCGT
>CABUJV010000004.1 GCA_902492005.1 uncultured Eubacteriales bacterium
TGGGATTTGTGGTTACCCACGTATTATATGTGTCCATTTTCTTGGGTACAGTTTACCTTGACTGCCTCCGCGTTGAACGCGGTGCCGTCGTGGAATTTCACATCCCGCCGCAGATAGAACACGATGGTCGTGTCGTCCACCACGTCCCAGGAATCGGCCAGCCCCGGCTCCAGGTTCCCGCTGGCATCCGCACGGATCAGGGGCTCATAGATCTGGCAGAGCACATCATAATCGGAGTCCCGGGCGGTAACCTTTGTGGGGTCCAGGGTGGAGAGCGTCAGGCCCTTGCCGATCTTCAGCGTTCCTCCGCGGACGGGGGTCCCATCCGATATGGGCTGTGCCGGGGAGGTCTCCGGGGAAGGCGAACCGGATGGGATCCCGCTGGACGCCGGTTCTTTGGAGCTGCACGCCGCCAGAGACAGCGCCAGCGCCATTGTGAGCAAACCTGCAAGAAACTTTTTCATATGCTCCTCCTTTGGTATAAATTTAACAGGATCTTGCTTTAATTCCTGTCAGAGCCCAAGATAAGAGAGCGCGGGGATGCCGGACCGATGCACGGCGCTAGAAGCGGCCGTATTTCTCGACTACCTTGATGGCGCTCATCCCGTCCAGCAGAGCCTGACGGGTCTGGTTCTCGGTAGCCCGCATGGCCTCCGCCTTTTCCAGAACGGCTACGGTCAGCTCGCGGGGCACCACGACCACGCCGTCGTTGTCTCCAAAAATGTAGTCGCCCGGCTGGATCAGCAGTTGGCCGTCCAAACCCTTGACATAGATGGGAATCTGGTAATCCACCGCCATAAAACGCCCCAGTGCCTCGCCGGGATTCCGGAACCGGCAGAAGGTCGGAAAGCCCATGTTGATCAGAAAATTGGAGTCGCGGGTAGAGCCGTCGATCACCGCTCCGACACAGCCCTCCTGCTTGGCCGCCGTGGCGCTGATCTCGCCGAACTGGCCGCAGCTGACGTCCCCCTGCGTGTCGCGCACCTGAATGCAGCCGGGGGTCATGCTCTTCAGCATGGCCAGACGCATGGTGTGCTTGTATTCGTCACGGCTGGGCGTCGAGATGCAGTGGACGGTAAATGCAGGACCGGCTGCCTTCATATCCGGCGTCAGGGGATAAATGCCGCTGGCAAAGGCGCGCCCTGTCATACCGAATTCAATCTCCAGCACATCATATATCAGCGCAGAATACAGCTTGCGGTAGCGGGCATTGATCTCTTCCACGTCATAGTCAAAGCTCATTTTACGATCCGGATATACCGCTTCTTGTCCCATCATTTGGCTCCTCCATGTGATTCCCCAAAACAATCATACAAATCCGCTGTCTGTTCCGGGGTCCATTTTGTTTGAATTGCTGATTTCATTATACAATTCTATGCTTGAATTGAAAGTGGCAGTTTCTTGGGTTTGGTGCACATTTTTTGGTTTTCCGGCTATTTTCGCACCGTGGCTACGGCCGCGCGGACCCGCTGCGCATACTCTGGCGCTATGTGGGAGTGCTGGACCAATTCATCCTGGAAGTGGGAAAAGTCGGCCTCTTTGAAATCCAGGCCCATCTGTTTCAGGGTCACAGGCACTCCAATGCGGCGGAAAAAGCTCCTCACTTGTTCCAGCTGCGTGTTCTCCACGCCATTGGCATAGAGCTGCGCCAGAATTCCCACCGCCACGATCTCCCCGTGGAGCCATTGCTTCGTGTCCACATACCGGCCGCGCATGACCTCATTGAAGCCGTGTGCGATGGCAAACCGGGAGCCGGTACGTCCGGCGAAGCCGCCCATGCCGCTGATGATGCCCGTGGCCGCGATGACCGCAAAGACGGCGTCCTCTAAGTCTCCGGTGACCCGGGCGGCGCAATTGTCCTCGTATGCCTTGGCGCCGCAGGACAGCAGGACCTGATCCGCAGCCCGCGCCATGGAATAACCCAGATATTTGGCGATGTCCACGTCTCCATAGTGCAGACTCCGCCGCATAGAGCTGTATTCACAGGCTTTTGCCATGGCGTCAGCCATGCCGGCGGCCAAATAGCGGGCCGGAGCCGACGCCAAAATATGCGTGTCCGCAAACACGCCGTTTACCTCATCCAGGTGATAGCGGGTGCTTTCCTGGCGCCCCTCCCGGTTATAGAGAATCGACAAGGAGGCATATGCCGCACAGGTGGCGGCACAGGTTGGGACGGTATAGACCGGCAGACGCAGCTCCGCCGCGACCGCTTTGGCCAGGTCCATCACCTTTCCGCCGCCGATGCCCAGAATACAGTCGCTTCCCGCCTCCTGCGCCAGGCGGGCATAATCAGAAATCTCTTCCGCCGTACAAAAGCCGGAAAAGGTATGGACGGTATGAGAGATTCCCTCCCGTTCCAGGCTGCCGGAAACATCCGCGTATGCGGCGGCGAGCGCATGCCTCCCTCCAACAACAAAGGCGCTGCTTCTCGTCTGGCGCTTCAGCTCAGGCCCGCATTCCTGAAGAACGTGCTCCCCCTGAAAATACCCCCCCGCACCGGACATCATCTTTCTTTTCACTATGATCTACCTCCTCCTCCAGGCCATAAATGTGGAATGTCACAAAAATCATTATAGATTTCCGGGCCTGCGGCGAAAACCGACTTTCTTTTGATTTGGTGTATATTTTTGCTCTGCTGTCTCCGCCAGCGCGAAACATCCAAAAATATAGGAAGGATTGCATCGGATGTGGTTGGAAAAGCCGTGCCGGATTTTTTACAATGGCGGTAAGACAGCGAAGTGCTGAAAACCGCAAAGGAGAGGATCTAACATGAGCTTTCATTCATACTCCAGTCCATCCGAGCTGCGCATCACCGATATGCGCTTTGTGGATATCGACGGCGCACCCAAGCGCTGCACACTGCTCAAGATCATGACCAATCAGGGAATTGAGGGCTATGGCGAGGTTCGGGACGCCTCCAGCAAGACCTATGCCGCCCTTCTGAAGAGCCGGCTTTTGGGCGAGAACCCGTGTGATGTGGACAGGCTCTTCCGCAAGATCAAGCAGTTTGGATTCCATTCCCGCCAGGGCGGCGGCGTCTCCGGCATTGAGATCGCCCTGTGGGACCTGGCTGGAAAGGCGTACGGCGTGCCTGTCTACCAGATGCTGGGCGGAAAATTCCGCGACACGGTGCGCGTCTACTGCGATACCGACGTGGACGGCAAGCATACGGGCCGCGACATGGGGCTGGCCCTGAAGAAGCGCATGGAGATGGGCTTTACCTTTCTCAAGATGGACTTGGGCATCGGCCTGCTTTTGGATGAGCCGGGAACACTGAATGCACCTCTGGGGCTTTTAGAGGACATGAAGACCTACGCTCCCCATATTTTAAATGTGCAGGGCGGATCGGTAACCGCAGATATGGTGCGCCACCAGAAGAGCTACGCCATCGTCAACACGGCGCATCCGTTCACCGGCATCCATCTGACGGAAAAAGGGCTCGACTATTTGGAGGACTATGTGCGCCAGGTGCGCGAGGTGATCGGCTACGAGGTGCCGCTGGCCATCGATCATTTTGGACATGTGTGTGTAGAGGACTGCATCCGGTTTGCCCGCAGAATGGAGCCTTATAACCTGGCGTGGATGGAGGATATGGTGCCCTGGATGCTGACCGGCCAGTATGTCCGGCTTCGTCAGTCCACCTGCATCCCCGTCTGTACCGGCGAGGACATATACTTGAAGGAGCCGTTCCGGGCTCTGATGGAGGCTGGCGGCGTATCGGTGATCCACCCGGACATTCTGACCTGCGGCGGAGCGTTGGAGCTCAAAAAAATTGCCGATATTGCCGACGAATACGGGGTTGCTGTGGCGGTGCATATGGCCGAGTCGCCGGTGGGCTGCATGGCCGCCGTCCATGCGGCGGCCGCCATGCACAACGTGCTGGCGCTGGAATTCCACTCGGTGGACGTCCCTTGGTGGAGCGACATGGTCAACGGCCTGCCGCGCCCGCTGATCGAGAACGGCTTCATCCGTGTCCCGGATGCGCCGGGCCTTGGCATCGAATCACTGAACGAGGATGTGCTGCGCGCGCACATCAATCCGGAGATTCCGGGAATGTGGGAGCCGACCGACGCATGGGACCGGGAATTCTCCAACGACCGGCTCTGGAGCTGATGTCCCGCATCCTCACAAGGGGGCCCTGGAGAAACATTCTCCAGGGCCCCCTTGTGTATGGGCAATACCAAAATGAGAGGACCGGGCGGCCGCCCGGTCCTCTCACAATCGTTCAGGGTTCATGGGATGCACATCGGACGGAGAAAACCAGCTCCCGCAGAAAATCCTCTTCCTCAGCTACCTTGTCCGGCAGCCCGATCACCGAGCTGACCACGGCCCGACCGGAGTCCTCGTCATAGAAAGCCAACTGTATGGTCCGCACGGAACCGTCGGTCTTTTTCTTGACCAGACCCGGACTGGCCCGGTATTCCGACACGATATAGGCGGCTTTCCCGTCCAAAAAGTCGATGACCTCCATGGTCTCCACCTGGAATGGCGCTTTTTTCATCTGCTTCTGATACTGCGCCAAAATGTTGCCGCAGTACTGGCGGGCAAAGCTCTCGTTGTCGCCGGGGACCTTCTCCCAATTGATGCTCAGGGAAATCTGGGCTCCCTTTTTGGGGATGTAGTCCTCGATGCGGAAAAACCCCGTGGTATAGTCAAAGGTGCGCTTTGGATTGAAAAAGATCTTCCAGTCCTTTGGGTGCTCGATTGAGACGCCATAGATGGAAAACAAGATCTTCTCCGTCAGAGTGGTCATGGTATCCCTCCTATCAGCTCTTGCTGGCCAACTGCTCGGGACGGAAGGTGGAGGCCAGGATGGTATTGCCCACGATTGCATCCAGATCGGTGCCGGCGCTGATGTAATTTTCC
This sequence comes from uncultured Eubacteriales bacterium, assembly GCA_902492005.1. Taxonomy (GTDB): domain Bacteria; phylum Bacillota; class Clostridia; order Oscillospirales; family Oscillospiraceae; genus Intestinimonas. Next base: position 4,867 of record CABUJV010000004.1, read on the forward strand.
ACGCGGGTGATGTACTTGTCTGCAATCTCCTCCGGGCACTTGGTGCACAGGCTGACCACGATGTAGAGAACGGCGTTGACGAGCAGGCCCCAGGAGAGCGCAGACAGACCCAGAGGCAGATTTTTAATGAAGAACGTGCCGAGGGTGACGATGACGCAGCCCACGATGGTACCCGCCCAGGCGCCCTCCTTGGTCCCCTTTTTCCAGAACAGACCGCCGATGGTGGCGGGCATGACCATGGCAAAGTAGGGGGAGGAGAGCTTGTAGGCGTAATCCACGATGGCGGCAGGCCGCAGCCAGACGATGATGAGCATACCGATCATCATAATGATTACCACGATGCGGGTCCAATGCACTACCTTTTTGTCGTCGGCAGGCAGTCCTTTCAGCAGGAAACGATGCCGAACAAACAGGTCCTTGGTCACCATGGCCGTACCGGACAGAAGCATTGACTCGCCGGTAGAGATAGCAAAAGCGAAGAGACACAGCATGGCGACGGCACTGACGATGGGGGGCGCGAAGTTCGTGGCCAGATAGGGCACTAGGGAGTCCGCCTTGTCAAAGCCGGAGCCCAGGATGCCGGGGCCGATGTAAATACCGATGAGAATCAGGCCGGTGAAGGTCATCAGGTAGCCCAGCGGCAGGCCCCACGCCATGACCTCAAAGTTCTTCTTGCTCTTTGCAATGTAGCAGCGGGAATAGATGTGGGGCCACACAATCGTGGCGACCGAGGCGGTAAGGGCCTGGTTGATGATGCCGGGGATGGTGAAGTAGCCGGTGGCACCCGGCGCCCCTAAGTTGGCCACAGACACTGGATCGTTCTTGATGGCCTCGTAAACCCCTACCATACCGCCGTCGAAGTTCCGCACCACCAGGACGACGACCAGCACCCACAGGGTACCCACACCCAAGATAAAGTTAAAGGTATCCATCCAGGCCACCGCCTTCATGCCGCCTCCGAATACATGGAAACAGATGATGGCGCAGGCAAAGAGTACCGCGAGGAAGTAGGGCACGAAGCCCTTGGTTGAGACGTTCATACCATCGCCAATGGTGATGAGCTGCAGAGCCACATAGGGTACGATCATGGCCACCATGAGAATCGCACAGAACACGCCGTACTTTTCGGAATAATAGCGGCTGCGCAGGAAATCAATCGGTGTTGTAAAGCCATACTCCTTGCCCAGGAGCCACAGGCGGTAGCCAATCACCGCGAACTCCAGGCCAACGCAGAAGGCGCCCATACCGGAGATGTAGCCGGCGCCCAGCTTATAGGACGAAGAAGGCCAGCCGTAGAAGGCCAGGCCGCTGAACACCGATACGGCAGTGGAGCAGACGAGCATAAAGGTGTTGACGCCGCGGTCGGCGTTGTAGAAGGTCTCGGTCGAGCCGCTGGTCTTTCGGTAGTTGGCCAGGCCCTGAATGACCATGAAGACGCCATAAACTCCGCAGAGCACCAGCGTAAAAACTGCGTACATATTCATATTGCGTTATACCTCCTCCATGTTTCGTTGGAACGGTGCAGGGGGTCAAATATCTTTCTGGCGGGCAAAAAACTGGATGAAGTAGGTGCCCCAGATGAGAGAGCCTATGGGGGCAGTGCCGAAAAACAGCAGATAATGCAGGCTCAGCCAGCCAAAAAGGATGGGGTTGGGCAGGATGGGAATGACCAGAAAGTTAAACGCAAAGAATATGATGTTGATGATGATGAACAGGGTGGCGTTGGGCTTTGGCTGATTCATGATACATCCTCCTTATCTCGTATTGCTGACGCGCAGGGGGATGGGGCGGGCATTATTTCAGAAGCTGGCCCGCAATGACCACGCGCTGAATCTGGTTGGTGCCCTCAAAGATCTGGAAAATCTTAGCGTCCCGAAGAAGCTTTTCCACCGGGTACTCCCTGGAGTAGCCGTAGCCGCCCAGAATCTGGATGGCATCCAGCGCGGACTTCACAGCGGTGTCGCCGGCGAAGCACTTGCAGATGGCGGCCTCACGGGAGTAGGGCAGGTGCATCATGATGCGGTTGATGCAGTAGATCACGGTCTGCCGGGCGGCCTCGGTCTGCATATCCATGTCGGCCATCATGAACTGGAGCGCCTGCTGCTTGGCGATGGGTTTTCCAAAGGTCACCCGGGTCTTGGAGTAGCTCACAGCCTCGTCCAGGGCCCGTTGGGAGATGCCCACAGCGATGGCGCCGATGAAGGGGCGGGACAGATCCAGGGTGCGCATGGCGATCTTAAAGCCCTCGCCCTCTTCGCCCAGCCGATTGGCCGCGGGCACGCGGACATCCTCAAAGATCACATCGCAGGTGTTGGACAGGCGGATGCCGAACTTATCCTCCTCCTTGCCGGTGCTCACGCCGGGGCGGCTGCGCTCGACAATAAAAGCGGTCAGGCCCTTCAGCCCCTTGGAGCGGTCCACGTTGGCAAAAACCACGTACACATCGGCGATCCCGCCGTTGGTGATAAAGCACTTGGAGCCGTTGATGATGTACTCGTCTCCATCGCGGATGGCGGTGGTGGTGCAGGCGCCTGCGTCAGAGCCGGCCATGGGCTCGGTGAGGCAGAAGGCGGCAAACTTCTTCTGTGTGAGGATGTCGGAGTACATCTGCTTCTGGGTGGCAGTGCCGGCCAGAAGGACCGGCTTGATGGCCAGGCCGGTGGCCCCCATGGTGGTGGCGAACCCCGCGTCTACCTTGCCCATCTCTTCACAGGCAGCCGCCACAGTCATATAGTCGATGCCGCCGCCGCCAAACTCTTCCGGAATCTCCATGCAGTGCAGCCCCATCTCCAGCGCCTTGTCATAGGCGGCCATGGGCAGCTCGCCCGAGCGGTCGCATTCGGCGCAGACCGGCGCCACTTCCTTTTCCATAAACGCCTTGACGGAGCTGACGATGGCTTGCTGGTCTTCGTTGAGCAGGTAACCCATATGATCTCCTCCATTTCAGTTTTGGTACTATGTGCGATGCATGCATTCATGGAATTTTAGATGCAAGATCTGTGCCAAACTACATTCCTGCGCCCAAAAAGACCCGCGGCCCACCTCTTCTATGCAAAGTCATGCGCCGTAGGGCAAGCCATTTACTATGAGTAATTTTGCCAAATGTGAAATTACAACGGTTGACTTTTCTGGATCATCTGTGTATAATCGAGCCAAAAATTGCAAAAGTGAGACGGTTCTGATTTCGTGATTTTGCGAATCGTCGCAGAAGTGAGACGATTTTGCAGCCAAGAGGAGGGGCTCTCATGCGCCGTGAAGAATTCGGTTTGGAAAATTTGGTGAAGGCCCTGAACCACATGAAAGGGACCCTTCTAATCTGCGACCGGAACCGCAACGTGGTCTACTACAACGACGTGGTCTGCTCCGCCCTGGACATCCCCGAGGAACGCTTGAGCGGAGCCAACCTGATGGGTCTGGCGGAGGAGGGCTATATCCTCAACTCAGCCAGTATCCAGGCCTTTGAGACCCGGCAGTTGAGCATCAAATACGTCCGGGGCAAAATGAAGATGCCCATCCTGACGGTGTCCAATCCAGTCCTGGACGAAAACGGCGAGGTGGCGCTGGTGGTGGCCGTCAGTTTCAACGAGCAGATCACTGAACTGGTGGCCCGCGAGATGATGGAATCCAGGCAAAAATCCATAGAATTGCTGGACTTCTTGTCCTCCAAAATGTCCAATAACGCCACAGTAATTGCAGAGAGCGCGGCTATGAAGGGCATCTTGGCCTTTCTGACCCGGATCTCCCCCGCAGACAGCAACATCCTGCTGACGGGGGAGACGGGCACCGGCAAGGAGGTGCTTGCCAAATACATCCACAACCAGAGCTCGCGTAGCGGCGGGGTCTTTATTCCAGTCAACTGCGCGGCCATCCCGGAGAGCCTGATGGAATCGGAGTTTTTCGGCTATGCCAGAGGGGCCTTCACCGGAGCCAACAAGGAGGGCAAGGCCGGTGTGTTCGAGTTGGCCGACGGCGGCACCATCTTCCTGGATGAAATCGGGGAAATGCCCCTTTTGATCCAGGCCAAATTCCTGCGCGTCATTGAAACGGGGGAGGTCACCCGTCTGGGCTCGGAGAGCAGCAAAAAGGTGGATTTTCGGCTGGTGGCGGCCACCAACCGGAACCTGGAGGAGATGTGCGCCCAGGGCCTGTTCCGCAGCGACCTCTACTACCGTCTAAACATCCTCTCCGTGGAAATCCCGCCCCTGCGGGAGCGGCGGGAGGACATCGTGCCGCTGGCCCGTTTTTTTCTCGACAGGCTCAATAAAAAATACAGCAAAATAAAGATCCTGTCCTACTCCGCCATCCAGCGGCTGGAGCATTACCGCTGGCCCGGCAACGTCCGGGAACTGCGCAACGTGATTGAGCGGCTGTTCATCACCTCGCCCACCGACATCCTGGAATTCGAGAGCGGGTACAACGCCCTGTCCTTCCGCGGCGCCGGGCCGGAGGCCTCCCTGGAGGCGCAGGACCGTACGGGCCCGGCCTCTGGTCCGGTCGGGGAGGGCGCCTCCCTGCACGCCGCCGTGGAGGCCTATGAAAAGCAGTTCGTTCTGGAGACGCTGGATGCCTGCGGCGGCAGCGTTTCCAAGGCCGCCGGGCGGCTGCGGCTCCACAAGTCGGTGCTGTACCGCAAGCTGGAAAAATACCGCAGCCGGGAGGCAATTCCCGGCCCGGGGACGTGACAAATGAATCGTGAGGAATGGGAGCTCCGGTGCGGCGCCGGGGCTCCCATTTTTTGTGGTTGGCACATAATTTGCTTATATCTTGGGCAGGCCGGCAAATCCACTTTTCAAAAAATTAAACGGAGGTAACAGCATGAAAACGGGACAAGAGTATAGAGACAGCCTGCGCAGCCGCAACATCAAGGTGTACATCAAAGGACAGCTCCTGGACAGCAAGGACGTGATCGACCACCCCTTTATCAAAGGCCATGTCAACTCTGCCGCCATGACCTACGAGCTGGCGGAGGACCCCCAGTTTGAGGACCTGATGACCGCTACCTCCCACCTGACCGGGAAAAAGATCAATCGGTTCACACACATCCATCAAAGTGTAGATGATTTGGTTAAAAAGGTCAAGATGCTGCGCATGATTTCCCTGAATACTGGCACTTGTTACCAAAGATGCGTGGGTCTGGACGCCGTCAACTCCATCTACAGCGTCACCTACGAGATGGACCAGAAGCTGGGCACCAACTACCATGAGCGGCTGAAGAAGTACCTGCTGCGCTGGCAGGAGGAGGACCTGATGGTGGCCGGCGCCATGACCGATCCCAAGGGCGACCGGAGCCTGCGCCCCTCTCAGCAGGCCGACCCCGACCTGTTCGTCCATGTGGTGAAGAAGGACGACAAGGGCATTTACATCCGGGGCGCCAAGGCCCACATGACCGGCATGGTCAACTCCCACGAAATGCTCATCATGCCCACCTCCGGCTACGGCGAGGAGGATCAGGACTACGCCGTCTGCTGCGCCCTGCCCGTGGACGCCCCCGGCGTTATCCACATCTTCGGACGTCAGACCAACGACGACCGGAAGCTGGAAGGCGAGATCGATCAGGGCAACGCCCGCTACGGCGTGGTCGGCGGCGAGTGCCTGACCATCCTGGAGGATGTGTTCGTGCCTTGGGAAAACGTCTTTATGTGCGGCGAGTATCCGTTCTCCGGAATGCTGGTGGAGCGCTTCGCCTGCTATCACCGGCAGAACTACGGCGGCTGCAAGGGCGGCGTGTCCGACATCGTCATCGGCGCCGCCGCCACCGTGGCCGACATGAGCGGCTACGGCAAGGCCACCCACATCAAGGATAAGCTCAACGAGATGATTCATCTGGCCGAGACCCTGTACTGCTGCTCCATCGCCTGCTCGGCCGAGGGCAAGCCCACCGCCGCGGGCAACTACTATGTGGACCCCCTGCTGGCCAACGTGGGCAAGCACAACGTCACCAAGCTGATCTACGACATCGACCGCCTTGCCCAGGATGTAGGCGGCGGCATTCTGGCCACCCTGCCCTCCGAGGCCGACTTCCGCAGCCCCGAAGTCGGCAAGTACGTGGAAAAGTACATGCGCGGCGTGGCCTCGGTGCCCACCGAGGACCGCATGCGGATGATCCGTCTGGTGGAAGTCATGACTGGCGGCGTGGCCCTGGTGGAGTCCATGCACGGCGCCGGCTCGCCCCAGGCCCAGAAGATCATGTACTCCAAGCTCTCCGGCCTGGAGAACAAGAAGAAGGCGGCCATGAAGATCGCCGGTGTGGACCCCAGCAAGTATTCGAAATAAGCAGGTTCCCGCTTTGAAGGTAGGCGTAAAGTTCTGCGGGCACTGCGCGCCCCGCATGGATATGGCGGAGCTCTGCGAAACGCTGCGGGCGCGGGCGCCCGAGCTGGTCTTTGGCTACTATGCCAAGGACCCCGCCGTAGACGTGCTCCTGATTCTCAACGCCTGTCCGGCCGAATGTGCCAGCCGTCCTGATTTCCAGGGGCCGGTGATCCTGGTCTCCCCCGACACAGTGGATCACTGGCCCACCCCTCCTGAACAGCTCTGCAGCAGTATCCTCCGCCGGATTCAGACCGTGGCCCGGTCCGGCTGAGGCAGAGGGCAGAGGGTATAAAACGAAGCCGGGGCGGAGGAATCGTCAGCGGGCGGTTCTTCCGTCTTTTTCCAGCGAAAGGAGCAATCATGATGCGGGAAGCCATCGAACGTGCCCTGAACGAATACGCCCGGCCGGTCCTGCGGGAACACTGCGGCGAGGTGGAGGTCACCCGGATTGAGGGGGACACCGTTTACGTGCGGCTTCTGGGTCAGTGCGCCGGCTGTGCCTCGGCCTATTACACCGTGGACGAGGTTCTGGAACGGGTACTGCGGCAGCACGTGCCCGGCGTGGAGCATGTGGAGCTGGACACGCTTGACCTGGACCTCTATCAGTATGCCAGACAACTGCTGCGGCGGGAGAGTCCGGGATAGCCTCCCCCGTCTGCGCCAGATCAAAGAAGGGAGCGACTTTATGAGCAAGATCGTCAGTATGGACACCGCGCTGGACCTGATCCGGGACGGCGCCGTGGTGGGCACGTCGGGCTTTATGATCGCCGGAACCCCTGAGTCCATCTTCCGCGCCATGGGAGAGCGGTATGAGCAGTCCGGCCACCCCCGGGATCTGACCTGTGTGTTCTGCGCCAGCCAGGGCAATACCGAAGGACAGGGCTACGACCACCTGGCCCAGGACGGCATGATCGCCAAGATTATCGGCGGCCACTTCGGCCTGACCCCCAAGCTGGGCAAATATATGGCGGAAAACAAATGCCAGGCCTACAACTACCCTTTGGGCGTGGTGGCCGGCATTTTCCGGGCGGCCATCCAGCAGCGCCCCGGCGAACTGACCAAGGTGGGCCTCAAGACCTTTGTGGACCCCCGGCTGGAGGGTGGCAAAATCAACGCCGTCACCACCGAGGACCTGGTGAAGGTGGTGGAGTTTGAGGGGGAGGAATGGCTGTGGTACCCCACCCCCAAATTTGACGTGGCCATCATCCGCGGCACCACTGGGGACGAGGACGGCAACATCACCATCGAGCACGAGCCGGTGAATCTGGAGATGCGCACCATCGCCATGGCGGTCAAGGCCTGCGGCGGCAAGGTCATCGTCCAGGTGAAGAATGCCGTCCGCGCCGGCAGCCTCACCGCCGACCGGGTGGAAATTCCTGGGATCTTTGTGGACGCGGTGGTGGTCTCCCCCGACCCCATCGAGGAGCACCGCCAGACCAAGGCCTATTTTTACGACCCCAGCATGTCCGGCCACATCAACGTCCCCGTGGACTCCATCCCGCCCCTGCCCCTGGACGTGCGCAAGGTCCTGGCACGCCGGGCCGCCATAGAACTGACCCCCCATGCCGTCATCAATCTGGGCATCGGCGTGCCGGAGGGCGTGGCGGTCGTGGCCGCCGAGGAGGGCTTTGGCGATCAGCTCACCATGACCACCGAAAGCGGCGTGATGGGGGGCATCCCCTGCGGCGGCGGCGCCTTTGGCGCCGGGCAGAACGCCCTGGGCATCCTCGACATGCGCACGATGTTCGACTTCTATGACGGCGGCGGCCTGGACATGACCGTTCTGGGCCTGGCTGAGGTCAACGCCAAGGGCGACATCAACGTGGGGCGTTTCGGCCCCAAAACGCCGGGCTGCGGCGGCTTCATCAACATTTCTCAAAATACCGGCAAGGTGGTTTTCTGCGGCTCCTTCACCTCCGGCGGTCTGGAACTGGAGATTGGGAACGGTGCGCTTCACATCGTCAAGGAGGGCCGCAACCGCAAGTTTGTGGAGACCGTTCAGCAGGTCACCTACAGCGGCGAATACGGAGCCTCGATCGACCAGGAGGTGCTCTATGTCACCGAGCGGGCGGTCTTCCGGCTCACCCGGGCGGGCATCGTTCTGACGGAGATTGCCCCCGGCGTGGACCTGCAAAAGGATGTGCTGGACCAGATGGGCTTTCTTCCCATCCTGTCCAAGGACTTAAAGCAGATGGACTCCAGGATTTTCCGGGCGGAAAAAATGGGACTCACCATCTGAGCGCTTCCGAAGCCGCCTCCATGCTTCCGGACGGTCTGGTGAAAGAAGCTCTGTCCGGAGCGCCGGGTGAGGGCGCCGCATGGTGCGCAGGCGGCGCCGCAGCCGGCCGGCAGGGCGCACAGCATGGTCAGGGTCAGAATGACTGCAAGAAACCGTTTTATGTTGATCCCCCTTCAAAATGGAGGTATCCACGTCTTTACGGCGATTGCGGGCTGCCCCTCACCCTCCGGCGCGCATCGGAGATGGGCGGGGCAAGAGAAACGCTCCCCGGCCCAAAAAGCCGGGGAGCGTTTCTCTTGCGTTTGGAAGGAGCTTTGAACCTCCGGAAGGGGAGACCGGAGGCGCCATGGACAGGGTGGGAAGAAACCGTGCAGGCCGGATTCAGAAGCGCCGGAGCGGGCGCTCAGACAAATACGGTGGGTTCCGCCCGCCGGGCGTAGGTCTTTTCCAGATCGCATTTGTGGTATAGGTAGCTCTCGTCGTCGTAGTACCGGGCCTCCACGGGACATTTTTTGATGCAGGCTCCACATTTGATACAGATGTTGATAAAATTCCGCACGTCCGCCGGGTCGATGGAGCCCATCGGGCAGATCTGGGCGCAGTGACCGCAGCCGGTGCAGGTATCCCGGGTCTTGGGCCGGACCTTGCGGATGTCGATGGGGTTTCCGTCCTGGTCCCGAGGCTGGTAGTAGCCGCCCAGCGGTCCCTCGTTGTCCAGCTGCACCGGGGAGACGACCTGGCCGGTACGCAGAACGGCAAAGATGCGGCAGGCGAATTCTGAGGCCACGGACAAGTCGGCGTAATCCGGTCTGCCCTTTCCCAGGGTGTAGGAAAAGGCGTGCTCGCCCACGAAGGCGCCTGCCGCCACGGTCTGGAAGCCGCGGAGCTCCAGCAGGTTGCGCAGCTCTTTCAGGGCCTCATCGTAATTGCGGTTACCGAACAGGACCACCGGCACCGCCTGGGCGCCGTTCCCCTCCAGGGTGTTCAGGTACTTGAGCAATACGTTGGGAACGCGGCCGGCGTATACCGGCACGCCGAGTACCACAAGATCGGATTTCAGAAAGCGTTTTGCCTCCTGCCGGGCCGGGGGCAGCGTGAAGTCAAAATACAGCACCGGGTGCCCGATGGACTTGGCAAGGCGCCCGGCAAGATGAGTGACCATCTTTTCCGTGGTGCCTGTCGGGCTGAAGTAGGCTGCCCAGACACGTTGAATCTCCATTTGATACACTCCTCTCAATGCGTTCAGAATGCCTTGGGCAGTCTTTGCATAAATGTACAGCAGGGTTTAGAGTTCCTCGTCAGATACGGTCGCGATTACCTCGGGGATGATCTCTTCCTCCAGGATCTCTTCCAGAGATTCAGAGCCCTCAGTCTGGGCGGCATACTTGGCCGTACGGAAGGCCCCCATCACAATGCACAGTCCCAGACCAATGGCCAGCCCCCAGGTCGCGCCCTTGACGGCCAGGAAAATGGCGGTGACGCCCGCCACGCCCATCTCCGTACGCGTCTTGCACATTTCAATGGCAATGTAGAAGCAGGCAAAGGCCTGCACCAGCATCGTGATGGACATTCCCACCTGTAGACAGGGCTTGAAGATACTGACCACGCCCATCCAGATTGTGCCCAGCATCAGGGCGGTATTCAGGGAGAACAGACCGCCGAAGATGCTGTCCATATCCTTTCGGCCGTGCTTATACCGCTCCAGAATGGACACGTGGGTGGCCCCCCACAGGGGACCGCTCAACACCGCGCCGTAGGGGGCGATGAGGGAGAGGATCAGATTGCGGATGCCGCAGATGATGTTGGAACGGTTGCCGTCATAGGCGATGACCTCGTCGGTACGGACGGCGTCGGCGTCGTTGGTGACGGTCTCGGCAAAGACGAAGTCACCGAAGGCGATGATGTAGCAGGTGATGGCCATGGGGATGGCCTTGATAAAGGTCGAAAGGGGCGGGAAGCCCAGCCCGAATACGGTGTAGTTCTTGATGATCTCGGGGTAGCGGGTAAAGTCGATGAAGGAGAAGTCCATGGTGGGCCAGGGGATCTCCCCCACCAGATAGGCGATAAGGCAGGCGCCCACCATGCCGGGCAGCATGCCGTACTTGGCGATGAGCTTAAACACCTTGTTCGTGTGCACGCGGCTGAGGAAGTGGACCGAGAACATGGTGATAAAGGAGATGGCCATGCCGCAGAGCACGGAGATCTCGATGCCCTGCATCCGGGTACCGGCCACGCTGATGACCGAGGAGATGCCCGCGCCCAGAATGATGCCGATGCGCAGGGAGTTGGGCACCATGGCGGTGATCTTTTTGCCCAGGCCGCTGATGCCCAGGAAGAGGAAGATCAGTGCCATCAGAAGTCCCAGGGCGATGGTGGCGTGAATGCGCTCCGGGCCCGCGGCAAAATTTGCCACGCCCCATGCGCCGATCAGAGGGATGGCCGGGGTGATCCACCCTGCCGACACCGGGTCCCCGAAGCAGACGTGGAGGTTATACAGGAAGCTGTTGATCGTGACCATGAGAATGGCCAGCTCAAAGGGGATGCCCAGCATCTCCTGGTGTGCGGTGATGGAGCTCATGGGGATGGCGATCAGCAAAAAACCCTGGATCGCTTCCGGCCACTCCCACCGAAAATGATAAAAGGGAACGCGTATTTTGAAGATGCCTGCCTTGATATGCGGTTGTTCCTGTCCGTCAATGCGATGAACTGCCATGAATACACCTCCGTTTGATTCGACTGCGTCACTTCCATTCCTGTTTTTGGTCAAAAGTCATGCGGCCGGGCCGCAGTATCCGCTGCGGCCCGGCCACGGAGTTGGGGAGGAGGGTGATTACTCGGCCTTGGGCAGATCGAGGGTGGTGCAGATGCGGCCTTCCCGCTTGCCGATGTCGCTGATCAACTCGTCGCACTTATCGGGGTCCTTGATGATGCCGGTAGCCACCTTGACCATATCCTGAAGGTGGTTCCAGTCGGTGTAGGCGCGGGCCATGACGGTGGAAGCCTCCTGGTTTCCGCCGCCGTGGAGGGCCATGGCCGTCCAGTTGGAGCCGCGGACCATATGCTCGATGAAGCGGGTGGCGCGGAGGCGGTCAAAGGCGTCGTAGTTGGGGTTGCCGGGGTTGAAGGCGGCCTGGCAAATCTCGCCCACGCCGGCGGAGCGCATATCCAGCTCGGAGGGAGCGGTCTCGCCGAAGCCGGCGATGATGTCGCGGGCGTAGCGGACAGCCTCGAAGGGCATCTTGGTGCAGTTGTACTTGCAGGTGTGGGACAGCAGCGGGTTGGGAATCCAGAAGCCGCTGGGATGCTTGAAGCCTTCGATGCCGGAGGCCAGGGACAGGGCGTAGACCGTCTCGGCGGTCATGGCCATCTCGGTCAGCTTGGTCTTGATGTGACCGGCCTTCTGCACGCCCACCATCTCGGTGATGAGACTGGCAGCACCGCACAGCGCGGAGACGCCGCCCGCCTTACAGCCCCCGGCGGTCAGGCGGTGCACCGCTGTGAAGTAGCTGAGCAGCCGGCCCACGTACTCGGTCTCGCCGCACATAAACACGCGGTCATTGGGGACGAACACCTTGTCGAAGTAGACCAGGGCCTGGTGGTCCGCGTAGGGCTTGCCCAGGTCGATACCCTCGATGTCGCCGCCCACTTCGAAGAAGCGCTTATCCTGCGGGGTGCGGCCCAATACGAAGGTGAGGCCCGGAGTGTCGGAGGGGATGGCGCACGCCAGCGCAAAGTCCTTCTCCTCGGGCTTCATGTTGGTGGTGGGAACGATGATGATCTCGTGGGCGAACAGAATGCCGGTCTGGTTGCACTTATAGCCGCTGACGACGATGCCGTCATCCCGGATCTCATCCACGTGGATGTAGCTGTCCTTATTGGGCTGCTTGTGGGGCGGGAGGGTCCGCAGGCCCTTGACGTCGGTAACGGTGACGGTGCAGCTCAGGTCGTTCTTCTGCACATAGTCCAGGAAGTTCATAAAGCGCTTGTAGTAATTGGTGCCCAGGTCATGGTCCATGTCGTAGGTGCAGGGACCCAGACCGGCAAACGCCTCGGAGCCGGTGCAGCGGTGAGTGCAGCAGCCGATGACCTCGGCCAGGGCGCGGGCGGCGCGGGTCTTCTTGTTGGCGTCGGCAGGGGAGGCCAGAGGGGCGTTGTAGATGCTGACCGTCTCGCCGTTCAGGGCGGACTTTGTGGTGACCAGGTCCACCCAGTCGGGATGGCTGTGGAGCTCATAGACCTTGGAGATTGCGTTGAAGCTGGCCGCCAGTGGGGGGAATGCGGTGAGATCGTCAACCTTCTCCCCCAGGAACCACACGTTCATGGGCTTTCGGGCACGGATGCTGGCTTGGAACTGTTCCTTTGTCATGATCGCCATAATAAAATCCTCCTTTATATTTGTATATCCATACGGATACGGTCAACACAGTCGGGTGGGCGGTGAGATGGGGTCATACGATGAGGTGCATTTTCTGGGCGGCGCGGGTGAGTTCCTCGCGGAAGTTGGGATGTGCGATGCCGATGAGGGCCTTGGCGCGCTCGGAGCAGGTCAGCCCCTTCAGGCGGACCATGCCCTGCTCGGTGACGATGTAATCCACGTCGTTCCGGGTGGTGGTGACGCAGGAGCCCTCCGTGAGGACGGGCTTGATCTTGGAGATGGTGTCATTCTTGGCCGCGGACTTGAAGGCCAGAAAGGACTTGCCCCCCTTGGACGCCGCGGCTCCACGGATGAAGTCCACCTGTCCGCCGGCCCCGCTGAAGTTCTTCGGCCCGATGGTCTCCGAGCAGACCTGACCGAACAGGTCGATCTCCATGCAGGAGTTGATGGAGATGACGTTGTCGTTCTGCGCGATGACAAAGGGGTCGTTGACGTAGTCCACAGGCAGGAACTCCACCCCCGGGTTGTCGTCGATGAAGTCATAGGTGCTCCGCGCGCCGAAGGTGAACGTGACGATGGTCTTGCCCCGGTGGATCTTCTTGCGGTCATTGGTGATGACCCCGGCGTTGGTCAGGTCCACGATGCTGTCGCAGAACATCTCGCTGTGGATGCCCAAATCCCGTTTGTCCATCAGGGCCTGGGCCACGGCGTTGGGGATGCCCCCGATGCCCAGTTGGAGGGTGGCCCCGTCGCAGATCTCCTGGGCGATCATGCCGCCGATGATCTGGTCGTCCTTGCTGATGGGGGCGGGGGGCACCTCGGTGATGGGCAGGTCGCTTTCCACCAGCGCATCCACTTCCGAGATGTGGATGTGGCTGCCGAAGGTGCGCGGCATGGTGGGGTTGACCTCCAGAAACAGGCGCCTGGCCTTTTTGCGGATCTCGCTCAGATCGGCGGCGGTGCCGCAGCTGAAGTACCCATGCCGGTCCATAGGCGAGACCGTGCAGTAGAACACGTCCGGCCCCTCCAGCACCTGCTTCCACAGTACGGGCACCTGGCTGTAGTGGCTGGGCAGGGAATCAGACCGCCCCTCCCAGATGGCTTCCCGGTCAAACCCGCTGACGAAGTGGGAGACGTGCCGGATGTGGGCTTCCATTCCCGCCGCCATGTACTTCTGGTTCCGCATGGGCAGCAGCAGGTAGTGCCGGATCCCCGTCAGCCCCTCCCGCTCCGCCCGGTCCGCCAGGGCGTGCAGGATGGCGATGGGCTCCGTGATCTGTCCGTTGCTCAGGCAGATGTCCCCCGCGTGGAAGAGCTTGGCGACTTCCTCCGGCGTCTTACGTTTCTCCTGGTACATCTTGGTCCAACGATCCATCGTGACCCTCCTTTCAATTTGCCTTTCTGGTCTGTCCGTTGGGTTCTGTTCTCTGCCCATAAAGATAAGCAACCCCCGTGCCAAGTTTAAAAACCGGAAAAAGTCCCTGTTTGCAAGGGGTGTCCAAAAAAAGCCCGTTCCCTGATTATGCATTTCTGCATCAGGGAACGGGCCATATGGAAGAAAAAGGTGCGGATATTCAGGGCTTTTGACAGGGTATGCGCAAACGCATCAGCGATGCAGGAGCGTTCCCATCTTGCGGGAGACGGTGGATTGGTCCACGCCGAGGACCTTGGCGATCTCCCGGGTGGTGGTGTATTTTTCCTGGGCGTGGCAGAGGAGCTGACTCTCCACCTGCTGGATGGCCTCCTTCAGCGGCATGATGCCGTGGACCGTGACCTGGCAGGCGCTGACCTCGGCGCCGGACTGCCGGTAGCGGGGCGGCAGGTCCTCCGGGTAGAGCACGTCCCGCTGGACCAGCACCACCATGTTTTCGATCAGGTTTTCCAGCTCGCGGATATTGCCCAGCCAGTCCAGGGAGCGCAGGATCTTGCCCAGTTCCATGGACAGCTCCTTGTGCTTGCTGTACTTTTGGTTGTACTTCTCGATAAAGTGGACGGCCAGTGGGATGACATCGTCCCGCCGCTCCCGCAGGGGCGGCACCTCGATGTTGATCACGTTGAGCCGGTAATAGAGGTCCTGCCGGAATTTGCCCTCCTGGACCTGCTGCCAGAGGTCCCGGTTGGTGGCTGCAATGATGCGCACGTCCACATGAAGCGTCTTGGTGCCGCCGATCCGGGTGACCTCTCCCTCCTGGATGACCCGCAGCAGCTTGACCTGCAGGTCCAGATCCAGCTCTCCGATCTCGTCCAGGAACAGGGTGCCCTCGTTGGCCAGCTCAAAAAAGCCGGCCTTCCCCCGGCGGCGGGCGCCGGTAAAGGCCCCGTCCTCATACCCGAACAGCTCTGACTCAAACAGGGACGCGGGGATGGCCCCGCAGTTGATCTTGATGATGGGCTTGTCCCGGCGGTTACTGGAGCGGTGGACCTGGTTGACAATGACTTCCTTGCCGGTGCCCGACTCTCCGGTGATGAGCAGCGTGGAATCTACCTGGGAGATGGTCTTGATGGTGTCCATGATATGCTGCATTTCCTTGCTGTGGACCACGAAATCCGCACCGGGGGCATTCCGGCTCTGGATGAAGGTCAGCTCCCGTATGTAGCCCTCCGCCACCATGCGCTGGTGCTCCAGACGGCTTTGCAGGTCGTTTAGCTCGGTGATGTCCCGAATGTTTACCACCACGGAGGTGAAGCTGCCGCAGATGTCGAAGGCGGGGGTACCGGTGGCAATGAGCCGTTTCCCCTTCTGCTCCAGGACCACGGTGGCGGTCTCCCTGGTCTCTAGGACCTTGAGGGCCGCCGAATCCAGGTACAGGCCCTCGGCGATGAGCTCCGTGACGTTCCGGCCAATGACCTCCCGCCGGAGGACCGAAAAAGCCCGCTCAAAAGCGGCGTTGACCCGGATAACGACGCCTTGGCTGTCGGTGACCAAAATGCCGTCGTGAGAGGATTCCACGAAAATGTTGATTTCCTGAAGCAGGCTGTTGGTTACGTCCAGCTCCTGCATGATGCAGTTGGAGTGCATGGATTCATGCAGGATGAGAATGGTGCCCCGACGGACCCCGTCGATCACCCACGGGTGGACGTTGCAGACGACTTGCATCCCCTCCAGCTCAATGATGTAGCGGCCTTTCCCGTTGATGAGGTCCACCCACTCCTCCAGCGGCTCGGAAAAGGCCTCAAAACGGGTAAAATACGCGCGCTCCGGATCAATGCCCAGTCCATGGAAAAAATTCCGGGCGGCGCAGTTGCAGTGGATCAGTTGTCCATTACCGTCAAACACAAGAATGCTGCAAAAAATGGTGTCAAGAATTGCCCGGTAGCCATCTTTGATCCCGTCAACACCTACGGTAAGATCCAATGCCTCCTCGTTCATGCCGTCCTCCCTCCTTGAATGACGCCTGTTGGTTGTAACACGTTCTGGATGGTAAGCTGGGGCCGCCTCCAGCCAGGATGAGCATAGATTCATTATAAGAGGAAGACTTGGGAAATTCAAGAATGTTTACTGTGCGAACGAAAATGTCCGTCCTGGGCAGTCAAAACCCGGGCTTGACAACCGGAACGCATGCGCCTATAATGCACTTAATTGAATCAGGATCTTCAGGGCGGGGTGCAACTCCCCACCGGTGGTATAGCCCACGAGCCGCAAGGCATGATTCGGTGCGATTCCGAAGCCGACCGTACAGTCGGGATGAAAGAAGATCGTGTACCGCAGGAGTTATTACGCCTGCGCGCATGGATTTGCTCTGGAATGGCAACATTCCGGAGTTTTTTCTTTCCATGGGCGGGGTGTTTCCGTGGTCCCGTCGTGCCTTGAACCATCCGTTCAAGGCATTTTTTGTTGCTTGGAGGCGGACCATGAAGGACAGCGACTATATGCGTCTGGCCCTGGAGCTGGCACAGCGGGGCCAGGGCTGGACGGCCCCCAACCCGATGGTGGGCGCCGTCATCGTCAAGGAGGGCCGGATCATCGGCCAGGGCTGGCATGCCCGGTGCGGCGCCCTCCACGCCGAGCGCCACGCCCTGCAAAACTGCACGGAATCCCCCCAGGGGGCGGTTCTGTACGTGACGCTGGAGCCCTGCTGCCATCACGGCCGGCAGCCCCCCTGCACCGAGGCGATCCTGGCGTCCGGGATCGCCCGGGTGGTGGTCGGCTCCGGCGACCCCAATCCCCTGGTGGCGGGCAAGGGACTGGAGCTCCTGCGGAAAAACGGCGTGACGGTGGAGACCGGCGTGCTGGAGGCCGAGTGCCAGGCCCTGAACCAGGTGTTTTTCCACTTTATTCGGACCGGGCGGCCCTATGTGGTCATGAAATATGCCATGACCCTGGACGGAAAGATCGCCACCCGCACCGGGGCCTCCCAGTGGATCACTGGGGAGGCCGCCCGGCGGCGGGTCCATCAGGACCGGCACCGCTGCACCGCCATTCTGGCGGGGGTGGGTACCGTGCTGGCGGACGATCCCCTGCTCACCTGCCGGATGGAGGGAGGCAAAAATCCCCTGCGGGTGATTTGCGATACGCGGCTGCGCGCCCCCCTGACCAGCCGGATCGTTCAAACGGCCCGGGCCGTTCCCACCATCCTGGCCACCGCCTGCGGGGACGCGGCCCGGCGCGCCCCTTACGAGGCCGCCGGATGCCGGGTCTGGGTCCTCCCCGCCCGGGACGGCCATGTGGACCTGGACGTCCTGATGGAGCGGCTGGGCGCCGCGGACATCGACAGCGTGCTGCTGGAGGGCGGCGGTACGCTGAACTGGTCGGCGCTGGAGGCTGGAATCGTCCAGAAGGTCCAGGCGTACATCGCCCCCAAGCTCTTCGGCGGGGCGGAGGCCCCGTCTCCGGTGATGGGGCGGGGCGCAGCCCTCCCTGCCCAGGCCGTACGGCTGAAAAACACCACCGTTACCCCCGTCGGGAAAGATTTTTTGTGGGAAAGCGAGGTGGACGGCCCTGTTTACGGGAATCGTTGAGGAGATGGGCGTAATCCGCGCCATCCGGCGGGGGGCCCGCTCGGCGGTGCTCTCCATCGGCGCGGCGGCGGTTCTCTCCGACCTGAAGCTGGGGGACAGCGTGGCGGTGAACGGCGTCTGCCTGACCGCCTCCGGTCTGGATGACACAGGCTTCACCGCCGACGTCATGCACGAGACCCTGGACCGCTCCTCCCTGGGCGGCCTGACCGCCGGCAGCCGGGTGAACCTGGAGCGGGCCATGGCGGCGGACGGCCGCTTCGGGGGACACATCGTCTCCGGCCATATCGACGGCACCGGCCGCCTGGCCGCCCTCCGCCGGGACGGCAACGCCGTGTGGTACACGGTGGAGGCCGCCCCCGCCCTGCTGCGGTACGTGGTGGAGAAGGGCTCCATCACCATCGATGGCGTCAGTCTGACGGTGGCCCGGGTGGAGGCGGACCGCTTCTCCGTCTCCCTCATCCCCCACACCGCCGCCGTCACCGTGCTGGGGCGCAAGCGCCCCGGCGACGTGGTCAATCTGGAGACCGATGTGATCGGCAAATACGTGGAAAAGCTGCTGCCCCGGCCGGAGGCCGAAGCGGACCCGCCCGCCGGCGGCATCACCCTGGACTTTTTAGCCCGAAATGGATTCTAAGGAGGAACCGTCATGTTTCAGTACAACACCATTGAGGAGGCCCTGGAGGAGCTCCGGCAGGGCCGTCTGATTCTGGTCACCGACGACCCGGACCGGGAGAACGAGGGCGACCTCATCTGCGCCGCCCAGTTCGCCACCACGGAGAACGTCAACTTCATGGCCACCCACGCCAAGGGGCTCATCTGCATGCCCATGTCGGCGGCATACATCCAGAAGCTGCAGTTTCCCCAGATGGTCTCCCACAACACCGACAACCACGAGACCGCCTTCACCGTCTCCATTGACCACGTCTCCACCACCACCGGCATCTCCGCCGCCGAGCGGTCGGTCACCGCCCTGAAGTGCGTGGAGGAAGACGCCCGGCCGGAGGATTTCCGCCGCCCCGGCCACATGTTCCCCCTGCTGGCCAAGCCCCACGGCGTGCTGGAGCGCAGCGGCCACACCGAGGCCACGGTGGATCTGTGCCGGCTGGCCGGGCTGAAGGAATGCGGGCTGTGCTGCGAGATCATGCGGGAGGACGGCGCCATGATGCGCGCCTCCGAGCTGCAGCAGAAGGCGGCGGAGTGGGGGCTGAAGTTCATCACCATCCGGGACCTGCAGAGCTACCGCAAGCGCCACGAGAAGCTGGTGGAGCAGGTGGCCGTCACCCGGCTGCCCACCAAGTACGGCGACTTCACCGCCTGCGGCTACCGCAACAGGCTCAACGGCGAGCACCATGTGGCTCTGGTCAAGGGGGAGATCGGAGACGGAGAGAACCTCCTGTGCCGGGTCCACTCCGAGTGCCTCACCGGGGACACCTTCGGCTCCCGGCGGTGCGACTGCGGAGAGCAGCTCGCCGCCGCCATGACCCAGATCCAGCAGGAGGGCCGGGGCGTGCTGCTCTACATGCGGCAGGAGGGCCGGGGCATCGGGCTGCTGAACAAGCTGAAGGCCTATGCCCTCCAGGACCGGGGCCTGGACACCCTGGAGGCCAATCTGGCCCTGGGCTTCGCCGGAGACCTGCGGGAATACTTCATCGGGGCCCAGATCCTCCGCGATCTGGGGGCCAGGACCCTGCGGCTGCTGACCAACAACCCGGACAAGGTCTATCAGCTTTCCGACTACGGCCTGGAGATCGTGGAGCGGGTCCCCATCCAGATGAAGGCCACCCAGGACGACCTGTTCTATCTGCAGACCAAGCAACACCGCATGGGCCATATTCTGAATTATTAAACGCAGGAGGAAGAACATATGAACATCTACGAGGGCAAGCTGGTATCGGAAGGCATCCAGGTGGGCGTGGTCTGCGCCCGGTTCAACGAATTTATCGTCTCCAAGCTGCTCAGCGGCTGTGAGGACGCCCTGCTGCGCCACGGCGTGGACGCCGCAGACATCTCGGTAGCCTGGGTGCCGGGCGCCTTTGAGATCCCGCTGATCGCCTCCAAGCTGGCCCAGAGCGGCAAATACGACGCCGTCATCGCTCTGGGCGCCGTCATCCGTGGCTCCACCAGCCACTACGACTATGTGTGCAGCGAGGTCTCCAAGGGCCTTGCCCAGGCCTCCCTGAGCAGCGGGGTCCCCGTGCTGTTCGGGGTGCTCACCACCGACACCATCGAGCAGGCCATTGAGCGCGCCGGTACCAAGGCCGGCAACAAGGGTGCCGAATGCGCTCAGGGGGCCATCGAGATGGTCAATCTGATCCGCGCGCTGGAGCGGTAAGGGCGGCGCGGCCATTTTTCTTGCATCCGGAGGAATTCTGCGGTATGCGGAACATATCCTTCCGCGCCCCACACTGTGCTTCGGCCATCGGTTGGATGGATTCGATCCAATGGAGCAATGCCTAGCCGATCCATCCTGCACCTTTCAGGGTGATTCCACTGGAACATACCGTATTCTCCGTTTCCTGCGGCTGCGACTGTCCCGCTTTTGTGATATCGGCGCCCCGTTCTCCCACCTTGACGCTCCCGTCCTCCAGGGAAATGTACGGCGAAAATTCCACCGTTTCCGTTTGATAGGTCAGGCAGACCGTCGCATCCGTGAAGATGTCGCTGACATTACACTGGAGGATGAATGGCCGGCACACCATGTCCTCATAGATCAGGGTGGTCTCCATCGTCTCGATGTCGTTTCGGTACAGGCGCACCTCCATGTCCGCATACCTCGGTATGATCAGGTAGTAATCGCCCTTTGACAGATAGTGGACCGGCAGATTCGGGTCGTCCAGGTAGTTCTCCGTATAGAAGGCAAGATCGTTGATCTCTCCATACCCCAGATATGCCACGGCATAGAGCTGATCCTCCTGAAATGGAATGGACGCGGTCTTGCTCCCCTCGGGCTCGGAATCCGGGGCGGCCCTGCACCCGGCCAGCGCCAACAGGCAGAGCAGGGCCGCAATCCATGCGGTGTGTTTCTTCATTTGTCGTGCCTCCCATTGCGGCCTTTTGTCCGGCCAAGCATTGTTCCTCGCGCGATTGCAATTCATTATAGGGTATTCACGGCCGGATTGCAAGGCGGGGACCGCTGCCGGAGCGGAGTGCGGGTCAGAACCGGCGGAGAAACAGGTCGCTCTCCTCCAAAAAGGCGTCCACCGTCTCAAAGCCCAGGCGGCGGAGCAGCTCCGGCACATAGGGATTGTCCAGCGGGGTGGGGTATTCCGCCGCATCCCCGTAGTGGTCCACATTTTTCCGTCCCGCCTCCCGGTCCAGGACGGCCCGGGGTCCCCCGACGCAGCCGCCCACGCAGCCCATGCCCTCGAAGAAGTTGGCGCCGGGGTCCCCCTTCCGGAGCTCCTCCATCATGGCCCGGCAGGCGGGAACCCCGTCGGCCTGCCGGGTGCGCACCTGGATGCTCCGGTCCGGGCGGAGCCGCTCCACGGTGACCCGCACCGCCTCGCTGACGCCCCCCGTCCGGGCATAGATCCGCCCCGCACGGGAGGAGTGGTCCCGCTCGGCCTCCTCCATCGCGGCGGGATCAATACCGGCGGCGTCAAAAATATCCTGCATCTCCTGAAAGGTCAGCACATAGTCCACCGCTCCCCGCAGGTCCGGCTCCCGGGCCTCCGCCTTCTTGGCCAGGCAGGGCCCCACAAAGACCGTCAGCGCGTCGGGGTGGAGGTGTTTCACCGTACGTCCGGCGGCGATCATGGGGGAGACCGCGCCGGGGACATGGGGCATGAGCTGGCAGTACACCTTCCGGATCATGGCAATCCACAGGGGGCAGCAGCAGCTGGTGAGCTGAAAGTCCCCCTCGGTACGCACGTTGCGGTCGAACTCCAGCGCCTCCTTCAGGGTGAGCACGTCGGCAAACAGCGCCACCTCCACCATACCGGAGAAGCCCAGGGCCTTAAAGGCAGAGCGGAGCCTGCCCGGCGTCACCTCGGAGGAAAACTGGCCCAGGAAAGCCGGGGCGATGAGGGCGTAGGCCGGTCCCTGGGCGCGCTTGAGGGCGTCCAGGGCGGGCAGCACGTCCCGGCTGGCAGTGAGGCGGCCCGAGCGGCAGGCCGCCAGGCAGGCTGCGCACCCGGCGCAGCGCTCCGGGTCCACGGTCAGCTCCCCCTTCTCATCCCGGACGATGGCGTCGAACAGGCAGGCGGCGGCGCAGCGGGCCTCTCCCTCCCCGCAGGTACACTGGCCGGTCCGCCACACCGGCGGGTGCGCCTCGGGGTGGAGCAGGCAGTCCAGCTCCCCGGGGTCCGCCCCCTCCGGGATGGGCACAGCGCCGCCGGCGGCGGCGGATTTCAGCAGGGTCCGGTACAGCTCTTCCAGTGTGGACACGGTGTTCAGCTCCTTTTGGTGATCTGGGCCTTTAGCATGTGCAGGTCCGGGGCCGCCTATCCCATGTTTTGGGGCACGAAAGCAAAATCCCCTGTCACTCCAGCAGGCCCAGCCGCTCCAGCACCAGAGCAGCCTGCTCCCGGGTCAGGGGCGCCCGGGGCCTGGCGCCGTCGAACACCCCCCGGACCGCCGCCCGCTCCCACGCCTCCCTGGCCCAGACGCTGGCGGGCTCCTTCTCCGCCCCGGCGGTATACGCCGCCATGGCCCTGGCGAACATGGTATCAAATTGCTCCTGCGTCATGGATTCCTCCTCCTCTCCCCGCAGCGCCGCCTCCACGCCGCTGCGCAAATCGTCCATACTCTTGCTGTGTCTGGGGAACCAGTGGCCCACGTCGCCGTGGTTGCTGGCGATCCCCCGGGCGTACCCCTCCGCGTGGTCCAGGATGTCCTTCCGGGGGGCCAGGCCGTACCGCCGGCACAGCATAGCGCACAGCTCCACCGCGTTGCGGTAGACGGCGGCGAAATAGCTGGCGTTCCGCTCCGCGTCGTAGCCCACCATAGTCCCGCCGCGGTAGGTGTGCCCCGCAGGCTCCAGAATCTCGAAGCTGATGTGGGTGTTGTTGGCCGAGAGCCCGCCGGCCGGGGGCGTGCCCGCGTGCCAGCCCCGCCGGTCCCAGGGCAGGGTCTGCACCACGCCGCCGGTATGGACGAAGGCGTGGACGCAGGCGTTTACTCCCGGCCGGTCCCAGCTTTTGAGAAAGACCTCCACGTCGGGCTGGGCCACCCCGGTGGAGTGGACCATGATCCCCCTGGGCACGATGGTCCGCCCCGCCCGATAGCAGTCGTTTTGGGTCAGAAAATGCTGCGTCAGTTTCAATCTGCTCCCCTCCTCACCCCTTCCGGCCCCTCCGGGTCAGAGTTGCACCTTTTCGTCCCTCTTGCAATCTCCCGCAGCGCATGATATAATTTTTTGTCTAACTTTTCTGCAGTCTGGAGGGTTTACCCGATGTGATGCGCGTCTGAAGCGGATTGAATGAAATCAAAATGGAGGGAAACCCTTTGTCCAAATACGAATCCGAAATCTCCCGGCGCAGGACCTTTGCCATCATCTCCCACCCCGACGCCGGCAAGACCACTCTGACCGAAAAATTCCTGCTCTACGGCGGTGCCATCGCCCAGGCCGGCGTAGTCAAGGGCAAAAAAAACGCCCGCGCCGCCACCTCCGACTGGATGGAGATCGAAAAGCAGCGCGGCATTTCGGTCACCTCCTCGGTGATGCAGTTCCAGTATGAGGGGTACTGCATCAACATCCTGGACACCCCCGGCCACCAGGACTTCTCCGAGGACACCTACCGCACTCTCATGGCCGCCGACTCCGCCGTCATGGTCATCGACGCCGCCAAGGGTGTGGAGGCCCAGACCCGGAAGCTCTTCAAGGTCTGCGTCATGCGGGACATCCCCATCTTCACCTTCATCAACAAGATGGACCGGGAGGCCCGGGACCCCTTCGAGCTGTGCGAGGAGATCGAAAAGGAGCTGGGCATCGACACCTACGCTGTCAACTGGCCCATCGGCTGCGGCAAGGAGTTCCAGGGCGTCTATGACCGGAACAAGCAGGAGATCATCCACTTTACCTCCAACGGCGGGGCCCGGCAGGCCACGGCGGTGGAGGTGGGCTTGGACGACCCGGGGCTGGACGGTCTCATCGGCGCCAAATTCCGCAGCCGGCTCTCTGACGATGTTGAGCTCTTAGACGGCGCTTCCTGTGAGTTTGACATGGACCGGGTGCGCCACGGCAAGCTCTCCCCTGTGTTCTTCGGCTCCGCTCTCACGAACTTTGGCGTGGAGCCCTTTTTGGAGGACTTCCTGCGCATGACCACGCCGCCCCTGCCCCGCACGGCGGGCGAGCAGTTGGTGGACTCCACGGACGACGATTTCTCCGCCTTTGTGTTCAAGATTCAGGCCAATATGAACAAGGCCCACCGGGACCGCATCGCCTTCATGCGCTTGGTCTCCGGCCGGTTCGACGCCGACAAGGAGGTCTATCACGTCCAGGGCGGCAAAAAGCTCAAGCTCTCCCGGCCCCAGCAGCTCATGGCCGCCGAGCGGGAGATCATCGAAGAGGCCTACGCCGGGGATATCATCGGCGTGTTCGACCCGGGCATCTTCTCCATCGGAGATACCCTGTGCGCCCCGGGCCGGAAGTTCCGCTTCGACCCCATCCCCACCTTCGCCCCGGAGCACTTCCGCCGGGTGCGGCCGCTGGACACCATGAAACGCAAGCAGTTCCTCAAGGGGATGGAGCAGATCGCCCAGGAGGGCGCCATCCAGATCTTCAAGACCCCCTACACCGGCATGGAGGAGGTCATCGTGGGCGTGGTGGGCACCCTGCAGTTCGACGTGCTGGAGTACCGGCTGAAAAACGAGTACGGCGTGGACCTCTACATGGAGGGCCTGCCCTACGAGTACCTGCGCTGGATCGGCCACGATGGAGACGAGCCTCTGAAGGAAGAGGACCTGATCCTGGGCACCGATGTGAAGCTGGTGGAGGACTATAAGGGACGCCAGCTCCTGCTCTTCGCCTCCCAGTGGTCCATCAACTGGGTGGCGGACAAGAACAAGGCCCTGACCCTTACCGAGTTCGGCGGGACAAGGGAGTGAGCGTATGACCCAGCGGGAGCGCATGCTGTCCGGCGGGCTCTACTCCGCCGCCGACCCGGAGCTTTTCCGGCCGCGGCAGGAGGCGCGGCGGCAGGACTGAGCTGCCCCGTCTATGCATTGAAAAAACCAGCGTCCTGGCTTGGGCCAGGACGCTGGTTTTTTTGTTTTTGCCGAAAAGATGCACCCCATCGCCCAATCTGGATAGAATGATAACAGGAATCAGGGGAAGGGAGACGGCGTGCCATGGAGGAGGATACCCTGCGGCAGCAGTTGGGGATCGTGGACCAGTCGCTGGGCTTCCTGCTCATCCTCATCGCGTCGGTGCTGCTGTCTTTTTACACCGTGGTCATCCAGCGTCGGGGGCTCTGCCTCACGATATTGGGAGATACCAAGGCCGCTGCCGGCCTGCCTGACGTCTATCCCATCAAGCGGAGAGCCTCCGCCATGGTGGTGGGCTCCCTCGGCTTCTTTCTGTGCCTGGCGCTCAACGCCTGGCAGCAGGCGGAGCAGGGGGACGACTGCGTGGCCCGGCGCTCCGCCACAGTCAACCTGTGGGCCTCCCTCTTTGTGCTCCTGGCGGGTATCCTGCGGCTGATGGACCTGGATTTCGTGGCGTGCTGCTCCGGCGGCAGCGCGGCGGCGGAGCAGGAGGCGGAACCGCTGGAGGACAGTACACTGCCGGCTTAGATCATCCTTTCCAGGAGGCGACCCTATGACAGATCTGGAACTTTTGGCCCGCATCATCCAGTGCGAGGCCGGAGGCGAGGGCGAACAGGGCATGAAAGCGGTGGCCTGCGTGGTGATGAACCGGGTCAACGTGAGCTACGGCGAATACGGGCGGCTGGAGCCCACCATCCGGGCCGTCATCTACCAGCCCGGCCAGTTCGACTGCGCCCGGGAGACCATTCGGGGACAGTACAATGCCCAAAACATCTACAACATGTCGGTGGAGGAGATCCACTACGACATCGCCAACTGGGCCATAGCGGGAAACCGGCTGACCAACCTAGGCTTTGCCCTGTGGTACTTCAATCCCTTTGTCCCAAGCTGCCGCCCGAACTTTCCCTCCCGGGTGGGGGAGTTCGTGGTGCGCATCGGCAACCACTGTTTTTACAATCCCACCGAGGCTTACGCCGATACATAACAGGAGGAGAATGTGTCTATGAATCAATTTTATCCCGATGGTATGCGGGACATCGCCCTCAACCGCGCCAATGAAAACGGTGGGCTGGTGACGCCGCCGGATGAGAACTTCAACACCGACGCCATGCGCGGCTCCATGCAGCAGATTCTGTCCGACAACCTGGGCAACTTTGTGGTCTGCGAGTTTCTGGTGGGCACCCAGGCCATGACGCAGAAGGAGGGCATCCTCTACAGTGTGGGCCGCAGCTATCTGACCCTCTACGAGGAGCTCACCCAGACCTTTGTGGTCTGCGACATCTTCTCGGTCAAATTCGTCACTTTCTATCTGCCCGGCCAGCGACCGGGTCAGACCGGCGGCCCGCTGAACGTACCCACCGTCAATGTCCCCGGAGTGGGGCAGGTCCCCGCGGGCCCCTATGGTCTGGGCACCGGCAATATTCCCTCATCCTCTGCATCGACTGTTCCCCGCTCCACCGGAAATCGCACCCTGAATTCCGGCCGGTAGCTCAAAAAGGCCGCCCCGTCTTGCGACGGGGCGGCCTTCTGTTTTTTGCTTGCCGCTTAGGCGTACAGAGCCTGGAGCTTGACCAGATGCTCGTAGCGGGCCTTGGCGGACTCTTCGGACTCGGCAAACAGCACCTTGGCGCGCTCGGGGAAGGAGCGGGTCAGGGCGGAGTAGCGGGCCTCGTTCATCAGGAACTCCTGATAGCCGCCGGCGGGGGCCTTGGAGTCCAGGGTGAAGGGGCTCTTGCCCTCGGCCTTCAAAGCGGGGTTGAACCGGAACAGGTTCCAGTAGCCGCAGTCCACGGCCTTCTTCATCTCACTCTGGCAGTTGGCCATGCCGCCCTTGATGGAGTGCATCTCGCAGGGGGCGTAGCCGATGATCAGAGAGGGTCCGTGATAGGCCTCGGCCTCGTTGATGGCCTTCAGGGTCTGGGCGGGATTGGCGCCCATGGCCACCTGAGCCACGTAGACGTAGCCGTACTGCATGGCGATCTCGGCCAGGGACTTCTTGGCGGTGGCCTTGCCAGCCGCGGCGAACTGAGCGACAGCGCCGAAGTTGGTGGACTTGGAGGCCTGACCGCCGGTGTTGGAGTACACCTCGGTGTCGAAGACCATGATGTTCACGTCCTCGCCGGAGGCGATGACGTGGTCCAGGCCGCCGTAGCCGATGTCGTAGGCCCAGCCGTCGCCGCCGAAGATCCAGATGGACTTCTTGGACAGGTACTCCTTGCTGGCCAGGATCTCGCGGCCCAGCGTGCAGGCCTCGCAGCCGCAGTCGGCCTTCACAACGGCCTCCAGGGCGGCCACATACTTCTTAGTGGCCTCGCCGTTGGCAGCGCCGTCGGCCATGGTGTCCAGCCACGCCTGGCCAGCCGCCTTGATGGCGTCGTCGGTGTAGTCGATGGCGATCAGGGCCTTGGTCTGCTCCGCCAGGCGGTCACGAATAGCCTTCTGGCCGTAGAAGATGCCCAGGCCGTGCTCGGCGTTGTCCTCAAACAGGGAGTTGGCCCAGGCGGGACCATGGCCGCACTTGTTGACGGTGTAGGGAGAGGTCGCGGCGGGACCGCCCCAGATGGAGGAGCAGCCGGTGGCGTTGGAGATATACATCCGGTCGCCGCAGACCTGGGTGATCAGGCGGGCGTAGCTGGTCTCAGCGCAGCCGGCGCAGGAGCCGGAGAACTCCAGCAGAGGCTGGTTAAACTGGCTGCCCTTAACGGAGGTGGTGTCGGCCACGTCGGGCTTGTCGGCCACCTTGGCCACCATGTAGTCGAACACGGGCTGCTGAGCGGCCTGGGACTCCTGGGGCACCATCTCCAGCGCCTTCACGGGGCAGACGCTGACGCAGACGGAGCAGCCCATGCAGTCCAGGGGGCTGACGGCCAGGGAGAACTTGTAGACGCCCTTGCCCTTGCCGGCCTTGATATCCACGATCTTGGCGGCCTCGGGGGCGTTCTTGGCCTCCTCCTCGGTCAGCGCGTAGGGACGGATGGTGGCGTGGGGGCAGACGTAGGAGCACTGGTTGCACTGGATGCACTTGGTCTCGTCCCACACGGGCACGTTCACGGCCACGCCGCGCTTCTCATAGGCGGCGGCGCCCTGCTCGAAGGTGCCATCCACGTGCTTGGTGAAGGCGGAGACGGGCAGGCTGTCGCCGTCCATGCGGCCCACAGGCTCCATGATCTCCTGGACCATCTTCACGGTCTCGGCGCGGCCCTCCAGGCTCTCATCCTTCTTCACATCCTCGGCGGTGGCCCAGGAGGCAGGAACATTGAACTTCTTGAAGGCGGTGGCGCCGGTGTCGATGGCCTTGTGGTTCATATCCACCACATCCTGGCCCTTCTTCAGGTAGGAGTGCGTGGCGGCGTCCTTCATGTAGCCGATGGCCTCTTCCTGGGGCATCACGTTGGCCAAGGCGAAGAAGGCGGACTGCAGGATGGTGTTGGTGCGCTTGCCCATGCCGATCTTGGCGGCCAAATCGATGGCGTCGATGGTATAGACGTTGATGTGGTGCTCGGCGATATAGCGCTTGGCCACGGCGGGCATGTGCTTTTCGATCTCCTCATCCGACCACTGGCAGTTGATGAGGAAGGTACCGCCGTCCTTCACGTCGCGGACCATGGGGAAGGCCTTGATGATGTAAGCGGGCACGTGGCAGGCCACAAAGTCGGCCTTGTTGATGTAGTAGGGGCTCTTGATGGGCTTGTCGCCGAAGCGCAGGTGGCTGATGGTCACGCCGCCGGTCTTCTTGGAGTCGTACTGGAAGTACGCCTGGACGTACTTGTCGGTGTGGTCGCCGATGATCTTGATGGAGTTCTTGTTGGCGCCCACGGTGCCGTCGCCGCCCAGGCCCCAGAACTTGCACTCGATGGTGCCGGCCGCCGCGGTGTTGGGGCAGTCGTGCTCGGGCAGGGACAGGCCGGTGACGTCGTCCACGATGCCGATGGTGAATTCCTTCTTGGGGGCGTCCTTTGCCAGCTCCTCATACACGGCGAACACGCTGCGGGGAGGAGTATCCTTGGAGCCCAGACCGTAACGGCCGCCGATGATGGTGGCCGGACGGCCGGCGTTGGCGAAGGCGGTCACCACGTCCAGATACAGGGGGTCGCCCTGGGCGCCGGGCTCCTTGGTGCGGTCCAGCACGGCGATCTTCTTGGCGGTGGCGGGGATGGCGGAGAGCAGCTTGTCGGCGCGGAAGGGGCGGTACAGACGAACCTTCACCAGGCCGACCTTTTCGCCGTGGGCGTTCAGGTAGTCGATGACTTCCTCGGTCACGTCGCAGATGGAGCCCATGGCGATGATGACGCGGTCGGCATCGGCGGCGCCGTAGTAGTTGAAGAGCTGATAGTCGGTGCCCAGCTTGGCGTTGACCTTGCCCATGTACTCCTCGACGATCTCGGGGACCGCCTCGTAGTAGCTGTTGCAGGCCTCGCGGTGCTGGAAGAAGATGTCGCCGTTCTCGTGGCTGCCGCGCATATGGGGATGCTCGGGGTTCAGGGCGTGGCGGCGGAACTCGGCCACGGCGTCCATGTCGCACATATCCTTGAGATCCTCATAGTCCCACACGGCGATCTTCTGGATCTCGTGGGAGGTGCGGAAGCCGTCGAAGAAGTTGATGAAGGGGACCTTGCCCTCCAGCGCGGCCAGATGGGCCACGGGGGACAGATCCATGACCTCCTGGACGTTGCCCTCGCACAGCATGGCGAAGCCGGTCTGGCGGCAGGCCATGACGTCGGAGTGGTCGCCGAAGATGTTCAGGCTCTGGGCCGCCACGGTACGGGCGGAGACGTGGAAGACGCAGGGCAGCAGCTCGCCGGCGATCTTATACATGTTGGGGATCATCAGCAGCAGGCCCTGGGAAGCGGTGTACGTGTTGGTCAGGGCGCCCGCGTTCAGGGAGCCGTGCACGGTACCGGCGGCGCCGGCCTCGGACTGCATTTCCACCACCTTCACGGTAGTGCCAAAAATGTTCTTTCTGCCCGCAGCGGCCCACTGGTCAACGTTGTCGGCCATCGGGCTGGAGGGGGTGATGGGGTAGATGCCGGCCACCTCGGTAAACGCATAGGATACGTGCGCTGCGGCGGTGTTGCCGTCCATGGACTTCTTGTTTCTTGCCATGTTTATCGTTCCTCCTTATTCAAATGGATGCCACTCCACTTTTCGTTCCTTATCTTATCACCACGAAACTAATATGTAAATACAATTATCTTACCAGAATCTAATTTCGGCATTGAGCCCAAAATTGGTCCCTCCAATTTGGCGAAGTTGGTCCCTCGTTCCTGATTTGACGAAAATACACGCTCTTTTGCCTTGAAAACCATGGATTAATCAGGTATTATAGTGTTTGTTGCATCAGCCGCCGGGCGGTTGGTGCAACCCATTTCTTACCGTTAGAAAGAAATCCTGCATAAGGAGAAGGGGCGGTGATCCGGGTGCTGTGCAAGCTGCGATCCCTGGGGCTTCAGGGCGTGACCGGCTATGAGGTGACGGCGGAATGCGACCTGTCCGGCGGGCTGCCCAACTTCGACATCGTCGGTCTCCCCGACGCCGCCGTCAAGGAAGCCCGGGAGCGGGTTCGCTCGGCGGTGAAGAACTGCGGCTTTTCCTTCCCGGTCTCCCGCATCACCGTCAACCTGGCCCCCGCCAACCGGCGCAAGGCCGGCACGGTGTATGACCTGCCCATTCTGGTGGGGCTCCTGCGGGCCGGCGGTCAGCTTCCCGGCGGGGATTGGACGCAGCAGGCCGCCTTTGTGGGGGAGCTCTCCCTGTCCGGGGAGCTGCGTCCGGTGCAGGGAATGCTGCCCATGGCTCTGGCCGCCCGGCGCGCGGGCATCCGGGCCCTGTACGTCCCGGCGGACTCCGCCCCCGAGGCCACCCTGGCCGGGGGCCTCGACGTCTATCCGGTGGAGCACGTCTCCCAACTGGTCCGCCATCTGCAGGGGGAGGAGCCCCTCTCCCCCGCCGGGCCCTGGACGCCGCCGCCGGAGGCCGGGGACGGCCCCGACTTTGCCGACGTAAAGGGGCAGGCCCCGGTGAAGCGGGCGCTGGAGATCGCCGCCGCCGGGGGCCACAACATCGCCATGGTGGGTCCGCCCGGCTCCGGCAAGTCCATGCTGGCCCGTAGGCTGCCCTCCATCCTGCCCGGCATGACCGAGCGGGAGGCCCTGGAGGCCACCGCCATCCACTCGGTGCTGGGGCTCACCGGTAAGGACCGGCCCCTGCTGACCCAGCGGCCCTTCCGCTCCCCCCACCACACTATCTCTGCCACCGGCATGTCCGGCGGCGGGACCCCGCTGCCCCGGCCGGGGGAGATCTCCCTGGCCCACAACGGGGTGCTTTTTCTGGATGAGCTGCCCGAGTTCCACAAGGACGTGCTGGAGGGCCTGCGGCAGCCGCTGGAGGACGGGCAGGTCCAGATCTCCCGCTCGGCGGGCAGCGAGGTGTTCCCCGCCCGATTCATGCTGGTGTGCGCCATGAACCCCTGCAAATGCGGCTGGTATGGCTATTCGGACCGGTGCCGCTGCTCCCCCGGGGAAGTGGAGCGGTATCTGGGCAGGCTGTCCGGTCCCCTGCTGGACCGCATCGACCTGTATGTGGACGTGCCGCCCCTGGAGTACGAGGAGCTCTCCCGCCGGGGACAATCGGAATCCTCCGCCGCCATCCGGCGGCGGGTGGACGCCGCCCGGGCCGTCCAGGCCGCCCGGTTCGGCCCGGACGGTCCCGCCTGCAACGCCCGCATGGGCCCCGCCGAGCTGCAGGCCTGCTGCACCCTGGACGAGGACTGCCGGGCCGTGATGAAGGGCGCCTACGAGCGCATGGGCCTCACAGCCCGCAGCCATGACCGCATCCTGCGGGTGGCCCGCACCATCGCCGATCTGGAGGGCGGCGGCCCCATCCAGGTCTCCCATCTGGCCGAGGCCATCCAGTACCGGGCCGGCGGACCGTTCCAGCGCTGAACCAACGTCACACACAAAGGAGCCTGTACCCATGACTGAAATGATTCTGTTAAAGCTGGGTGAGCTGGTCCTGAAGGGGGCCAACCGCTACACCTTTGAGGACAAGCTGAAATCCAACCTGGCCCGGCGGCTCAAGTCCCACGGCAAGTTCCGGGTCTACTCCCGCCAGTCCACCACCTACATCGAGCCCCTCGACGACGGATGCGACATGGACGCCGCCTACGACGCGGCCAAGAAGGTCTTCGGCGCGGTGGGCGTCAGCCGGGCCAAGGCCTGCTGCAAAACCAAGCAGGCCATGCTGGAGGCGGTGCGGACCTATCTGGCCGGCGAGCTGACCGGGGAAAAGACCTTCAAGGTGGAATCCAAGCGGGCCGACAAGTCCTTCCCCATGACCTCCATCCAGCTTTCCCAGTGGGTGGGGGGCGAGCTGGACGACCTTTACCCCAACCTGCACGTGGACGTCCATAACCCCGATCTGACCATCCACCTGGAGGTCCGGGATTACGCCGCCTTTGTTCACGCCGACCCCGAGCCCGGCGCGGGCGGGCTCCCCGTGGGCACCAGCGGACGGGCCATGTCCCTGCTCTCCGGCGGCATCGACTCGCCGGTGGCCTCCTGGATGATGGCCAAGCGGGGGGTGGCCCTGGAGATGGTCCACTTCTACTCTTACCCCTACACCTCCCCCGAGGCCAAGGAAAAGGTGCTGGACCTAGCCCGGCTGCTGACCCCCTGGACCGGGCGGCTCATCGTCCACGTGGTCCCCTTCACCCATATCCAGGAGGAGCTGCGCCGCGCCTGCCCGGAGGAGCTGTTCACCCTGCTGATGCGCCGGTTCATGATGCGCATCGCCGAGGGCATGGCCCGCCGCACCGGCTGCCGGGCTCTGGTCACCGGCGAGTCCCTGGGCCAGGTGGCCTCCCAGACCATGGACGCCATGGCGGTCACCGGAGCGGTCACCTCCCTGCCCGTGTTCCGCCCCCTGGTGGGCATGGACAAGGAGGAGGTGGTCCGCATCGCCCGGAAGATCGGCACCTTTGAGACCTCCATCCTCCCCTATGAGGACTGCTGCACCGTTTTTACCCCCCGCCACCCCCGCACCCGGCCCCGCCTGGACGAGATCGAGGCCGCCGAGGCCGTTTTGGACGTGGACGCTCTGGTGCAGGAGGCCCTGGACGCCACCGAGCGGGTGAAGATCGGGTAGGGCGGCCGGCAGCATCGCCACCCCCCCACGCGATCCCTGATCGCGCGGGGTCCCCTTTGATTCCACATCCTCGGGCGGAATGAATCCGCCCTGCAGAAATGCTTCGCTGGCGCTGCGCATTTGGCGGCGGCACTCGCCGCCGTCCCGGCGTTGGCGATACGGAGGCGTTTATCATGTCCCACACAGCCGAACTCATCGCCGTGGGCACCGAGCTGCTCCTCGGCAACATTGCCAACACCGACGCCCAGATGATCTCTCAGGGACTCAGCGGCGTCGGCATCAACGTCTTCTACCACACGGTGGTGGGCGACAATCCGGAGCGGCTGCGCGCCGCGGTGGAGATCGCCAAGCAGCGGGCCGACATTCTCATCACCACCGGCGGCCTGGGCCCCACCTGTGACGATCTGACCAAGAACGTGCTGGCCGCCGCCTTCGGCAAAAAGCTGGTCTTTGACGAGGCGTCGGCCCAGCGCATCCGGGCCTATTTTCAAAAGCTTCACGCCCGTCGGCCCATGACCGAGAACAACCTCCAGCAGGCCATGCTGCCCGAGGGCTGCACCGTTCTCTCCAACGACTGGGGCACCGCCCCCGGCTGCGCCTTTGAAGCGGAGGGGGTCCGGGTGGTCATGCTCCCCGGTCCGCCCCGGGAGTGTCGGGAGATGTTCACCCACCGGGTCCTGCCCTATCTGCAAAATCTGGCCGACGGCACCATTCTCTCCCGCTCGCTGCGGATCTTCGGCATGGGGGAGTCCGCGGTGGAGTCTCTGCTCCGGGACCGGATGAACGCCATGACCAACCCCACCCTGGCCCCCTACGCCAAGGAGGGGGAGGTGGAGCTGCGCATCACCGCCAAGGCCCCGGTGGAGTCCCAGGCCCGGGACCTGATCGCCCCGGTGGAGGCCGAACTGCGCGCCCTGCTGGGGGATGCGGTCTACGGCGCCGACGTGCCCAGCATCCAGGCCGTGGCCTTCGCCCTGCTGGAGGCCCAGGGGCTGACCCTGGGCGCGGCGGAGTCCTGCACCGGCGGGCTGGTGGCCAAATGCATCACCGACCTGCCTGGGGCCTCCGGCGTGTTTAAGGGCGGCGTGGTGAGCTATACCAACGAGGTCAAGCACGGCGTGCTGGGGGTGCCCCAGGAGCTGCTGGACCAGTTCGGCGCGGTGTCGCCCCAGGTGGCCGAGGCCATGGCCAGGGGGGCCCGCCGGGTGCTGGGCGCCGACCTGGCCGTTTCCACCACCGGCGTGGCCGGACCCGCCCCCGACGACCGGGGCAATCCGGTGGGGCTTGTCTACGTGGCGCTGGCCGGGCCGGACTTCTGCCATGTCCGGGAACTCCATCTGGGCGGCGTGCGGGAGAGCATCCGCATCCGGGCGGCGGGCAGCGCCTTTGATCTCGTCCGCCGGCACCTCACCGGGCTGAAGCTGAACTAAAGCGGCGGGCGGCCGTTTGCCGCCCGCCTTCTCTGAAACCGATGGAAACGAGGTGATCGCATGTCCCCTGAGCGGCTTCTCACCGAAGGGCCTGTCCGTCCCACCCCGCTCCGCACCGGGCTGGCCGCTCCGTCGGCCTCCGCCCTCCGGATCGTCTGCCTCAAGCCAGGCCCCCGGCGCTCCGGCTCCATGGCGGAACAGGGGGTCCCGGCATGAAGATCGCCGTGCTGGGCTACAGCGGGTCGGGCAAGTCCACCCTGGCGGCGGAGGTGGGGGCCCAGCTGGGCTGCCCGGTCCTCCACCTGGACACCCTCCAATTTCTGCCCGGGTGGGTGGAACGGGACCGAGAGGAGGCGCGGGCCCTGGCGGCGGACTTTTTGGACCGGGAGCGCGCCTGGGTCATCGACGGCAACTACACCGGCTTCCACCAGGCCCGGCGGCTGGCCGAGGCCGAGCGCATCATCCTGTTGGACTTCCCCCGGCGGGTGTGCCTGCCCCGGGTGGTCCGGCGGTATCTGCGCAACCGCGGCCGGTCCCGGGAGAGCATGGCCCCTGGCTGTGTGGAGAAGCTGGACTGGGCCTTCCTCCGCTGGGTCCTGTGGGAGGGCCGCACGCCGGACGTCCGGCGGCACTACCGCGAAATCGCGGCGCAGTACCCCGAAAAGACCGCGGTGCTGCGCTCTCCCCGGCAGGTACAGGCCCTTCTGGCCGCGCTGGACAAAACAAAGGACCTCTGACCGGCGTCAGAGGTCCTTTTCCTGTGCTATTCTTCCTCCGCCAGGGCCTGAAACAGCCGGTGGACGGTGACGAAGGACTGTTCCCTGGTGTAGCCCGCCAGGGGAGAGAAGCGGTCTGCCCCGGTGCTGCCCATAACGCCTCGGCTGGCGGCAAAGGCCACCGCGTCCCGGAACCACACCCCCACCTGGTCACGGTCGGCAAAGGCGCTCTCCGCCGCCCCGGCCGTCTCCATGCCCAGGACCTTGGCAGTCCGGTAGAGGAAAGCGGCGGCCTCCTGCCGGGTGATGGGGGCATAGGGATCAAAGGTCCCCTCCCCCCGGCCGCTGACGATGCCCAGGGCATAGGCCGCCGTCACGTCCGCCCCGGCGGCGTCGGCAAAGGGGTAGTCCCCCACCCAGTCGTAGAGGCTCCGTCCGGTCTCCTCCTGGACCACCGTCCGGATGTCCGTTCCCTCGGCCCGCTGAATCACCTGGACGATGAGGGTGCAGAACTGGGCCCGGGTGATGTTCTGCCGGTACAGACACTGGAGCTCCACCGGCACCAGGTCCGCCTCCACGGCGGCCACCACCTCGCCATAGGCCCAGGCGTCCATCTCTCCGGCCTCCGGCAGGGAGGGGAGGAACTCCAGGCGGCCGAAGCCGTACTGTCCCCCCTCCTCGATGACCACATACTCCCCGGGGTTGACGGCGGTCTTGGTGCCGTCCGCCCCCTCCTGGAAGTAGGTCTCGGTGTCCAGCTTGTCGGAGCCGGTCACCTCCCGGCCCCGCCGGTCGATCAGGAAGGCCCGCTCCCCGTCGTACACGGCGGCGTAGCCGCCCGAGAAGCCGGTGGCCCGCTCATACCGGGCTGGGATGGCCGTCTGCCCGGATGGGTCCAGATAGCCGTACTTCCCATCCAGCCGGAAGGGAGCCAGGCCCTCGCTGTAGGGCCACAGCTCCTGGTACTGGAAGGGCAGGACGGTCCGGCCGGTCTTGTCGATGGCGCCGTAGAGCCCCGCCTCGTTCTGGACCATGGCCAAGCCGGTCTCGCCAAAGACCTCCCAGGCGGCGTCGGACCCGGAGACGAAGCAGTTGGTGTAGGCGGGCTGGATGGCCCATTCCCCGGCCTGATCGATGAAGCCCAGGCGATAGGTGACCGCCCAGTCCTGGGCGGCGTCGGCGGTGCCCTGCCACACGGGGGCCAGCCCCTGGTTGAAGGGCAGCACCCCGCTGACGAAGCGGTAGCTCTGGGCCCGCAGGCCGTCGGCGGTGGTAACGGGAACGCCGAAGTACTCCGGCCCGTCCCAGTAGAGGACGGTCTGGCCGTCCCGGTCCACATAGCCCCGGCCCAGCCGGGCGGAGGCGGAGTAGCCGGGGGTCAGCCCCTCGGTCATGGTGTGCAGGGGGATGAGCTGGGCGCCCATGGCCCGCCCTTCGGCGTCGTACAGGGCCCAGCCGGCGCCGGCGGGCAGGCGGACATGGCCGTTGTAGAAATAGCAGTCGGTGTCGGCCTGCCAGTCCTCCGACTGGACCAGCAGGGGCTTGCCCCAGCCGGTGAAGGGGGTATAGCTTCCGTCGTGGTCCACGAAGCCCAGGGCCAGGCCGGTCTCCTCCTCCCGGCCCACCACGGCCTTGCCCTCGCTGAAGGGGCAGGCGAAGTCGTACTCGAAGGGGATGGCGGTCTCGCCGCCAGTGGCGATATAGCCCCACTTGCCCGCCTGGCGGACGGCGGCCAGGCCCTCGGAGAAGAGCTTGGCGGCCTCGTACTGGGGGGCGATGGGCTCGGTATAGGTCATGGTCCCCCGCTCGGGCTGCGTCGTCTGCTCCGGCTCACCCGAGGCGGCCTGGACGGCGGCGGCCGTAGCCCCCGCCACCAGCGCCAGGGTCAGACACAGAGACAGGATGCGTCTGCGCGTGCGCGTCATGGATCGTTTCCTCCTTTGTGTGCGGGCGGCTCTGAAAAGGTTCCGATATATCCGCATAACAAAGGGATTTTAGCACATTTTCCCGTCGTTTGCAATCCTTTCGTGCCGAACGGGGCTTACAGGGCCCTTTCGCCCGCCACCGGGCCCACCATTTCCGGCTCGGCAAAGAGGGCGGTGGCCCCGCCGGTGTGCCAGAACACCACGGTGGAGCCCTGGGGGATCTTTCCCTGTTCGGCGTAGTCGATGAGCCCCGAGAGGGCCTTTCCGGTGTACACCGGGTCCACCAGAATGCCCTCGGTGCGGGCCAGGCGCCGGATGGCGGCAGTGGCGGCGGGGGCGGGCGCCTCGTAGCCCGCGCCGTAGTAGCCCAGGTCGGTCCGGAAGTCCTCCGGCCGCAGGGTCTCGTCCGAACCGACGGCCCGCAGGGCCCCGGTGCCCAGCTCCGCCGTGCGGGCGGGGTAGCCCTCGTCCTTGGGGCTGACGTTGACGGCCACGATCTCCGGCCCGCCCATCAGCTTCCGCCCTGCGGCCAGCCCGGCCAGAGTGCCGCCGGTGCCGGTGCCCAGGAACAGGTAGTCCGGCGCGACGCCCTGGCCGCGGCACTGGTCCAGCAGCTCGGCCCAGCCGCCGATGAAGCCGGCGGAGCCAAGGGGCTGGGCGGCCCCCATGGGCACCTCGCAGCAGATGTGCCCCTCCCCCTCCAGGCGGGCCATGTGGGCCCGGCCCAGGCGGACGGCCTCCTCCTCGGCCTTCTCCTCCGTGCCGCCGTTCAGGGGGACCAGATGGACCTCGGCGTCCAGCACATGGTCCAGCAGGAGGTTGGCCCGCAGCTCAGCGGGCTCCATGAGGTCCACCAGATACAGAATAGGCCGCATCCCCAGCCGGCGGCAGGCGGTGGCCACCTGCATGGCGCAGTTGGACTGGGTGGCGCCGTAGCTGACCACGGTGTCGCAGCCCCGGGCCCGGGCCTCCCCCAGCACATACTCCAGCTTGCGGACCTTGTTGCCGCCGAACAGGCTCATGCCGGTCAGGTCGTCCCGTTTGAGCCACAGATCGACGCCCAGCTCCCGGGACAGGTTTTCCGCCCGGTGGAAGGGGGTGGGAAAAAAGCCCAGCGCCGCCCGGGGCAGGGCGGACAGGCGGGCGTGTACTTGCGCGGTGGTCTCCATAGCGATCCCTCCTGTATGGTTTTGTGATATTCCCAGTATAACACGTAAGGGCCCGCGGGAAAACGTCTGTTTTCCCGCGGGCCCTTAGGCTTCGCCGGTCTCCACGACCTCCAGGATGTCGGTCAGGTCGCAGTCCAGCGCGGTGATGATCCGGTTGAGCGTCTCCGCATCATATCGGTAAAGCTGATTTTTATAGTAGCGGTCCACCAGCGGATAGGTCAGGCCCGTCTGCTTTGCCAGCGCATACCGCGTGATGCCCCTGCCATCCAGATATTCCTTCAATTTTAGCCGAACCCGTTTCATATCATATCTCCTTATCTCAATATGGAGCATATGATATATATTTCCCATTGACAATTTATCTCTTTCAATATATTCTTTTAATGATATATAAAGGAGGTCTCAATATGCCGGACTATCAAACCCTCTACACCTATCTGTTCAACCGGGTCACCGACGCAGTGGCCGCCCTCCAGGCCCGGAACTACGGCGCCGCAGAGGACATCCTGAAAAGCGCCCAGCAGGATACCGAAGAGCGGTACGCCGACGGCGGGTAACCCCCCGCGCTCCGCCCCTCAATTTCGCCGCGAGCCTTGTATTTTCCCCCGCCATCATATATAATGTCAGGGCGAATCAACGGAAAAGAGGGTTCTGCCGATGAAATTAGGCATCGTGGGTCTGCCCAACGTGGGCAAGTCGACCCTGTTCAACGCCATCACCAACGCGGGCGCCGAGTCCGCCAACTACCCCTTCTGCACCATCGACCCAAACGTGGGCGTGGTGGCCGTCCCCGACAGCCGCCTGGACTGGCTCTCCGACTTCCACAAGCCCAAAAAGACCACCCCCGCCGTGGTGGAGTTCGTGGACATCGCCGGTCTGGTGAAGGGGGCCTCCAAGGGCGAGGGTCTGGGCAACAAGTTCCTGTCCAACATCCGGGCCACCGACGCCATCGTCCACGTGGTCCGCTGCTTCGACGACCCCAACGTCATCCATGTGGAGGGCTCCACGGACCCCCTGCGGGACATTCAGATCATCGACATCGAGCTCATTATGGCCGACATGGAGATGGTCCAGCGCCGCATCGACAAGTGCGCCAAGGCCGGCCGGACCGGCGACAAGAAGGCCGCCCACGAGGCCGAGGTCTTCCAGGGCCTTCAGGACTGGCTCAACGAGGGCAGGTCCGCCCGCTCCTATGAGTGCGGCGAGGACGACGCCGCCCTCATCGCCACCTCCGAGCTCCTCAGCCTCAAGCCCATCATCTACGCCGCCAACCTGGACGAGGCGGGCTTCTCCGACTACCACAACAACGCCTATTATCAGCAGGTGGCGGGCGTGGCTGCCGGCGAGGAGGCTCAGGTCATCCCCGTCTGCGCCCAGTTGGAGGCCGAGATCGCCCAGCTGGAGCCCGACGAGAAAAAGCTGTTTCTGGACGACCTGGGCATCCCCGAGTCCGGACTGGACCGGCTCATCAAGGCCAGCTACGCCCTGCTGGGCCTCATCTCCTTCCTCACCGCCGGCGAGGACGAGTGCCGGGCCTGGACCATCCAAAAGGGCACCAAGGCCCCCCAGGCCGCCGGCAAGATCCATACCGACTTCGAGCGGGGCTTCATCCGGGCCGAGGTGGTCTCCTTCGACGACCTGGTGGCCAACGGCAGCATGAACGCCGCCAAGGAAAAGGGCTTGGTCCGCAGCGAGGGCAAGGACTACGTCATGCAGGACGGGGATATCGTCCTGTTCCGCTTCAACGTGTGAGATTCAGAAACCCTCGGAAGCGCTGGGGACTGCCGCTTAATAGCGGCAGTCCCTTTTGGATTTTACCCCTACCTTATCCCTACTTAGCCCCAGCGGTTCTCCCAGCCTCATACCAGTACAAGGCCAAAGATAAGGAGCCGCTGAATAATCCCTCCACGTGGAAAAAAGTGATATACTGGGAAAAAGAGGCGGGACAGTGAACCAGGGAATTTGGGAGGGAACTTCCCCCCTGTATCCGCTGATCCTGGACCTTCCCTCCCAGAAACTGGATTTATTGGGTGGTTCCTTCTCGTGGTTTTCCGGTACGAAATCCTCTATGGTTACCATTGCATTCCATCCCCTATATTGCTTCTTTCCTTTACCATACTTTACGCCTTGAGGGCACTTTGTCAAAAGCGCCGCAGCAGCTCCATTCGGGCAGGGAATAAAATCCTCATACCAGAAAGTCCTATAATGGCCTGATATTGATTTTGATCATAAACCGATTGCTGTAAAGCGCCAGCTGTAATGTTGGGGGGAATAAACGCAACCGGGAGGCGGAAGTGCCGCGCCTGCAGCGGGTCCGCCAGAACGAAATGCGCTTTCCTGGAAAAGCCGGCGCTGGATGACCGCAAAACATGCGACACGGAAAAACAGCCCCCGAAGAACCAAAAAGGAGTCCTGTAACCCTTGCAGTTACAGGACTCCTTTTTGGTTCTTCCGAAGGGACTCGAATGGCGAAAGAGATTGTCTCGTTCCTCTTATACCATTTCTTATCAGCTGCCGGTATCGCGATACATTGCAGACTGATTCAGGAACATTTTGTGCGCTGCGCCAAGAAGCCGCTCGCTTGCTGCGCGGACCGAGAAAGCTCTATTCCATGCTGGCGGGTAGATTGCCGGAAAAATCCCAAGTGATATACGTTCGGGAACCCACCAGGCAGACGTGCTCGTAAGAAATGGGGAGCCCGGTGTTCAACGCGTAGCCGATATCCTCGGAAAGGATCAACGCGGACCCAATCGCGATATTAAACCGCTTGGCTTCCTCTGGCGCAGCGTTGTAAGCGGTGATCGTTTTGGAAATGCGCCCAATCTTGGTATTGGGCTGTGCGTTGAGCAGTTCATAGGCGGAGTGATGTCGGTACGCGCTCTCCTCCATCACACAGGTACACAGAGGACTGACAAAATAGTAGTCGCTGATGCTGACCAGGGTCTCGTTGGCATAGCACCATTTTTCGAGGTAGATTACTTCGTCGCCCACTTTTAATTGGAGCGCCTTGGCCACCTTCTCCGTGGCCGGGATGAAGTCCATAGTGTTGATCTTGCAGGCGGGTGTGAACCCTGCAGCCTTCGCCTCTTCATTGTAATAGTGGGTCGCGTAAAGTGAATCGACCTTTGCGCGCGGCGCAGCCACAAATACCCCCCGGTTTTTCTCCTT
Source organism: uncultured Eubacteriales bacterium (assembly GCA_902492005.1). Taxonomy (GTDB): domain Bacteria; phylum Bacillota; class Clostridia; order Oscillospirales; family Oscillospiraceae; genus Intestinimonas. The sequence continues at coordinate 46,508 of CABUJV010000004.1, forward strand.
GAAAAGATGTCCGGAGGTGACCAGCTCCGACACCGCCTGACGCACCGTAGTGCGGCTCAGTCCGTATATTTCACACAGCTCCGCCTCGGTGGGAAGCTTGTCATTGGTCTGGAGCGCTCCGGATTTCAACTCGGCGAGGATGATCTGCTTGAGCTGGAAATATAAGGGAATTGGTGAGTTTTTATCTACAGTGTGATTGGAAAACGCCATAAATCTGACCTCCAAGCTGTATGCGGGCGCTCCTTTGCCACACCTACACCACCACGGGCGGGCCGGGACCCTTTTAATACTTTAATAGATGTATGTCACTTTGTCATTTTGATATTATACTATAAATCGAAAAATATCAAGTGCCATTTGAACCAGGATAGGGTACTTATTCTCGTCTGCTTTACAAAAAATGGGAAGGCCCGGTTCAAACCGGGCTTTCCCATGCATGGCATGTGCGCGCATTAAAAAAATTTTAAGAAATGTTCGCAGGTCAGCACCATTTCTCCCCGCTGATTGGTCATCTCGCACCGGGCTTTTGTGCGCATCCGGTCCTCATCCTTTTCCACAATGGTGTAGACCGCGGTGACCGTATCGCCGTAATAGACCGGTTTCAGGAAACGAAGGTGGTCGTAGCCCAGCGATACCGCCCCTTTCTTGGCCGCCTGGCCGCTTACGGTGGAGGCCAGGGAGAACGTCAGGCAGCCATGTACGAGTCGCGTGCCAAAAGGAGTCGTTTTTGCGTATTCCTCATCGATATGAAGCGGATAAAAATCTCCGCTGATTCCGGCATAGAGGTAGGCATCTGTCTCCGTAAATGTTTTTGTGAACTGAAAGGTCTCACCCACTTGAAGCTTAATGCGGTTCATTGTATTACACTTCCCTTTCCGCCACTGCGACCGTGGCAAGTTTGTATCTCCGAGGGTACTGATATACAGTATAGATAGATTAAATAAATTTGTCAATCCATTATGTAACTACAAAATAGTCTGGCACATTTGGGGCGATGTGCAATTTTTGGGTCAGTTTTTAGTTAAAATATAATTATATTTCGTTCATATTCGGATTTATTTAGCGTTTTCTACAATTAAATTACTTCCCGCCTTCCGACAATATTTACTATATAACTACATAATATTGACATTCTAACATTGATGTGTTATATTAGGCGCAGATAAGAGAGTCGTTTTATGTCTGATGTTTCTTATCAAATTTTAGGAGGAGTGGTTTTACATGAAGAAAAAGATGTCTGTCCTGCTGTCCGTGATCCTCTGCCTGAGCCTGTTCGGCTGCAGCAACACATCCAGCAGATCCAGCGCTGAGCCCACTTCCGCTCTCGGCAGCGCCCCGCCCGCCGAGTCATCCGAACCGTCCGATGACAAGCTGATTATCCGGCTCGCATCCATCACCTCCGCAAACCCTGACGCGTATGAGTATCAGGCCGGCCTGCTGTTTCAGGAGAAGGTGGCGGAATACTCCAACGGGTCCATGGAGGTCCAGTATTATCCTGCCTCTCAGCTTGGAAACTCCCTAGAGATGCTGGAGGGCGTTTCCATGGGCACCATCGAGATGGGCATGTCCGTCGGTTTCGACGTCTATGCTAATCTGGATCCAATCTGTCAGGTGGTGGGAATGCCCTTCCTGTTCAAAGACTATGATCATATGCGCGCCTTCCTGGAGGGCGACAGTGACGCCATCCAGGAGATCCGAAACAGTATGATTGAAAACATCGATACGCGGATCATGGGCTACTGCTACCGTCCCTTCCGCTCTGTCGTCAGCATGTCTAACGACATTTACGCTCCCTCCGATATGGCAGGCATGACCATCCGCAGCCCAGAGTCCAAGGCAAATATGCAGTGGATCGAGGACATGGGCGCCACACCGGTTACCATTTCCTGGTCTGAGCTGTACACCTCTTTGTCCACCGGCGCCGCTCAGGGCGCGGAGAACTCAATCACCGAATTCCATTCCGGGAACTTCCAAGACATCCTGACCAGCGCCTCCGAGACCAACCACATGGCGGTCACCTGCCTGCTGACCTGTAACAACAGCTGGTACGAATCCCTGACAGACGCGCAGCGTGAGGTAATGGACAAGGCCTCCGCCGATTTCAACCAATTCATGTGGGAACAGTTCCAGGATGCCTCTGAGACTGCCTGGAAAGCCTTTGAGGAAGCTGGCGTCACGGTCATCCGCAACGACCAGATTGATACTGATGCGTTCCGCGAGGCTTCCGCCAGCGTCTACAAGGCCTTTGTGGACGCAGGTTACTTCACTGAGGATCTGTATCAGTCCATTTTGAATCTGGATTACTGATTGCGGCGGCTCAGTCTTTTTTGCCCCGCAGAAGAAAGGCTTATGCTATGTATAATAAAATTGACAACGCCATCAAAAAAGCGGCCGGTTTCCTGAGCAACCTGTCCGGTGCGCTCATGCTGGCCATTGTAGCATGTGTCACCGTGCAGATCGTGGTCCGCAATCTGCCTAAACTCATCCCGTCGCTGAAGTTCACCGCCCCATGGACAGAGGAGTTCGCCAAGTATCTGCTGATCTGGCTGACGTTCCTGGCTGCGCCCGTGGTTCTGCATCGGGGCGAGCACCTGATGGTGGACCTGTTCTACAGCAAGTTCCCCCCCAAAGTGCGCCAGTTTGTCCACCTGTTCAGCGATTTGTTTATTTTAGCGTTCTGCCTGTATCTGCTGGTGTTTGGCGTGCAGGTGTGCATGGACCCCAAGATTCAGCGTTTCCGCTCGCCCGCCTCGGGGATACCCCGGGTCTGGGTGTACGCGGCGCTCCCTGTGGGCGGGCTGCTGCTGGCCCTGTTTGACCTGGCCGACATCGTCAAAACGATTTTGATCATCCTCGGCAAACGGGAGGACACCACCGCCACCGGGTTGGTGGATGAGTCCGTCACTCTGGCCGAGCTGGATGAAAGGAAGAAGGGGGGGCGGCCCTCGTGATCGCATTGGCATGGGTCCTGTTCCTAGCGCTCATTCTAGTGGGAGTTCCTGTGGCCTTTGTCCTAGGCGGCTCTTCCGTCATGATGTTGCTCATCGACGGCACCAACACCAATATCTCCATTGCCCAAAAAATCGTCAACGGCCTGGATTCGTTCACCCTGCTCGCTATTCCCTTTTTCATGGTGGCCGGCAACCTGATGAATGAGACCAAAGTCGGCGACAAGATTTTCGATTTTGCCCATAAGCTGGTCTGCCATCTGCCCGGCGGTCTCGCGCAGGTCAACATCGTCACCTCCATGGTCATGGCGGGCATGTCCGGCACCGCCGTCAACGACATCTCCTCCGTCGGCCCCATTGAGGTGCGTGCCATGGAGAAGGTGGGCTTTGACCGGCCGTTTGCCGGTGCCATCACGGCCGCCTCGTCTGCGGTGGGCCCAATTATCCCTCCCAGCGTGCCGCTGGTGCTGATCGGCTCCATCATGGGCGTGTCCATCAACAAGATCCTGATTGGCGGAATCGTCCCAGGACTGACCGTGGTGCTTGGCCTGATGATCTACGTGGCCTATATCAGCAAAAAGCGCAACTACCCCAGGGACCCCAAAGTGTGCTGGAAGGAGCGTTTCCGCGCCTTTGTCAAGGCCATTCCAGCGCTGCTGATGCCCGTCATCCTCATCGGCGGATTCCTCAACGGCTATATTACCCCCACCGAGTCCGCCTGCATGGCCACCCTGTACGCTATTTTTCTGGGCTTTATTTTCTACCGCAACATTTCCCTCAAGCAGTTTTGGCGGTGCATCAAGGAAACTGCGGTGCTGTGTTCCAGCACCATGTTCATCATCGCCTGCGCCTCCGTATTCGGCATGGTGATCACGCAGCAGCAGCTTCCCCAGCGCGCTGCGTCGGCGCTGCTGTCGCTGTCCAGCAACTATTACGTCGTCATCCTGATGATGATGCTGATCATCCTTGTACTGGGCATGCTGCTGGAGACCACCGCCATTATGATCATTATGACGCCAATCCTCATGGTCATTTGCAACAAGATCGGCATGGATCTGGTCCAATTCGCCGTGCTGGAGGCCCTGGTGGTCACTGTTGGCCTGTACACACCCCCCGTTGGCGTGGGGATGTTCCTCACCTGTAAGGTCTGTCATATCAAAACCCAGAGCTTCCTAAAGGAAATCTGGGTCATGATCGGCGTGCTGCTGATCGCCGCCCTGCTGGTGGCGGTATTCCCGCCGTTGGTCACTGCGCTGCCAAACTTGATATTTGGTTAGTCCGGCTGCGGGCCGGATGCGGGGAGAAAGCCCTCCTTTGTCACCCGCTTCTGGCCCGCGGGAAGCCGCAATTGCAATTATTTTTGTCTTATATTGTAATTACATCATGAAGTTTTGACCAAATCGCTATTGATGTCTTTGAAAGGATGGGATATGCATGAGTGTGCTCTATACAGAGGAACAGCTCGAGTTCAAAAAACTAATGGCTGATTTCATGCGCAAAGAAGTCGAGCCATATAAGAACAAGTGGGATGAGGAGGGACATTTCCCCCTGGAAACCTATAAGAAGGCGTTTGAGCTGGGTCTGCACACGCTGGAGATTCCGGAGGAGTTGGGAGGCGCTGGTCTGGACCACACTACGATGGCGATGATCTATGAGGAAGCGGGCTATTGGGATGCCGGATTTGGCATGACGCTGCTGACCTCCACGGTCCAGCCCCTGAAGGCCGCGGTGATGTACGGTACCCGGGAACAGCAGCAGATGGTGGCCGACATTATTATGAACGGCGGGTTCGGCTGTTGGGCCCTCACCGAGGCGAACAGCGGCTCCGACGCCTCCGCCCTCCTCACCTCATACCGGCGCGAGGGAGACGAGTACGTCATCAACGGTACCAAATGCTTTGCCACGCTGGGCGCCTACGCCAACATCTACATGGTATTTGCCACCAGGGATAAGGCATTAGGAAAGGACGGAGTCAGTGCCTTCATCGTGCCTGGCGGTCTGCCTGGCATCACCGTGGACAAGAGTGAAAACAAAATGGGCATGCGCTTGTCCAACACGGCCAGCGTGGCCTTTAATGACGTGCGCATCCCCGTCGGCAACCTGCTGGGCGTGGAGGGCAAGGGAATGCACGTGGCCCTGGGGACGCTGAACCTGGGGCGCCTGGAGGTCGCCGCCCTAGCCACAGGCATCACCCGCCGCGCACTGGAGGAATCCGTTCAATACGCCAAAGTAAGGAAGGTATTTGGCAAGGCAATCATTGACCATCAGATGGTTACGGCGATGCTGGCAGACATGGCTGTCACGCTGGAGGCCAGCCGCGCTCTGGTTCAGAAGGGCATGCGCGCGTTTGAGGTCAACGACCCCAATATACGGGTGATTGCCTCCGCCGCCAAGCTCTATGCCTGCGACGGCTGTGTCAAGGCGTCGCAGGACGCCATTCAGGTCCTGGGCGGTTACGGCTACAGCAAGGAATATTCGGTGGAAAAGCTCTACCGGGATTCCAAGATCCTTCAAATTCTGGAGGGCACCCAGCAAATTCAAAAAATTGTAATTGGCCGCGAACTGAGCAAACGCTACTGAGCAGCGGCGCGCTTCGGGAAGAAAGGGGAACATACCCAATGGAGTACAGCACGATACAATATGAGAAAACCGGCGGCGTCGGCGTGATCACCATCAACCGCCCCAAAGTGCTCAATGCCTTGAATGTTCAAGTAATCCGGGAGCTATCCGACGTGTTTCGTGTGATGGATGAAGACTGTCAAGTACACTGCGTGGTGGTCATAGGTGCCGGTCGTGCCTTCATCGCCGGCGCCGATGTCAGCGATGAGATCGACAACGACGTGCGCCAGGAGCATCAGTTCCTCCGCTCCGGACATGAGCTGATGAACCAGATCGAAAGGTTCCGGACTCCTGTTATCGCCGCCATCAACGGATATGCTTTGGGCGGTGGCTTGGAGCTGGCCATGGCTTGCGACGTGCGCATCGCGTCAGAAAAGGCGAAGATGGGCCTGCCGGAGATCAACCTCGCCTCCATCCCCGCCTTGGGCGGAACCCACCGGCTGTCTATGCTGGTGGGTCTAGCCCGGGCTAAGGAGATGGTTTTCAGCGGCCGCCATATCACCGCCTCGGAGGCATATTCCTATGGTCTGGTTCAGCAGGTGGTCCCGCCGGAGAAACTGATGGACACCGTCATGGCCATGGCGGACAAGATTGCGGCCCGGGCGCCGCTGACGGTGGAATACGGAAAAATAGCGCTTAACGCCGGATATTGGTCTGACTCGAAGCTAAGCTCGGAGATGGAAATGGGCCTGCGGTGCCAGCTCCAGGACACACAGGACCGGAAGGAAGCCTATCGGGCGTTTTTGGAGAAGCGGGAACCGGCCCCCTTCACTGGAAGGTAGTCTGGAGATCATGGAGGTAAACATTATGAAACCCCTGGATGGCATTAAGGTTATTGACCTGTCCCAGTTTGCCGCCGCCCCCGCAGTGGGGCGCATTATGGGCGAGTGGGGCGCTCAGGTCATTAAAGTCGAGACCGCCATTGGCGACGGAAACCGCCGGAACGGCGCGATGTGTAAGATACCAATTTTGGGAGACGACGAAAATCCCTGCTTTGATACTACCAGCATGTTCAAAAAGTTTACCAGCATCAATTTGAAAACCTCCGAAGGCCGGGCCATTCTTGACCGGATGCTGGAGACGGCAGATGTTATGATCCTCAACTTCCGGGAGGCCAGCGCCAGACACATCGGCGTGGATTGGGAGACCATCCACGCAAAATATCCCCGCATCATCTATGTGCGCTCCACCGGTTTCGGAGACGAGGGCCCCATGAAGGACGTGGGTGGCTTCGACATCACCGCCTACGGTGCCCGGGGCGGCATCACGGGCAGCCTGGCCCAAGCCGGCGGCGAGCCAATTAATCCCATCCCGTCCTACGGGGATTTCCAGCAGGCCATGGGCCTGTGCGCTGCCACACTGGCAGCGCTGATCGGCCGGGAAAAGACTGGCGTAGGCGACCGGGTGGTGGGTAACCTGTATGCGACGGCCCTGTTCATGGCCAACTGGGCGATCATGGGCACCGAGGGCGGTAATCACTATCCCAACCTGCGCAGGGAGGCGCCTACCCCGACTTCTAACACCTACCGCACCAGTGACGGAATGTGGATCCAGCTGTGCGGCCCCACCTATGACTGGTTCTATAACCGGCTGATGAAGCTGATTGGCCGGGAGGACCTGGTGGACGATCCCCGTTACTGCGATTGGGGCAAGCTCCAGGCGGAGAACCGCACCGGCGAGGTGGTGGCCATCATCGAAGAAGGGCTTGCCAAGCGCACAGCAGACGAGTGGCTGGAACTGTTCCAGGCGGACGACTTTCCCTGTGAGAAGCTGTTCTCTTTCGAAGACGTACTGAACGATGAACAGGCCTGGGCCTGCCACGCTCTACGGAAGGTCCGTTATCCCAGCGGGAACTACCATACCCAGGTATCCCTCCCCATGCGGCTGGACAGCGTCGGCCTGCCTGAATTTGAAGGCCATACATCCCGGCGCATTGGCGCGGACACCCGGGAGGTGCTGCTCGATTACGGTTATACCCAGGATGAGATCGACCGGTGGGCGCACGATGGCGTTGTCATTGTTTAACCAGCCGGAGCGTTGCAAAAAAAATCAGTGCCCTCCCAGGGCAAAAAATGAAAGGAACTTGACACCATGGCTTTGATGACAAAAGAGCAATATATTGAGAGCATTCGCGCCATGAAGCGCAGCGTCTATTACATGGGGAAAAGGGTTGAGAACACGGTGGATCACCCCGTTCTTCGACCCTCCATGAACTGCATCATCGAGACCTATGAAATGGCCCAGAATCCGGAGTATGAGGACCTGATGACTGCTCACTCCCACTTGATCGGCGAGAAGGTCAATCGGTTCAATCACATCGACATGGACAAGGAAGACCTCATGAAGAAGGTTCAGATGCAGCGCCTGATGGGTCAGCGCACCGGTATGTGCTATCAGCGCTGCGTCACTATGGATGGCGCCAACGCCCTATTCAGCACCACCTACGACATTGACGCAAAGTATGGCACCCATTATCATCAGAACTTTTTGGAGTGGTTCAAAACGGTCCAGCACAAGGATCTGTACGTCTGCGCCGGCATCACCGATCCAAAGGGCGATCGGAGCAAGGGCCCCTTGGATCAGGCTGACCCGGACCTGTTTCTCCATGTGGTGGAGCGTCGGGAGGACGGCGTGGTCATCAATGGTGCCAAACTGCATCTGACCAGCTGTGTCAACGCCCACGAGATCTTCGTCATGCCCACTATGTCCTTGAAGCCGGATTGCAAGGACTACGCCATCTCCTGCGCCATTCCCATGGACGCGCCCGGTATTACCCTGATCATCGACCACAATTCGTGCGATCTGCGGAAGCTCTACAGCGGTAAGATGGATCTGGGCAATGCCCAGTATGGAGGAATCGAGGCAGTATGCGTCTTTGACCATGTTTTTGTGCCCAACGAACGGATCTTTCTCAACGGCGAGACTGATTTCGCGGGTATCCTGGTGGATCGCTTTGCTACCTATCACCGCAACAGCTACGGTGGCTGCAAACCGGGGACCGGCGATGTGCTCATCGGTGCGTGCAGCTTGTTTTCCGAGTATTCCGGCACGGAGAAGGCAGCTCATATCAAGGATAAGCTGATCGAGATGAGCCACCTGAACGAGACGCTGTGGGCCTGCGGCGTGGCCAGCTCTGCGGCCGGCCACCAGATGCCCGCCGGAAACTGGATGATCGACCCCATGCTGGCCAACATCTGTAAGCTCAACGTCACCCGCTATCCCTATGAGATTTGCCACCTTGCGGAGGAGATTGCCGGCGGTCTGCTGGTAACCGTACCCTCCCAGGCAGACTTTGAGAATCCGGAAACCGGGGATTATCTGCGCAAATACCTGCAAGGTGCCAAGGGCGTCCGTGCTGAGGACAAAGTGCGGGCTCTGCGGCTGATTGAGAGCATGACCCGCGGCGCAGGCGCCGTTGGCTATCTGACCGAGTCCATGCACGGCGCCGGTTCCCCTGCCGCACAAAAGATCAATATCGCCCGCTATGCCAACCTGGCCGTCAAGCAGGGGCTGGCGAAGCGGCTGGCCGGCATTGGGCAAGCGGTTGGCGAGGCTCCGGCCGGGGAGTAAAAATGGTGCGCGGCAGCGCGGAAGAGCCTGTGTCCAGCGCATATCGGGTGGGGGTGAAATACTGCGGCGGTTGCCAGCTCAGGTATGACCGGGCCGCCGCGCTGCGGGCCATTCAGCGCGGATGCGGCTCCGGCATCTCCTTCGCCCCGGTCCAGGAGGGACAGGGATACCACTTCCTGCTGATTTTAAACGGCTGCCAGCAGCAGTGCGTGAACCCGGATGCGTTGCGCAACCAGAGCCCATCTTTTTCCCTATGCCATTGGACACCTCTAAAGCAGGCGGTTCAGGCTATCCTGCGGGCGCGGGAGGCCGCAGAGAGAGCCGGGGACGGCAAATCTGACAATCAAAATTTGGAGTGGGAGTGATTAATCGTGTTTTCTTTTACCGAAGAACAGCGTTCCATCCAGGAAATGGTGCGGGACTATGCACAGAAGGTCTTGAAGTCCCGCGCCGAGGAGATTGACAAGACCGGCAGATATCCTGCAGAGTCCATCAAGGAGCTGGCGGAGATGGGCGTGATGGGGTTGAATATTTCCGAGGAATACGGGGGAGCTGGAATGGACACTGTGTCCAAGGTTTTGGCCATTGCCGAGGTGGCCAGCTGCTGCGGTTCCACCTGCGAAATCTTTTCCACGCAGCTCTTGGTGAATGACATCGTGCAGCATAACGCCAGCGAAGAACAGAAGGCCAAATATCTGCCCATGATTGCGGAGGGAAAGCTGGGGGCGTTTGCCCTGACCGAGCCCAACGCCGGCTCCGATGCCAGCGGGATCAGAACCAAGGCGGTGAAAGACGGAGAGGATTATGTCATCACCGGGTCCAAGTGCTTTATCAGCAATATGGGGCCCGAAGAAGGGGAGTTTGTGGTGGTGATTGCCATGACCGATCCGGAGAAAGGCACCCACGGTGGAGCCACCGCTTTTCTGGTCCCCCGCGGTACGCCCGGCTTTACGGTCGGCAAGACAGAGGACAAGCTGGGCGTGCGCGGCGCGGCGGTCTCCGAGCTGTCCTTTGACGAGTGCCGCGTTCCGGCCAGCGCTATCGTGGGCAAGGAGGGCGATGGATTCAACATTGCCTTCAGCGGCTTGGACGGGGGCCGGATCAGCATGGCCGCCATGTCCGTGGGCTTTGCCCGAGGTGCGCTGGACGAGGCCATTCAATATTCCCAAGATCGTATCCAGTTTGGAAAATCGATTTCCCGCAACCAGGGGATTCGCTGGTATCTGGCCGATATGGCCACCCGGACCGAGGCCGCTTGGCTGCTCACGCTCCGGGCCGCCGACGCTATGGATCGGGGCGAACCGGTGAGCAAGCTGGCCTCTATGGCCAAGTATTACGCGGGAGAAACGTGCAGCTACGTTGTCGATCTCGCCCTCCAGATCCACGGCGGCTATGGCTATATGAAGGACTACCCGATTGAGCGCATCTACCGGGACTCCAGGATTCAGCGCATTTATGAGGGCACCAGCGAGGTCCAGAAAATTGTTATTGCCAAGGAGCTTTTGAGATAGATCCAGCAAGACCGGCGTGGAAGCGAAGCGGGGGGACGGCAGCCGCTCGCCTCCGCGCCGCAATGAATCACGGGAAGGGAGGAAGAACCGCCATGAAATTCACCGTGCTGATGGGCAGCCCTCGCAAGAATGGCAATACCAACGCCATCCTGTCTCCCTTTGTGGAGGAGCTACGGACCGCAGGCCATGAGGTGGGTGTGCTCTGGCTTTACGACATGGACATCAAGGGCTGCACCGCCTGCCGGAGCTGCCAAAAGGACTGGAACCACTTCGGCTGTCGGTTCCAGGACGATATGCAGCAGGTTTTTGACGAGGTCCGCGCCGCTGATGCTATTGTGCTGGCCTGCCCCATCTATAGCTGGTACTGCACTGCACCCATGAAAGCGGCCCTGGACCGGCTGATGTATGGTATGAACAAATATTACGGCGAGGAAAAGGGCCCCGCCCTCTGGGCGGGAAAACACGTGGCCATCCTCACCACCTGCGGCTACCGGCCCGAGCGGGGTGCGGATCTGTTTGAGGAGGGAATCAGGCGCTACTGCAAGCATTCCTCTCTTGTCTTTGACGGGATGCTTGCCGAGCGGGATCTGGGTTACCGGGCTGTTTTCATGAACGCGGAGAAGGACCTGCGCGCCAGGGCTTTTGCCCGCAATTTAGCGGCGGGGATTTGATTTGGATAAATGAGCGGGGAGGCATCATATGGAGCGTCTGTTCAAACCAATCACGATTGGGACCGTGGAAATGAAAAACCGCCTGGTGGTTCCGGCTATATCCACTCAATACTGCGGCCGCGACGGCCAGGCTACAGAGCGGTACATTTCCTATTTGGAAGCACGCGCGAAAGGTGGCTGGGGGCTTATCATTACGGAGAACTACCCGGTGAATGAATTTGGCGGAGCCACATTGTCGCTACCCGGACTGTGGTCGGACGAGCAGATTCCCAGCCATCGGAAGCTGACGGAGCGCGTTCACGGGCACGGCGCAAAAATCTGTTGCCAGATTTATCACGCGGGACGCGCCGCCCACCCCAAAATACAGGATGGCCCCAAGGTCGCGCCCTCTCCCATCCGTGACTGCACCCGCAAAGACCTTCCCCGCTCACTGACCCGGGCGGAAATCCACACCATTGTAGAGCAGTTTGGGGCTGCAGCCCTGCGGGCAAAGCGGGCCGGATTTGACATGGTGGAGATTCACGGTGCCCACGGCTATCTGGTGTCACAGTTTTTGTCCGGTTTTTCCAATAAGCGGACGGATGAATACGGCGGAAGCTTGCATGGTCGCTGCCGATTTTTGCTGGAGATCTTGGAAGAGGTTCGGGGTAGGGTTGGGTCTGATTTCCCGATTCAGCTTCGCATATCTGCCGCAGAAGGAGTCGACGGAGGACTTTCCATCGGAGAATCCCAGGCCACTGCCCTCATGGCTCAGGCCGCTGGTATCGCCGCGATTCATGTCAGCCAGGGCTGCCACGCAAATATGGCGGATATGATTTCACCCTATTACGTTCCCCGCGCGGCTTACGCAGGAAACGCCGCCGCAGTCAAGGCCGTGGTCAAAATCCCGGTGATTGGGGTGGGACGCATCAACGACCCTCTGATTGCGGAGGCTGTCTTAGCCTCTGGGGCGATGGATCTGGTGGCCATGGGGCGGGCGTCCTTGGCCGACCCAGACCTGCCCCGAAAGGCCCAAACGGATAGTTTGGACGACATCCGGTACTGCTTTGGCTGTATGCAGGGCTGCATCGGAAAAGGGGGTCGGCGCGGTATCCGCTGCCTTGCAAATCCAGAGCTGGGGCAGGAATTTCAGACCCCTCGCCGGCTGGCGGAAACACCGCGCAGAATTTTGGTCGCGGGCGGTGGGATTGCGGGCTGCGAGGCCGCCATCCTGGCGGCACAGCGAGGCCACCGCGTATCGCTTCTGGAGGCGTCGGACTACCTCGGCGGGCAGTGGCGCGCCGCAGCAATGCCTCCGGGAAAGTCGGAGTTGAACACCCTTTTGTTCCGCCAATCCAGGCAGCTGGTGCAGCTGGGGGTAGAGACCCGCCTCCGCACACCGGTGACGGAAGAACTGCTGCGCTGCGAGGAACCGGATCTGGTCATTGTAGCCAACGGAGGCGTTCCCTTTCGTCCGCCCATTTCAGGAATCGACCGCCCCCATGTGGTTCCCGCCGCCGATGTGTTGACCGGTGCGGTGCCGGCCGGGAGCGATATCGTGGTTGTGGGCGGAGGGCTGGTGGGAGCGGAGACCGCCGATTATGCCGCGCAGCAGGGGGCGTCCGTGACGATCCTGGAGATGGGACCCACAGTAGCCGGGGACGGTGAACCCGTGCCCAACCAGTTTTTGCTGCGCAATCTGCGGCAGCGCCGCGTCCGTGTTTACACCGAAGCAGTTTGTACGGAAATCGAGGAACTTGGGGTGCGATTTACCCAAGGCGGCCGGGAACACCTGATCGAACCTGTCAATCAGGTGATTTTGGCCGCTGGTACGCGGCCCGTGACAGAGCTGGCGCGGGTTTGCGAACGCCTTGGCATTTGGGCGGTTTCCGTAGGTGATGCCGCCAGAGTCAAAAATGGGATGCAGAATATCTGGGAGGCCTTTGATCTGGCCGCCAAATTGTGAGGAAGAGCTGCATATGGCGGGAACACTGACTGTTTCAGTGGATAAGACCTCCTCGGTCCAAGCCATCAGCGGCGGTTGGGCGGCTCGGCGGCTGTCAAACTTATAAATTCCCTGGCAGATACCATAGGATTCCAGCCTGCCGAAAAGCAGCCTGTCTGGCAGGGGACCAGACAGGCTGCCAAGAATGAAGCGAAAATATAAGAGGAATCACGCGATGCCATTGCGTGGACCAGAAAATGCTTTGCGCCCCCTATTGTGGAAGTCACTGTAAATAAAGACCCTATCGCCAATTCCTGTGTGGCTCCGTTTGTACCCCTACCGATACCCCTCACGGCTTGATTTTTTATGATAAGCGTGGTACATTCTGAACCGGAAGAGACACCGTCCCGGACTTAACCGCAAGTAACCGTCTGCAATAAACATGGTGAGATTTGGGTTTATTCTATTCCGCTTCAACGTGTAATCGCTTCAAAAGGACCGGGGCGTCCGTCCGCTGGACGGACGCCCCGGTCCTTTTTTACTGCTTCCAGTACAGGCAGTAGCTGACGTGGGTCTGGCCCAAATAGACCCACACCGTGTCCCCCATGTCCAGCTTTTCCTCAAAGACCAGGTCGGGGACAAACAGCTTCAGGGAGGTACCCTTCATGCCGGTGCGGATGTTTTTGCCCTCCGGCGTGGGCTGGGCCCGGAAGGCCTCCACCTGGGCGGGCAGATCGGGCAGCTTCACCTTCCGGCCGAACTCCGGCAGGAAACGCTCCGCCTCCACATAGACCACGTGCTCAGGCTCCTTAAACCAGTTGACATTCACAGTGAACGCTCCTTTCCCATCCAAAAACGGCCTCCCTGCAAAGGGAGTTGTGCCGCTTCCTTCTGCTTGATCGGATGATAACGGCCCGCCTGACGCTCCAGAACGGCGGCGGAGTCCGCCCAAAAGATAAAATGCCGCGGCAAGCATCTGCTTGCCGCGGCCGTTTTTCCGCAACGCCAAAACCCCGCCCCTCTCCGGAGCGGGTTATTTTTGTAGGTCTTCTGACTTGCGTGTAGGGAGCTCTGCTCCTGCGCCCGCATCCCGCCTTCCCAGGTCTTCCCAGTGACTGGCTTTCGCCAACGAATGCGGCCTCCACGCTTACAGCGGCGGTCACCGTCCGGTCTGCACGGTCTCCCGTGTCCGGTTCCCTTGTCCATCCCTCCCGGTGCCGGGCCAGGGCCCGCACCCCGAAAGAGCCACAAAAACATCTCTTTTTTCAATTGTCGTCCAGGTCAGATCGGTCGAAGCGAGCCATCCATCCTTTCCCAGTATACACAGTCTCCGAAGGGAAGTCAATGCCCTTTTCCGCCGCCTAGACCAGCAGAATATACAGCAGCATGGCGATCAGCCCCACCCCCGCCAGCAGCAGGTCAAAAGAGAAGGTCTCCCCCACCAGGAACCGCCGTGGCTTGCGCTCGTATGCGCCGAAATTCTCATCGTGCTTGGGCACAAAGATGCCGGGAGCCCTGGTAAAGAGGATGCGCTCGCCCAGAAAAACGATGACGTCCCCCACCGAGGCCGCAGCCCGGGCGCAGAAGGCGCCCAGAAAGGCCAGGGCATTCAGCGCGGGCCGGTACACCAGGTCCTCCAGGTCCAGCCTCTGCGGCCAGCGGTTGAGATAGACCTCCCCGCCGCTCTCCCGCCGCATCAGCAGCCCCCGGATGACCGCCAGATAGACCAGCGCACCGATGCCCAGGGAGATGCAGGCCCCCTTCAGATTGGTCAGGGAGAAGTAGTGGAGGGTCTCCTCCAGGTGGCCGCCGTGCAGGAACTCCGCCGCCCAGACGGCGATGGGCTGCATGGTAAGGGAGGGGGTCACGCCCAGCGCCAGCAGCACCCCCGCCCCGCCGGTCAGGGCCGCCGCCGTGCCCGCAGACCAGTAGGGCTTCGGCGCCGCGTGCTGGCCCCGGGCCTTGGGGGAAAGAAAGATGCACACAAAAAGCTTGGTCATATAGGCCGCCGTCAGGCCGCCGGAGATCAGGAACAGCCACTCCACCACATGGTAGGCCCCGGCGTCCAGGCCCGTGTGGGTCAGGGCGTGGATGTACTCCACAATGCTCTCGTGGAGCAGGGTCTTGCTGACGTATCCGGAGAAGCCGGGCACCCCGGCGATGGAGCAGGCCCCCACCAGAAAGACCGCCTTGAGCCAGGGCTTGTCGCGGCCCCAGCCCCGGATGTCGTTGAGGTTCAGGGAGTGGGTCCCCAGATAGACCACCCCGGCGGCCACGAAGAGGACCAGCTTGATGAGGGAGTGGTTGAGCATGTGCAGAACGGTGCCCCAGGCCGCCAGGGCGTTCTCCTCGCGAAGGAGGCCCTGCATGGCCACCCCCACCAGGATGAAGCCGATCTGGGACATGGAGGAGCAGGCCAGGGTCCGCTTCAGATCCACGGAGAAGACGGCCAGCACCGCCCCCAGCACCATGGTCACCACCCCCAGCAGCAGCACCGCGTCTCCCCAGGCCGCGTTGGCCCAGAACAGGTTTCGGGAGATCACCAGGATGCCGAACACGCCGCTTTTGGTCAGGATGCCGGACAGCAGGGCCGAGGCCGGAGCCGGGGCCACCGGGTGGGCCTTGGGCAGCCAGATGTGCAGGGGGAACATGCCCGCCTTGGCTCCGAAGCCCGCCAGGCAGCAGCCCCCCGCCACATAGAGCGGGACCTTCTTCTCCTCCGGCAGTGCGGCGGCCAGGCCGGCCAGCGCCCCGATCTCCAGGGTGCCCAGCAGGTCATGCAGCAGGAACAGCCCCACCAGCAGGGTCATGCCGCCGATGACCGCCACCGCCAGATAGGTGTTGGCCGCCCGCAGGGCCTCCGAGGTCTCGTTCTGGGCCACCCACACGTAGGAGGTGAAGGACATTATCTCAAAAAAGACAAAGAGCGTGATGAGGTCGGCCGCCAGGAAGACCCCCATCAGGGCCCCCAGGGTCAGCAGCCAGAAAAAGTAGTAGCGCTCCTTGTGCGCGGCGGCGGCAAAGTATTCCCGGCTGGCCAGGCCGGTGGCCAGCCACAAAAAGCCCGCCGTCAGGACCAGCAGGGTGCGCAGGCTTCCCACCTCGAACCGCAGCCCCAGGCCGCACACGCCGGGCAGGGCGGCCCCCGCCCCGTCCGCCGTCAGCAGCAGCAGGGCCGCCGCCAGCTCCACAGCGGGCACGATGCGGACATACCAGTCCCGGCCCGCCGGGCTCCGCTTCCCCAGGGGAAAGACCGCGAAAGCGCCCAGAATGGGGAAAAGCACCAGAAACAGCAGCAGATCGGTTTGCATGTTCTCTTCCCCCCTTACAGCAGCCCCTGGCTGACCTGGGTCAAAAAGCCGATAACCAGGTTGGAGCACAGGGCCAGCACCACGCCCATGGATGCCAGGAGCACCAGCGGCACGGTCATGGTCTTGTCCGGGTCGTGGACCTTGGCCAGGGCCTCGGCGTCCAGCTTTCCCACTGGGAAGTAGGCCCGGACCACCACCGTCATCAGGTAGAGCGTGGTCAGCAGAGTGGACAGGATCAGCGCCCCGATGCCCACATAGGCCAGCTTGTTCTGGGAGGCCACGGCGGCGGTGGCGATCATCCACTTGCCCGCGAAGCCGCCCAGAGGAGGCAGGCCGATGAGGGCAAAGGAGGACACGGTGAAGGCGGCGAAGACCACCGGCATCACCCGCCCGAAGTTTTCCAGCTCATAGACGTACTCCCGGCCGCTCTTATGGAGGATGGCGCCGGCGCAGCAGAACATGGTGATCTTGACCACCGCGTGATAGACCATATGGGTCAGTCCGCCCAGCAGCCCGGCGGGCGTCATGATGGTAAAGGCGAACAGGATGTAGGACAGGTTGCTCACCGTGGAGAAGGCCAGCCTCCGCTTCAGGTGTGGGGTGCGCAGGGCCCGGGCGGAGCCGTATACAATGGTGACGATGGCAGCCGCCATGACCACCGTCTGGGCCCAGGTGCCCCGGAGAAAGTCGGCCCCGAAGCCGAAGTAGATGAGCCGCATGACGGCGAAGGCGCCCGCCTTGACCACCGCCACGGCGTGGAGCAGGGCGGAGACGGGGGTGGGGGCCACCGAGGCGTCGGGCAGCCAGCGGTAGAAGGGGTAGATGGCCGCCTTGACCCCGAACCCGAAGAAGGCCGCCACAAAGACCACCAGCAGCGTCCGCTCGTTGCCCGCCACCCGGGCGGCGTCCAGAATGCCGCCGTAGGTAAAGTTCAGGTGGCCCGCGCCGTAGTTGAGCAGGAACACGATGCCGATGAAGGCAAAGGCCGCGCCGGACAGGGAGTAGATGAGGTATTCCCGTCCGGCGTACCGGGCCTTCTCGTCGGCGGCGTGCATCACCAGGGGCAGGGTGGACAGGGTCAAAAGCTCGTAGAACAGATAGAGGGACAAAAAGTCCTCCGAGTAGGCCACGCCCAGCACCACGCCGTAGGCCATGAGCCAGAAGGAGAAGAACCGGTTCTCAGAGCCCTCGTGGGACATGTAGTCGATGGCGTACACCGTGATGATGGGCCACAGGGTGGAAACGATGGTCCCGAACACCATGGACGCCCCGTCAATCCGCAGGGAGATGGAAAACACGTCATTGAACCGGACCATGATACAGGCCAGGGCGTCGCTGCCCTGGACATAGGTGACGCCGATGGCGGCAAAGGAGAGCGCCGAGGTGATCAGCACCGCCGTCATCAGATAGAGGTTGCGTGTTTTCCGGCTCTCCGGGTGCAGGATCAGCAGGCCCAGGCCCATCAGCACGGGGAAGAGGATGGGCAGATTGAGAAATCGAAGCATGCGTGCGCCTCCTTTCCGGCGGAATTCAGAACATCTTGGGGACCAGCCCGCCCAGCCAGCTCATGAGGGGGCCGGGGAACAGGCCCAGCAGGACGGACGCCGCCGAAAAGCACAGCATGGGGGCCAGCATGGTCCTTCCCACTTCCTTCCGCTCGCCGCTGAAGTCCCGGCCGGGGAAGAAGCCCGCCGTGACGATGGGCAGCAGGTAGCCCGCCGTCAGCAGGGCGGAGAGAATGAGCACCACCAGCCCGGCGATGCCGAAGGCCCGGGAGGCTCCCTCCAGCCCCGCCGTCACCAGATACCACTTGCTGAGAAAGCCGGGCATGGGGGGGATGCCAATGAGGGACAGGGCGGCCAGGGCGAAGCACCACATGGTCACCGGCATCCGGCGGCCGATGCCCCGGAGCTGATCCACCCGGGTGCGGTTGGTGGCGAAGATGACGGCTCCCGCCGCCAGGAAGAGGACGTCTTTGGCCAGGGCGTGGAACACGAGCTGGAGCAGGGCGCCCAGCACCCCCGCCGGGGTGAACAGGAACAGGCCGAAGAGCACATAGGACACCTGGCTGACGGTGGAGTAGGCCAGCCGCCGCTTGAGGAGCTTCTCCCGGTAGGCCAGCATGGAGCCCACAAAGACGGTGCACAGGGCCAGAGTGAGCAGCACGTACTGGGGCCAGGTGCCGGAGAGGAAGTCCACGCCGTACATGTAATAGGTGATGCGCAGGATGGCCAGCACGCCCCCTTTGGTGATGACGCCGGACAGCACGGCGGAGGCGGGAGCGGGGGCCACCGGGTGGGCGGCGGGCAGCCAGGCCTGCATGGGCATCATGCCCGCCTTGCACCCGAAGCCCACGACCATCAGGAAGTAGACGACGAGTAGCATGGGCTGATGCTCCGCCGCCTTGACCGGGTCGATGGCCCCGCCGTGGATGAAGTCGGGGGTGGCCATGTAGTAGGCCACGAAGAAATAGCCCGCCAGGGCCATGCCTGCCCCGAACACCGAGTAGCCCAGATACTTAAAGCCCGCCCGCCGGGAGGCGGCGGTGCCGCTGTGGAGCACCAGGGGCACGGTGATGAGGCTCATCATCTCGAAGAACATATAGAGCGTCACAAAATTCTTGGCCATGGCCAGCCCCGCCAGGATGCCCAGGGTCATGGTGTAGAAGCCGAAGAACTGCCGGTCCCGCCCCTCATGCTTGATGTAGGGGAAGGCGAACAGGGTGATGGGAGCCCAGATGCAGGTGATGAGCACCAGGAAGAACTTGGCCAGCAGGTCGCTGCGCAGGGCCAGGTGGAGCCGGCCCTGGATGGTCAGCAGCTCCACCGTCTGCTCCGGCGTCAGACAGACGGCGCATACCAGCGCGGCGGTGGCCAGCATGAGGACCAGCACCAGCCGGTTCCGGACCGATTCATTTTTCTGCCGGAAGACGAATATGCCTCCGGCCACGGGCGCCAGGATGGGCAGCAGCAACAGCATGGACACTACCTCGCAAACCTCAGATCAGCCGGATTCCGGCCTCGATGATGTCGGTGATGGGGTGATAAAAGATCCCCAGGATGAAGATGCTGGCGGTAAAGACCGCGGCCGCTGCGGTGAAGGGCCGGTCAAGGGCCAGCAGTTCCGGCGTGGCGTCGGCCAGAACGGCGCACTCATCCACCGGGTCCGGCCGCATCCAGATGGACAGCAGGGCCGGGATGTAGTACAGCGCGTTGAGCACCGTGGACAGGGCGATGGTCAGCAGGGTCACCGCCGTCCGGTTGGTGGGCAGGGAGGCGCTGGCGAAATACAGCTTGGAGACGAAGCCGCCGAACAGCGGGATACCGATCATGGACAGGGCGCCCACCGTAAAGCCGATCCCGGCGGCGATGTCCCGATAGGCGCTGCCCCGCAGGTTCTTGAGGCTGCGGTGGTGGCCGCTGACGGCGCTCAGCCGCCCGGCGCAGCAGAACAGCAGGGGCTTGCAGCAGGCGTGGACCAGGATATGGAAGCAAGAGGCCGTCAGGCCCGCCGCGCTGCCCAGACCGATGCCCATGAAGATGTACCCGATCTGCGCCACCGAGGAGTAGGCCAGCATTCGCTTGACATGGTACTCCCGCATGGCGCCCAGCGAGCCGAAGATCATACCCAGCAGGCCGAAGAGCAGCACCACGTTGGTCACGCCCAGCTCCACCATGAGCTCCATGGAGAACACCCGCAGCATCAAGGTCATCATCAGCACGATGTATCCCTTGAGCACCAGCCCCGACAGCAGGGCCGAGGAGGCGGTGGTAGCCCCGCCGTGGGCGTCGGGCAGCCACAGGTGGAAGGGGAACATGGCGCTTTTGATGCCCAGCCCGGTGACCATCAGCCCGGCGCACACCGTCAGGGGGACCCGGTATTCTCCCGTCTCCGCCAGCTTGGCCACCGCCTCGGCCATGGAAGGCATCAGCAGGTAGCCGGTGATGGAGGTGAGGATGGCCAGCCCGATGAGAAACAGCCCGGAGCCCATCAGGCTCATGAAGAGATACCGGATGGTGGAGATGAGGTTGGGCCCGTTGTCCTTGGCCATGACCAGGGCGCAGGCGGCGATGGTGCTGATCTCAATGAAGACATAGCCGGTAAAGGCGTCGTTGGTATACACCAGGGACAGCAGGGCGGCGTCGGTCAGGTTGACCATGACGAAATAGAACCGCTGCTTCTCCGGCAGCACGTCGTGAAACAGGTCCCGGGACCCGCCCACCAGGGCAAAGAGCAGCACCCCCGCAAATACGGTGCACAGCAGGGCCTGGAGGGGACCGCAGCGGATGGCGTTGCCCAGAGGGATGGGGAAGCGGCCCATGGTGTAGCCGAAGCTCAGATCGCCCTGCACCACATACCGCAGGGTCAGGGCGGACAGCACGGCGATGGTCCCGGTAACGGCCAGGGTCATGCGGTAAGCCGCCCGGCCGCTGCGGAAGGTGGCGGACAGGATGCCGGCCGCCAGGGCCAGGAAAATACAGAAGAAGGGGAAATTCTCGACAAACGGCCGCATCAGTCATCCTCCTTCTTGGCCCGCTCCAGCAGCTCTTTCATCTCGATGGTGCCGTAGCGCTTGTAGATGCGCTGGATGAGAGCCAGGGAAAAGGCGGTGATGCTGACCGACACCACGATGCCGGTGAGCACCAGACCGCTGGGGATGGGGTTGATGAACCGGCTGGCGTCCGGGGTCACGCCCCCGCCCATCACCGGGGCCACCCGGCCCTCGATGTAGCCCAGGGAGGCCAGTAGCATGAACACGGCGGAGTCCATGATGTTGAAGCCCACCACCTTTTTCAGCAGGTTCTGCTGGAGCAGCAGGTTCATAAAGCCGATGCCGAACAGGAGGACGGCGGTGACCGCAAAGCGGTTTTGCAGGATGGTTTCCAGCATTACAGCTCCCCCCTTGCAAACAGGGCGTAAAACCCGTAGACCGTGCAGGCCACCACCAGGCCCACCGCCAGGTCGATGAGCATGCTCATGCCCACCAAATAGTTGGGCAGGCCGTTGGCGCCCAGAAAGATGTTGATCCCGTACAGCACGGCGTACAGCATCAGGCCGAAGGTGCGCACTACGCTGTAGGTCCTGTGGTTCATAAAGACCCGCAGCTTGTCGAAGCCGAAGGCGCAGGCGAACAGGACCAGCCCGCTGCCCAGAATGGTGCCGCCGGAGAAGCCGCCGCCGGGAGAGGTCTCGCCGTTGAGCAGCACATAGATGGCAAACAGGAAAATAAAGGGGATGAGGATCTCCCCGGCCTCCTTGAGAATGACGTCCTGGTGCTCCCGCTGGATGGCATCCTCCTGGGCCATCCGGCGCAGGTCCCGGCCATCGGTGTTCTTCTCGTCCCGAAGCAGCAGCATCATCACGCTGGTCACCGCCAGGAACAGCACGCAGCTCTCCCCCAGGGTGTCAAAGCCCCGGTAGGTGAGGATCATGGCGGTGACCACGTTGGCCGCGCCGGAATCCTCCTTGCCGTGCTCGATATAGTGTTCGGACACCTGGTTGTGCAGGGGATTGTCCGCCCGACCGAAGCCCGGCATCTGGAGCACAGTGAACATCAAGACGGCCGTGAGCAGCAGGCAGATGAGCACCGCCGCCGCAGGATACCAGTTGAAAAACTCCCGCAGACGATGCTTCTCCCGTTTCTCGTGCTCCTCCACCGTGGGCAGGCGGGACCGCCGGGCGCGGGTCTCCATGACGAAGAGCGTCCGGTCCTTGGGCTCCCGGTCGCCGTCCACCCAGGCCGTCAACCGCCCCTTCCAATCCCCTTTTTTCGCCGTCTTACTCATCGCGGGTCCCCTTCAGCGCGTGGATTTTCTTCAGCGTCAGGAAAAATAGGATGCTGGTGATGCCGGCGCCCACGGCGGCCTCGGTGATGGCCAGGTCGGGGCTCTGCAGCAGGCTCCACAGCACTGCCATCAGCAGCGAAAAGGCCATATACACGATGACGGTGGCCAGCATCCGCCTGCACAGGGGCGCGGCCACGGCGGTAATGACCAGCCCGGCCAGCAGCAGATACTCCAATGCGGTCATCGCACCTCCACCTCGCATTCCTTTTGGATGTCCGGGATGGTCAGGACCTCCATCTCGGCGATCAGGTGGCTGGACACCGGACTGGTCAGCCACAGAAACAGCAGGATGGCCAGCGTCTTGAAGGCCGGCAGGGACCAGCCGTGGAGCAGCATCAGCCCCAGCAGGATGCAGAAGATGCCCAGCGCGTCGCCCACGGCGGCGGCGTGCATCCGGTTGAGCACATAGTCAAAGCGGTATAGCCCCAGCACCGCCGTAAAAAAGACGAACAGGCCGAACAGCAGGACCGCCAGTCCTAGGCCCGTCACGATATTATGTACCACGCGCGCCGCCTCCTTTTTTTCGGGTGCCCCTGCACCGCTGCTCCCGCCGCCGGTCCTCCTTGTGCCTCTGCTGCCGGGTGAGCACCAGCCGTGAGACCACCACCACCGTCAGAAAGCTCAGCAGGGCGTAAATCAGGGCCACATCCACCAGAAAATCCTCGCTCATCCACACTGAAAGCACCACCAGCAGCGCCACCACCAGCGTGTTGATGACATTGACGGCAATGATGCGGTCGGTGAACCGGGGCCCCAGAATGGCCCGCACCAGGACCGCCAGGATCAGCGCGGCCAGCATCAGGGCGGAGGCGGCCAGGAGACCGTTTCTCACCTGTTCCATGTCACTCCTCCAATTTCTCCAGCCGGCGCTGGAACTCGCAGTCCTCGATGCCCTCGGCCAGGGAGCGGTCCAGGGCGTGGACGCAGAAGCGCCCGTCCACCGTCTCCACGGTGATGGTGCCGGCGGTCAGGGTGATGGAATTGGCCAGCACCGTCCTCCCCCCCTCGGTCCGGACCGGGCTGTCGTAAAACACCAGCAGAGGCTTCATATCCCGTCCCCTGGTGTAGATGAGTTTCATGACCGCCAGACCGGCCTTGAGCATCTCCACGATCAGGTAGCCCAGATAGCGCAGCCCGGGCCCCAG
Organism: uncultured Eubacteriales bacterium; assembly: GCA_902492005.1. GTDB lineage: Bacteria > Bacillota > Clostridia > Oscillospirales > Oscillospiraceae > Intestinimonas. The sequence goes on from CABUJV010000004.1 coordinate 70,053, forward strand.
CTTTTTAACCGCCCGCTTCTCATAGCGCCAGCCATAACCCAGCACCTTGGTACAAAAACAGTACAGCAGGACGGAGACCACCGCGCCCCATGCGCAGACGCGCAGGGTCACCTCTCCCGACAGCAGGAGCCAGAGCAGAAAAAACAGGACAATCACGCGTCCACCTTCTTCAAACGGAATAGGGGCCCGGCTTCCAGACAAAAAACGGACGCCTCACGGGAGGCGTGTGGGGGCACTGCTGCACGGGGCACACGTTCGTTGGGCGTCCGGGGCCAACCGGGGAGGCCTGTCCGTCAAAAGCAACAAAACCATCCCCTTTTCGGTGATTCTTATTTTAGAATTTCCTCCGGGGAATGTCAACCGCTTCCGGCCATTCCCGGGCCGGAATGATCCGGATTCGGGTGTAGAAATCTTGGTATGCGAATTATGCAATCTGACAAATTGGTCCTACCATAAGTGGGCTGCGGTCCGCCTTTTCCCGTTTGGTTTTTCCTTCTTATCCAGTTTCAGGTGTATGTGGTTAAAAATATGCCCCATCTCCTGTACGGGGATGGGGCACATGGGCCGTCCGGTTCAGCCCAGATAGGCCTTTTTGACCGCCTCGTTGCTCAAAAGCTCCCTGCCGGTGCCCCGGAGGGTCAGCCGGCCGGTCTCCAGCACGTAGGCGCTGTCGGCGGTGTGGAGGGCCATGTTGGCGTTCTGCTCGATGAGCAGGATGGTCACGCCCTGGCGGTTGATCTCCTTGATGATGTCGAAGATGCCCTTGACCACCAGCGGGGCCAGGCCCAGGGAGGGTTCGTCCATCATCATCAGCTTGGGCCGGGACATGAGGGCCCGGCCCACGGCCAGCATCTGCTGCTCACCGCCGGACAAAGTGCCCGCCGCCTGCCAGGACCGCTCCTTAAGCCGGGGAAAGAGATCGTATACCCATTTGATGTCGTCCTCCAGGCTGTCCTTGCGGAGGTAGGCGCCGATCTTCAGGTTCTCCAGCACGGTGAGGTCGGGGAACACCCGCCGCCCCTCGGGCACCAGGGTGATGCCCTTGGAGACGATCTTGTCCGGGGACAGGCCGGTGATGTCCTCGGCCTGGAGGTGGATGCGCCCCGAGGCCGGCTTTACCAGCCCGGCAATGGCGCGCAGGGTGGTGGATTTTCCGGCGCCGTTGGCGCCGATCAGGGTGACAATCTCCCGCTCGGGCACCTCAAAGGCGATGCCCTTGACGGCCTCGATGCCGCCGTAGTTGACCCGCAGGCCGTCAATCTTCAGCATCGTCTGCCACCCCCAAATAAGCCTCGATGACCCGGGGATCGTTCTGGACGGCCTCCGGGGTGCCCTGGGCGATCAGCCTGCCGAAGTCCAGGACGTAGATGCGGTCGGAAATCTGCATGACCAGATCCATGTGGTGCTCGATCATGAAGATGGTCAGGTCATACTCCCCGCGGATCTGCTTGATGAAGTCGGTGAGCTCCTGGGTCTCCTGGGGATTCATGCCGGCGGCCGGCTCGTCCAGGAGGAGGAGCTTGGGATCGGTGGCCAAAGCCCGGGCGATCTCCAGCCGGCGCTGGAGGCCGTAGGGCAGGCTGCCCGCGATCTCGTCTTTCAGATGGGCCAGGTTCTGCTCTTCCAGCAGGGCCATGGCCTCCCGGCGCATCCGCTTTTCCTCCCTGGCATTGAGCCGGAAGGTGGCGGACAGAAAATTCTGCCTGGCCCGCATGTGCTTGGCGATGAGTACGTTGTCAAAGACCGACAAGGCGCCGAACAGCCGGATGTTCTGGAAGGTACGGGCGATGCCCAGCCTGGTGATGCGGTCCGGAGCGGGGCTCAGCTTCTTGGTGTAGAGGCCCTTGTTCTCCCCGGCGTAGAGCTTCTGCATCTTGCCCTGGGGATAGTTTTCCACCATGGGCTTTCCCAGGAAGGAGACCCGGCCGTTGGTGGGCTCGTAGACCCCGGTGATGCAGTTGAAGGCGGTGGTTTTTCCGGCGCCGTTGGGGCCGATCAGGGCCACGATCTCCCCCCGGTTCACCTCCAGAGAGAGGTCGTTGACCGCCACCACGCCGCCGAACTGCATGGTCACATGTTCGACCTGGAGGACGTTCTCACTCATTTTACCGCCTCCTTTCGCTTGCCCGGCCGCCGCCGGAAGAGGTCGGGGAGCTCCTTGTCCCCCATGATGCCCCGGCGGAAGAAGAGGACGACAATCATGATGATGATGGAAAAGACCACCAGCCGGAAGCCGTTGCGCAGGAAGGGCACCTTAAAGCCGTTGGCCAGCACCATCTCGCTGTCCAGGAAGCGCAGCCACCACTCGGAGCAGGCCACAAACAGGAAGGAGGCCAGGCAGCTTCCGGTGACGGAGCCGATGCCGCCGATGACCACGATGAGCAGGATCTCATAGGTCAGGGCGGATTTGAACTGGGCGGCGGCCACAGTGGTCTGGAACATGGCCAGCAGGGCCCCGCCGATCCCGGCGAAGAAGGAGGAGATGCAGAAGGACATCTGCTTGTGCCGGAACAGGTTGATGCCCATGGCCTCGGCGGCGGTCTCATCCTCCCGGATGGCCTTGAAGGCCCGGCCGTAGGAGGAGTTGATGAGCAGGACGACGAGGGTGATGCAGATGGCCGCCACGGCGATGGGGAACAGGGTGGAGAAGAAGGCCATGTGCCGGCTGTAGAAGCCGTAGAAGGGGGAGTCCTCCGCCACCAGGGTGCTGAAATTGGGGAAGCTTTTGAGCAGGTTGGAGCCGTTGGTGATGGGGCCCAGGGGCTTCCACAGGAAGATGGCCTTGATGATCTCGGCAAAGCCCAGGGTGGCGATGGCCAGATAGTCGCTCTTCAGCCGCAGCACCGGCAGCCCGATGAGGAAAGCGAAGGCGGCGGCCAGCAGGCCGGCCAGCACCAAGGCCGCCGGCACGGGCAGGCTGAAGCCCACGGCGCAGTCGTAGTACTGGTAGACCTTCTCCTTGGCCTCCAGCGGGATGGTAAAGATGGCGTAGGTATAGGCCCCGATGAGCATAAAGCCCGCCTGTCCCAGAGAGAACAGGCCGGTAAAGCCGTTGAGCAGGTTCATGGAGACAGCCACCAGGGCATAGATGGCGCTTTTCCGCAGCACGGTGAAGAGCATATGCCCGCTGGGCAGGGCCAGGTCCAGGAGATAGAGCACGGCGATGCAGACCACGGCGGCGGCGATGGGGACCCAAATCTGTTTCTGTTTTTTCATGGCGTTCACCTCAAACCTTATCGGTGGCCTTCTCACCGAACAGTCCGGTGGGCTTGGCGATGAGAATGACGATGAGCAGGGCGAAGGTGAAGGCGTCGGAGAAGGTGGTCAGGCCCAGTCCCGTCTGAAGGACGCCCAATTGGACCAGCATGTCGTCCAGGCCCTTGATGATGTTTTCGCAGATGCCGATGAGGAAAGCCCCCACCACCGCCCCGGGGATGGAGCCGATGCCGCCGAACACGGCGGCCACGAAGGCCTTCAGGCCGGGCATGGCGCCCGAGGTGGGCACCACGCCGGGGTAGTTGGTGAAGTAGAGCAGCGACCCCACAGCGGCCAGGAAGGAGCCGATGATAAAGGTGACGCTGATGACCGAATTGATCTTGATGCCCATGAGCTGGCTGGTCTCAAAGTCCTTGGCCACGGCCCGCATGGCCATGCCGATCTTGGTGTGGTTGATGAGCTGCATCAGCACCGCCACCAGCACGATGGTAAGCACCGGGGTAACCAGGGTGACCACCTTGGTGGTGGCGGGCCCGATGGTGACCTGCTCGGAGATCAGGGGGATGGCGGGGTAGTTCTTGTTCAGGCCGCCGGTGACGTACAGGGCCAGATTCTGCAGCAGGTAGCTGACGCCGATGGCCGAGATCATCACCGACATGCGGGGGGCGGAGCGCAGGGGCTTATAGGCCACCCGCTCAATGGCGAAGCCCAGCGCCACAGTGAGGATGAGAACCAGGGGGACCGCGGCGTACAGGGGCAGGGCGGCGGAGAGGTAGACCATCATCAGTCCGGCCACCATGAACACGTCGCCGTGGGCGAAGTTGATGAGCCGCAGGATGCCGTAGACCATGGTATAGCCGATGGCGATGAGGGCGTACTGCCCTCCGACCGAGATACCGGCCAGCAGATAGGCCAGATTCTTGCTCAAAAATTCCATAAGCGGACCTCCACTTTGGACTGTCTCGAAAAAGGCCCCGGGGCCTTTTTCGAGGCAGTCCAAATGTTAATAAAAGGGGACGTATCAGAGGATAGCGGGGGCAGAGGCTGCCCCCGCTATCCCTTGATGCCGCGCTTGGATGATATTTGGGGTCTTAACCGGCCTTCTGGACGGTGACGAAGTCCCAGGCGCCGGTCTCGGTGTTAGCCTGCTTGACGTAGGCCACGTCGCGAATCGCGTCGCCGTTTTCGGACTCAAAGGCAATGTCGCCGGATACGCCGGTGTAGGTGGTGTTCCAAAGAGCCTCGTTGACGGCGGCGGGCTCGGTGGAGCCGGCGTTCTTCAGGGCCTCCAGCGCCACGAAGTAGGCGTCATAGCCCATGGCGGATACGGCGGCGATCATGTCGTTGCCGCCGTTGTTGGCCAGGCGGGTGGAGTCGGCGTTGATCCACTCCTTGATGCCGGCATCAAACTCGGCGTTGCCGCCCTCCTGATAGAAGGTGGTCACATAAGATCTCCACATCCTTGCCCTGGGCGGCGCCGGTGATGACGTTGGAGTCCCAGGTGTCGCCGGCCATGATGGGCATGCCCAGGCCCTGGGCGGCAGCGTTGTCCACGATCAGAGCGGCCGCCTCGGTGGAGACGGGGGAGAAGAACACGTCGGCGCCGGCATTCTTGGCGGCGGTGACGTAGGAGGTGAAATCAGAGGTGCCCTCCGGGAATTCGGCGGACACGACCGTGCCGCCCAGGGCCTCAAAGGCCTCCTTGAAGTAGTAGCACAGGCCGCCGGAGTAGTCGTCGCCCTGCTTGCTCAGGGTGTAAGCGGTCTGGGCCTGGAAGTTGTCCGCGGCGAAGTTGGCTAGGACGGTGCCCTGGAAGGGGTCCAGGAAGCAGATGCGGAAGTAGTGGGTGTTGCCCTCGGTGACCTGGGGGTTGGTGCAGGTGACGCCGATGACGGGGATGCCGGCGTTTTTAAAGGTGTCGGAGCCGGCGATGGACACGCCGGAGCCGTAGGAGCCCAGCACGATGGCGCAGCCCTTGCTCACCAGCTCGGAGGCGGCGGTGGCGGCCTTGTCGTTGGAGGACTGGTTGTCTACGATGGCCAGCTCCACCTGATAGGTCTCGCCGCCGATTTCCACGGTGGGCTGTACGTCGTGGGCGTACTGCATGCCCAGGACCTCCTGCTTGCCGCCGGCGCCGTTGTCGCCGGAGGCGGGCTCAAAGATGCCGATGGTGACCACCTTGTCGCCGGAGGCGGGGGCATCGCCGCTGGCGGAGGGGCTGGGACTGCTGCTGCCGCCGCCGCAGCCGGCCAGAAGGGTCAGGGCCATGGCGCCGGTCAGCGCGAGTGCAAGAAACTTTTTCATGAATAGGGATCCTCCTTCATCCTGAATCGCGGGCCCATCCTGTCCGCGAATTACGGACATATGTCCACGCCTGCTGCTTTATTATAGCAACGCATTGCAGAAAATGCAAGCAGAACTGGCTGCAGGACTCATTTTCTGCTATTTTAGATAAAAGTTGAGGGGGAAAAGCCCTATCCCCATGGAAAACGCGCCACGGGCCTTGCAGCTCCGCGGCGCGTTTTGTGCATGTTCTACTTTGTCAATGTCCGCCCGGCGGCATTGTCCCCCCAGACCAGCACGGTGCCGTCCTCCTGCACCGCCAGGGAATGGGCCAGACCCCCGGCAGCCAGGGTATTGGCCCGGCCGGTCCCGGCGGCCCGGACCGGCAGCAGGGTCAGCAGCAGCACCAGCGCCAGGGACGGAGGCAGTCTCCGCTTGCCTCTCATATCCCATTCCTCTTTTTTTCATCTCGGCGAATGCGCCCTTTTTTGTAAGTATACCATGGGGCCGCCCCGGGCTCAACGCTTTTTCCGCCGAGCCCGTCAGCCGATATAAAAAACCAGATCCACAGGAGCAGGCTGGCCGACCTTTGCTTGTGCAGGGCACTCTTCCCGGCGCCCCGCTGGGGAGAACGAAACCAGCCGCCGCAGGTGCGAGAGCGCCTGCGGCGGCTGGTTGGTTTCTATTCCGCCTCATCTCCGGCCTTCAGGGCCCGGGTGGCGTTGAGAATGGCGATCACGGACACCCCCACGTCGGCAAACACGGCTTCCCACATGGTGGCCATGCCCAGAGCGCCCAGCGCCAGCACCAACAGCTTCACACCCAAGGCAAACACGATGTTCTGCCGGACGATGGTCAGGGTCCTTCGGGCGATTCGGATGGCCACGGCGATCTTGGAGGGCTTGTCGTCCATCAGCACCACGTCGGCGGCCTCGATGGCGGCGTCGGAACCCAGCGCGCCCATGGCGATGCCGATGTCGGCCCGGGAGAGGACGGGGGCGTCATTGATGCCGTCGCCCACGAAGGCCAGCGCGCCCCTGGGGGACTTCTCCTTCAGCAGGGCCTCCACCCGGTCCACCTTGTCCCCGGGCAGGAGCTGGGTGTGGACCTCGTCCAGGCCCAGCTCCTTGGCCGCCGCCTCGCCCACCGCCTGGGCGTCGCCGGTGAGCATAACGGTCCTGCGGACCCCCGCCGCCTTCAGGGCGGCGATGCCCCGGGCGGCGTCGGGCTTCACCTCGTCCGAGATGACGATGTGGCCCAGATAGACTCCCTGGCAGGCCACGTGGACGGTGGTGCCTACCCGGTGGCAGGGATGCCAGGCCACGCCCACGGCGTCCATCAGCTTGTCGTTCCCGGCGCAGACCTCTGCGCCGTCCACCGTGGCCTTTACGCCCTGACCGGCGATTTCCTCCACGCCCGTCACCCGGCGGGAGTCCAGCTCGGCGCCGTAGGCCTCCCGCAGAGACTTGGAGATGGGGTGATCGGACCAGCTCTCCGCCAGAGCGGCCAGCTCCAGCAGCTTGGCCTCCGGGCACTGGTCCGGGTGGATGGCAGTGACGTTGAACACCCCCTTGGTCAGGGTGCCGGTCTTATCGAATACGAGGATCTCGGTATTTGCCAAGACCTCCAGGTAATTGCCGCCCTTGACCAGGATGCCGGCCTTGGAGGCCCCGCCGATGCCGCCGAAGAAACTGAGGGGCACCGAGATGACCAGGGCGCAGGGGCAGGAAATGACCAGGAAGATGAGGGCGCGGTGAAGGCTGTCGGTCCAGGGCATCAGGCCCAGCAGCGGAGGCGCCGCGGCCAGGACGGCGGCGGCGATGACCACCACGGGGGTGTAATACCGGGCGAATTTGGTGATGAAGTGCTCGGCCTTGGCCTTCTTGCTGCCGGCGTTCTCCACCAGGTCCAGGATCTTGGCCACGGTGGATTCCCCGAATTCCTTGGTCACCCGCACCCGCAGCAGGCCGGACAGGTTGACGCAGCCCGAGATCACGTCGTCGCCGGGCTCCACCTCCCGGGGCAGGGCCTCGCCGGTGAGGGCGGCGGTGTTCACCGTGGAGCTGCCCTCCAGCACCACGCCGTCCAGGGGGATGCGCTCCCCGGCCTTGATGACGATGGTGTCCCCCAGCGCCACGTCCTCCGGGTCCGCCTGCTCCAGGGCCCCGTCCCGCTCCACATTGGCGTAGTCGGGCCGGATGTCCATCAGCGAGGCGATGGACCTGCGGGAGCGGTCCACGGCGTAGCTCTGAAAGAGCTCGCCCACCTGATAGAACAGCATCACGAAGACCGCCTCGGGGTACTCCCCGGTGAAAAGAGCGCCGATGGTGGCCAGCGCCATCAGGAAATTCTCATCAAAGACCTGGCCGTGGGCGATGTTTCGCGCCGCCCGCCACAGCACGTCGTAGCCGATGACGGCGTATGGGAGAAGGAAGGCGCACAGGCGGACGGGCCCCTCCGGGCCCAGCAGCGCGGCCGCGGCCAGCAGGACGGCGCTGGCTAGGATGCGCCAGAGCATTTTTTTCTGCTTTTTGGTCATAGAAAAACCTCCATTGGGCACGTTTGCGGCGCTGGCCCGCTTCGGAGCGGGCTCAGACGCGGATCACGCAGTCGGGCTCCACCTTTTTGCACACCTTCACGACCTCCTGCACGATGGCGTCGAAGCGGGCGTCGTCGGCGTCCAGGGTGAGCTTCTGGGTCAGGAAGCTGACGCTGGCGTCCCGGACGCCGGGCAGCTTTTTGATGGCCTCTTCCATCTTGGCGGCGCAGCTGGCGCAGTCCAGGTCGGTGAGGTTGAAGCGCTTTTTCATACGATCAGATCCTTTCTTTACCATTCATAAGGGCGGCGGGTCCGGACGGGGGCGCGTCACTCCGAGATATGCTCCATGCCCTGGTCCAGGATGGTGCGCACATGGCCGTCGGCCAGGGAGTAGAATACCGTCTTGCCCTCCCGGCGGTACTTGACCAGCTTGCTCTGCTTCAGGGAGCGGAGCTGATGGGAGATGGCCGACTGGGTCATACCCAGAAGCTGGGCGATGTCGCAGACGCACATCTCCGACTCGAACAGGACGTACAGGATCTTAATGCGGGTGGAGTCCCCGAAAATTTTAAAGAGCTCCGCCAGATCATACAGGATCTCCTCGTCGGGCATGTTCTGGTTGACCTGTTCCACGATGTCCTCGTGGACGTGGATGTATTCGCAGCGCTCCACCTCGCTGTCGCGGTTCTCCGGCATAGCGGTCTCCTTTCATAAACGTATGAGCTATTGTTCATGTGTTATTATATCCTCCCGGCTGCAAAAGTCAAGAGGGGGCGGCAGAAAATTTTATCCTTTTGCCGCTTTTCGGGGAAGGGGCCGCAGGCCATTGCCTTTCCCCGGTAAAACGGGTATGATATACGGGAATAACATCCAGATAAAAAAGGAGTTTTCCCCTATGGAGATCGAACGCTGCAAGGAATTTCTGATGGACACGGCCCGGACCCTGCTCACCACCGACAGTCCCAGCGGCTTTACCGCCAACGCCGTGGCGGCGGCGGAAAAAATCGCCGGGGACCTGGGTTATGCCGCCCGCCGCACCAACAAGGGCGGGCTGATCATCGACGTGCCCGGCCGGGAGCACACGAAAAAGCTGGGCCTGTGCGCCCATTTGGACACTCTGGGGCTTATGTGCCGGGCCGTCACCGGCCAGGGGGAGCTGATGATCACCAGGATCGGCGGCCCCATCCTCCCCACGCTGGACGGCGAATACTGCAGGATCTACACCCGGGACGGCCGGGTCTACACCGGCACCATCCTCTCCCTCTCCCCTGCCGCCCATGTTTTTGACGACGTGCTCACCCGGCCCCGGGACGAGCAGAACATGGCGGTGCGCATCGACGAGAAGGTGCGCTCCGCCGCCGACGTGGCCGCCCTGGGCATCGAGGTGGGGGATTATGTCTGTTTTGACCCCAAGACCACCGTTACCCCCAGCGGCTTTCTCAAGTCCCGGTTCATCGACGACAAGGGCTCGGCGGCCTGCCTGCTGACCCTTTTGAAGCTGATGAAGGACGTCGGGACCCGGCCCCGGTACGACGCTGAGATCCACTTTACCATCTATGAGGAGGTGGGCCACGGCGGGGCCGCCATCCCGGCGGGGCTGGACGAGCTGCTGGCGGTGGATATGGGCTGCGTGGGCAGCGATCTGGCCTGCACCGAGTACCAGGTGTCCATCTGTGCCAAGGACTCCGCCGGGCCCTACGACTACGAGATGGTGTGCCGCCTGGTGGACCTGGCCAAGAAAAACGGCGTGGACTACGCCGTGGACGTCTACCCCCACTACTCCTCCGACGTGGCGGTGGCCTGGAAGGCGGGCGGCGACATGAAGGCCGCCCTCATCGGCCCCGGCGTTCACGCCTCCCACGGCATGGAGCGGACGCACTGGGACGGCATGCGGGAGACCATCAGGCTCATCGCGCTGTATCTGGAGTGCGCCTGAGCCCCTCTGGCGGCCCCCGCCGGGAGGTCATACCAATCCATGCTTGTAACCATGGGGTGGATTTGATATAATAAAGGGTGATTTTCAAGAATCTTGAGGGTAGACCATGAAATATAAAAAGTGGAACTTTACCGCCCCCGCCCGGCCCGAGGTGGCGGCCATGGCGGAGGCGGGACTGCCGGTTCTGGCCGCCCTGGTCCTGTGTGCCAGAGGGGTGGATACTCCGGAGAAGGCCCGCGCCTTTTTGGCGGTGGACGGCCTTCCCCTGCCCGACCCCTTCCTGCTCCGGGACATGGACAAGGCGGCCGCGCGCATCGAACGGGCGCTGGCTGGAAATGAATACATAGCGGTATACGGCGATTACGATGTGGACGGCATCACCTCCACCTGCCTGCTGACCCGCTATCTGCGCAGCCGGGGGGGCCGGGTGGTTCCCTACATCCCCGACCGTCTGGAGGAGGGCTACGGCCTCAACCGGGAGGCGGTGGACGCCCTCCACGCCGCGGGCGTCACCCTGATCGTCACCGTGGACTGCGGCATCACCGCCGTGGAGGAGACGGACTACGCCGCCAGCCTGGGGGTGGACGTAATCGTCACCGACCACCACGAGTGCAAGGAGCGGCTGCCCGCCGCCGTGGCGGTGGTGGACCCCCACCGGCCGGACTGTCCCTACCCCTTCAAGGCCCTGGCCGGAGTAGGTGTGGCGCTGAAGGTGGCGATGGCCCTCACGCCTGCGGCGGAGCGGCCGGCGGTGCTGGAGTGCTACGCCGACCTGGCCGCCGTGGGCACGGTGGCCGACGTCATGTGCCTCACCGGCGAGAACCGGGCCCTGGTCCGCCGGGGCCTGAACGTGCTGGCCCGCACCCGGCGGCCCGGCATGAAGGCCCTGATTCGGGAGGCGGGGGCCGAGGGAAAGCCCCTGGCCGCCGACCGCATCGGCTTTACCCTGGCCCCGCGCATCAACGCCGCCGGGCGCATGGGCCGGGCGCCTTTGGCCGCCGAGCTGCTGCTCACCGAGGACCCCGGCCGGGCCGAGGCGCTCGCCCACGAGCTGTGCGAGCTCAACCGCGAGCGGCAGAACATCGAGGGCGAGATCTTTGCCGAGTGCCTGGCCCGCCTGGAGCGGGAGGGCACCGGCCCCCGCCGCTGCATCGTCCTGGCCGGAGAGGGCTGGCACCAGGGAGTGGTGGGCATCGTAGCTTCCCGCCTGGCCGAGCGCTTCTCCTGCCCCACCTTTATGATCTGCCTCCAGGACGGCCGGGGCAAGGGCTCCTGCCGGAGCTTCGGGGGCTTCAATCTGTTCAAGGCGCTGGAGAGCTGCGCCGAGCTGCTGGAGGGCTTCGGCGGCCACGCGCTGGCCGCCGGCTTCACCATCCTGGCCGGGCACATCGACGCCTTCCGGGAGCGGATGGAGCGCTGCGTGGAGGCGTGGAGCGGCGGAGCCGAGCTGGTGAGCGTGCTGGACGTGGACGCCGAGCTGCCCGATCCCGATCTGCTCACCGTGGAGGAGGTGCTGGGGTTGGACGCCCTGGAGCCCTATGGCGCGGGCAACCCCAAGCCCGTGTTCTGCCTGTCGGGCTGCACCGTGTCCGCCTGCGCCGACGTGGGGGGCGGCCGGCATTTGAAGCTGAAGCTCTCCCGCGGCGGCCGGGTTCTGGACGCCATCTTCTTCTCCAGCACCGCCGCCGCCGCGGGCGTGGCCGCCGGGGACCGGGTGGACGTGGCCTTCACCCCTCAGATCAACGAGTTTCGGGGGGCGCGGACGGTGCAGCTTCTGGTGTGCGACCTGCGCCCCGCCCCCACCCGGATGGAGGCCGAGCAGGCGCTGTATGAGCGGCTGCGCCGGGGGGAGAGCCTCACCGCCCGGGAGGCCGCCGCCCTCATCCCCAGCCGCACCGAGTTTGCAGCGGTCTGGCGGTACCTCAGCGGCCACGCCCGGCTGGGCCGGGTGGAGGACACCGCCCGCCGGCTGGCCCGCAGCGTGGCCCGGACTTACGGCATCAGGGAGACCGTCATGCGCACCATGGTCTGCCTGGAGGTGCTGGATGAGCACGGCCTCATCCAGGTGGAACAGTCCACCGACCACCTGCGCATTTCGGTGCAGGAGGTCAGCGGGAAGGTGGATTTGGAGACGTCCAAGCTGCTGCGGCATCTGCGGCGGCTGGCGGAGGAGGCATAGCCCTCCGCAACATCGAAAGAAGGTGATGGGATGGACCCGATTTTAGAGCGCTACCATGCGCTGGAGGATAAAATCAGACAATACAACCCCCATGCGGATACCAAGAAGCTGTTTGCGGCCTTCCAGTACGCCGACGACGCCCACAACGGGCAGCTGCGCAAGGACGGGTCCCCCTTTGTCACCCACCCCCTGGCGGTGGCGGAAATCGTGGCCGAGCTGGAGCTGGACACCGACTCCATCATTGCCGCCATGCTCCACGACTGCATCGAGGACACCGGCGCCACCCACGAGGAGATCGCCAAGCTCTTCGGCGCCGACGTGGCCGACCTGGTGGAGGGGGTCACCAAGCTGACCCGGGTGACCTACACCTCCAAGGAAGAGGAGCAGATGGAGAACCTGCGCAAGATGCTCATGGCCATGGCCAAGGACATCCGGGTGATCCTCATCAAGATCTGCGACCGGCTGCACAACATGCGCACCATGAACTACCAGACCCCCCGCAAGCAGCGGGAGAAGGCCCTGGAGACCATGGAGATCTACGCCCCCATTGCTCACCGTCTGGGCATGCAGAAGATCAAATGGGAGCTGGAGGACCTGTCCCTCCAGTACCTGGATCCGGTGGGCTACCAGGAGATCGCCGACGAGCTGCTCCGACGCTCCTCCGCCCACGAGGAGTTCATGGCCTCCATCCGGAAGCGCATTCAGGAGCGGCTGGACGAGGAGGGCGTCCAGGCCGCCGTCTACGGCCGGGTGAAGCACATCTACTCCATCTACCGCAAGATGTTCGCCCAGAACAAGACCATGGACGAGATCTTCGACCTGTACGCCTTCCGGGTCATCGTGGACGACATCTCCGAGTGCTACAACGTTCTGGGCTGCATCCACGACCTGTTCAAGCCGGTGCTGGGCCGGTTCAAGGACTATATCGGCACCCCCAAGCCCAACATGTACCAATCCCTGCACACCACCGTCATCGGCCGGGAGGGCATCCCCTTCGAGGTGCAGATCCGCACCTGGGAGATGCACCACACGGCGGAATACGGCGTGGCCGCCCACTGGAAATACAAGCAGGGCATGGCCAACGCCAAGCTGGGTACCGAAGAGAACTTCGAGTGGGTGCGCAAGCTGCTGGAGAACCAGCAGGACACCGACGCCGAGGACTATGTGCGCAACCTGAAGGTGGACCTGTTCGCCGACGAGGTGTTCGTGTTTACCCCCCGGGGGGACGTGGTCAACCTGCCCGCCGGGGCCACGCCCATCGACTTTGCCTACTCCATCCACTCCGCCGTGGGCAACTCCATGACGGGGTGCAAGGTCAACGGCCGCATCGTCACCTTTGACTACCAGCTCCAGTCCGGCGACATCGTGGAGGTCATCACCTCCAAGGCCGCCCACGGTCCCAGCCGGGACTGGATGAAAATCGCCAAGAGCAACGAGGCCAAAAACAAGATCAAGCAGTGGTTCAAGAAAGAGCGCCGGGAGGAGAACATCGCCACCGGCCGGTCCATGTTCGAATCCGAGCTCAAGCGCTCGGGCTACACGCTGGCGGCCATCACCGCCGAGGACGTGCTGCCCAACGTGCTGAAAAAGGTGCGCTACGGCACCCTGGACGAGCTGTACGCCGTCATCGGCTACGGCGGCATGACCGCCCTGAAGGCGGTCAACCGGGTGCGGGAGGAGATGCTCCGCATCAGCCGGGAAAAGAGCGCCGCCGCCGCCGCGGAGAAGCTGGCCGGCGGGGTGGTCATCCCCGCCTCCTCCGCCCAGCCGGCCCCCAGAAGCGCGCCCAAGCACTCCGAGTCCGGCATCATTGTGGAGGGCCTGGACAACTGTATGGTGAAGTTCGCCAAGTGCTGCACCCCCGTGCCCGGGGACCCGGTGGTGGGCTTCATCACCCGGGGCTTCGGCGTGTCCGTCCACCGGGCCGACTGCCCCAACGCCGCCCCCGCCCGCCGCAAGCCGGAGGAGGCGGGCCGCTGGGTGAAGGTGGCCTGGGTGGACGGCGACCTGACCGCCTACCAGACCTCCCTGGACCTCTCCGCCAAGGACCGCAACGGCCTGACCCTGGACGTGGCCATGGCCCTGTCCGCGGTGAAGGTGAAGGTCACCTCCCTGTCCGCCCGGAGCCTGCCCGACGGCTACGCCACCGTGTCCATCTCCCTGGAGGTCCGGGACCGGAACGAGCTGGCCGCCGTCGTCAACCGGCTGGGGCAGATCCAGGGGGTCTATCAGGTGCGGAGGGCCTCCGGCTAGGAGCCGCGCGGAACATCCACGCGCAGGGGCGCGAAAGCGGCGTGCAGAAACACCGGTTAGGGAGAGAGAGAAATGACCATAATCAGAGAGATCGAACAAAAAATCTCCGACGCCTTCCGGGGCGGGGAGATCCTCACGCGGGAGCTGCGCCTCACCAGCCGGGAGGCCGACTACATCCGCACCCACTACCAGGCCAGCCTTACCCCGCTCACCACTGGGGACCGGGCCTGGTATGAAATTTCCTTCCGGGGAGCTGAAAACTGATGGAGACATCCTTCCTTCCCCTGCTCTTCGGCGGGGACATCAACGTGTACAGCATGGCCCGGGCCTTTCACGAGGCCTACGGCATCCGGTCCGCCGCCTACGGCAAGTTTCCCACGGGACCGTGCTATCAGAGCGATATCATTGACTACCGCCCCTGCCGGGACATCGAGTCCGACGCCGTGTTCGTGGAGAAGGTGACCGCCTTCGCCCGGGAGCACGGGGACAAGACGGTGCTGTGCATCGGCTGCGGGGACTCCTACGTCAAGCTGGCCGCCCGCCACAAGGGGGAGTTCCCTCCAAACGTGGCGGCCCCCTACGTCGACATCGGCCTGATGGACGTGCTCACCCACAAGGAGCGGTTCTACACCCTCTGCGACCAGTACGGCATCGACCACCCCGGCACCTTCGTCTACCACAGGGAGATGGGCCACGATTTCCAGCTGCCCTTCCCGCCCCCCTACATCTGCAAGCCGGCCAACGGCGTGGCCTACTGGGAGCACCCCTTCCAGGGCAACGAGAAGGTCTTCTGCCTGCCCGACCGGGCGGCCCTGGAGCGCACCTTGGACAAGGTGTACGCCGCCGGATACCCCGACACCATGATTTTGCAGGAGTTCATCCCCGGGGACGACAGCTACATGCGGGTGCTCACCTGCTACTCGGACGAGCAGGCCCAGGTGAAGCTGATGTGTCTGGGCCACGTGCTGCTGGAGGAGCACACCCCCCACGGCATCGGCAACCACGCCGTCATCCTCACCGAGCCCAACGAGGCGCTGTGCCTCAAGTTCAAGGGCTTTTTAGAGGCCATGCACTTCACCGGATTTTCCAACTTCGACATTAAGTACGACCAGCGGGACGGCAAGTTCAAGGCCTTTGAGATCAACACCCGCCAGGGCCGCAGCAATTACTACGTCACCGGGGCGGGCTATAACCTGGCCAAAATTTTGGTGGAAGACCGGGTGGAGCACAAACCCCTGGAGCTGACCATCACCCGGAACCGCTCCCTGTGGCGGGTGGTGCCCCAGAAGGTGGCCTACGACTACACCCCGAGACAATACCACGGGGAGATGAAGGCCCTCATCCGGGCAGGGGCGGTGAACAACCCCCTGTTTTACAGGCCGGACAAAAATCTGACCCGCCGCCTGCGCATGACCAAGAACGCCCTGGGCCACTTTGTCAAGTTCAGGCAGTATTATAAGAAACCGGACTGACCGCGAAAGGAGTCGTATGACGGCACAGCAACCTCGCCTCGGCATCCTCGGCGGTATGGGACCGCAGGCCACCCAGGTCTTTTACCAGCGCATTTTGGACAAGACCGACGCCGCCCGGGACCAGGAGCACCTGCCCACCCTGATCTGGAGCGACACGGGAATGCCCGACCGCACCGAGGCCATCCTCTCCGGCCAGACCGAGCCGGTATACCGGCGGCTGCTGGCGGACGCCCGGCTGCTGGAGCGGGAGGGCTGCACCGTGCTGGCCATCCCCTGCAACACCTCCCACTATTTTGCGGACCGGCTTCAGGGGGAGCTGTCCATCCCCCTGCTGAACATGATCCGCCTGACGGCGGCAGCCATGAAAAAGCGAGGGTGCCGCCGGGTGGGCATTCTGGCCACCGACGGCACCGTGCGCACCGGCCTCTATCAGGCCGAGTGCGCCGCCCAGGGGCTGGAGGGGGTGGTCCCCGGCCCCGAGGCCCAGGCGCTTACCATGAGCATCATCTACGACGAGATCAAGCGGGGGGAAAAGGGCAGCCGGGAGAAGTTCGCCCGCATCGACCGGGACCTGCGCGCCCAGGGGTGCGACGGGGCCGTCCTGGCCTGCACCGAGCTGAGCGTCTACAAGGACTACCACGGGGTGCCCGAGCTGTATCTGGACGCCATGGACGTGCTGGCGGAGGAGAGCATTAGGGCTTGCGGCTATCCCCTGCGGCAAGTGTGAGCCCCAGGCGCAGCGAGGCCAAAGAAATGTCTCCGTCTGGAGATCGTCAAGGGGCAAGTATGGAGATTTTGGCAAAAAGAATGAGAATCTTGCGAAAAGAACGACACCTCCGCCAGGAAGTTATGGCGGAGGCGCCGGGGGTTTCCATCCGTGCCTGCCTCCGCCGCCGCCCCCCGTGGGGGGCCATCCTACAAATGAGGTGACGACATGAACCTCCCCATCCGCCCTCTGGGCGACTACTGGCAGCTTCTGCAAAAACACGGCCTGCTCTCCTCGTCCCAGCCCCTGCCCGCCGGCCTGCTGTCCCGGCCGGTGGCGCTGGTCTCCTGCGACTCCCAGTCGGTGGTCCCCGGTACCCTGTTCATCGTCAAGGGGGCCCACTTCAAGGGGCGGTATCTGACCGACGCCCTGGCCCGGGGCTCCTTCGTCTACCTCTCCGACCACGTGTGGGAGGAGGCCGGGGCCGCCCCCTGCCTGCTGGTCAGCGATGTGCGGCGGGCCATGGCCCTGCTGGCCGATTTCTACTACGACCACCCCTCCGGCAAGCTCCATGTGGTGGGCATCACCGGTACAAAGGGGAAAAGTTCCACCTCTTATTACCTGAAGTATATTTTCGACGAGTATGAGGCGGGCAAAAAGGGTCCCGAGAGCGGGGTCATCGGCTCCATCGACACCTACGACGGGGTGGAGCGCTTCGAGTCCCACCTCACCACCCCCGAGCCCCTGGACCTGGAGCGCCACCTGGCCAACGCCGCCTCGGAGGGGCTGGACTATCTGACCATGGAGGTCTCCTCCCAGGCCCTGAAATACGACCGGATGGTGGGCGTGGAGCTCTCCGCCGCCGTGTTCCTGAACATCGGCTACGACCACATCTCCCCCATCGAGCACCCGGATTTTGAGGACTACTTCGCCTCCAAGCTGCGCATTTTTGAGCACTCCAGCCTGGCGGTGGTCAATCTGGACTCCGACGAGGCGGGCCGGGTGCTGCGGGCCGCCGCCGGCTCCCCCCGGCTCATCACCTTCTCGGAACAGGACCCCGCCGCCGCCGTCTACGGCTCCAACGTCCGCAAGTCCGGCCACGACATTCTCTTCCGGGTCAAGACCCCCCGGTTTTCCCGGGAGTTCCGGCTGACCATGCCGGGGCTGTTCAACGTGCAGAACGCCCTGGCCGCCATCGCCGTGTGCGAGGGCCTGGGCATCCCCGAGCGGTGCATCTACGTGGGGCTGATGAAGGCCCGGGTGCCGGGGCGGATGGAGGTCTATCAGAACGCCAACGAGAGCATCACCGCCATCGTGGACTACGCCCACAACCGCCTGAGCTTTGAAAAGCTGTTCCAGTCGGTGAAGGCGGAATACCCCGGCCGGCGGGTGGTCATCGTCTTCGGCTGTCCGGGCAAAAAGGCCCTGGACCGGCGGAAGGACCTGAGCGAGATTTCGGCCAAATACGCCGACCTGGTGGTTATCACCGAGGAGGACCCCGGCGAGGAGGACGTGCTGGCCATCTCCCGGGAGATGGCGGCCTACGTGGAGGCGGGGGGCTGCGACTACTCCATCGAGCCCGACCGGGGCCAAGCCATCCGCATGGCCGTCATGGGCTGCGAGGAGCCCACCGTCATCCTCATCACCGGCAAGGGAGCCGAGACCCGCCAGAAGCGGGGCGCGGCCTATATCGACTGCGTCTCCGACGTGGAATACACCCGGGAATTTCTCCATGAATACGACGTGGTCCACCACCTGGACGGCATGGAGAAGGTGCTGGGCCTGCTGGACACGCTGCCCCGGCTGGCCGAGAGCGCGGGCAAGACCATCGTGCTCAAGTACGGCGGCTCCGCCTGGGGGGACAACGGGGCGGTGGATTCCATCCTCCGGGACGTGGCGGCCCTCCAGATGGCGGGGGTCCATGTGGTGCTGGTCCACGGCGGCGGCAAGCGCATCACCGGCTGGCTGGACCGGCTGGGGGTGGAGACCCGCTTCGAAAACGGCTACCGGGTCACGGACGGCGCCGCCATGGACGTGGCCGAGATGGTCCTGTCCGGCCAGGTGAACAAGCAGATCGTCATGGCCCTGCGCAAGCTGGGCGTCAAGGCCGCCGGCGTGTCCGGCAAGGACGGCGGCATCCTCACCGCCCGGCAGAAGGACCCGGCCCTGGGCCACGTGGGGGACATCACCGCCGCCGACGCCGCGCTGATCCAGACCCTGCTTTCCGGCGGATATGTGCCTGTCGTCTCCCCGATTGCGGCGGGGCAAAACGGGGAAGGCTATAACTGCAACGCCGACGACGCCGCCTGCGCGGTGGCCGAGGCCCTGAAGGCGGACAAGCTGATTTTCCTCACCGACGTGGACGGCATCCTCATGGACGCCCGCAACGCCAAGACGGCCATCGACCGCCTCACCGCCGCCCAGGCCCGGGAGCTGCTGGACGACGGGCTCATCCAGGGGGGCATGGTGCCCAAGCTGAGAAGCTGCGTCCGGGCCCTGGACAACGGCGTGGAGAAGGTAGTGGTACTGGACGGCCGCATCGACCACGTGCTGCTGCTGGACGCCGTGTCCGGTCAGACCATGGGCACCACCATCCGCCGGGACTAAATTTGACAAACAGCGAGGGAACTATGGAAGAATTCTACGACCTCCAGACCTTGCCCAACGGGGTCCGCATCATCACCGAGCACGTCCCCGCCGTCCGCTCGGCCTGCCTGGGCCTGTGGGTGGGCACCGGCTCCCGCCACGAGAAGGCGGACGAGGGGGGCGCCGCCCACTTCATCGAGCACATGGCCTTCAAGGGCACCGGCCGGCGCACCGCCCGGCAGCTCGCCCAGGAGATGGACGCCATTGGCGGCCAAGTCAACGCCTACACCACCAAGGAGTGCACCTGCTTTTACGCCCGCTGCCTGGACGACCACCTGGACCGGGCGGCGGACATCCTGTGCGACATGGTGTTCCACTCCCGGTTCGACGAGGGCGACGTGCAGACCGAGCGGGGGGTCATCCTGGAGGAGATCGGCATGTACGAGGACAACCCGGAGGACCTGTGCGCCGAGCGGCTGTCCGCCGCGGTGTACCGGGGCACCTCTCTGGGCCGTCCCATTCTGGGCCGGAAGGCCACCCTGGACAAAATGACCGGGGCCTGGCTGAAGGATTATATGACCGAGCACTACCGGCCGGAAAACCTGGTGGTGGCGCTAGCGGGCAGCTTCTCTCCCCTGGCGGTGGAGGAGCTGAAGGCCCGGTTCATCGGCCTGGAGCGGGGCGCGCCCCGGACGCTCAGGCCAGTGCGCTACACCCCCGCCGTCACCCTGAAAAAGAAGGCCACCGAGCAAAACCACCTGACCCTGGCCTTCCCCGGCCTGCCCTACGGCCATGAAAAGCGCTTTACCCTTCAGCTTTTGTCCGCCATGCTGGGCTCCGGCATGTCCTCCCGGCTGTGGCAGGAGCTGCGGGAGAAGCGGGGGCTGTGCTATTCGGTGTATACCTACGGGGCGGGCCACGCCGAGACGGGGCTGTTCGCCGTCTACACCGCCCTGAGCCAGGAGACCGAGGCACAGGCGCTGGAGCGCATCTGCGCCCTGGTGCGGGAGTTTGCCGAGCACGGCCCCGGACCGGAGGAGCTGGACCGGGCCCGGGAGCTGTCCAAGGCCAATGTGCTCATGGGACTGGAGTCCACCCAGTCCCGCATGAGCGCCCTGGGCCGGGGAACCCTGCTCCAGGACCGGGCCCTCACCGCCAATGAGGTCATCGCCGCCTACGACGCCGTGACGGCGGAGGATGTGCGGGACCTGGCCGGGGAGCTCTTCGACTTCCGGCGCGCCGCCCTGTCCGTGGTGGGCCGCACCAGAGATGAGGCGTCCTACCGGAAGCTGCTGGGGCAGTGACGCCGGAAAACAGCGGCGGGAGGCGTCTCCCGCCGCTGTTCTTGTTTTCCGGGAATGGGATGAAAATGTATCGGAAACTGTCTCGGATTGTACCTTGTAAAAGTCAATGAGGGGGGTAAAATAAACAATCATACACACAGGGAGTGAGCCGGATGGATTTACAGGATAAGATGCGGTTGATTCAGGAGTCGGTACCGGGCAAACAGATCACCATCTGCCATATCATCGCCAATCCGGATGAGATCATCTATTACAAGCTGGGGCTGGACCCCGCCGTGGATTACAGCCGCTCTGCCATTGGGATCGTTACCATAACCCCGGCCGAGACGGCCATCATCGCCGGAGACATCGCCATCAAGACCTCCGGTGTGGAGCTGGGCTTTTTGGACCGGTTCAGCGGCACGCTGATTGTGACCGGCCGCATCTCTGATGTGGAGGCCGCCCTGAAGGCGCTGAGTACATATTGCCGGGACGCCCTTGGATTTACGGTGTGTGAAATTACCAGGACATGAAAAAAATCATTCTCATGGGGCGCGTGGGCAGCGGCAAAACCACCCTCACGCAGGCGCTGCGGGGCGAGGCCATCCACTATCACAAGACGCAGTACGTCCAGCACACGGACGTGGTCATTGACACGCCGGGAGAATATGCCGAAAACCAGATCCTGGGCCGGGCGCTGGCTCTGTACACCTACGAGGCCGATGTGGTGGGGCTGCTGCTCAGTGCGACGGAGCCCTACAGCCTGTATCCGCCCTGCGTTGCCTCATGCTGCAACCGGGAGGTCATCGGCATCGTCACCCACATCGACGAAAAAAACGGCAGCCCCGAGCGGGCGGACCGCTGGCTGCAGTTGGCGGGGTGTAAGAAGATCTTTTGGGTCAACAGCCGCACCGGAGAAGGGGTGGACCGCATCCTGGACCATCTCCGCGCGCCCGGCGGCCCGCCTGTTAACGGGTCAGCCTGGGATTTGGGGTGCGGTCCAATAAAAAATCAACGCTGACCTGATAGTAATCCGCAAGCCTGAGAAGGACAGGCGCAGTCCATTCGATTTTGCCGGTCTCATACTGCGAGTAGGTATTCTGTGCCACTCCCAGGATTGCCGCAACCTGGGCCTGACTCAGGCCCTTTTCCTCTCTCAGAGTGCGGATCGTTTCGAAAATCACATCGACCACCTCCAAGACAGTTTAACGTATCTGAATAAAAGATATTGATTTTTATCTTGAATACAGATAGAATAAATGTGAGGTGATGAAGATGTCCGACAAACTGCGGGAGATTTTTTCGGGCAGTACGACCCCCTGGGCCAGGCGGCGCCGCAGGGGGAGGAATTTGACCGGGTATTCGACGAGCTGGAGGAGCTGGAGCGGCGGCTGCGCGCGGCGCTGCCCGGCGAACAGTGGGAGCAGGTCTGGCGGCACACGCTGCTGACGGCCCGGCTCCGGGACATGGCCTATGCCGGCTACTTTGCCGAGGGGTTCCGGCTGGCCCTGGAGCTGTGCGGGCGTCCCGGCGCATAAAAAAGCAGCGGCCTACAGCCGCTGCTTTTTTTGCAGCCGGATATCCTCCCCGAAAAACCGCAGCATATGGAACTCCCCCTCCAGCCGGGAGGCGAGCTGGGGCGTATACCGCCGCCGGATGTCGTCCGGGGTCAGATTGGTGTTGATGATGGTCCGCTTGCCGCCGGTCAACCGGGTGTTCAGAAGCTGGTACAGGGCCGACTGTACGAAGGGGGTGGTCATCTCGCTGCCCAGGTCGTCCAGGATCAGCAGGTCGCAGCCCAGATACCGCCGGGTGCCGTCCCGGGCCTCCCGGGTGTCGTCCTCGTCCCGGCTGAACTTCTGGGTCTCGAACTGGGCGAAGATGTTCCCCGCCGTGTCGTAGACCACCGAAAAGCCGTGCTCCGACACCACCCGGGCAATGCAGGCTGACAGGAAGGTCTTGCCCAGTCCCGGCGGGCCGTAGAGCAGCAGGTTCCGAAATGGGAAGGTCCGGAACTTTTGGGCGTAGTTCAAACACACGTCGTAGATGAACCCCATGTTCTCCCGGGGGGAGGGGCTGCCCAGGGGGGAGTACCAGTCCAGGCTGAACTGGTCGAAGGACTGCTCCCCCAAATCCAGCAGAGAGGACAGCTCCCGGATCTGCTCCTGCGTGCACAGGGCCTTGAGGCAGGCGCACATGCGGCTGCCCACCCAGCCGGAATCCCCGCACCGGGGGCAGAAGGGCCGGTCGTCCAGGCAGTCGGCGGGGTAGCCCCGGCCGGTGAGCAGCCGGGCCTTTTCCGCCTGGAGGGCCTGGTTCTCCGCCCGGACCGCCGCGATGGAGGGGGCGGGGTCGCCGCCCTCCTTCAGGGAGGCGGCGATGATGTGGACGATGGTCTGCCGCAGGGCCCGGTCGATCTCCGCCACCCGTGGCAGCTGGCGGTAGATCTCCTGCCGCAGGGCCTCCTGCTGCTCCAGCCGGGCGGCCTTCCGGGCCTCCAGGGCCTGGGTGGCCCGGCGCATCACATTGCTGTCGTAGGGCATGTCAGCCTTCCTCCTTCAGGAAGCGGCGCAGCCGCTCCATATCCGCCTGCGCCCGGTCGTCCCCCGGCCCCGGAGCGTGCGGCGCGGCCGGTCCGGCCGTGCGCCGCCAGGCCGAGTCGCCGGACTCCACCTGCTCCACCGTGTGCAGCCCCTTCTGGTGCCAGCTTTTCAGGATGGAGTTCATATAGGCCCAGTTGAGCGAGCCCTTTTTCAGCACCGTGCGCTCGTAGGCCAGGCAGATGGTCTCGTCGTCGAAGCCCAGGTCCACCCAGGCCGCGATGTATTTCCGCTCGCCCTCCACCGGGGCCCGGCCGGAGATGCCCAGCCGGGGCAGCAAGCTGCGCTCCCGGCCCGCCAGGGCGGTGAGATGGCGCAGGTGGGCGTCGGCGGCCTCGGGGGTGTCCACCCCCAGCCGGCGCCAGATAAAGCCCTCCTTGCGGATCTGGGACATGCGGGGCTTGCGGCCGGGGCCGTATTTGCGCTCGGTCTCCTCCACGCACCAGGTGGTCAGCATCAGAATGACCTCAGCGGGAAGGGCCAGGTAGTCGTACAGGCAGTAGAGAATCTTCAGATCCGCCGTGGACAGCAGCTTGCCCAGCTGCTTTTGGATTTCCTCCACCAGGCGGGGGAAGGAGCCGCCGTTCTCCAGCTCCTTGGCGATGTCGGCGGCGGCGTAGTCCGGGGGCCCCTGGGGCTCCGGCGGCGCGGCGGGGAGGGCCTCCTCCGCCCGCCCGTCCCACAGACCCAGCCGGGCCAGGGATTCCACGGCGGCTTTCAGCCGGTCGGCGCTCCAGCCCAGGGCCTTCCGGGCCCCCCCGGCGGAGAAGGCGCCGCCCCGGCGCAGGAGATGGAGGTACAGCAGGGCGGCGTCCCCGTCCCCGGCCTTGACCAGCCGGTCGGCGCACCCCGCCGTCATGGAGACGACCTCTCCCGGCAGCAGCAGATTTCCAGCCATGCACGCACCTCCTTTTCCGTCTGTATTGCACAGACCATTCTACAGGAAAAAGCCGCAGAATTAAAGAAGAATTTATTTTTTTATGTTGACCGTTATGCTATAATAACTGTAATGAACGAAGGAGGAGGGCCAGCCGTGAAAAATAAGATCACAGTATCCATTGCCGACCAGGAATATACCCTGGTGGCGACCGAAGATGAGGGCTATATGCAGAAGGTGGCCCAGCACGTGGACGCCAAGGTGCGGGAGGTGCTGGACGGCGCCAAGGTCTCGCTGGTGGACGGGGCCGTTCTGGCCGCCCTCAACATCGCCGACGAGTACTTCAAGGAGGTGGGGGCCGCCGAGAATCTGCGCCGCCAGCTCAAGGAGTACCTGGAGGAGGCCACCAAGATGAAGCTGGAGCTCTCCGAAGCCAAGCGGGAAATCTTCAAATTACAGAACAAGAAGTAAAAGGAACGTCCTGCCATGCTGGAATTACTGTCCCCTGCCGGTTCCCCGGATGCGGTCACCGCCGCCGTACAGTCCGGCGCCGACGCCGTCTATCTGGGATACGGAGACTTCAACGCCCGCCGCAATGCGAAAAACTTCTCCCGGGAGGAGCTTGCGGCGGCGGTTTCTTACTGCCATCTGCGGGGGGCCAAGGTCTACCTGACCCTCAACACCCTGGTCACCGACCGGGAGCTCCCCGCCGCCGCCCAGGCGGCCGCCGACGCCGCCCGGACCGGGGTGGACGCCGTGCTCATCCAGGACCTGGGCATCCTGCGGATGCTCCGCCAGGTGGCCCCCGGCCTGCCGGTCCACGGCTCCACCCAGCTCACCGTCCACTCCCTGGACGGGGTGCTGCGCTGCGCCGATCTGGGCATGGAGCGGGTGGTGCTCTCCCGGGAGCTGAGCCGGGGCGCCATCGAGTACATCTGCACCCACTCCCCCATTGAGATCGAGACCTTTGTCCACGGGGCGCTGTGCATGTGCTACTCCGGCCAGTGCTTCCTGTCCTCAGTCATCGGGGGCCGGTCGGGCAACCGGGGCCTGTGCGCCCAGCCCTGCCGCCTCAAATACGGCTGGGAGGGCCGGGCCGACGGCCACCCCCTCTCCCTGAAGGATATGTCCCTGGCCGGGCACCTCCAGGAGCTGAAAAAGCTGGGGGTCAAGTGCCTGAAAATCGAGGGGCGGATGAAGCGGCCGGAGTACGTGGCGGTGGTCACCGGCATCTACGCCCGGGCCCTGCGGGAGGGCCGGGAGCCCACCGCCGGGGAGCTCGCCGAGCTGGAGGCCGCCTTCTCCCGCCAGGGCTTTACCGAGGGCTATTACCTGGACCGGAAGGGCCCCGATATGTTCGGTGTCCGGGAGGATACCCGGGAGCCCCGGGAACTCTACGCCCGGGCCCGCACCCAGTACCAGAGCGGGGAGCGCCAGAGCGTGCCCATCACCTTCTACGCCATGATCCGCAGGGGGGAGCCCGCCCAGGTGGCGGTGCAGGACCCAGACGAGCGGGTCATCACCGCCGAGGGTCCCGTCCCCGAGGCCGCCCGCACCAAGGAGCTCACCGCCGCCGATGTGGAGGCTCAGCTCTCCCGCACCGGAGGCACCCCCTTCCGCTGCGAAAAGGTCCGGGCCCTGGTGGAGCCGGGGCTGTCCCTGCCGGTTTCGGTGCTCAACAGCCTGCGCCGGGGCCTGCTGGACAGCCTGCGGGCCAGCCGCAGCGTCCCCATGAGCTGGGAGACCGGGGAATTTCATCCCGGCGTGCGGTATGAAAACCGCCGGGAGGCGCCTATACTGAATCTGTCCCTCCGTACCGCCGGGCAGCTCACCGACGCCCTGCTGGATCTGGGGCCCGGCATCGTCTACCTGCCGGTGGCCGAAGCCGCCGCCCATCCCGATGTGATTCGAACAATTGTTTCACGTGGAACACGGGCCGGGGTGACCCTGCCCCGCATCTGCTGGGACCGGGAGCGGGAGGAGCTGTACCGGGACCTGGAGACCGCCCGGGCCTCCGGCTGCACCGAGGCCCTGGCGGGCACCCTGGACCTGCTCCGCCCCGCCCGGGACACCGATTACAATCTGCGGGGGGACTTTGGCCTGAGCGTGTTCAACTCCCAGGCCCTGAAGGAGCTCAAGCGGCTGGGCCTCAGCTCGGCCACCGCCTCCTTCGAGCTTAAGCTGGCCCAGGTGCGGGATATTTCCAAGGCTCTGGACATAGAACTGATCGTGTACGGCCGCCTGCCCCTGATGATCACCGAGAACTGCATCATCAAAAACCGCACCGGCCGCTGCGGCTGCGACGGCGTCAACCAGCTCACGGACCGGAAGGGCGCGCGTTTCCCGGTGGTGAAGGCCCCCGGCTGCCGCAGCGAGATCCTCAATGCCAAGACGCTGTTTCTGGCGGATAAGCGCGGGGACTATCAAAAGGCGGGGCTGTGGGCGGCCCGGCTGCTCTTCACCACCGAGAGCGCCGCGGAGTGCGTCCGGGTGACCGAGCGCTACCTGGGCCGGGGCGGCTATGAGCCCAAGGACTACACCAGGGGGCTGTATTACCGGGATGTGGAATAGGGAGGATTACCGATGAAGCTGAAAATCAAAGCCGTCTCCCCCAAGATCGGGGCGGAGATCCCCTTTCCCTATTACGCCAGTGCCGGCGCCGCCGCCATGGATCTCCACGCCTGCGTGGAGGGGCCGGTGATCATTCCCGCCGGGGGGCGGGTCACCATCCCCACCGGCATCGCCATCGCCCTGCCCTCGGCGGCGTATGTGGCTCTGGTATTCGCCCGGTCGGGCCTGGGCATCAAGCACGGAGTGGCCCTGTCCAACGGGGTGGGGGTCATCGACAGCGACTACCGGGGAGAGATCGCCGTGGGGCTGCACAACAGCGCCGGCACCCCCTATACCGTCCAGCCAGGGGACCGCATCGCCCAGCTTGCCGTGGTGCCGGTGGTCCAGGCCGAGCTGGAACAGGCGGCCGAGCTGGACGAGACCGGCCGCGGGGCCGGCGGCTTCGGCTCCACCGGGAAATAGAAGGAAAGAAGGACCGACTTGCATGGATATCATTCTGGCCTCCGGCTCCCCCCGCCGGAAGCAGCTTCTGGCCCAGATGGGCATTGAGACGTTCCGGGTCATCTCCTCCGACGCCGACGAGACGGTGGAGCCCGGCCTCTCCCCCGCCCGGATCGTGGAGACGCTCTCCGCCCGGAAGGCGGAGGCAGTGGCGGGCCATGCCAAGCCCGGCGAGCTGGTCATCGCCGCCGACACCATCGTCGCCCTGGACGGCGCGGTGCTGGGCAAGCCGGCCGACGGACCGGAGGCGTTCCGGATGCTTTCCGCCCTGTCCGGCCGGCGCCACCAGGTGTATACCGGCGTCACCCTGCTGCGGGACGCAGAGCGGTGCACCGAGCATGAGGTGACCACCGTCACCTTCCGGGAACTGACCCGGGACGACATCACCCGCTACATCGCCACGGGCGAGCCCATGGACAAGGCCGGGGCCTACGGCATCCAGGGCTGCGGCGCCCTGCTGGTGGAGCGCATCGAGGGAGATTACTTCAACGTGATGGGCCTTCCGGTGGGCCGCCTGGGCCGGATGCTGGCCGGGATGGGCATAGACTGCCTGGCGCTGGCCGCCGGGAATAAGGCCGAATAAGGAGACTGCTTTTGAAGGACTTTCTGCGCCACAACGGGATACTCATCCTCATCATCGCCGTGCTGCTGGCTGCCATCACGGCGGTGGCCTCCTATGCCCTGAACGGGACGGCCAATCCCCTGTCCAACGCCCTGGGGGTGGTCACCACCCCCATCCGCAACGGCGTGTCCTCCTTTGTGGGCTGGGCCGAGGGGGTCTACAACTACTCCTTCCGGTACCAGGAGCTGGAGGAGGAGAATCAGCGGCTGCGCAGCCAGATCGCCGAGCTGGAAAAGCAGGCCCGGGAGGGCGAGGCCGCCAGCAAGGAGAACGAGCAGCTCCGGGAGCTGCTGGACCTGCGGGCCAAGCGCAGCGATTTCGTGTTTGAGTCCGCCCGGATCACCGCCCGGTCCACCTCCAACTGGGCCTCTACCCTGACCCTCAGCAAGGGCTCCGCCCAGGACGTGGCGGCGGGGGACTGCGTGGTGGACGCCGCCGGCAATCTGGTGGGGATCATCGACGAGGTGGGGAGCAATTACTCGGTGATGATCACGGTGGTGGACGCCAACCTCCAACTGGGCGGCATCGTGTCCCGCACCGACTCCACCGCCATGCTGGAGGGCGATTTTACCCTCATGCAGAACGGACGCCTCAAGATGACCTACCTGCCGGAGAACACCGAGCTGCTCACCGGCGACCTGGTGCTCACCTCGGGCCTGACGGGCATCTACCCCTCCGGGCTGGTGGTGGGGGCCATCGAGTCCCTCCACACCGACCCCTCGGGCATGAGCCGGTACGCCGTACTGGTCCCCTACGCCGACCTGAACAGCCTGGTGGAGGTCTTTATCATCAAGGAGTTTGACATCGTCGAATGAGGGCACGCCGGCCGGGCGGCCGCGCGGCCGGAAAGGAGGTCAGACCGTTGACCCGTCAGGATTTTCTCTATAAGTGGGCCGTCTACGGCTTGGCCCTGCTGCCGGTGTGGTGGCTGGAGGTCTTTGTGCTCAACCGTTTCCCCGTCTTTGGGGTGTCCCCCATGCTGCTGCCCCTGGCCGGGGTGGCAGTGGCCGTGCTGGAGGGGACTCTGGCCGGGGCGGGCTTTGGTCTGGCGGTGGGCGTGCTGTGCGACGCCGTCTACTTCGGCACCCACGGCACCATGACCCTGGGGCTGTGTCTGCTGTGCTGCGCCTGCGGCGCCGCCGCCCAGTACGCCCTCAATCAGGGCTTCTGGGGCTGCCTGCTGTGCTCGGCCGCAGTGCTGACCCTCATCGACGCCGGACGCATCCTGCTCCGGCTCTTCACCGGCGCCGCCTCCCTCCCCGCCCTGCTGGAGGTGGCGGCGCCCGAGATCCTCTGGTCCCTGTGCTTCGTGGCGGTGCTCTACCCTTGGTTCCGTTGGGTCCGGGGACGGATCGCCCGGCTGCTGCGTCTGTAAGGGAGGAGTCCCATGAAGGACAAGGAAAACCGACAATTCCACCTCCGCTCCAGGGGCCTGGTGGCCGTCCTGGCGGCGGTGCTCATCGGCTTCGGCTATGTGCTCTACGACCTCCAGATTGTCCACGGGGCCGAGTACCGGGAGCGCTCCCAGCGGAAGATCGCCCAGACCGAGACGGTGGATGCCGCCCGGGGCTCCCTCCTGGACCGCTACGGCCGGGAGCTGGTCACCAACCGGACCAGCTACAACGTGGCGCTGGAGACCGCCCGCATGGGGGAGGACAAAAACGCCGTGCTGCTGGAGCTGCTGGACGTCTGCCGGGAGCGGGGGGTGGAGTGGACCGACACCCTGCCCGTCTCCGCCCAGGCCCCTTATGTGTTCACGCTGGACGCCGCCTCCGACCTGACGGTGGCCCGGCTGCAAAAGCTGTGCGCCCAGCTCAAGTGGACCGGCCTCATCCCCGCGGAGGACGAGATCGCCGCCCTGCGGCCCGCCCCGGCGGAGACCGCCCCCGCCCGGGAGGACGAAGCGGAGGAGACGCTCCCGGCGGAGACCAAGGCCCCCGCCGTCTCCGCCCAGCCCCTGCTGGACCAGATGAGGGAATATTTTGAGCTGGACGAAACCCTCCCGGACCAGGAGGCCCGGGACCTGCTGGGCGTTCTCTATGAGCTGGCCCTGCGCTCCAAGGGGATCACCACGGTGTCCTACGTCTTTGCCAGGGATGTGGACATTTCATTCATCACCGCCGTAAAGGAGGCGGGGCTGGCCGGCGTGCGCATCGACACCAAGAGCGTCCGGCAGTACCTGACCCCCTACGCCGCCCATCTGCTGGGCCGGGTGGGGCTGATGGATGAGACCGAGCAGGCCTATTACCGCACCCTGGGCTACGATGGAGACGAGTCGGTGGGCAAGGAGGGCGTGGAGCAGGCCTTCGAGTCCTGGCTCAAGGGCGCCGACGGCAAAAAAGCTGTGGAGACCAACACCGAGGGAAAGGTGGTCAGCGAGACCTATAAGGAGGAGCCCGTCCCCGGTGGCAACGTGACCCTGACCCTGGACATCCGGCTCCAGGAGGTGGCCGAGCGGGCGCTGGCCGAGGGCATCGCCGGTCTGAAATCCGAGGACACCCAGGGTGGCGCCCTGGTGGCCATCGACGTGTCCGACGGCGGCGTGCTGGCCATGGCCAGCTATCCCACCTATGACCGCACCGCCATCTACTCCGACAACGAGGCCTATAACGCCGCCCTCAACGACCCCCTCAAGCCCTTCTACAACCGGGCCCTGCTGGGCCAGTACGCCCCGGGCTCCACCTTCAAGATGGTCACCGCCGTGGGCGGTCTGGAGGAGGACATCATCGAGCCCGGCACCAAAATCCGGGACACCGGGCGGTATATGTACTACGCCCCCAGCTACACCCCCATGTGCTGGTACTACCGCCAGTACGGCGGCACCCACGGCAACGAGAACGTCTCGGAGGCCATCCGGGACTCCTGCAACATCTTCTTCTACGACGTGGGCCGGCGGCTGGGCATCGACCGGCTGGACCAGTATGCCCGGATGTTCGGCCTGGGCGAGTCCACCGGCATCGAGCTCAAGGAGAACACCGGCATGGTGGCCGGGCCGGACGCCTCCAAGCGCTTGGAGCAGACCTGGTACGAGGGTCAGACCCTGGCCGCCGCCATCGGCCAGGACAACAGCCAGTTCACCCCCCTCCAGCTGGCCAACTATATCGCCACCCTGGTCAACGGCGGCACCCACTACTCCGCCCACCTGCTCAAGTCGGTGAAGTCCTACGACTACTCCGAAGTGCTCTACGAGCGGGAGCCGGAGGTGCTGGACACCATCGAGATCGCTCCGGAGAATCTGGACGCGGTGCTAGAGGGGATGCGCCTGGTGGCCGCCGAGGGGGGCACCACCTACCGCTTTTTCAAGGACCTGCCTGTGACGGTGGGCGCCAAGACCGGCTCCGCCCAGGTGAGCAGCGCCACGGAGTCCAACGCCGTGTTCGTCTGCTTCGCCCCCTACGAGGACCCGGAGATCGCCCTCGCCGTGGTGGTGGAGAAGGGCGGCTCCGGCATGGAGCTGGCCGCCGTCGCCGCCGACGTGCTGGAGTACTATTTCAGCACCGGCACCGGCCTGGAGGCCGCCGCCAAGGAGAATACCCTGCTGCGGTGATTCTGAGAACAGCGAGTTGATACGATGACAGATTCCCGTATATACGACTCCCGGGACCCCCGGTGCAAGACCCCCTACGGGGCGGTGAGCGCCGGGACCCGGGTGACCTTCACCCTCCGCCCGCCCCGGACGGGGGGCTTTTCCCGCGCCAGGCTGCTGGCCCGCTTCGAGTTCCGGGACAACGAGGTGCGGGAACTCCCCATGCCCTGGTCCGGCCTGGATGGCAGCCGGGACCGGTTTACCTGCACCCTGGACACCGGGGATTACCTGGGCCTGGTGTGGTACTCCTTCCGGCTGGAGGGCCTGGGGGGCCGGAGCCTGGAGCTGGGGGAATACCAGCTCACCGTCTACGACGGCGCCCAGGCCGTCCCCGCCTGGTTCGGGGAGGGAGTCACCTATCAGATCTTCCCCGACCGCTTTCACCGCACCGGCGTCCCGGACCCCGCCGGTATGGTGGGGGGCCGACGGGTCCATGCCGGCTGGGACGAGGAGCCGGAGTGGCGGCCCGACAGCCGGGGGGAGATCCGCAACCGGGACTTTTTCGGCGGTTCCTTTGCGGGGGTGCAGGAAAAGCTGGACGGCCTGAAGGAGCTGGGGGTGGACACTCTCTACTTCTGCCCCATCTTCGAGGGGGCGGAGAACCACCGCTACGGCACCGGGGACTACGAGAAGATCGACCCCATGCTGGGTACCGAGGAGTCGTTCCGCGCCCTGTGCGCCGCCGCCCACGCCCGGGGCATGAAGGTGCTACTGGACGGGGTGTTCAACCACCAGGGCTATGTGAGCAAATACTTCAACGGGGACGGCTCCTACCCCACCGTGGGGGCCAGCCAGTCCCAGGACTCCCCCTATTACCGCTGGTATCACTTCACCCGCTGGCCGGACAAATACGACGCCTGGTGGGGCATCTACTCCCTGCCCGCCGTCAACGAGAGCGAACCGGGCTACATGGACTATATCATCCGCGCCCCCGACAGCATCATCCGCCGGTGGCTGCGCGCCGGGGCGGACGGCTGGCGGCTGGACGTGGCCGACGAGCTGCCCGACGGCTTCATCCACGCCCTCCGCGCCGCCGTCCGGGAGACCAAGCCGGAGGCGGTGGTCATCGGGGAGGTGTGGGAGGACGGCTCCAACAAGATCGCCTACTCGGTCCGCCGGAAGCACCTGCTGGGGGGCTATCTGGACGGGCTGATGAACTATCCCTTCCGCAGTGCGGTGCTGGACTGGCTTTTGGGCGGGGACGCCCGCCGCTTTATGGAGGAGATGGAGATCCTGCGGGAGAACTATCCCCCGGCGGCCTTTTATTCTGCTATGAACGCCCTGGGCACCCACGACACCGTGCGTATCCTCACCCTGCTGGGGGTGGGGGGCGAGTGCCGGGACCGCAGCCGGGACTGGCGGGGGGG
>CABUJV010000005.1 GCA_902492005.1 uncultured Eubacteriales bacterium
GACCATCTTCCGCAGCAGCAGGGAGGCGCGATACTTGGGATCGTGAGTCTCGCTGTACAGAGTGTCCATGATAGCCAGGCACACGTCCAGGCCGATCAGGTCGCCCAGAGCCAGGGGGCCCATGGGATGGTTGGCGCCCAGCTTCATGGCGGTGTCGATGCCCTCCGCGGAAGCCACGCCGGTGTACAGCAGGTCGGCGGCCTCATTGATCATGGGGATCAGGATCTTGTTGACCACAAAGCCGGGGGCCTCGTTGACCTCCACGGGCTCCTTCCCGATCTCCGCGGACAGGTCCGCCACGGCCTTGTAGGTCTCGTCGGAGGTGTGGGCGCCGCGGATGACCTCCACCAGCTTCATCACGGTGGCGGGGTTGAAGAAGTGCATGCCGATGAACTTGTCCGGGCGCTTGGTGGCCGCGGCAATGGCGGTGATGGAGATGGAGGAGGTGTTGGTGGCCAGGATGGTCTCCGCCTTGCAGATCTTGTCCAGCTCCGCGAAAATGCTCTTCTTGATGTCCAGGTTCTCAATGGCGGCTTCCACCACCAGATCGGCGTCCGCAGCCATGTTCAGGTCGGTGGTGAAGGTCATATGGGCCAGGATGTCGGCCTTCTTGGCCTCGTCCATCTTGCCCTTGGACACCAGCTTGTCCAGGCCCTTGTTCAGACGGCCCTCCGAAGCCTTGATGATATCGTCGTTGATGTCGCGGACCACTACGTCAAAGCCCTTCTTGGCAAAAACCTGCGCGATGTCCAGGCCCATGGTGCCGCCGCCGATGACAACAATCTTTTTCATGTTCTTTTCCTCCTATTATGTATGTGAATGGAACGGGTTCGCGATTCTTTTCCGGCTGTGCTTACCGATTCTTGAAGTTCTTCTCCTTGCGCTTCTCCAGGAATGCGCCCATGCCCTCGTCCTTGTCCTCGGTGCCGCAGCATACGCCGAAGGCCTCCGCCTCGAAGGCGCAGCCGGTGTAGATGTCCGTCTGCATGCCCTTGCGGATGCAGCGCTTGGACTCCTTCACCGCGATCTGTGCGTTGGCGCAGATGGCGTTGGCCAGCTCCAGAGCCTTGGGCATCAGCTCGTCGGCGGGGTACACCTCGCTGACCAGACCGATGGCCTTGGCCTCTTCCGCCCCGATGACCTTCGCCGTCAGGATCAGCTCCATTGCCTTGGAGATCCCCACGATGCGGGGCAGACGCTGGGTGCCCGCGAAGCCGGGGGTGATGCCCAGGCCCACTTCGGGCTGGCCGAACTTGGCCTTCTCGCTGGCCAGCCGGATATCGCAGGCCATGGAGATCTCGCACCCGCCGCCCAGTGCGAAGCCGTTGACCGCCGCAATGACCGGCTTGGACAGGTTCTCCAGCTTCAGGAACACATTGCCGCCGCGGATGCCGAAGTTCCGGCCGTCGATGGACGAGAACTGCTTCATCTCTCCGATGTCCGCGCCCGCCACAAAACTGCGGCCCGCGCCCGTGAGGATGACCACATAGATGTCCTCGTTGGCTTCCACCTCGTCCAGAGCTGTGTCCAGATCACCCAGCACCTGGCTGTTCAGGGCGTTCAGGGCCTCCTGACGGTCAATCGTCAGAATTCCCACGTGCCCCTGCTGCTCTAATTTCACGAATCCCATACTTTGCTGCCTCCTTATTGCGATTCTCCGTTTTTTTAACGGAGTGGTGCTGGGGTATCCCCTCCCCACACCGCTTTTAGTATAGCTGTTTTCCCTGGCATACGCAAGAGGGAAACATGAAAAATCTGTGTTCTATCTATGAATTTTGCGGGATTTTACTCACATTCTCCCCATTCAAACGTGCGAAATGGCCGATCTTGCGTGGGGAGGCACAACTCGGTACCAAAGCGAAATATTGGTAGTACCACTGAATTGGTGCTACCTGTTCTGCCCCTCAGAACGGGCCCTCGTCAGGCTGCACAGCGCCCTGGTCACCCCATCAGCCCGCCCAGCCATCCGGCAAGAGGCAGGTATGCCAGCGGCAGAAAGATCGCGGGCAGCATATTGCCCACTTTGATCTTTCCCTGGCCCAGGCCCAGCATGTTGATGGCGATGCCCATGATGATCGTGCCGCCCACCGCGCTCATCTCGGTGATGATCTCCGGGGCCAGATAAGGTCCCACCCACCCGGCCAGCAGGGTCAGTCCCCCCTGGTAGAGGATCAGCGGCACCACGGAAAAAGCGGTGCCCACGCCGAAGGCGGCGGCATAGGTGATGGAGGTCACCCCGTCGATGACCCCCTTGGACACCAAAACGGTGTAGTCCCCGTTGAGTCCGGCGTTGAGGGAGCCCGTGATGGCCATCGCCCCCACACAGAACAGGACGGAGGCGTTCATGAATCCCTCCGTAAAGCGGCTGCTGCCGCCGCCCTTCATCAGCCTGCGCTGGAGCGCACCCCCCACGGAGTCCAGCCGCTCTTCGATGCGGAGGGCCTCACCCAGGGTGGAGCCCGCCACCATGCACACGATGACGCACAGGGCATTCTGCGTGCCCACGGCGGAAGAAATCCCGATGCCCAGCACGCACAGCCCCAGCGCATGGGTGACGATGCTGGAAAAGCGCGGGGGGATGAAATTTTTGAACAGCAGTCCGATGAGGCTCCCCAGCAGGATGAGCCCCGCATTGATGAACGTGGCGGGCATGACGCGCTTCCTTCTCTCTCTGCTCCCTTGCGGAGGTGGATTTACAGGGCTCCATGATACCACGTTTTCCCTGCCGTTGTAAAGCGTTAAAGTTGTCCCGCCACATGTTCGCCGGCCCCCGTGAATATACTTTGCCAGGAAGGGGGCGCTTTTTTGAAACTGAGCCGCACATCCATGCTTTACGGTACGCTGCTGCTGACGGCCACCGGCCTTTTTTCCCAGCTTCTGGGCTTTATTTACCGCATCCTCCTCTCCCGCCTCATCGGCGCGGAGGTCATGGGCCTCTACCAGCTCGTCATGCCGGTCTATTCGGTGCTGCTCTCCGTGACCGCCGTGGGCCTGACGGCGGCAGTGTCCAACCTCACCTCGGAATACCAGGCTCTGGGCAACCTCCGGGCCGCCGGGCAGGTGCTCCGGCGGTGTCTGGCCGCCCTGCTGCTTCTGCTGGTCCTGCCCTGTCTGGCGGTGGTGCTGTTCTCCGACGCCATCTCCGTCTATCTGCTGGGCGACGCCCGGACCCGGCTGGGGCTGGTGCTTCTTCTGCCCTGCCTTCTTCTCACCGGCGTG
Source organism: uncultured Eubacteriales bacterium (assembly GCA_902492005.1). GTDB lineage: Bacteria > Bacillota > Clostridia > Oscillospirales > Oscillospiraceae > Intestinimonas. Next base: position 3,220 of record CABUJV010000005.1, read on the forward strand.
GAGAACCTCCACAAGCACGCCTTCTACGGTTCGGGCCTGATCCGCCCTCCCGCCTTCACGGAGACGCTGGAGCAGCTGGTGCGCACCGCAGCGGTGCTGGGGCTGCTGGTGCTTTTCCTGCCCCAGAGCCCCGAGCGGACCGTGGGGCTCATTGTGACGGGTATGGTGATCTGCGAGGTCTTTTCCTCCTGCACCCTCACGGTCCTCCACCGGCGGTATACCCGCCGCCTGCCCCCGGACCGGGGCCGCGGCGAGACCGGCCGGGTCCTGAACCGCCGCATCCTTCACATCGCCCTACCCATCGGCCTGACCGCCCTGCTGGGCAATCTGATGGGCTCGGTGTGCGCCATCCTCATTCCCCAACGGCTGGTGGCCGGCGGTATGGAGGTCTCTGCCGCCATCTCCGCCTTCGGGGTCATGTTCGGCATGTCCCTGCCCCTGCTGAACCTGCCCACCGCCTTCATCGCCGCGCTGGGTCTGGTGCTGGTGCCCAAGCTGGCCGAGAGCGCCGCCCTGGGCCGGAAATCCGAGGTCCATCGCCGGGTCTCCAAGGCCATGCTGGGCACTTCGGTGCTCATGCTGCCCGCCATGGCCTTTCTGGTGGTGTTGGGCCCCACCCTGGGCACCGCCCTGTTCCGGGAGAGCTCCGTGGGGAACTACCTGGCCCCGCTGTCGGTGGGGGTGGTGCTCTCCTGCTACCAGTCGGTGCTCTCCTGCTCTCTCAACGGCGTGGGCCGCCAGCCGGCCGCCGCCCGCAACGCCCTCATCAGCGGCGCGGTGGAGCTGGTCCTCGTCTTTCTCACCGTGGGCATCCCGGGCGTGGGACTGCTGGGCTATGTGTGGGCCTTTCTCATCAGCGCCCTGGTTGGAGTTGTGCTGGGCGCCGTCTCCCTCCGCCGGGCCACCGGCCTCCGGCTCCAGATCTTCCCCTGGATCACCGCCCCCGGCCTGGCCGCCCTGCTCATGGGCCTGTGCATCAATCTGCTCTTTCGGGTGCTGCTGGACCAGGGCTGCGACGGCCTTCCCGCCGCCTTGGTCTGCCTGGCCTTTGGCGCCGTACTCTACCTGTCCGCCCTCTATGCCCAGGGCCTTCCTTTTTCCCAGCTCTTCCGCCTGCGCCGCTTCTGAAAAAATGCCGGTCTTTTATCCGCTGCGGGGCCAAATGTGGTATACTACTTCTAAAAAGGAGTGATCCCCATGAAAGCACTGATCACCGGCGCCAGCTCCGGCATTGGCCGGGACATGGCCCGCTGTCTGGCCCGGCGGGGCTATGACCTGATTCTGGTGGCCCGGCGCACCGAGCGGCTGGAGGAGCTGGGCCGCACCCTTCCCGTGCAGGTCCAGACCATCTCCCTGGACCTGGCCCAAAAGGGCAATTGCAGGGCCCTGTATGAGCAGGTGAAGGACCAGGATATCGACATTCTGGTCAATAACGCGGGCAAGGGGCTCTTCGGCCCCTTTGATGAGACCGGCCTGGAGGAGGAGCTGGCGATGCTGGACCTCAACATCCGGTGCACTCACATCCTCACCAAGCTGTTTCTGCCCGACTTCAAGCGCCGGAACAAGGGGCACATCCTGAACGTGGCCTCCTCGGCGGCTTTTCTGCCCGGCCCCCTGCTCTCCTCCTATTACGCCTCCAAGGCCTATGTTCTGCGGCTGTCCGAGGCCATCTCCGAGGAGCTCCGCCGGGCCGGCAGTTCGGTCAAGATCAGCGTCCTCTGCCCCGGCCCCGTCCGCACCGAATTCAACGACGTGGCCGGCGTGCGCTTCCGCATCCGCGGCCTGCCCAGCCCTTATGTGGCGGAATACGCCATCGACCGGATGCTCCGGGGCCGGCTGGTCATCGTCCCCGGCCTGGATATGAAGCTGGCCCATCTGGGGGCCCACCTGGCCCCGGACCGGCTCCTGCTGCGGATCTGCTGGCATATGCAGAGGCGCAAGCAGGGCTGAATCGACGCAAGTGGGCGCGACCGGATGGCCGCGCCCACTCTCATTCTCTTTTAGAACAAAAGCTCCTTCAGTTTTGGTTCAAACTGGACCCCTTCGATCAGGGGCGTCCCGGCGGCCAGCGTGCTGGAGGCACAGGACTGCACGAACTCCACCGCCCGGTTGGTGGCGATGGGGAGCTGCTCCCCCCGCAGGATGGAGCCCAGCACCACCGAGGCAAAGAGATCTCCCGTGCCGGAGAACTGCCCCTTTTCCTGCCGGGCCACGGCAAAGTGGATCTTTCCAGTGCGGCAGTCCAGGCAGGCCGCCCCCACCGTGCCGGGCGCGAAGCTCACCCCGGTGATCACCACCGAGCGCCGGCCGTCCAGGGACAGCCGGGCCAGCCAGTTCTCCATGCCCGCCTGGGTGGTGGGCGCGTTGGCGTAGTCCTCCTCCAGCAGGATGGCGGCCTCCGTGGCGTTGGGTGTGATGAGGTCGGCCTGCGCCGCCAGCTCCCCCATAAGCCGGCACATCTCCGGCGTGTAAGTACGGTAGACCTTGCCGTGATCTCCCATGACGGGGTCCACAAGCACCAGCGTATCCTCCCGGCGGAAATCGTGGATGAACTGGCGCAGGACGGAGATCTGCCGGGCTGAGCCCAGAAAGCCGCTGTAGATGGCGTCAAAATCCATACCCAGCTCCCGCCAGTGCCGCGCACCCTGCTCCATCTCCGGCGTCAGATCCAGAAAGGAGGCGCTCTTCGCCGCCGGGAAAGCCGTGTGGGCGGACAGCACCGCAGTGGGCAGAGGGCAGCACTGGACGCCCATGACGGATAAAACAGGCAGTATCACAGACAGCGAGCACCGGCCCAGCCCGGACAGGTCGTGGACCGCTGCTACCCGCGGCGTTCGGTTCATAGGTGTTCCTCCCGACTGCAGCCTGCCACGGTGCGGCGGGCCGCGATCATTGCTTGCTGGTGCCATTATACCAACTTCCGGCCCGTTGTGCAATTGACTTTTTTGACGGCAAATGCTAAAATAAGGGCCATTGGGTGCACCCCGTCTTTTCTGTCCGGAGCGGCGCATCTTGCTCCGGACGGTTATCGGACTCAGGCTCCACCGGCTTTTCCGGCAGAGTCCGGCAGCAAAAAGCGGCCGGCCGTTTTTCGGCTACTCGTAAATGCGGGCATGATGGAATTGGTAGACATGCGAGATTTAGGTTCTCGTGCAGCAATGCGTTGGGGTTCGAGTCCCCATGCCCGCACCACGCCGGAGCAAAGTCCGCTCCACTCATAGTCCCCACCCGTACGGGTGGGGATTTCTCATACCGCTCCCCTGCTCCTCCTTTCCAAACTGAACCCGCTTCCGGGGCTTCGGTTTGGTTGGGTGCAAACCTGGAAGCATCCGCATCTATTGTGCTGCGATCTTGCAAATCAATATAATCCGAACCTTTTTCCGATAGGAGATGGGTTCGGATGATTGCTTTTCTTCCCGGCATTCGGCACCCCGATTTCGGAGATTGCCTTTTGTATGGCCTGTTGCCGGCAGGTCAGGCCGATCGATTGCTGAAACAGCCAGGCGGGAATGCGCTTGCGCTTGGTGACAAGGGCGCTCTCACCCCGCTTGAGGACGGGGAACACCTTTTTCATGTGGGCATGAAATAACCTTCCTTCTGAATGTAATTTGTTCTCTATCGATTTATCAGCGGCATAAACAGCTTCCTTTTTGTTCCTGCTGTTCAAAAGAACTTTGTAGAAGTTTTGCAAAGCAAAACAAAAAGCCTTGCAAAAGCAGGGGAAACGTAGTATGCTTTTATAAAAGTTATTTTACCCTCTGGAGGGACGCCCTCTGGAGACATTCTATGGCACCCAGAGAAGCACCTGTATTTAAAATATGGGCCTTCTTTGGAATATCTCAAAGGAGGCTTTATCGATGAGAAAACGCATTGCACCCCTGTTCCTAGCATTGGCCCTCTGTATGGGGCTGGCGGTTCCCGCGTTGGCAGGCGGCGATTTGGATTTGCCATATGCCTACCTGTCCGTGGCGGAGCAAGCTGGCGGGGAAGATCATATTTGTCCCCTGTCTGAAGATGGGGCTGGTTCCGGATGGAATTGGAATGCCGCGACCCAGACTCTCACGCTGAACAATTACAAGGGCTGTTCCATTGAATTCAACGGGTATTACAGGAACGATTTAAAGCTCCATCTAAATTTGACGGGTTCCAGCAGCATTGAGGGTTCCCTCTGGTTTTATAAATTTGGTACGCCCGGCCAGGAGGACAACAATTCCCTCGCCATTACCGGCGACGGCTCTCTTACGGTTACCCAAGCAATCAACTCTGCCAGCCTGTTCACGGGGAACTACACCGCCGTCATGGCGGACGGAACGGCGGCAGATCTGGTGGGAGACGGTCGCTTTGACATCCAATATCCGGTGACGATTTCCTGCTCCGGCTCGTCCCAGTCCGAGACGTCCATCCAATCTTCCGAGACTTTTTCCGACGTTGCCGCCGGAGCTTATTACGCTGATGGTGTAGCTTGGGCCGTCGGAAAAGGTATCACGAATGGCACCAGTGCTACCACGTTTTCTCCTGACGCCACCTGCACCCGCGCCCAAATCATCACCTTCCTGTGGAGAGCCGCCGGCTCTCCGGAGCCAAAAGGCAGCGTCCCCTTTACGGATGTGACGGCAGGCAGCTACTATGAAAAAGCCACTGCATGGGCTGCTGAACAGGGCATGGCCAGCGGCGCCGCCTTTGCCCCGGAGGACCCCTGCACACGTGCTATGGCAGTGGAGTTCATGTGGAAGCAGGCAGGCAGTCCCAATGCCGCTGAGGCCAGCTTCACGGATATCGCTTCCAGCGCGGTCGACTGGGCTGTGGAACAGGGCGTAACCAACGGCACCGGTGAAACCACCTTCTCGCCCGACCTGACCTGCACCCGCGGGCAGATCGTGACCTTCCTTTACCGCGCCTTTGCCGAGTAATCAGGGATACCGCAACCCCAGCCGGGGCCGTCAATGGCCGAGAGAAACGGCGCATTTCGTGCGCCGCCATTGACCGCCCTGCCCGGTTTTGCTTTGCGGTCATCCAGGCGGGCAGGCACCTTTGGGGCTTGCCCGCCTCCTTAAAAAGCCTTGCAGTGTTCGCTGCAGGGCTTTCTTTGCTTTTCAAACGGTCGAAGACATGGTAGAATAAAATCACCTTTGGCTGGAGGTAAGCGCTATGCAAACGCCTGCGCATTATGAATCTGACGTCCTGTTTTTCTTTGACGGCAAGCCTTTGGAGCGCTCGCTGTACGAGGCGCTGTTCCAACGGCTCGACGCCGCGTTCCCGGATGCCTCTGTCAGGGTGCAGAAAAGCCAGATCAGCTTTTACGCCAAGCACCTCTTTGCCGCCGCATCGCTGCCGGTACGCCGCCGGAAGGGCTGGCCGGAGCACTGCCTGCTTGTCACCTTCGGGCTGTCCCACCGGCTGGCCGCGCCCCGCATCGCCGTGGCTGTGGAGCCGTACCCCAACCGCTGGACGCACCATGTGGTGGTCGATCAGGAGGGGCAGCTGGATGAGGAACTGCTGGGTTGGCTGAGGGAGGCTTATGCATTTGCAGAACAGAAAGGAAGGCGCACCTCATGAGGCCTGCGTCCTGGTCAGCGCCGGGGGGGTGGATTTCTGCCGCCCGGTCTGGATTCCAGACTCTGCCCGGAGCTTCTGGCCGTCATGCAGGGGCTCTGAGCCCGTTTCCCTGCCAAAATGAACAGGACGCGCACCTGAAATTTAGCTTTTCTCATGCAAAACAGCCTTTGCATTTTGCCCCCCGGTCCGATAAAATGAAAGCAGTTCATATGGGCGCGTAGAATGGTTCAGCGCGGGATCAATGCATTGATCCCGCGCTGATTTTTTATCTCACGCCCCCACTCATATGGGAAAAGGAGAGAATTCGGATGGATTTTTACATGAAGCTGCCCCGCAACAAACGGGAGTTCGCCCTGTTCCTGGGGGTGATCTCCATCCTTTCCGTCAACATCATCGCCCCCCTCATCACCTGCTTTGAGTTCGGCTTCCATCTGTACGTCTGGGCGGACGTGCTCACCGTCCTCCCTTTCCTCTGGCTGAGCGTCATCCTCCTGGTGCTGCTGACCTACCGCCCCGCCGAATGGATGACCGCCCGCATCGTGGCGGAGACGGACAGCTTCCGCGCCCACATCGTGGTCAACATTCTGTGCACCGTCTTTCTCATGTCCATCTTTCTGACCGTCATCGGCACCTGGATCGGTAGCCGGCACCTCAGTTGGGAGCCCATCCGCCTGTTTTTCTACAAGTGGCCCCGCAACTTTGCCCTCTCCTTCGCCGTGGAGGCGCTGGTAGCCCAGCCTGTCGCCCGGCTGGTCATGCTGAGGCTCCACCAAGCCCAGGATGCCAGGGCCGCAGGAGAGGTCTGAGCGCCGCCCAGTGTCCGGCCCAGGCCATCTCCCCGTCCGGCACGAAAATGAACTGTTTGTGTAACCGGCCCTTTTCAAAGACGCCTCTTGCCCTGCGGGGCAAGAGGCGTCTTTGAATCCGTGGTTCCTTAAAACTTCACGCAGGGCAGGCTAGCCCGGATGAGCAGCCCGCCGGTGGGGACATTTTCGGCGCTGATGCTGCCGCCGTGGGCCCGGATGATGCTCTTGCAGATGGACAGTCCCAGGCCAGAGACCTTCCGCCCCGGATCGGAGGTATACAGCGGCTCGAAGATCTGCTGGAGCAGCTCGGGCGCCACGCCCCTGCCGTTGTCCTGGAACAGCAACACCAGCTCCTCTTCCTCCTTCCGGCACTGGAGCCACAGCTCCAGATGGCCGGCTTCCGCGTGCTGGAAGCTGTTTCCGATCAAATTTCCGAAAAACCGGCGCATATGCTCCCAGTTGCAGATGACCTGCTCCTGGGGACACCGGCAGTCCACCTGAAACGGCACCCCGGCGTCGGAGAGCTCGGCCTCGTATTCCTCCCGCAGCCGCCGGCACAGCTCCTTCGCCGTCATCAGCCGCATGGGGGCCGTGTCCCGCAGACCTACGTCCAGATAGTCGTCGAACTCGTCCACCACAGACTTGATGCGCAGGGCCTTCTCATAAACCCGGTCCAGGTACTGCCGCTGCTTTTCCGGGGGCAGGTCCGCCGAGTGCAGGCGCTCGGAATAGCCCAGCACCGAGGTCAGAGGGGTCTTGATGTCGTGGGAGATGGAGGCGATGAGCTGGTGCTCGGCCTTTTCCTTGCACTCCAGCACCCCCGCCAGATCGGCAAATGCGTTCTGCAGCTTGCCCACCTCGTCCTGCCGCTCGCTGCGCTCGGGCCGCTCCCCCTTTTCAGAGTAGCTGCGTATGGTCTTGCGCAGCCGGACGATGGGTGAGACCAGCACCAGGTACATGATGAGCGCCACCACCAGGAACATACAGACGTTGAAGACGGCCAGGCCGGTCAGGGCCTCCCGCTGGAGGGAGCGGCTCAGCTCGTTGCGCTGCATGGCCCGGACCCACAGCAGCAGCTCCACCCGCCGCCCGCCGGACAGCTCCGCCTCCACGGCGGAGGCGGCCGCCAGGCCCGCCTGGCTCTCCTCCGGCAGCCGGGCATAGAGGAGCTCCTCCCCGCCGCCCCGGACCAGGCCGTAGAGGTCCCGCTCGGACAAATAGCGCTCCAGAGCCCGAAAATCCCCGTCGCAGCCCTCCAGGAAGGCCGCCGCCTGCCGGGCGTCCTCTTCCGCGCCGGAGAGCACCTGGTCATAGGTGTTCCCGGCGTACCGGCCCAGATAGGCCAGGAAGCATCCGCACATCACTCCCCAGCTCAGCACCGCCAGCGCCACCAGCGCCAGAAGCATCTTCCGGGACAGATGGGCGCTCAGCCAACCCACGCCGGGAAAGCGCCCGTGTTTCGTCTTCTGCTCCATCCTATCCCTTCTCCGCCTCTTCCTCCGCAAACCCGCTCTGGGTTACAAAGCGATAGCCGGAGCCCCACACCGTCTTGATGTAGCGCCACTCCGGATCCAGCTTGCTGCGCAGGTTCTTGATGTTGATGGCCACAGTGCCCACGTCGCCGTAGTCGGTCCGCCACACGTCGTGGAAGATGCGGTCCCGGGACAGGGTCTCCCCGGCGTGGCGCATCAGATAGGTCAAAAGCTCCAGCTCCCGGGTGGACAGGGCCACCGGCGCTCCCGCCTTGGTCACCGTCAGCTTTTCCGGGTCCAGACGGATCTCTCCGATCTGGATGGGGCCGCCGGCGGGCCGGCCCGGGGCGAAGCGCTCCTGCCGCCGCAGATGGGCCTGCACCCGGGCGGCCAGCTCCTCCAGGGCAAAGGGCTTGGTCAGATAGTCGTCCGCCCCCAGGTCCAGCCCCTTCACGATATCCTTTACCGAATCCTTGGCGCTGAGGAACAGAATGGGGCAGTCCACCCGTCCCCGGATCTGCCGGCACACCTCCAGCCCGCTGAGGCCCTTCATCATGATGTCCAGCAAAATCAGATCGAAGCGCCCCTCCTCCACGCGCTGGAGCGCTTCCTCCCCGGAGCGGACGGCCGTCACCTCCAGGCCCTTCTCCTCCAGCACGTCGGAGACCAGCAAAAGAATGGATACGTCGTCGTCTACCAAAAGAATCTTCTCATGCATCCCGCCGCGCCTCCTTTCCCTCTGATGATACCACAGCCGGGCCAGGCCAAACCATGAAGAATCATTAAGATTAGAGTAGCTGCTTGCCCCCGGGCTGTCAAGCCTGTCCGTTTATTAAGAATTATAAGGATCGGCCCGGTTTTGTTGACTCTTGGACGGCGCGACACTAAGATGGAGGGGTCCTGAAGGCGGCCGGGCCCGGCCGCCGGTATCCGATTTGGGAAGGTGACTGCTTTGCTTGAGAAAATTGCCCACGCGCTGACACGAAAGCCAAAACTAGTGGTTTCGATTGCGGTCCTGCTTCTGATCCCCAGCATCCTGGGGGCCGTTGCCACCCGCATCAACTACGATATCCTGTCCTATCTACCCGACGATCTGGACTCCGCCAAGGGAGAAGCTCTGCTGGAGGAGCCCTTCCACATGGCGGCCACCACCATGCTGATCGTGGAGGATATGCCCCCCGAGTACACCAACCAGCTCCAGAAAGAGGTGGAGCAGGTCCCCGGCGTCAGCAACGCCATCTGGCTGTCCAGTATGGTGGGCATCCAGATCCCCCAGGAGATGATCCCCGCGGACATCCGGGACATCTTCTTCTCCGGCGACGCCACCATGATGATCGTCCAGTACGACCAGCCCGGCGCCTCGGAGGCCACGATGAAATCCATCGAACAGGTCCGGTCCCTGTGCAGCAAAAACTGCTTTCTAGCCGGCTTCTCCGTCTTTATCAAAGACACCAAGGACCTGATTTCCCAGGAGATGCCGCTGTACGTGCTGATGGCCGTGGTGCTGTCCATGATCGCCATGTGCGTGATGATGGAATCCTGGGCGCTGCCGGTAGCCCTGATGTGCAGCATCGGCCTGGCCGTGGTCTATAACTTCGGCACCAACTTCTTCAAGGGCGAAATCTCCTTCATCACCCAGGCCATCGCGGCGGTGCTGCAACTGGGCGTCACCATGGACTACTCTATCTTCCTCTACCACCGCTATGTGGAGGAGGTCCCCCATTACCAGGATAAGCGGGATGCCATGGCCACCTCCATCGTGGCCGCCTTCAAGTCCCTGTCCGGCAGCTCTCTGACCACCATCGCGGGCTTTTTGGCCCTGTGCTTCATGCGGCTGACCCTGGGCATGGACCTGGGCATCGTCATGGCCAAAGGCGTGGTGCTGGGCGTGGCCACCGTGGTGGTGGTGCTGCCCTCCATCCTGCTGCAGATGGACGGCGTCATCCGGAAATACCGCCATCCAGCTCTCAAGCCCAACTTTGAAAAGCTCAACGCCTTCGTGGTCCGGCACCGGCATTTCTTCGTGGGGCTCTTCCTGGTGCTGTTCCTCCCCGCCGTCTACTCCAACAACCACACGCAGGTCTACTACAAGCTGGACCAGTCCCTGCCCCAGGATATGCCCTCCATCGTGGCCACTGACAAGCTCAAGGAGGAGTTCAACATGGCCTCGTCCCACTTTATCGTCATGCGGGACGACCTGAGCCGGGCCAAGATGAAGGAGCTGGAGGAGGCCATCGACGACATCCCCGGCATCACCAGCGTGGTGGCTTACGACAAGCTCATCAGCGGGGCCATCCCGGACTTCTTCATCCCCGACGACATGAAGGAGCTGTGCAAGGCGGAGGGCTACCAGATGCTGATGGTCAACTCCGAATACGTCACCGCCTCCAGCCAGGTCTCGCAGCAGCTCGCCGAGCTGACCGAGCTGCTCCACACCTATGACCCCGGCGCCTACATCACCGGCGAGGCCGCCATGACCGACGACCTCATCACCGTGTCCGACTCCGACTTCCGGATCACCAGCTATCTGTCCATCCTCGCCATTCTCATCATCGTGGCCTTTACCTTCCGCTCCCTCACCGTTCCCATCCTGCTGGTGGCCACCATCGAGCTGGCCATCTTCATCAACCAGGGCATCCCCTACTTCACCGGAACGGTCATCGCCTTCGTGGCCCCCACGGTCATCGGCTGCGTCCAGCTCGGCGCCACGGTGGACTATGCCATCCTGATGACCACCCGGTTCCAGGAGGAGCTGCAAAAGGGAGCGGACCGCAAGCAGGCCATCCGGACCGCCGCCGCCTCGTCCGACGTCTCCATCCTCACCAGCGCCCTGGTCTTTTTCTGCTCCACCCTGGGCGTGGCGCTGATCTCCACCATGGACATTGTCAGCAGCATCTGCCTGATGCTGTCCCGGGGCGCCATCATCTCCGCCCTGATCAGCATGTTCATTCTGCCCTCCGTGTTGGTGGTCTTTGAGCCCATCATCTCCAAAACCACCCTGTGGTGGCGGAAGGCCAAGCCGCCTAAGGCCTCCCAAACATCCAAAACTGGCCAGGTCGCTCTCACCGCCGCCGAAAAACACTGAAAGGAGATCGTTCCCTATGAAAACTGCTTACCGGCGCCCCCTGGCGCTGCTCCTCGCCGCCGTTCTGGCCGCCGCCCCTCTGTGCACCTCCGCCTTGGCCGCGGGAGAGCTGGAGCCCGTCTGCGACGAGTCCTATTACGCCACCCTGGACTACTACGGCGGCCTGATGGACGCCAGCGTGGTCAAGAGCTACCAGACCAACGGCCGCACCAGCCTCACCGATCACGGCGTCTACGACGACATCATCAACCTCACCGACGACCGGGCCCCCACCGTGTCCGACGGCACGGTCACCTTCGACCTAGGGGAAGACGCCCCGTCCCGGTTCTACTTCGAGGGCAAGACCCAGCAGCCCTTCCACGATCTGCCCTGGACCTTCTCGGTGTCCTATCAGCTCAACGGCGCCCCAGCCTTGGCCGAAGACCTGGCGGGCAAGACCGGCCTGGTGGAGATCGACCTGGACGTGCTGCCCAACCCCAACGCCTCGGAGTACAGCCGCAACAACCTGGTCCTCACCGCCGCCACCGCCTTCAACGCCGACGACATCCTCTCCCTGGAGGCTCCGGGGGCCGAGGTCCAGCTCGTGGGCAACCTGCGCACCGTCCTGTTCATGGTCATGCCCGGCGAGGAGCAGCACTTTGCCATCCGGGTGGGCAGCGACGACTTCTCCTTCTCTGGCCTGGTGCTGCTGGCCGTCCCCGCCACCCTCCAGCAGCTCGACCAGATCGCGGATCTGCGGGAAGCCAAGGAAAAGGTGGAGGACTCCTACGACGCCATCAACGACAGTATGGACGTGATCCTCAACACCTTGGACGGCATGAGCGGCAGCCTCAACGCCACCGCCAGCGGCCTGGATCGGCTCAACGCCGCCCGGGGCACCATCTCCAGCGGCAAGGGGCAGGTCTATGACAGCGCCGACGCCGCTCTGGCCGACCTGGACGCCCTGAACGGGGCCCTGGCCCCCCTGAACGGCCACCTGGACACCGCCTCTCAGGCCCTGACCGACACCACCGGCACCCTCACCGCCCTGACGGAGAACGCCGTGGCCCTCAAGCCCGAGCTCTCCGCCGCCCGGACATCCATCCAAAACCTCCAGTCCGACACCAAAAAGCTCAAGGAGCTGGCGGGCAGCATCGAGTCCTACAACAAGGAGGCCGCCCAGATCGCCGGGAACCTGGAGAACGACTTCAGCGATATGAGCGGCGCCCTGGAGGATCTGGAGAGCAGCCTGGCCAAGCTGGAGAGCGCTCTGAAGGGCGCCAAGGGGGTCTCTGAGGTGGGGAGCGTCAGCATCAGCGGGTTCACCTCCTCGGAGCAGATTCTGGAAAAGCTGGAGGAAGTCCAGGCCGGAAAAGCCGCCTACGAGCAGATGCTGGCTGCCGGCCTTCTGCCGGAGGGCACCACCTTTGAGCAGTTTTTGATGATCCCCACGGAGATGGGCGGCCCCGGCAAGACCGCCGAGGAGGCCCAACTGGCCGTAAAGCTGCTGGAGATGTCCCAGGAAGCCGACTTTGAAGAGCAGCTCAAGCTGCTGGACACCGCCAACAGCGCCATCCCCGGGGTCAACGACAAGATCGGCGAGGTTAACTCCCTGGTCTCCGGCCTGGCCAAGCCCACCGCCAGTGTGGTGGACGATCTCCAGAGCCTCACCATCGCCCTGGGCGAGGATGGACTCAGCGACGATCTGACCCGCCTGTCCAGACTGGCTTCCGATCTTTTAAAGGATCTGAAGGACCACGAGGGGGACGCCGCCGGACTACTGGATCACCTGGACGAGCTGGGCGGCCTGGCCGACCGGGTAACCCACAACGCCGATACCGCCCTGGACCTGGTCCAGAAGCTGGACGACACCCTGAACGCCTACGAGCCCCAGGCCCAGCAGGCCCTGACCGACGCCAAGGCTCTCTCCGACAGCGCCCAGGCGGCTTTGAAGGATACCCACGCCTTCCTCTCCTCGGCGGAGTCCCTGCTGAAGCAGAGCGGCCCCAATTTGGACGACGGCACCCGTCAGACTCTCAGCGGACTCAGCGACGCCCTGCGCCGCTCCACCGCCGGGCTGGACCAGACCGGAACCATCCGCAGTGCCAAGGACACCATCACCAGCCTCCTCGACGACGAGTGGGACAGCCACACCGGTGGGGACAACAACCTGCTGCTGATGGACGCCGGAGCAATCCCGGTCTCCCTCACCTCGGAGCACAACGGCAATCCCCAGAGCATCCAATACATCATGCGCACCCAGGAGATTAAGGTGGAGGAGGAGGAATCCCAGCAGACCCTCTCCCAGCAGAGCGCCGATCCGGGCACCTTCTGGAGCCGCGTCGCCGCCATGTTCCGGGACTTCTGGAACGCCATCACCGGCCTGTTCCGCAAATAAAGGTCTGGATCCCCTCCCGCCCCGTCGGCGGGAGGGGATGGTTTTTTCCTTTTCTTATGGTATAATAAGTCAATCCAAAGTTGTACAGCGGGAGGAATGGACCATGGAGCGCCAGCAGGGCGAAAATGAGCTGCTGCTCACCTGCCGGGACGAGGGGGCGGGGGTGTGTATCCTGCGTTGCGCCTCCGCCGACCCGGTGATTCGGGTGCCGGACGCGGTGCTGGACCGCCCGGTGGTCTCTCTGGGGCGCTATGCCCTGTCCCAGCGGGACCCGGAGCTGACCGGAGCCGGCCTCTTCCAGGTCCGGGTGACCGGCGGGAACGGGGACCGCCCCGTAGTCCACGACGCCGGGGGCCTCGTCCATGTCCTCCTGCCCGCCTCCCTGCGCCGGGTGGGAGATTACGCCTTTTACAACTGCCGTTCCCTGGCCCGGCTCTCCCTTTCCGGCGGGGTGGAGGAGCTGGGGGGCGACGCCCTGATGAACTGCGCCGCCCTGCGGCGCATCGACCTGACCCTGGACGAGAACGGAAAAAGCTGCCTGCAGGGCCTGCTGGCCGCCTGCAGCACAGACCTGGAGGTCCGCCTGACCACCCCCCGGGGGAAGGCTGTCCTCTCCTTCCCCGCCTACCGGGAGGAGTTGGAGCTGGTGCGCTCAGCCCACATCTTCCAGCGCCGCATTCAGGGGAGCGGCTACGCCTACCGCCAGTGCTTCCGGGACGGCGTGCCGGACCTCCCGCAATACGACGGGTGCTTTTCCCGCCTGCTGGAGGGCCACGATTACCCCGCCGCCTGCCGGGTGGCCTTGGACCGGCTGCGCTGGCCCTTGGCCCTCTCCGATGCCGCCCGGGACGCCTATCTCGCCTTTCTGCGGGAGCACGGCGGCTTGGCCGCCAGCGAGCTGCTGGACCGGAACGACGGCGATGGCCTGGCCTTTCTGCTGGAGCTGAAGGTCCTCTCCCCCGCCGCTCTGACCGCCGCCGGAGACGCCGCCCGCCAGGCCGGGCGCACCGGGGCGCTGGCCCTGCTGCTGGAAGCGCTGCGCCCGGCGGCCGCTCCCGGACGGCAAAAATCCTTCGATCTGTGAGGTGACCCATGGCTGAATCCACGATCTGGCAGGATCTGGGGCGCAAGGTCCTCTCCGCCGCCCGGGACGAGCTCTGCCTCAACCTCCCGTTTCTGAGCGCCGCCCTGTGCGCTGTGAGCTTCCAGACCGGCTACGACACCCCCACCCTGGCCACCGACGGGGCCTCGGTGTGGTATAGCGGGGCCTGGCTGGCCGCCCGGTATGAGCGCAGCCGCTGCCTGGTGTGCCGGGCCTACCTCCATCTGGTGCTCCACTGCCTGCTCCGCCACCTCTCCAAGCGGAAGGGGCGGGACGGGGAGCTGTGGGACCTGTGCTGCGACGTCGCCGTGGAGTCCATCCTGGACGGACTGGACTACCGCTGTCTGGACGCCCCCGCCAGCCCCCGGCGGCAGGCCCTCTACCGCCGGCTGGGCGGGGACCGAAAGCCCCTCACCGCCGAGGCCGTCTACCGCGCCTTCCGCCGGGAGCCCCTCTCCCTCTACGAGCGGGCCTCTCTGGCCCGGGAGTTTTTTCAGGACGACCACGGGCTCTGGAGCCCGGAGGGGCAGGACCAGAAGGGGGACGAGCGCTGGCGGCAGGCGGCCCAGCGGGTGCAGACCGGCATGGAGACCCTCCTAAACCATACCGCCAGCGGCGGGCAGGCAGTGCTGGAGCAGCTCCGGGTGGAGAGCCGGGGCAAGAGCGACTACCGGGCCTTCCTCCAGCGCTTTGCCGTGCTGGGGGAGGAGCTGGGGGTGGACGCCGACAGCTTTGACTACGGCTACTACGCCTACGGCCTGCGGCGGTTCGGCAACCTGCCCCTCATCGAGCCCCTGGAGACCCGGGAGGTCCGCCGCATCCGGGACTTCGTCATCGCCATCGACACCTCCATGTCCACCTCCGGCGACCTGGTGCGGCAGTTTTTGTCCCATACCTACGCCATTCTGTCCGACACGGAGAGCTTTTTCCGCCGCTTCCGCCTGCGCATCCTCCAGTGCGACGACCAACTCCGGGCGGACAAGTCTCTGGGCTCCCTGGAGGAGCTGAAGGCGTATATGGAGCATTTCGAGCTCATCGGCCAGAGCGCCACCGACTTCCGCCCGGTGTTCCGGCACGTGGCGGAGCTCCAGCGGATGGGGGCCTTCCAGCACCTCCAGGGCCTTCTCTACTTCACCGACGGCATGGGCGTCTACCCGGAGACGCCCCCGCCCTTCGAGACCGCCTTCGTCCTTCTGGCCGGCCAGGGCTTTCCCGAGCTGCTGCCCCCCTGGGCCATCCGGGTGCTGTTGGACGAGGATGAACTGCAAGGAGACGCCATATGAATATCAAACGCGCCAAAGAAGAGATCCAAAACAGCATCCGGGCCTATCTGGCCCGGGATGAGTTCGGAGCTTACCGCATCCCCTCCATCCGGCAGCGGCCCATTTTACTCATGGGCCCGCCGGGCATCGGCAAGACCCAGATCATGGAGCAGATCGCCCGGGAGGCCGGCATCGGCCTGGTGGCTTACACCATCACCCACCACACCCGTCAGTCCGCCCTGGGCCTGCCCTTCCTCACGGAGCGGACCTTCGGCGGCCAGACGCACTCGGTCACCGCCTACACCATGAGCGAAATCCTGGCCGCCGTCTACGACCAGATGGAGGCCACCGGCGTCACCGAGGGCATCCTCTTCCTGGACGAGATCAACTGCATCTCCGAGACGCTGGCTCCCATGATGCTCCAGTTTCTCCAGTGCAAAACCTTCGGCAACCAGCGGCTGCCCGAGGGATGGGTCATTGTGGCGGCGGGCAACCCGCCGGAGTACAACAAATCCGTGCGGGAGTTCGACGTGGTTACTCTGGACCGGGTCAAGCGCATTGACGTGGAGCAAAACTACCCTGTCTGGAAAGAATACGCCCTCCGGCAGGGCATCCACGGAGCCGTTTTGTCCTATCTGGACTTGAAGCCCGAGCAGTTCTACCGGGTAGAGCGGACGGCGGAGGGGCTCCACTTCGTCACCGCCCGGGGCTGGGAGGATCTGTCCGAACTGGTGTGGGTCTACGAGTCCCTGGACCTGCCGGTGGACCGGGAGGTGGTGGGGCAGTACCTCCAGCTCCCCGCCGTGGCCCGGGAATTTGCGGAATACCTGGAGCTCTACCGCAAATTCCGCCGGGTCTACCACGTGGACGAGATTCTGGACGGCTCCTGGCCGGGCGCGGCAGCCAGCGAGCTGGCCGCCGCACCCTTCGACGAGAGGCTGAGCCTGCTTGGTCTGCTGCTCGCCCGCCTGAGCCAGGAGGCCCGGACGGTGTGGGAGCTGGACCGTCTGGCTGACGCCCTCCACGGCGGTCTGCTGGCCGTCCGGGGAGCGCTGGGCACGGCCTCGCCCCTGGAGTGCCTGTCCGGCCAAGCGGAGGCGCTTCGCCGGGAGCTGGCCCGGCGGCGGGAGAGCGGCTCCGGCGACCGGGAGGGGCAGCGGCGGCTGCTGGCCCAGCTCCGGCGGCTGGAGGCCTACCGCGCCGCCCTGGAGCGGGAGGCCCCCGCCGGGGACGAGACCGCCTTCGGCCTTTTGAAGGAGCTCTTTCGCTCCGACGTGGACCGCCGGGCCCAGGCGGCGGAGGAGACCGGGCGTCGGCTGGAAAACGCCTTTGCCTTTCTGGAGCAGTCCCTGGGGGAGAGCCAGGAGCTGGTGCTGTTCGCCACCGAACTCACCGCCGGCTTCCACACCTCCTGGTTCCTGCAGAACTTTGGCAGCGAGGCCTATTACCGCCACAACAGGTCCCTGCTGTTCCACGACGCCCAGGCCCAACTCCTGCGGGACATCTCAGAGGCCCGGAAAGCCCCGTCCTGACAAAAAAGAGACAGCCCGAGGGCTGTCTCTTTTCCGTTATCCCTTTGCCAGATCCAGGATGACCTCGGCGCAGCGCTCCAACCCCAGCACCCCGCTGTCCAGCGCCAGGTGATAATTCTGGGCCATGCCCCACTCCCGGTCGGTAAAATGCCTGTAGTTTCCCCGCCGCCTCTTGTCTTTGTCCTGGAGCCGCTTTTCCGGGCTCTTGTCGCTCTCGCCGTAGAGCCGCACAATGCGTTCCGCCCGGAAGGCCAGGCCGGCGTGGATAAAGACATGGAGACAGTCCTCCCGGTCCTTCAGAATGTAATCGGAGCAGCGGCCCACGATGACACAGGGCCCCTTTTCCGCCAGGTCCAGGATCACCCGCCGCTGCATGACCCACAAAAAGTCAGCGGCAGACATGCCCTGCATGGGCCCCTGGAGGCCCCGGGCGGCAAAGCTGTAGCCCAGCACGCCTCCCACCGGGGCGTGCTCCCCCTGGTCCTCCACATATCCCTCGTCAAGCCCGGTCTCCAGAGCCACCTGCTTGACCAGCTCCTTGTCGTAATAGGGCACCTCCAGACGCTGGGCTACCTCTTTGGCAATGGAGCGGCCGCCGCTGCCGAACTGCCGGCTGATGGTAATGATGGATCGCTTCTTGTTCTCTCCCTCCTTACTACTTCTGCATATGTGCGCGCACCGAGCGGTATTCCAGTCCCACCAGCACCAGCGTCAGCAGGAAGGCCAGCACATCGGCGCAGGGGGCCGCCCACAGCATCCCGGTCACCCCGCCCCGCCGCGCCAGCAGAAGGATGGCAGGCACAAAAAAGATCACGTCCCGGGACAGGGACAGCAGGGTGGATTTCCCCGGCTTCCCGATGGCCTGGAGAAAGATGCTGCTGGCCTTCTGGATGCAGGTGAGCAGGATGCCGCACAGAAAAACGCGGAAGCAGAGGCAGGCGTACTCATTATACAGGCCGTTCTCGCTGCCGAAGAGGGCCACCACCACCTGGGGGCACAGCTCGAACACCAGCATGGCCACCGCCCCCAGCACCACGTTGGCCAGAAGGATGCGCCGGTAGGTGTCAAAGACCCGCCGGTAGTTCCCCGCGCCGTAGTTGAAGCCGCAGATGGGCTGGCCGCCCAGACCGATGCCCACCGCCACGGCCACCACGATGCCGAACACCTTCATGACGATGCCCACCACCGACAGGGGAATGTCCGCGCCGTACTGGGAGGCCGGACCGTAGAGTCCGATGAGGTGATTGGCCACGCTGATGATGATCACAATGGCAAGCTGGATGATGAGGCTGGGCAAGCCCAAGCGGCACAGCTTGGCGGCAATGGAACCGCTGAGCCGGAAGCTTTCCCTCCGGAGCCGAAAGGACCTGGGCCGACGAAAATAGAGGGCGGACATGAGGCAGGAGGCCACCTGTCCCATCATGGTGGCCCAGGCCGCGCCCCGCACGCCCATGTGCAGCAGGAAGATGGCCACCGGGTCCAGGATCAGGTTGAGCACCGCCCCCAGAGAGGTGGAGAGCATGGCGTAGGCCGGAGCACCGTCGGCCCGGATGGCGGCGTTGGTGCCGTTGGTGAACACATAGAAGGGAATACCCAGGCAGATGATGCGCATGTAATCCAGGGCATAGGGATAGCTGGCCTGCGTGACGCCGAAGAGCGCCAGGATGGGGTCGGTGAACCGCAGTCCCGCCGCCATCAGCACCAGCCCGATGGCCACTGACAGCACCAGGCAGTTGCCCACGCAGCGGTGGCCGGTCTCCTGATCGCCGCTGCCCAGAGACAGGCTGAGCTGGGCGGCGCAGCCGTCCCCGATGAGCAGGGACAGGGCCAGCGTCGCCACCGTGAAGGGGTAGACCACGTTGGTGGCGGCGTTGCCCAGATAGCCCACGCTCTGACCGATAAAGATCTGATCCACGATGTTGTAGAGGGCGCTCACCAGCATGGACAGCACGCAGGGCACGGAGAAGTTCAGCAGCAGCTTTCCGATGGGCTCCGTAGCCAGGTAAGGGACCTCCACCTTTTTTTCTTCCGACATAAGGACCTCCTGAGACATAAAAATAAAGGCAGAAGTGCGTAAATCCAGATCTGGATTTACGCACTTCTGCCACACGACAGCCCTTATTTTAGCACTTTTTTTACAAATGTCAACCCTTTTGGGTCATTTTCTCTCTGGAGCTCAGGCCTGGATCAGCGTTTGGATTCGTCCGGACAGACTCGTTCAGAACATCAAATTCCGCCGCGCGGATGGGGGATATGCCTCCCCGCTCCCGCTCGGGATACAGGTCCAGCCGGCTGTAATAGTCCTCGTCCAAAACGGCCACCGAGTAGGCAAACAGGTCCTTTACCTGCTGATAGACCTCCACGGCGTATCCGTCCGGAACCGCCGCCCCCTCGTTGGGTGTAAAGGTGTCGGTGCGGGCATTGTACCGCCCCAGGTCGGTGAGAAAGCTCTTGTTGGAGAAGATCACCAGTCCCGGCTCGTCAGCCAGGATGTCCCGCCCCGCCAGCAGCCGGGAGTCGTACTCCAGCCCAAACAGGTTGAGCAGGGTGGGCAGGATGTCCAGGCTCTCGCAGGGCTTTTCGATCACCACGGGCTCGGTCATATCGCCCGACCAGAGGATCAGCGTACTGTGATAGACCTCAAAATCGGTGTCCATATGCCCGCCATAGAACTCGTCCCAGGTGGCCGGGTCCATGCCGTAGGGGTAATGGTCGCCGGACAGGCAGATCACCGTGTTCTCCAGCTCCCCCGCCTTTTCCAGTTCATCCAGCGTATAGGCCAGGGCCTGGTCCAGCTCCATGTTGCAGGCGAGGTAGGCGGCGGCCTCCTCACTCATGTCCAGGTCCGCCACCTCGGCCTGGTGCTTGATGGACATGGCGTTGCCGGTAAAGTTGTAGTTCATGTGGCCGCTGACCGTCATGTAGTAGTTATGGAACGGCTTCTCCCCCGCCAGGGCCTTGGGGATGGTGCGCTGCATCATCTCCAGGTCGGACTCCGGCCAGCTCTCCGTCACCTCCAGCCCGTGGCCCAGGGCGTAAAAATCGTAGCCCATGTTGGGGTGGGACCGGTTCCGGTCGTAATAGGTCCAGGTATGGTCGTGGTATGCGGTGGTGGGATAGCCCCGGTCCCGCAGCATCCAGCCCATGCAGAAGGGCATGGCGTTTTCTGCCGAGGCCTTGAAGGACCGCCGGGTGCTGGTGGGGATCAACGAGGTACACACCGTGTACTCTCCGTCGGTGGTGGACTTCCACCACAGGGGCGTGTAAAAATTTTCAAAGACAAAGCCCTCGTGAGCCAGCTTCCAAAGGGTGGGAGTATAAGTCTCGTTCACCGCATATTTCCAAAAACCCTCGGCGGTGATGAACAGCAGGTTTTTCCCCTCAAACCGGCCGGTATACTCGTTTTTCAAGGTTGGGGCCCGCTGGCTGAAATACTGGTGCAGCTCCGCCACCGCGGGGTCGGTCTCCTCCGCCAGCAGACCGGCAAAGTCGATGTCCAGCACATTGGGCGCATAGACGGGCTCCCGTGACTCCGCCGGGGACTCCGGCCAGGCCAGCAGCTCCGGACGGATGGACGGCGGCGGCGCGGGCCGCCCCATCGGAGGTTCCGTCTCCAGCTCCGGCGGCTCCCCCGCCAAGAGCTGCTGGGCGTCCAGGCGCAGGGTGGTCAGCACCCCGAAGTGCGACACCGAGAGCTCGGGCTCCACCGGCCCCCGGTAGAGCTCGCTGGGGGACTGGATGCCCCGGTCGTCAGCCGCCACGGCCAGCACGGCGGTGAGCTGGACCACCGCCGCCCCCACCAGCAGCCAGGCCGCCAGGGACCGGGGGGTATACGTGAAGCAGGACGGGCGGGCAGGCCGCTCCCGGCGCCCTATCCGGCGGCCCTGCCGCTCCCGCAGGCACAGCAGCAGCAGAGGCACGGCCAGCGCGGTCAGGATGGGCAGCGCCCCCCAAATGCCCGAGAGGGCCACCGGCCAGTAGTCGGTCAGGGCGCTTCCCGCCAGGGTGACGGTATCCAGCGTTAAAAAGGTCTTGAATACCCGGAAGTAGGCGGCCTGGGCCATATACCACACCGTCAGCAGCCCGGTGAGGAAAAAGGCGGCCCTCCGGTTGCCCCTTGGGCCCCACAGGCAGGCCAGAATCCCGCAGGCCAGTCCGCCGGACAGGCCGAACAGAAGGGTGTAGACCAGCCCGCGCCCGGCCAGGGTTCCCACGCAAGTCAGCCGGATCATACCTTCCAGCCACAGGATGGTCAGCGGGAACTGGAGCGCCCGTGCCGCGATCTGCCGTCTGTCCATGCTCGTCCTCCCTTCTTCCGTCAAATCGTCGCTATGTATTGTAGCACGGAGCCGCCCAAAAGGAAACCTCTCCCTCCATTTTCTCCCCTTAGCCCTATAAACTCTATACATATCCGCAAAAATATATACAAATCGGCGCCGCCTGCGTTGACAAATTCCGCGAAAGCCATATAATATTTGTGAGAGAATGGTCCTACCATTTTGCCCCACGCCGGAGACAGAGCCAAAAGGGAGATCGTCGGTATGCGCAGCCAGGAGAACGCCACCCCCAGCTATATGAAAATCCAGCGTTATGTCTCGGAAAAGATCCGCAGCGGCGAATACCCGGTGGGCGGCAGGATTCCCTCGGAGACCGAGCTGGCCGAGCAATTCTCCGTCTCCCGCATCACCGCCAACAAAGCCATCAAGGAGATGGCCCTCATGGGCCTGCTGGAGCGGGTCCGGGGCCGGGGCACCTTCGTGTGCGCCCACCCCCATCTGTCCACCAGCGCCAAGGCCTTTGCCTCCGCGGTCAAGCTGGATGTCACCGGCAGCCGCCACCATCAGCTCCTCCAGTTTCGGGTGATGGGGGCCTATCCCGAGCTGGCCGAGCGGGCCAAGGCCGAGGAGGGCGCCCCCTTTTACGAGATCATTCTGGCCAACAAGGACGGCGAGCGCAACGAGTCGCTGGATTACACCTATATCCCCTGCTCTCTCATCGGCGACATCACCCCCACCCTGGACTATCTGCGCTCCCACTTTGTCTTTGACTATCTGCGCATTCAGCCCGGCCTGGAGCCCAAGTTTCTGAAGGTCTTTATCAACCTGCCCCAATACGACTTCCTCCAGTCGGCCTCCCGGTTCCTGGACGGCGCCGACAGCATGTCGGTGTGGTGTACCGACGTATACGACGCCGCCATGAACCTGATGGCCGCCACCTACACCGCCTATCCCGGCGACGCCAGGGACATCCCCCTGTTCACCTTCGCACTGTAAGAAAGGAAAAGTCCGCCCGGAACGGCAAGCCGTTCCGGGCAGTTTTCATTTTCCGCGTCAGTTCTTGTGGTCCTCGGTGACCGCGCCCATCCGGTAGGCCCGCAGCAGGGCCTTCAGGTCGTCCACCTGCTTCTGGAGCTGGGCGCCCACATCGGTCTCGGCAATCTTAATGCGCTTCTCCATCCGCTCAAAAATCTCGGAGGAGGAGGCGATGTCCACATTCTCCCGGATGGCGTTCTGCCGGCCAGCGAAGGGCTGGTGCGAGACGATGCGGATGCAGTTGGAGTTATAGATCAACGTGTACCCGGCGATGCCGGTGGTGGGCTGGTAGGCCCGGCAGAAACCGCCGTCAATGACGATGAGCTTGCCGCCCCCCTTGATGGGGCTCTCCCCCTTCTTGGACCTTACCGGAATGTGGCCGTTGATGATGTGGCAGTGAGGCCCCTCCAGGCCGAACTCCCGCAGCAGCCAGTCGCAGACCTCCGGGTCGTTGTAGTAGGTATAGTAGGCGTTTTTGGGCTCGGTCCAGGCCGCTTCGTCCTTGATGAGCCGCCGCTCGAAGGTGGTCATCCGGTCCCGCCCGAAGGTGGGGGCATTGCGCCCAGCCCAGAGGAACCACAAAAAGTCCTGGCCCAGGATGCGCTCGGGCGAGCCCGGCTTGGCGTAGTAACCCTGACGGGCCACCCGCTCGGCGTGGTCCAGGAAGGCCCTGCCCCCCAGGTCCTTGCAGCCGATGGAGAAGGTCTGGAGCTTGCCGTCGGCGGTGAGGGGAACGCAGCCGTGGAGCAGCAGGTTGCCGTTGCACACCTTATACAGCCCGCCCTTGGAGTACAGGAACCGGACATGGCGCTGGAGCTTCTCGCTGCGCTGGAAAGAGGCGGTGAGCTGGTCGATGAGCTCCGACTCCTCCTCCGACAGCTCATAGGGGCGCTCCCGGTCCACCGTGGGAAAGTCGGTGTCGGCCAGCTCGTAGGTCTGGCCGCCGATGGCGATGGTCTTGCTCTTGTAGTCGATCTTGTCCAGCAGCAGCCGGTCCTCCATACCGAAGCCGGGGTTGCGCAGGATCTTCTGCCCCTCCAGCTTGAAGAGGATGACGGTGATGGCCTTGTGCATCCGGGCGGCCAGGGCCTTGTCCTTCTCCGTATAGTGCTCGGCGTCGTCCCCGGCGAACTTGGCCTTGAAGCAGGAGCAGTCGCAGTCCTTATACACCTCGTTGGCGAAGAGGGCCAGGGGCCGCAGGGAGATGCCGTAGCCCGTTTCGATGACCTCCAGATTGTTGTAGTGGATGGAGTTGGCCAGCACGGTGGCCACCGCCGTGCGGCTGCCGGTGGCGGCCCCCATCCACAGCACGTCGTGGTTGCCCCACTGTATGTCCACATTGGGGTGGTCCATCAGGGCGTCCAGGATGATGTCCGCCCGGGGCCCCCGGTCGAACAGGTCCCCCACCACGTGGAGCCGGTCCACCACCATGCGCTTGATGACCCCGCAAACCGCCTCGATGAAGTCCTCGGCCCGGTCGATGTCGATGATGGTGTTGATGATGTTTTCGTAATAGTCCTTTTTATCGTGGACCCCGTAGTTGGTGTTGAGCAGCTCGTCGATGATGTAGGCGTATTCCGGCGGCAGGGCCTTGCGGACCTTGGAACGGGTGTACTTGGAGGTGGCTAGGCGGCACACCTCGATGAGCCGGTGGAGGGTGATGCGGTACCACTCGCCCATGTCGTCGATCTCATCCCGCAGCTCTTCCAGCTTCTCCGTCGGATAGTAGATGAGGGTGGCAAGCTGGTCCCGGTCCGACCGGGAGACGGTGGACTCAAACAGCTCGTCGATCTTCTCCCGCACCACGCCGGAGGCGGAGTTCAGGATGTGGAGGAAGGCCTCGTACTCCCCGTGGATGTCGGAGATAAAGTGCTCGGTCCCCTTGGGCAGGTTCATAATGGCCTGCAAATTGATGATCTCGGTGCTGGCCGCCTGTACGGTGGGATACTGGCGGGCCAGGAGCTGAAGATAGCGCAAGTCGGACGGGCTGTAAGCCTCCGTTTTTTTCATGCTGTGACCTCCCCTTTGAGTTCCAGTTTATGGTTTGATTATAGCACGGGACGCCGCCGGATACAACGCGGCCCGCGTAAAAAATCCTATCCCAGGCCGAACAGACTGAGCTGCCTGCTCTCCGGCCTGCGCCGGCCGCCGGCGGCCAGCCTCCGGACCCGGCCCGCCGGGATGTCCGCCAGGAAGGGGGAGGGCTCCCGGCCGGTGAGCAGAATCAGCTCGTCCCTGGCCCGGGTCATGCCCACGTAGAACAGCCGCCGCTCCTCCTCCGGATCGCTGGGCCGCCCCTTGCTCTCTAGTGGGAGGACCCCCTCCCGGACGCCGCAGAGAAAGACCACCGGGAACTCCAGCCCCTTGGCG
Source organism: uncultured Eubacteriales bacterium (assembly GCA_902492005.1). GTDB lineage: Bacteria > Bacillota > Clostridia > Oscillospirales > Oscillospiraceae > Intestinimonas. Next base: position 28,094 of record CABUJV010000005.1, read on the forward strand.
CCGTGGAGCGTCATCAGGGTCACGGCTCCGGTCTCATAGCGGCGCCGGACGCTGCGGCGCACGTCTCCCTCCCCGCCCAACGTCAGGGTGTCCAGCAGCTCTGCCATGGTGGCGTGGAACACGGCGGTGCAGAGCAGCTTCTCCACCGCGTCCTCCTCCCGGCAGCCCGACCGTTCCGCCCAGTCCTCCAGCAGCCGCCGGGGCTTCTCCGTCCGCAGTCCGGGCAAAAAGTGGGCCGCCCACGGCTCCTCCCCCTCCCGAACCGCGCCGTCCAGCAGCCGCCGGAAGAAGTCCAGCGCCGCCCGCACCCGGGGATCGCTCAGAAAGTCCTCCCGGCCGGCGACCACGCAGGGGATGCCCTCCCGGGCCAGGCACTGTTCCACCAGCTCGGCCTGCCGGTGGGTGCGGTAGAGCACCGCCATATCGCCGAAGCTCCAGGGCTTGTCCCGGTCGCTCCGGGGCGCGCAGCGGTCGGACTCCACCATGTCCACGCCCCCCACCATGCGCCCGATCTCCTTGGCGATGAATGCGGCCTCGCTCCACTCGCTGTCGGCGGTGACCAGCAGAGGCCGGGCGCCCTGGGCCCGGTTGGGCTCCAGCCTACGGGTGGGCCCGGGGTTTTTGCCGATGACCGGCAGGGCGCAGCCCAGGATCTCCGGGGTGGAGCGGTAATTCTGCACCAGCCGGACGGTGCTCAGGCCGGGATACTCCGCCGCCAGGGCGTCGAAGCAGTTGGAGGCGGAGCCCCGGAAACCGTAGATGGACTGATCCGGGTCCCCGATAACGAAGAGGCTCTCCCCCTCCCGGTTCCAGGCCCCCACCAGCCGGAGTTGCAGACCGTCGATGTCCTGGAACTCGTCCACCAGCAGGTGGCGGAAACGCCGGTCCGGCGCGCCCTCCTCCGCCGCCGCCAGGGCAGCCAGGAGCAGGTCGTCAAAATCCAACGCACCCAGCTCCTTCAGCCGGGCGGCATAGGCGGCACAGGCCGCCTCGTCCCCGCCGCTTTCCAGCTTCAGGCCGGTTTTCCGACGGGAGACCTCCTGGAGCAGCTTCCGCGGCGAGCCCTTGTGCCCCAAAGCCTCCAGTACTCCCGCTGCCTCGGCCAGAGCGTCCTGCTCGGCCAGCAGTCGGACCGGCTCTCGCCTCTGCCTCAGCAGATCCAGCGCAATGGCGTGGAAGGTGCCCACAGTGAGGCCCCGGACGGCTCTCTTCCCCAGCTCCTGCTCCAGCCGGGCCCGCATCTCTCCCGCCGCCTGATTGGTAAAAGTGACGGCGGTGATCTCGGCAGGCCGGATGCCCCGCTGCCCGATCATCCAGGCGATGCGGGACACCAGCGTCTTGGTCTTTCCGGTGCCGGGTCCGGCCACCACCGCCACGGCCCGGCTCTCGTCCAGGACGGCGGCGCGCTGTTCGGCGTTGAGGTCCGCCAGGGGACCGGCCTCCCTTTCCGGCTCCTCTGCCGCCGGGCGCTTCTCCACGGCGGCGGAGCTTGGAGCGGCCGGCGGTCCCCGCCGTTTCGCAGCCGGGGACGCCCCAAACAGACTCATCTGGCCGTTGAGGGCCTCCCGCTCTGCCGGGTCCAGGAGCCGGATCTTACCGTAGGCCCCATCGTAGCCGGGGGTCCGCTCCACCCGTCCCTGCCGCAGGCGGCGAATGCCCTCCATCACGCAGGGGCCCGCCGTCCGGCCGACGTCCTCCAGAGGGGCCTGGCGCAAAATGTAGAACTCCGGCCCCAGGGTATGGAGCATGCGCTCGTACTTGGCCTCCACCTTTTTGGAGGCGGCGGAGCCCCCCTCCGAGGCGGCGATGACCTCGGGCAGGGGGACCAGGCTTTCAAAGTATGGCGCGTCCGGCCTCACAACGCCCTCCGGCCGGTCGGCCAGTTCCTCCACCCGGTGGAGCACTCCGATGGTCAGCTTTTTGCCGCAGACGGGACACCGGCCCCCCGCCGCCGCCGTCTCCGCCGGGCTCAGGCACTGCCGGCAGTTCCGATGGCCGTCGAAGTGGTACTTTCCCTCCTCCGGGAAGAATTCCAGGGTCCCGGTCAGCCCCTTCCCTTCCTGGATGGCCGCCGCCAGGGCGGGATAGGAGGGCTCGATGTCCAGCAGATTGGCCTCCCGGCCCAGTTTGGACGGGGAGTGGGCGTCGGAGTTGGAGATAAGCTGATAGCCGTCCAGGGCAGACAGCCGCCCGTTCATGGGCGGGTCGGAGGACAGGCCGGTCTCCAGCGCGCGGATGTGGCCCGTCAGATCCCCGAAGCACTCCTCCAGCGTGCTGAATCCGGAAAAAGCCCCGAACACCGAAAAGTGGGGCGTCCAGATGTGGGCGGGGACGAACACCGCCTGGGGACAGGACTCCAGTGTGATCTCCAGCAGATCCCGGCAGTCCAGCCCCAGGATGGGCCGCCCGTCGGAGTGAAGATTGCCGATGGCCTCCAGCCGGTGGGACAGGTCCTCGGCGGCCTCCAAGGAGGGCAGCAGAATCAGGCTGTGGACTTTGCGGGTCCTGCCGTCTTTCTTGTAAATGGTGCTGATCTCCCCGGTGACCACAAACCGGGGCGGCTCCGCCCCCGGCGGTCCGCCCGTCCCTCCATCCTTCAGAGCATAGAGCCCCTCCCCGGCGGGGAGCAGCTTTTCCCGCAGCTCCGCCCGCCAAGCCGGGTGAGTGAAGTCCCCGGTACCCACCAGACTGACGCCCTTCTTCCGGGCCCACAGGTCCAGGGCCTCCGGCTCACAGTCCTTGCTGGTCGCCCGGGAGTATTTGGAATGGATGTGCAGATCCGCGATGAGCATGGCGCGTCCCTCCCGCCGTTTTCTTGTCCCTATCATACCGCCTGATGCGTCAGGATGCAAGCGCGCCGCCCGGCTCGGGCGGCGCGCACAGGCATCTATCCTAGGGCCACATCCAGAATCATCATCACCAAAAAGCCTCCCATGACCCCCAGGGTGCCCACATTGGAGTGCTCCCCCAGGTGGGCCTCGGGGATCAGCTCCTCCACCACCACATAGAGCATGGCCCCCGCCGCGAAGGACAGCAGCCAGGGCATCAGGGGCTGGATGCTCCCGGCGAGGAGGACGGTGAGGATGCCGAACACCGGCTCCACCAGCCCGGACAGACTGCCCCACAGAAAGGCCCTCGTGCGGCCCATGCCCTCCTGCCGCAGGGGCAGGGCGATGGCCGCCCCTTCGGGAAAGTTCTGGATGCCCATGCCTACCGCCAGCGCCATGGCCCCAGCGTAGAGGGCCGGGTCATTGTGCTGGGCCGCCAGGGCAAAGGACAGGCCCACCGCCATACCCTCCGGGATGTTGTGCAGCGTGACGGCGAAGATGAGCAGGGTAGTCCGGTGCAGCTTGCTCCGGGCCCCCTCCGGCTCCCGGGCGCCGGGGTGTAGGTGGGGCAGGATGCCGTCCAGCGCCATCAGGAAAGCCACGCCCAGGATAAACCCGCCCGCCGCCGGGACCCAACCCACCTGCCCGGCCCCCTCGGCCTCCTCAATGGCGGGAATGAGCAGGGACCAGACCGAGGCGGCGATCATCACCCCGGCGGCGAACCCCAGAAAGATCCGCTGGGCGGAGGCCGTCACCTGTCTGCGAAAAAAGAACACCACTGCGGCGCCCAGAGAGGTCATCAGAAAGGTAAACCCCGTGCCCCCGGCCGCCCAGAGCAGCGATTGCGTCATAAAGTTCACTCCTTTTAAAAGTTAGATATAGCTAACCAAATTCACTTTATCATATATGCCCCCCTCTGTCAACGATCTGCAACTTCCAAAAAATTTTTCCAAAATAGGGATTGACATATGCAGTTAGCGGTGGTAAACTATCCACGTTCCCGGAGGTTAGCTCTTTCTAACCTCCACACCTTTCCCCAAGAGTTAGGCTTGACTAAATTCAGGAGGTGATCTGTATCATGCCATTGTCTATGGCGGTACCGGGCGCCGAAACGACCGTCCGGAAGATCAGCGGAAAGGACGAGACCCGGCGTTTTCTGGCCAGTCTGGGCTTTGTGGAGGGCGGGTCGGTAACCGTGATCTCCGAGCTGGGCGGCAACCTGATCGTCAATGTGAAGAACACCCGGGTGGCCCTGAGCAAAAGTATGGCCAACCGTATTTTTGTGTGAGTACAGGAGGATTGGAAATGCAGACCTTAAAAAGCGTAAAGCCCGGTCAGACCGTCAAGGTGGTCCGGCTGGGCGGCGAGGGCGCCCTCCGGCGGCGCATTATGGACATGGGCATCACCAAGGGCACCTCGGTATATGTCCGCAAAGTAGCCCCCCTGGGCGACCCGGTGGAGGTCACCGTCCGTGGCTACGAGCTGTCCATCCGAAAAGGCGACGCCGAGAGCATCCAGGTGGAGTGACGGGGCGGTCTGAAGCCGCCCTATGTATTTGAGAATCGGTTAGTTTTAGCTAACCAAAGAGGAGGAATCCGAACATGTCGATCACCATTGCCCTGGCGGGCAATCCCAACTGCGGCAAAACCACCATGTTCAACGCCCTGACCGGCGCCAACCAATTCGTGGGCAACTGGCCGGGCGTCACGGTGGAAAAGAAAGAGGGCCGGCTGAAGGGCCGCAAGGACGTGTCCATTATGGACCTGCCCGGCATCTACTCCCTGTCCCCCTACACTCTGGAGGAGATGGTGGCCCGAAATTACCTCATTCAGGAGAAGCCGGACGTCATCCTGAACCTGGTGGACGCCTCCAACATCGAGCGCAACCTATACCTCACCACCCAGCTTTTGGAGCTGGGCATCCCCGTGGTCATCGCCCTGAACATGATGGACGTGGTGCGGAAAAACGGGGACAAAATCGATGTGGCCAAGCTGTCCGCCGCTCTGGGCTGTCCGGTGGTAGAGACCTCCGCCGTCAAGGGCGAGGGCTGCATCGCCGCGGCCGAGAAGGCCGCTCAGGTGGCCGCCGCCGGCGGGCATTTTACCCCAAAGCACGCCTTTTCCCCCGCAGTGGAGGACGCTCTGGGGGAGGTTGAGGGCCAAATTTCCGGCCTGGTACCGGCGGAAAACGCCCGCTGGTACGCCGTCAAGCTCTTTGAGCAGGATGAGAAAGTACTCGCCTCCCTGACCCTGAACGCCGAGACCGCGGACCGTGTGGCCGCCGTCGTCAAGACCTGCGAAACCGCCATGGACGACGACAGCGAGTCCATCATCACTAACGAGCGCTATGAGTACATCTCCAAGCTGGTGGCCCGCTGCGTCAAAAAGGGCCGCTCCGGCCTGTCCATGTCGGACAAGATCGACCGCATCGTCACCAACCGCTGGCTGGCTCTGCCCATCTTCGCCGTGGTGATGTACGTGGTCTATTACATCTCCATCAGCACCGTGGGCGACATTCTCACCGGGTGGACCAACGACACCTTCGTCGCCGAGTGGATTCAAGCCCCTCTGGGCGGCTTCTTGGCCAGCATCGGCACCGCCGACTGGCTCAACAGCCTGATCGTAGACGGCATCGTGGGCGGCGTGGGCGCCGTGCTGGGCTTTGTGCCCCAGATGCTGGTGCTCTTCCTCATGCTGTGCATCCTGGAGGACTGCGGCTATATGGCCCGCGTCGCCTTCATCATGGACCGCATCTTCCGCCGCTTCGGCCTGTCCGGCAAGTCCTTCATCCCCATGCTCATCGGCTCCGGCTGCGGCGTGCCCGGTATCATGGCCTCCCGCACCATTGAGCAGGACCGCGACCGCAAGATGACCATCATGACCACCACCTTCATCCCCTGCGGCGCCAAGATGCCCATCGTGGGCCTGATCGCGGGCGCCATCTTCGGCGGGGCCTCCTGGGTGGCCCCCTCCGCCTATTTCATCGGCGTGGCCGCCATCATCCTCTCCGGCATCATCCTGAAGAAAACCAAGATGTTTGCCGGCGACCCCGCCCCCTTCGTCATGGAGCTGCCCCCCTATCACGCCCCCAAGGCCGTCAACATCCTGCGCGGCACCTGGGAGCGGGGCTGGTCCTTTATCAAGCGGGCCGGCACCGTCATCGTTCTGGCCTCCATCTTCATCTGGGTCACCTCCAATCTGGGCTTCGTGGACGGCTCCTTCGGCCTGGTGGAGGATATGGATCACTCCCTGCTGGCCGTCATCGGCTCCGCCGTCCTGTTCCTCTTCCGGCCCCTGGGCTTTGAGACCTGGCAGCCCGTCGTGGCCACCGTCATGGGTCTGGTCGCCAAGGAAGAGGTCGTGGGTGTGTTCGGCTCCCTCTACGGCGTGGTGGGCGACGCCCTCGGCATGGTGGAGGAGGGCGACTTCGCCGGACTGGCCCCCATTGCCGCCCACTTCACCACCCTGTCCGCCTATTCCTTCCTGATCTTCAACCTGCTGTGCGCCCCCTGCTTCGCCGCCATCGGCGCCATCAAGCGGGAGATGAACAATCCCAAATGGACGCTCTTCGCCGTGGGCTACCAGTGCGTGTTCGCCTATACCATCGCCCTGATGGTGTACCAGTTTGGTCTGGCCTTCACCGGCGGCGGCTTCAGCCTCGGAACGGCGGCCGCCCTGGTCGTGCTGGCCGCCTACCTCTGGCTGCTCTTCCGCAAGGGCTACCGCGGCGAGGGCGAGCGGCTGCGGGCGGTGGACGCCGTCCACGCCTGAGCCTGAGCCTTCCCTCTCGAAAGGAGCTTTTTCTATGACCCCTGCTACCATCATTGTCGGACTGCTTCTGCTGGCCGTCGTGGCCCTTCTCGTGCGCCACATGGTCCGCCGGCACAAAACTGGAGGCGGCGGCTGTTCCGCCTGCGGCGGAAGCTGTTCCGGCTGCGCAGGCGGCTGCCACGCCTCCCCCACAAAAGACCGCTCCTGAACCCGGCTCCGTTCTTCCTTTTGTCCCCCACAGCAAACGTCCCCCGGAGGCGCTGCCTCCGGGGGACGTTTGCCGTTATGTCAGCTCTTTTGCGGAATAGAGGATGTCCACCAGCACCAGCGTGCCCATGCGGAAGCAGTCCGGTGTGGACCGCCTCCACCTCTTCCTCCGCGGCGGGCGTACCTCGTGCGATTCCATGCCGTTCTCCCCTCCTCACAGGTCGAAGGGGGGAGCCTCCCGGCTCTGGGGCATGGCGTCCCCCTCGAACTCCAGCTCGTCGGGCACCGGCTCGGAGACGGGCGGCAGGTCGGGGGCCTTGTCCACCATGCCCTGGCGGAACTGCATCTCCTGCCACTGCTCCTTGGTGATGAGGACCTGCCGGGGCTTGGAGCCCTCGAAGGGGCCCACCACGCCCTTCTCCTCCATCTGGTCCACCAGCCGGGCGGCCCGGGAATAGCCCAGCTTCAGCCGCCGCTGGAGCATGGATACCGAGGCCATCCCGGTGTCCACCACCACCTCGATGGCGGCGGGGAGCAGCTCGTCGTACTCGTTCCCCACCTCTTCAGGGGCGGAGCCGCCCACGCCCTTGGCGCCCTTCTCCTTCTCGGCGGCGTGCTGCTCGATCTCGTGGAGCACCTCCTCGTCGTACTCGGCGGTGGACTGCTTTTTGATGAACTCCACCACGGCCGCCACCTCCTCGTCCGAGATGAGGCAGCCCTGGACCCGCTGGGGCTTGCCGGAGCCCAGGGGGAAGTAGAGCATGTCGCCCTTGCCCACCAGCTTCTCCGCGCCGGTGGTGTCTAGGATGATGCGGGACTCCAGCGAGGAGGCCACGGCAAAGGCGATGCGGCTGGGGATATTGGCCTTCATCAGGCCGGTGATCACGTCGGCGGAGGGCCGCTGGGTGGCGATGATGAGGTGCATCCCGGCGGCGCGGCCCATCTGGGCCACCCGGCAGATGGACTCCTCCACCTCCTTGGCGGCCACCAGCATCAGGTCGGCCAGCTCGTCGATGACCACCACCACCTGGGGCATCTTGTCCATCCCCTCCGTCCGGACGGCGTGGGCGTTGTAGGAGGCCAGATCCCGGACCCCCACCTCGGAAAAGGCCCGGTAGCGCTTCATCATCTCGGTCACCGCCCACTGGAGGGCCCCGGCGGCCTTCTTGGGGTCGGTGACCACGGGGATGAGCAGGTGGGGAATGCCGTTGTAGATGCCCAGCTCCACCATCTTGGGGTCCACCATGATGAGGCGGACCTCCTCGGGCGTGGCCTTGTAGAGCAGGGAGATAATGAGGGAGTTGGTGCACACCGACTTGCCGGATCCGGTGGTGCCGGCGATGAGCAGGTGGGGCAGCTTGGCGATGTTGCCCACGATGCAGCTTCCGCCGATGTCCTTGCCCACGGCGAAGGCCACCTTGGAGGGGTGGTCCCGGAACTCCTTGGAGTCGATAACCTCGTGGATGTGGACGGGGCTCACCAGCTTGTTGGGCACTTCGATGCCCACGGTGGAAATCTTATCCGGGATGGGGGCGATGCGCACGCCGGTAGCCCCCAGGGCCAGGGCGATGTCGTCGGCCAGATTGGTGATCTTGTTGAGCTTGACTCCCTGCTCCAGCTCCATTTCGTAGCGGGTCACCGAGGGGCCCCGCACCACATTGACCATGCGGGCCTCCACGCCGAAGGACTGGATGGTGTCGGCCAGGCGGGCCTGGTTGGCCTGCAGCTCCTTGGCCGCCCCCACGCCCGCATCGCCGCCCCCCTCCAGCAGCAGGGAGACCGGCGGGTACTGATAGGCCGCCCGGCCCTCCTCCAGCTTCTTTTCCACCTCCTGGGCCACCTCGGCGGCGGCCTGGGCGGCGTCGGACTTTTTCACCTTCTCCACCGCCGGCTCCCGCTGGATCTCCGGCATGGGGGGCAGGTCGGAGACCGGGGCCGCCGCCGGGGCAGTGGCGACCGGGGCAAAAGGCGCCGGCTCCGGCGCGGGGGCGGACGCGTCGGGGACTTCCGGACAGACGGCCGGCTCCTCCGGGGCCGCCGGCACAGGGGGCGGCGTTTCCATGGGCCGTGCGCCGGTGAGGACCTGGTCCGGGGTGCGCACCGAGGGCCTGCGGTTGAACAGCCGCTCCTTCCGGGGGGCGAGGACCTCCTCCGGCTGGGGCCTGGGCGCCCCCGCCAGGGGCCCGTCGTCCACCGGGATGTCGATGGCGGCCCGCCGGGCGCCGGGCTGGTCCTGGGGGGCAGGCTCCGGCCGCTGGGTCCTGCGGGGGCGCGGCTGCGGCTCGGGGAGCTCCTCTTCCTCATATTCCGGGTGCGGGCGGCTGCGGACATAGTCCACCACATCCACGACCGTCAGGTTGAAGGCGGCCAGCAGCAGCAGGGCGGTGCCCACGATGAAAACCGCGCCGGCCCCGTATCTGCTGATGCCCGCAATGCACAGCTGGGCCAGCAGGCCGCTGACCGCGCCGCCGCTGGTCATGGCCACGCCGCTCTTCCACAGCTCCGGGAACATGGCCCAGCCCCAGACGGGGGCTTCGCCGGAGGCCAGGAACAGGTGGAGCAGGCAGCCGAAGAGCACCGGGGTCAGCAGGGCGCACCACACCCGCAGCCGGACCGGGCGGCCCCGGTGGAAGGCCAGGATGCCTCCGGCCACCGCCAGCATGACGGGCACGGCCCAGAAACCGTAGCCCAGCAGGCCCCGCAGCAGGCTGCAGCACAGGTCGATGAGCCAGGCGTCCACATGGAAGCAGCCTAGGGCGGTGAGGAAGGCCAGGAGGATGCACACCCCCGCCCCCACCTCCCGCCGGATGGGCTTGGGCGCCGGGGCGGCCTTCCGGCTCCCGCCGCTCCGGGATGCGGAAGCGCCGGCCCGCTTACCGGAGGAGGACGGGGCCGTCCGCTTTCCTCCGGTGGATTTCTTTTGTGTCGATGCCATGTAGGTCCATCCTTTCAGGAGTCTTACTTCACCACGAAGCTGGCGATGAGGGAGCCCAGGCCCACCACCCAGCAATAGTAGGCGAAATTGCCGAACTTGCCCTTGTCGGCCAGCAGGTTCACCAGCCGGATGGCAAAATAGCCCACCACGCCGGAGACCACCATGCCCACCAGGTAGATGGGCAGCATCTCCAGGTCGACCCCCGCCTCCAGGGCGTCCTTCAGGCTGAGGATGTTTGCGCCCAGCACGGCGGGCAGGGACATGAGGAAGGAGAAGCGCACGGCGAAGGTGCGCTCAAAGCCCCGGAGCAGTCCGGCGGAGATGGTGATGCCCGACCGGGAGATGCCGGGCAGCGTGCCCACCGCCTGGGCGCAGCCCACCAGCAGGGCGTCCGCCACGGTGGCGTTCCGGGCATTTTTGCGGCCTCTGGCCATCCGGTCGGAGAAAAAAAGGATGAAGCCGGTGGCCAGCAGGGCAATGGAGACAAAGGTCACGTTGTTCATGGCGTCCTCCACCAGACCCTTCACCGGCAGAATGGCGAACAGCGGCAGCGTGGCCACGATGATCATCATCACCAGCCGCCGGGTGGGGGGCGGCGGAGCGTCCCCGCCCCGCCGGACAGCCAGATCCCGGACGCCCAGGAAGAACTCCCGGATCATATCGATGACATCCCGCCAGTAATAGACGCACACAGAGACCAGCGTGCCGAGATGGAGAAGCACCGTGAAAAACATCTGGGTCTCCTCGTAGTTCTCTACGCCGAAAAAGTGCTGAAACAGGGCCAGGTGTCCGGAACTGGAGATGGGCAGGAACTCCGCGATCCCCTGCAGCACCCCCATCAGGACGGAAAAGAGATAGGTCAAGAAAAGCCCTCCTATACGCAGAAAGATATAAATATTATATTAACACAAGCCGCATGATATTTCCATTGTTTTATGTAAAACGAAGCGGCGGGGTCTCCCCCGCCGCTTCCGCTATTGGTTCTTTTCCCGCCTGCGCTCCTCCATCATGCCGTGCAGGCACTCCAGCGCATCCGCCAGCCCCCCGATGTGGTCGATGAGGCCGATCTTCACCGCCTCCTCCCCATAGATGACGCTGCCTACGTCGGCGGCCAGCTCCCCCGTCTGGAGCATGAGCTTGGTAAAGGTCTCCCGGGCGACGCGGCTGTTGCGGGTGACAAAGGAGGTGATGCGGTCCTGGATGCGGGTAAAATAGTTGAAGGTCTGCGACACACCGATCACCGTGCCGGACAGCCGCACCGGATGGATGGTCATGGCGGCGGACGGGGCGATGAAGGAGGTCTTGGCCGATACCGCCAGGGGCACGCCGATGGAGTGCCCGCCCCCCAGCACCAGGGAGACGGTGGGCTTGGACATGCTGGAGATGAGCTCGGCGATGCCCAGTCCCGCCTCGATGTCGCCCCCCACGGTGTTGAGCAGCACCAGCAGGCCGTCCACGTCGTCGCTCTCCTCCACCGCCGCCAGCAGGGGCATAACGTGCTCGTATTTGGTGGATTTGCTGGTGGGGGGCAGGATCTGGTGCCCCTCGATCTGCCCTACGATGGTCAGGGTGTGGATGGTCCCCTTTTCGGTCTTGATGGTGGCCGAGCCCATGTCCACGATCTGCTGCTGCCGCTCCGACGGATTGCTGTTGTCCTCGTTGCCGGTCTCCAAAGTCTCCTGCTTCTCCTCTGCCATATGAAACTGCCTCCCATGTTGCTTTGGGTTAGCATGTGCAGAAATCCCCCGGCCCATTCTTAAACTTCCGGCAAAGCAGCCGCCCCAGCGTCTCCTCCATGTCCTTGCTGAACGCCTTCGTCTTTTTTCCGATTCCGTCCAGAGGGGACGACACCTTGTCGATCAGGGACATATAGATATTGATGCCGTCATTCGGCATAGGATCACCTCCAGTTGACTTCTGTGGGAAACTTGATATAATTGCATCGGAGGGATACGATATGAAACGATTTCTAGTGGATTTCCGGGTTATGAGTCATGAGTTTCTTCTAGTCATTTGGATCACAGTAATCACTTCCCTGGGAGGTGCAATTATTTTCTCTTGTTTCGGCGACATGGCCCCTTATGATGGACTCATGTGGCTTGCCACCCTAGTTTCCCTCGCCTGGGCCATCTGGGCCAGCTTCCCACCCAAAGAAGAATAGCTCCGCCGCCCCTCTCCGGGGCGGCTTTTTCATGTCCGGGGCCGCAGGTATGGGCAGCCCTGCGGCGGGCCGTGCTCTGCCTCATAGGACGCCAGCGCCAGAACCAGGTCCCGCTCCCCGGCTCATTCTCACTCTTCCGGCAAAGCAGCCGCCCGGAGCTCCGGGCGGCTGCTTCATTCTGCTCTACGCAATGGGGACGCCCTCAGGCAATGGCCGGGACTCTGCCGGAAGGGTCTGGGCCGCCGGGGCCCCGGCCGGCGCCGGCTCCACGGGCAGCGTGACGCCGGGGGGCGTCTCCTCAGGGGCCGGCGTCTCGGGCGGAGCCGTCTCCTCCGGCATCTCCGGCCCGCCGCTTTCCTCCGGCGGCGTCTCCTCCGGCGCCGGGGGCTCGGTCTCCTCCGGGTGCGGGTTCTGCGCCGCCTGATATTCCAGCCACAGGGCGTTGTGCCTGGTGTCAGCCAGCCGCCCGGTGGAGGAGGCGATGGTGCCGTCGGTCCGGATGGACATGACGTCCAGGCTGTCCCTGGTCAGGTCGGCGTTATAGGGGTTGAGGTATTGGTTGACCAGCTTGAGCAGTTCGTCCGCCCTGGGGGTCACATAGTCCTGCATCCCCCGGATGGTGCGGCTCCACGCCATCCCGCCCTGGTAGGGCATGGTGAGGAAGGTCACATCCTCCATGGACAGCCCGCCCAGCACGGCGTTCTGGGCCAGGTAGGCCACGCTGTTCAGCGGCAGGTCGGTCTCCACATTCTCCAGAAAAATGCGGCCCAGCCGGAGAATGGTGGGCAGGTCCCGCACCTTCTCCAGGCACTGCTGCAGGGTGGCCTTCAAAAAGTCCTGCTGGATCTGGATGCGGCGGACGTCGCCGCCCTCGGCGTCGTAGTTCACCACATGGCCGTTGACCAGCTTGTTGTTCTTGCGCCAGCGGAGAAGCTGCATGGCCTTGTCGCCGTCCAGCCTCTGCTCCCCCTTGTCCACGTGAATGTGCAGGTCCTGGGTGGGGTCGTCGTAACTCATGTCCAGCGGCACGTCGAAGGTCACGCCGCCGACGGCGTCCACCAGTTCGCCCACGGCCTTCCATTCCACCACCACGTGGAAGTCGGGGACGAAGCCCACCAGCTGCCCCACCTCCTGCTTGAGGGCCTCGATGCCGTCGCTGCCGCCGCCGTAGACGTTGTAGACCGAATTGATCTTTTTGATGTCCCAGGACACATTGACCATGGTGTCCCGCAGCAGGCTCATGGCGGCCAGCTCCTGGTTGGCCAGATCGTAGGCCGCCAGCAGGATGGTGTCGGTGTTTCCGCCGCCGCCGGTGTCCCGCCCCACGATCAGGAAGGTGTAAAAGTCGTCCTTCCGTCCCCCCTCGGGGATATAGGGCATCCACAGGTCCTCATCGTCCGCCCCGTCGGTCTCGGTGGGCGCATCCGGCTGGGCGGTGGGCTTGGGCGCCACGCTGGGCTTGACCACCACCAGGTTCCAGACGGCCGCGGCCGCCACGGCGGCGACAGCCAGGGCCGCCAGTACGATCAGCAGGATGCGCAGGGCCCTGTCCCGCCGGGACAGCGGCTTTTCGGGGGACCGCTCCTGCTTTTTGTCCTCCTTTGGGTCCATGCAGACCCTCCTTTCGCCGGGTAATGTTTTCATAGACGTTCCAAGGGTATCAAATGTTTCCCCGGAAAACTACAAATATTTTGTAAACAGTGAAAAAGCGGGGAGCGGCCTTCGCCGCTCCCCGCTGGGGCCGTCCCATTTACTTCGCCTCGTAGACCGCCTTCATGCCCTTATAGGTCATGTAGCAGTCCAGCTTGGACACCGTCTCGAAGGGGGCGTGCATACTGAGCACCGGCACGCCGGCGTCCAGGGTGTCGATGTCCCGCTCGGCCATATAGCAGGCCACGGTGCCGCCGCCGCCGGCGTCCACCTTGCCCAGCTCGGCCATCTGCCACATCACGCCGCAGCCGTCCAGCACCCGTCTGGCATAGGCCACCACCTCGGCGGAGGCGTCGGACGCGCCGGACTTGCCCCGGGCGCCGGTGTACTTGCACAGGCCCATGCCGTAGTTGATGCGGGCGCTGTTGCGCTTTTCATAGACCTCGGGGAAGTTGGGGTCAAAGGCGGCGGTCACGTCGGCGGACAGGCAGAAGGACTTCTCATAGCAGGTCTTGAGCATCACTCGCTGGCTGTCGCACAGGTCGGACATAAAGGTGTCAAAGGCGGCGGACTTCATGCCGGACACGCCCTCGGAGCCGATTTCCTCCTTGTCGGCCAGCATGCACACGGCGGTCCTGTGGGGGGCGCCCGTCAGGTCCAGCAGGGCGGCCAGGGAGGCGTAGGCGCACACCCGGTCGTCGTGGCCGTAGGCCCCGATGAGGGAGCGGTCAAAGCCGATGTCACAGGCGTGGAAGGCCGGCACGGCGCACAGCTCGGCGGAGATAAAATCGGCCTCCATGATGCCGTACTTCTGATTGAGGAGGTCCAGGATGGCCAGCTTTACCCGCTCGGCGCCCTCGTCGTCCTTGAAGGGACGGCTGCCCACCAGGAGGTTGAGGCTCTCGCCGGGAATGGCCTCGCCCAGGGGCTTTTTGGACTGCTCCGCTCCCAGATGGGGCAGCAGGTCGTCGATGGTGAACAGGGGGTCCCCCGCCCCGGCGCCGATGGCCACCTTGACGCTGGAGCCGTCCTTCAGAGCGATGACGCCGTGGAGCTCCAGGGGGATGGTCACCCACTGGTACTTGCGGATGCCGCCGTAGTAGTGGGTCTTGAGGAAGGCCAGCTCGGCGTCCTCGTACAGAGGGTTCTGCTTCAGGTCCAGACGGGGGGAGTCGATGTGGGCGGCGCCGATGTTGACGCCCTCGGCCAAGGAGGCGGTCCCTACCACGGCCAGCATGATCGCCTTGCCCCGGTTGACCCGGTAGAGCTTGTCGCCGGGCTTGATCTCCATGCCGCGGGCAAGGGCCTTGAAGCCCCTGCTCTCGGCCAGGGCCACCACCGTGTCCACCACCTCGCGTTCGGTCTTGCCGTTGTCCAGAAACTTCTTGTAGTCGTCGCAGTAGCCCTTCATGGCGGCCTCATCGGCCGGGGTCAGACGGTCATAGCCGTTCTTGGGGCTGCAGCACAGGGCTTCCCGGCGCAGCTCGCCGGGGGTCTTTTTCTTTTCTTCCATGGGTTGAACCTCCAATTTCATTCTAATATGGTGAGAAAAAGGGCCAGCGCCCGGGCCCCGAAGGTCTCGGGCGTGTCGTCCTCGTTATTTTCCAATACATAGTCGCAGCGCTCCCGGAAGAAGGACTCCGGCTTCTGGGCGCTCACCCGCTTGCGGGCGTAATCCTCCGGGATGCCCTCCCGGGCCATGATGCGCCGCACCCGCAGCTCCGCCGGGGCCACCACCGCCACGGTGGCGTCGCACTTGGCCCCGAAGCCGCTCTCCAGCAGGGCGATGGCGTCGATGGCCGCCGCCGGGCGGTCCTCCCGCTCCGCCTCCCGCAGCCTGCGGTCCAGCTCCGCCTCCATAAAACGGTGGGTAATGCTGTTCAGATCCGCCAAAGCCGCCGGGTCGGTGAACACCACGCCGCCCAGCTTCTTGCGGTCTATTTTACCCGTTTCATCGCAGATATCCCCAAACCGGCCGGTCAGGGCCTCCCGCAGCGCACGGCTCTGCTCCAGCAGGTCGTGATACACCGCGTCGGCATCCAGGATGCAGGCTCCCAGGCTGGTAAGCACATTGAGCGCCGTGGTCTTGCCCGCCCCGGTGGGGCCGGTGATGCCGAGAATTTTCATACAGACTCCTCCGTTTGTCCGGCGGGCACCCGCAGCCGGAGCCGCAGGCGGGCTGCCAGGACCGGCCCTGTGGCCAGGATCTGCATGCAGGTCCCTCCTCTCTCCTTTGCTACCGCTCGATCCGCTCCACGGGGTTGCCGTGTTCCCGCACCACCCGCTCCAGATCGTCGGGCGAGAGCACCACAGTGGCGGTATTTTCGTTGGGGTGGACTCCCACCAGGGGCAGCGCCCACAGCCCGGCATCCAGCAGCACCTTCACCGCCCGCGCCTCGTCGTTGAGCACGCCGAAGGGGGTGACGGAACCCCTGGCGAGGCCCAGATGCTCCTCCAGCCGCTCCTCGGAAGCAAAGCTCAGCTTGACCCCCAGACAACTGCCCAGGGCCTTCAGATCCGCCTTTTTGCCCTTAGGCAGCACCGCCAGAAAAAACTGCTTCCCCTTGGCGTCCCGGAGGAAGAGATTTTTGGCGATGACCTCCGGCCGGGGCAGGTGCAGCGCGTCCATCTCCTCAATGGTGAACACCGCCGGATGCTCCCACACCTGATAGGGTATGCCGGCGGCATCCAGCGTATCATAAACCTTTTGCCGTACGTTGTCTAGCATATCACACCTCTGCGCTTCAGAATATAGGCATAGTTGAGGAAGCGGGGGCTGCGCGTTCGGATGTCCTCTTCCGTCACGCCCTCCAGCAGGGTGAGTTCGTCCATCAGCCCCCGGCAGGCCGCGCCGCTTGCCAGGCTCTTGCCGCTGACCGTATCCTGCCAAAGCCTGCCCTCTTCGGGCTGTCCTGGCACCCGCCAGCACCGCAGGTCCATCTCCGGGAGGGGGCCGCCCGCCGGGCGGCCGTCCAGATTCAGCCACTCCAGCACCTGGCCCCGAAAGCGGATCCGCTCAGCCGCCGTGGGCTGATCGGGCGTCAGGCCCCGATCCCGCTCCAGACGCGCCATTGCCTCCGCCAGGGGGCGGGCGTTGGGCGTGACGCGCCCGGCCGCCCGGTCCAGAAAGGCGTCCTGCTTCCGGTCACCCGGCGCCCTGCCGCAAATCGGAGCGGAGGCGGTGTGCCGGTCCCGGTTCAGGTCGATGATGTGGAAGCCCGCCGCCTTGTTGAGCCGGTTGGTGACGGCCAGACCGATGCCGTGGTCGTCGGGGCACTGGGCCCAGATCCCGGTCACGTCCGTATGGTCGAAGCGGCGCAGGGCGTCAAAGACCCTCCTCGCCTGCTCCGCCTTGTCGGCCGCGGGGCCGAGCCGCTCCGCCGGCAGTCCCTCAAACAGGGGCGCGTACTCGTCGAAGCAGATGATCCCGTCGCCCTCCCGGACGTGCCGGGCGATATAGATCGCCGTCTCATCCGGCTCCCCCTTCACCACCGTGACGGGGGCCTTGGGGGCGTAGTGGCGGTACTTCATGCCGGGGGCCCGGGGCTTCTCTCCCGCCCCCATGAGCCGGGTCACCGCCGGGTCCACCGCCACCTCCCCCAGCGCCGCCCGGAGCTGCTCCAGGGTGACGCCGCCGGGGCGGAGCAGCCGGGGCGGGGTCTCGGTCAGGTCCACAATGGTGGACTCCACCCCCACGGAGCAGGGCCCGCCGTCCACGATGCCGTCGATTTTACCGTCCATATCCTCCAGCATATCGGCGGCGCTGGTGGGGCTGGGCCGCCCCGAGGTGTTCCCCGAGGGGGCCGCCACCGGCAGGTCCGCCGCGGCGAGGATGGCCCGAGTCACCGGGTGGTCGGGGCAGCGCATCCCCACCGTATCCAGGCCGGCGGTGGTCACGTCGGGCACCATCTCCCGCCGCTCCAGGATCATGGTCAACGGACCCGGCCAGAACCGCTCCGCAAGCGTATAGGCGGCGGCCGGGATATGTTTGCAGTACCGCTCCAGCCAATCCATCGCGGGGACGTGCAGGATGAGGGGGTTGTCCTGGGGCCGGCCCTTGGCCTCAAAAATGCGCCGGACCGCCGCCGGGTCCAGGCCGTTGGCCCCCAGGCCGTAGACCGTCTCGGTGGGGATTCCCAGCAGGCCGCCCCGGCGTATGATGTCGGCGGCGGGCCCGATCTCCTCCGCCGTGAAGCGCCTTGTCTCCAATCCGGTTCACCTGATTTCCGCGTTATTCGTAGATGCCCACGGGCACGCCCGCCAGCTCGATGGTGGTGTCCGGGGCGAACCGGGCCCGCTGGAGGTAGCTCTTGACGGCCATGATGCCGTATTTGGGGTTCATGCGCTCGTCCTCCAGCTCCAGCTCCACGTAGTCCGCGCCGGAGCCGGTGAGCCAGCCGTCGTCCTCCAGAATGTCGTCCAGCCCGGCCTTCAGGCTCTCCAGGGTCATGTCCGCGGGCAGAGACTGGAAATGAATCCGCAGTTCCATGGGTGTTTCCTCCTTAACCGCCCTGTTCCTGGTGCTTCAGGCGCTCCGCCTGATCCGCCGTAATAAGGGCGTCGATGATCTCGTCAATGTCTCCATTCATCACGCTGTCCAGCCGGTAGAGGGTCAGCCCCACCCGGTGGTCGGTGAGCCGTCCCTGGGGAAAATTATAGGTGCGGATGCGCTCGTTGCGCATGCCGGTGCCCACCTGGCTGCGGCGCTGGCTGGTGACGGCATCGGCCTGCTCCCGCACCTTCTCCTCATAGAGCCGGGAGCGCAGAATCTGCATGGCCCGGTCCCGGTTCTGGAACTGGCTGCGCTCCTGCTGGCACTCCACCACCGTGCCGGTGGGCTTGTGGATCAGGCGCACGGCGGAGGAGGTCTTGTTGACGTGCTGGCCCCCCGCGCCGGAGGAGCGGAAGACCTGCATCTCGATGTCGGCGGGGTTGAGGGCAAAGTCCACCTCGTCCACCTCTGGCAGCACCGCCACCGTGACGGTGGAGGTGTGAATGCGCCCGCCGGACTCGGTCTCGGGCACCCGCTGGACCCGGTGGACGCCGCTTTCGAATTTCAGGCGGCTGTAGGCCCCGTCCCCCTGGATGGTGAAACAGATCTCCTTCACGCCGCCCAGCTCGGTCTCGCTGACGCTGTCCACCTCCACCTGCCAGCGGCGGGATTCGGCGTACATGCAGTACATGCGATAGAGGGAGTTGGCAAAGAGGGCGGCCTCCTCGCCGCCCACCCCGGCCCGGATCTCCACAATAACGTTCTTGTCGTCGTTGGGGTCCCGGGGCAGCAGCAGAATCCGAATCTCCTCCACCAGCCGCTCCAGGTCAGCCTTGGCCGCCTGGTACTCCTCCTGAGCCAGCTCCTTCATGTCCGGGTCGCTCATCAGGGCCTGGGCGTCGGCCAGGTCCTTCTGCCGCCGGACGTAGGTCCGGTAGGCGGCGACCACCGGCTCCAGGTCCCGCTGCTCCTTGTTGAGCCGGGCCACCCGGACCGGGTCGCCATAGGTCTCCGGCGCGGCCAGACGGGCCTCCAGCTCGGCATACTGCCGGTCCAGGGCCTTCAGCTTCTCTTCTAACATATGTTCCTCCTCAGCCCGGCCGGTCCAGCAGCCAGGATTTCACCAGGGCCAACGGCTCCCGGAAAAACATCTGCGCCGCCGACGGCGCGTGGCTCACCGGCGCGGCCAGAACGGACAGGGTATAGGTCCCCGGCCACACCCGCTCCCACAGCATCCGGATGCGGGTCAGATGGAAGCCGCTGGACACCAGCAGGATCTGCTCCGCGGGCGCTACCGTCCCGTTCTGGAACAGCGCCAGGGTGTAGTTGATGTTCTGCCAGGTGTTTCGGGATTGGTCTTCCTTTACGATCCGGGTGCCGTCCACCCCGTGCTCCGTCAGGTAGTCGTACATGCACTGGGCCTCGGAGACCGGCTCGTCGTCTCCTTGGCCGCCGGTGACCACCACCGTCATCTCGGGGTGCCCCTCCAGATAGGCCAAAGCGGTGTCCAGGCGGTCCCGCAGCAGCACCGACGGTCCCCCGGACTTCACCTGGCAGCCGAAAACCACCATCACCTGGGGTTCCCCATTGAGCTGGTCCCGGCTGCCGGAAAAGATCAGCGCCTCCAGGGCGCCAAAGGCCAGAACGCCGGCCAGGAGCAGGCACAAAAGCGCTCTGGGCAGCCAGCGCCTCCGCCGGCCGCCGTAGGGACGGTATGTCCCTTTTCGTCTCATTCCGTCTTCGCCTCCTCCAGCTCCGCCGCCAGGCCCTCCCAGACCGCATATAGGTGGGCGATCTCCTCCTCCAGCTTGTCCCGCTGGGCGTAGAGCTCGGTGAGCCGGAGATAGTCGCTGGCGGCCTCCTCGATCTCCCGGGTCAGGTCGTACATCTGCTCCTCCGCCCGGGTGACGGCCCGCTCGGCGGCGTTGACCTCTTTTTCCAGGTTCTTGGTGCCGCCGGTGCGCCTGGGCTTTTCCTTTTTCGGCGGCTCCTCCCTCCCCGCCGCGGCGGGGGACAGGCCCCTGGCCTGCCGCTCCTGAAGCTCGTTGTACTCGGCAAAGGTGCCCACGAAATCCGTGATGTGACCGTCCTCCAGCATCCAGATGCGGTTGGCGAACTGGTGGATAAAGTAGCGGTCGTGGGAGACGAAGAGCAGGTTGCCGCCGTAGTCGGCCACCGCCTCCTCGATCCACTCCCGGGAGCTGAGGTCCAGGTGGTTGGTGGGCTCGTCCAGAATGAGCAGGTTGATCTTCTCGTCCATGAGCATGCACAGCCGCAGCCGGGACTGCTCCCCGCCGGACAGGGCCGAGACGGGTTTGAACACGTCCTCCCCCCGGAAGTTGAAGGCGGCCAGCCGGTCCCGGGCCTCCTGCGTGGAGCAGCCCAGGTCGTAGAGCATGGTGTCCACCAGGCTGCGCTCCGGGTGGTCGAAATGGACGATCTGGGGCAGGTAGCCCAGCCGGACGGTGGGGCCCATGCGGACCTTTCCGGCGTCGGCCTCCTCCTCCCCCAGAAGAATCTTCAAAAGGGTGGATTTACCGGTGCCGTTGTCTCCCAGCAGGGCGATGCGCTCGCCCCCCTCCACCAGCAGGTTCACATCCGAAAAGAGCCGCCGCCCATCGAAGGACTTGCTGAGGTCCTTGACTGTCAGGACCTCGTCCCCCCGGAATTCCCGCTCGCCGAAGCGGATGTCCAGCTTCCGCTCCTTCCTGGGCCGGTCGGTCTGGCGCAGGCGCTCGATGCGCTTTTCCATGGAGAAGGCCCGCTTGTGGAGCTTGTCCGACCCCATGAAGGCCCACAGGTGTAGCTTGTCCGCCGCCTCCTGGAGCTGCTCGATCTTGGCCTGCTCCTTTTCATACTGCTTTCTGCGCTCCTCGTAGCGGCGCTCCTTCTCCTCCACATAAAAGCTGTAGTTGCCGGAATAGAATTCCGCCTTTCCGTCCACCAGCTCAATGACCCGTGTGACCACCCGGTCCAAAAACCAGCGGTCGTGGGAGATGGCCAGCACGGTGCCCTTGAACCGGGCCAGGTAGTCCTCCAGCCACTCGGTGGCCCGCAGGTCCAGGTGGTTGGTGGGCTCGTCCAGCAGGAGAATGTCGGTGTCCTCCAAAATGAGGCGGCCCAGGTTCACCCGGGTCTTTTCCCCGCCGGACAGGCTGGAAAAGAGCTGCCCCCGCATGTCCCGGGAGATCTGCAGGCCGTTGCACACCTTGTTGAGGGGGGTCTCCACGTCGTAGCCGCCCCCCGCCTCGAAGGCGGCCATCAGGCTGTCGTAGCGCCGCAGAAGGGCCGGGTCGGCCTCCCCGGCCTCCATGCGGCGGGTCAGACCCGCCATCTCCCGCTCCATGTCCCCCAGCCGGTCGAAGGCCGAGCGGAGCACCATATCCACGGTGTGGCCCGCCGGGTAGACGGGGATCTGGGAGATGAGGCCCAGCCGCTTGCCCGGGGCGATGGAGACCTGGCCCCCGTCGTGATCCAGCTCCCCGGTGAGAATCTTGAACAGGGTGGTCTTGCCCGCCCCGTTCTTGCCCAGAAGGCCCACCCGCTCCCCGGTGTCTACCTGGAAGGAGAGGCCGTCCAATATTTTGTTGCCAACCTCAAATTCTTTCCTGAGGCTTGACACGGAGATGTCTATCATTCGTTTACTCCCGCCGTCTGTTGTGGTATGATAACAACAGACTGATATCTTTGATTGGAGGGTTTCTACGATGGATGCCATTCGCTGGCAGGGGGACTCCCTTGCGCTGCTGGACCAGACCCGGCTCCCGGTGGAGGAGGTCTGGAACACCTACACCGACTACCGGAAGGTGGCGGACGCCATCCGCCGCCTGGTGGTGCGGGGCGCGCCCGCCATCGGCGTGGCGGCGGCCTATGCGCTCTGCCTGGCCGCCATGGAATACAGGGACCAGGGCCCGGAGGAATTTCAGAAAAGCATGGCGGCGGCCTCGGCGGAGCTGGCCGCCAGCCGCCCCACCGCCGTCAATCTGTTCTGGGCTCTGGACCGGATGGGGCTGGCCCTGGGGGCGGCGGGGTGCAGTGCGGAGGCCCTGCCCATTCTGATCCGGGAGGCCGAGGCCATCCACCGGGAGGACGTGGCCATGAACCGGGCCATCGGCGCGGCCGGGGCGGGGGTCGTCCCCCACGGGGCCCGCATCCTCACCCACTGCAACGCCGGGGCCATCGCCACCGGGGGCTACGGCACCGCCCTGGGGGTGGTGCGCTCGGCCTTTACCCAGGGGAAGTTGGAGATGGTCTACTGCGACGAGACCCGGCCGCTTTTGCAGGGGGCCCGGCTCACCGCCTGGGAGCTGGTGAAGGACGGCATCCCCGCCACCCTCATCACCGACAACATGGCCGCCAGCCTGATGGCCCAGGGGAAGATTGACCTGGTGCTTCTGGGCTGCGACCGGATGGCGGCCAACGGGGACTTTGCCAATAAGATCGGCACCTACGGCTTGGCGGTGCTGGCCCACTATCACGGCATCCCCTTCTATTCGGTGCTGCCCTCCAGCACCATCGACCTGTCCATCCCCGACGGCAGCCACATCCCCATCGAACAGCGGGAAGCCTCGGAGGTCACCCACTTCGCCGGGGTGCGGACGGCGCCGGAGGGCGTGGGGGTCTATAACCCCGCCTTCGACGTGACTCCCCACCGGCTGCTCACCGGCATCATCACCGAGAGGGGGGTCATCCACCCGCCCTTTGCCGAGCAGCTCGCCGAGTTGTTCGGCTGAACCGCTACGGCTCGGGCGTAATGCTCTTCAGATAGGACACGATCTCTTCAAACGCCATCCCACGGGAGGCCTTGACCAGCACGGTCGTATGGGGCTGAAGCTCCTGCTGCAGTGCGGCCCGGGCCTCCTCTTTCGTTTCGAACCAGTACACCCCGGGAACCAGAGCCTCCTTGGCGGCGGTATAGATGTGCCGGGCCAGGGGGCCGATGGCCACCAGGCAGTCGATGCCCGCCTTGCCCAGGTAGCCGCCCACGCCGGCGTGGAGGGTGGGGGCCAGCGGCCCCAGCTCGAACATGTCGCCCAAGACGGCGATCTTATAGGTTCCGCCGGTCTTGGACAGGACCTCCACCGCCGCCCGCATGGACTGGGGGTTGGCGTTGTAGGCGTCGTCCAGGATGGTGATGCCGTCCCCCCGGCGCAGGATGTTCATGCGCATCTTGGTGGGGGCGAAGCGGAGCACGCCCCGGGCAATCTCCTCGCCGGTCATGCCGAAGTGCTGCCCCACCGCCGCGGCCATCAGGGTGGGGTAGAGCATGTGGTTGCCTAGGGCGGGGATCTCCACCGGAAAGCCCCCCTCCGGGGTATCCACCCGGCAGTCCACCTTGTGTTCTCCATCGCTCCACACCTGGCTGGCCCGGTACTCCAGGCCCTCCGCCGTGCCGCAGAACACAGTCTGGAAGGGCAGGCCGCCCCGCAGGGTGGTCAGCAGCGCGTCGTCTCCGTTGAGCACCGCCAGCCCCCCCGGCTTCATGTGAGAGAAGATCTCGCACTTGGCCTTGAGGATGTTCTCCCGGGAGCCCAGGTTCTCGATGTGGGCATCCCCGATGTTGGTGATGAGGGCCACGTCGGGCTCCACGATGCCGCTGAGGTACTCGATCTCTCCGAAGTGGTTCATCCCCATCTCCAGCACGCACAGCTCATGCTGGCGGTTGAGCCGCAGCAGGGTCAGGGGGAGGCCTACCTCGTTGTTGAAGTTTCCCTCGGTCTTGAGGACCTTGAACTTCTCCCCCAGCACGGCGGCCACCATGTCCTTCGTGGTGGTCTTGCCCACGCTGCCGGTGACGCCCACGAAGGGGATCTTGAACTTCTGCTTGTAATGCCGGGCCAGATCCCGCAGGGCCTTCTGGGTGGAGGACACCTTGATGTAGAACTTGCCGGGCAGATAGGTCTCCCGCTCCCGCTGGGTGAAGCAGCCCGCCGCCCCGCCGGTGAGGGCGTCGTGGATGAAGGCGTGTCCGTCGAACCGCTCCCCCACCAGGGGGATGAACAGCGCGCCGGGGTCGGGCTCCCGGCTGTCGGTAAACACATGGGTGACGGTCCGGTCCAGGTCGTCGAACCCTCCCAGAAGCTTGCCTCCCACGGCCTCAGCGATCTCTCGAACGGTAATGGGCTCCATAACAGTCCCTACTTTCCCTGTTTTCTGGCCTCCAGGGAGGCGGTGATGATGCGCTCGCACAGCTCCGGATAGCCGATGCCCACGGCGGCGGCCTCCTGGGGCAGCAGGCTGGTGGGGGTCATGCCGGGCAGGGTGTTGATCTCCAAAAACCAGGGCGTGCCGCCCTCGTCCAGAATGAAGTCGGCCCGGGAGTAGACGCTCAGGCCCAGGGCGTGGTAGACCGTCAGAGTGGCCTGGCGCAGCTTTTCCTCGACCTCCGCCGGAATGGGGGCCGGACAGACCTCCACCGCCGCGCCGGGCTGGTACTTGTTGGCATAATCGTAAAAGCCCTGCTTGGGGATGATCTCGATGGAGGGCAGGCCCCGGTCCTCCAGGACGCCCACCTGGACCTCCCGGCCCCGGACGTACTGCTCCAGCACACAGTGGCCGCCGAAGCGCAGGCCCTCCAGCAGGGCGGCGTGGAGCTCCTTCTTGTCGTGGGCGATGGAGACCCCGATGGAGGAACCGCTGTCCACCGGCTTGACCACGCAGGGCGCCGGGGTGGTGCTGGTCAGGCGGTCCACATCAGCCTCGGTGTAGCGAACGGTCCGCCACTTGGGGGTATCCACCCCCAGGCCGGAGATGAGCCGCTTGGTCAGATCCTTGTCCATGGCCAAAGCGGAGCCCAGATAGCCCGCGCCGGTATATGGGATGCCCATCAGATCGAAGGCGGCCTGGACCCGGCCGTCCTCGCCGCACTGGCCGTGCAGGGCCAGGAACACCACGTCGGCCAAGGCGCACAGCTCCAGCACGCCGGGGCCGAACTGGCTCTTGCCCTTCCACTTCCGGGCAGCCTTCACCTGCTCCAAATCGGGGGCCTCCCGCTGCACCCGTTTGCCCGCGTCGGACAGGGGCGCGTCAAAATAGGCCTCTGCGGGGCCGTTGTAGTCCTCCAGGCCGAAGTACAAATCCACCAGCGCCGCCTGGTGCCCCCGGTCCCGCAGAGCCTCGGCGATCATGGTTCCGGAGGAGAGCGAGACGTTGCGCTCCGGGCTCAGTCCCCCAGCCAAAACAACAATTTTCATAGAAAACTCCTTCGTCAAGAGAGATATTACCATTGTACGCCTGATTTTTTATTTTACCACAGCCGGGAAAAAATCTCAATCCTAACTGCAACAAACGCCGGGCCGGAGACAAAGCTCCGGCCCGGCGCTCTTTTGCGTGCATGAAGGGCTCACTCGTTGCGCCGGACCATGTGAATGTGGTCCTCCCACACCCCGTTGATCCGCAGATACCGGACGGCCAGCCCCTCCTCCTGGAAGCCGGCCTTCCGGGCCACGCCCAGGGAGGCGGCGTTCCGGGGCATGATGTTGGCCTCGATCCGGTGGAGCCCCAGCACGGTGAAGGCGATGCGGACGGCTTCCTCCACCGCCTCGGTCATATAGCCCCGGCGCAGCAGTGCGCCGTCCAGCTTGTAGCCCAGAAAGCAGGACTGAAAGGCCCCCCGAACCAAGTTGTTGAGTCCCACCAGGCCCACGATCCGCTCCGGCGCCTCCCGCAGGGAGAGGTAGAAGCGGTAAGAGCGGTCCTCCTCCGCCAGCCGCACTTCCTCCGCCAGCAGAGAGCGCTGTCCCTCCTGTGTAAAGAAGCTCTCTTCCCGTACCGGCTCGAAAGCCGCCAGAAACGCCCGGTTCCGGCGGTAGTAGTCCGCCGCCGCCCCGGCCAGCTCCGGTCCGGCCGGTGTCAGGCGCAGCCGCCGCGTCTCATAGGCAGGCTGCACCGGATTACTTCGTGCCGAAGATGCGGTCGCCGGCGTCGCCCAGGCCGGGGACGATGTAGCCGTGGTCATTGAGCCTCTCGTCCAGCGCGGCGCAGTAGATGGCCACGTCGGGATGGTCCTTGCGGATGCGCTCCACCCCCTCGGGGGCGGCGATGATATTCATCAGTTTGATGTGCTTGACCTCATAGTTTTTGATAAACTGGATGGCCGCGGAGGCCGAGCCGCCGGTGGCCAGCATGGGGTCCAGAACGATCACGTCCCGCTCGGCGATGTCGGAGGGCATCTTGCAGTAGTATTCCACGGGCTCCAGGGTGTCGGGGTCCCGGTACAGGCCGATGTGGCCCACCTTGGCGGAGGGGATGAGGGTGAGAATGCCGTCCACCATGCCCAGTCCGGCCCGCAGGATGGGGACGATGGCCAGCTTTTTGCCCGCTAGGGTCTTGAACCTGCCGGTGGCCACGGGGGTCTTGATGGTGACCTCCTCGGTGGGCAGGTCCCGGGTGGCCTCGTAGCACATGAGGGAGGCAATCTCGGAGACGATCTCCCGGAACTCCTTTACGCCGGTGCGCTCATCCCGGAGGATGGTTAGTTTATGCTGGATCAGCGGGTGATTAAAAATGTGTACCATTTCGTCCATGTCAGTTGTCCCCTTTACATTTTTCAGCTTTTCCTTCTCTTGCAAGCCGCTCCCGCTCCGCCTGGGAGAGCCGGTGGTAGACCGGCTCCAGCCCGGCG
Source organism: uncultured Eubacteriales bacterium (assembly GCA_902492005.1). Lineage (GTDB taxonomy): Bacteria > Bacillota > Clostridia > Oscillospirales > Oscillospiraceae > Intestinimonas. The sequence goes on from CABUJV010000005.1 coordinate 54,760, forward strand.
GCCGTCACCAGTCCGCCCCGGCCGGCCAGCTCCGCCGCCGCCCGGGCGACCCCCCAGGCGCTTTGGAGCACCAGGTGGGGCGGTGCGGGCTCCACGGAAAGACCGCGCTTTGTGAGCTCATTATAGCACAGCTTTGCCCCGTCTCCAACCAGAATCTGCGGTTTTTTCCGCGCCTCCAGCTCGGCCGCCAGCTGCTCCACGCTCACGGCCCGGTCGGAGCACCGGCGCAGCAGCGCGCCGCCCCGCACCTCAAACAGGGCGTTGTAGACCTGCTGCCGCCGGGCGTCCATGACGGCGCAGAGGCCGGCCCCCTCCAGATGGGCCAGGGGCCAGGCCATGGCCTCCAAGGTGGACACCCCGGCGCAGGGCTTGTTCCCTGCCCAGGCCAGCCCCTTGGCCGCCGCAACGCCGATGCGCAGTCCGGTGAAGGACCCCGGCCCCGCCGCCACGGCCACCACGTCCACCTCGTCCAGGGTGTGCCCGCAGTTTTTCAGCAGGTCCCCGCACAGGGGCATCAGGGTGCGGGAATGGGTCAGGCCGCTGTTCTGAAAGGACTGGGCCAGCAGCCTCCCGTCCTCCCACAGGCACACCGAGCAGGCCGCGGCGGAGGACTCCAGCGCCAGTATCTTCATGTGGTTTCCTCCTCCGTGACGGTGATCCGCCGCTGCCCGCCGCGCTCCCCCCGGCGCAGGTCCACCCGGATACAGCCGGGCTCCAGGGCGTCGCGGACAATCTCGCTCCACTCCACGGCGCATACCCCGCCCCGGGCCAGATAGTCCTCCCAACCGATGTCGTACAGCTCGTCGGCCGAGCCCAGGCGGTACATGTCGAAGTGGAACAGGGGCAGGCGGCCCCCCTCGTACTCGTTGACGATGGTAAAGGTGGGGCTGGTCACCCGGTCCGGGATGCCCAGGCCCCGGGCCAGGCCCCGGACAAAGGCGGTTTTGCCCGCCCCCAGATCCCCGGTGAAGGCCACCACGTCTCCCGGCTCCAGCCGGACGGCCAGCTCGGCCCCCAGGGCCTCGGTCTCCTCCACGCTGTTGGAGAGATAATCCATGCGCCCGCCCCCTTCCGTTCAAAATTCCGAGGTATTATATCACAGCTTTCCGCTTTTGTAAAACGGTTTACGAACCGGCGGGAAGGTGGTACAATAGCATATCTGAGTTTACCGCTAAGTCTCAAAAGGAGGGCCGTATTCATGTGGTTCCGGGATGCCCTGCGCGAATTCTTCCATAAAGCCGACCTGCTGCTTCTGGGGCTGTGTGTGGCGGCCTCCCTGTTCGGCGTGGCGCTGATCTACAGCGCCACCCGCTATCTGGACGAAGCCGGCTCCCGGTTCATCCCCATCCAGCTCGCCGCCATCTGCCTTGGGGTGGTGGCCTATGCCGTCATGTCCTTCGTGGACATTGAGCTATTCACCGAACGGTCCTGGAAATGGATGCTGGTCTTCAACGTCATCCTCATCCTGCTGCTGCTCACCCCCTTCGGCGTGGGCAAGGAGGAGACCGGCAACAACAGCTGGCTGGATTTCCCCCTCATTCCGGTGAACATCCAGCCCGCCGAGGTGGCCAAGATCTTCTTCATCCTGGTGCTGGCCTGGCAGTGCGCCCGCTACCAGGAGTGGGGCATCAGCCGCCCCGGCCCGGTCTTTCTGCTGGCCGGCCACACGCTTTTCATGGCCGGGCTCATTGCAGTGGTCTCGGGCGATTTCGGCATGGTGCTGGTCTATCTCTTCCTGTTCGTGGTCATGGCCTGGACCGCCGGAATCAAAAAGCGGTGGTTCCTCCTGGGCGGCGGGACCGCCGCGGGCGGGCTGGCGCTGGTGTGGCCCCACCTGCCCCAGTACATCACCCTGCGCTTCACCGTCGTCATTGACCATATCCTGGGCGTCACCGAACCCACCAGCTACTGGGAGCAGACCCAAGGCAAGGGCTGGCAGCAGAGCCGCAGTATCCTGGCCATCGGCAGCGGCGGCCTCACCGGGCAGGGCTATCTCCAGGGCACCCAAACCCAGAGCACCTATGAAGAGGCCCTGAACGCCCGCTATACCGACGAGATTTTCGCCGTCTGCGGCGAGGAGCTGGGCCTCGTGGGATGCCTTCTGGTCCTGCTGCTGCTGGCCGCCATCATCCTGCGCTGCCTGTGGGTGGCCCGCCACGCCAGCAGCCCCATGAGCGCCTATGTGGCCATGGGCTACGGCGGGATGCTCCTCATCCAGACCTTTGTCAACGTGGCCTCCTGCCTCTACGTTTTTCCTCTGGTGGGGCTGACCCTGCCCTTCTTCAGCTACGGCGGCTCCTCCATCCTCACCCTCTTCGCCTGCATGGGCATCGTCTCCGGCGTCAAGATGCGCTCCCTGCCAAGCTGGCTCCGGGACCGCGGTCAGTTATAAATGGAATCGCAGAGGACAGGCGCGGAGGTTTCCCCCGCGCCCGTCCTCGATCTTCACGGCTTGCATCGCCCGCAGGGGGCGTAGCCCGCTGCCGCCGCCTCGGCCCGGCTGTCGAAGATTACCTGGTTCTGCTCGGCGGGCAGGCCGGTGCAGTCCGGGCGATGGAACACCTGGGAATTCTTATTCCCAATATAGGTCCCCACCCCTTCCGCTTCACCTGGATTGGTGTCCGCGTCCTGGTTCTTCTGGGTCGTAAAGGTCAGGCTGGTTCCGTCGCTGGTACAGACGACGTGCCCCTGCAGATCGGTGCGCCAAACCGTCACGTCGGCGTCCCGCAGGCGGCTCATGGTCTCGTCGTGGGGATGGCCGTAGCTGTTGCCCACCCCGCAGGAGATGACGGCGTACTCCGGCAGGACCTCCCGCAGAAAGGGATAGCTGGTGGAGGTGCTGCTGCCGTGGTGACCCACCTTAAGCACATCGGCCTCCAGATCCGCCTCTGCCTCCAGCAGGTCGGCCTCGGCGTCCCGCTCCATATCGCCGGTGAAGAGGAAGGCGGTCTCTCCGAAGTCCACCCGCAGGACGATGGAGGTGTTGTTGGTCTCCTCGTACGCCTTGAGGGGCCCCAGCACGGTGACCGCCGCCGTCCCCAGCGTCCAGGCGTCGCCGGGCTCCGGCACGGTGAGCTCCAGCCCCTGCTGCTCGGCATACTTGTCAAAATTTCCGAAGGCCCGGGAGTCGTATTGGGTCACGGGGCTGTATACCGTTCCCGCCGGGTAGGCGGCCAGCGCCCCGGCCAGTCCCCCCACATGGTCCTCATGGGCGTGGGTGCACACCACATAGTCCAGCCTCTCCACCCCCTGGCCGGACAGGTAGGACACGATGAGGTCGGAGTCGTCCACGTTGCCCCCGTCAATCAGCATGGTCTCCCCTCCGCACAGGAGCAGGACGGCGTCGGCCTGGCCCACGTCGATAAAGTGGACCTCCAGCGTGCCCTCCGCCGGGCCGGCGAAGGCGGATGCCTGGGGCTGGGATGTCCCGCACCCGGCAAGGGACAGGGCCAGCAGCAGCCCCGGCAGCAATGTCAGCAGTCGTTTCATAAGTACCTCGCTTGCATCAGATGTCGCCTGTCCATTATACCGCACCCGTCCCGGTTTGGCACCCCCCAATTTGACAATCCCGGCTTCTTTGGCTATAATGACCTCAGCTCAGGAAAGGACCCCCCGGGTATGAAGCTGTGTATCAGACTGGGCTCCGGACAACGGAAACGATGAAGCATTGTTCGGAGCTGCTTTTTCTCTTCATCGGCAAATAGGGCGCAGCAGGCGCGGCTTCCGGCCGTGTCCGTTTTGATGTGCCCTCCGCCGGGACGGGAGAAATTTTGGCCGTGGACGATGGCTCGTCCGCGGCCTTTTTGTTTTTCCTGCCCCGGCCCAGTCTGATACGAAGCGAGGAACTCGATATGACATCCGATCTCACCACGGGCAGCGTGCCCAAGCGCCTGTTCCGCTTTGCCCTGCCCCTTTTGTTCGCCAACGTGCTCCAATTCCTCTACCAGCTGGTGGATATGCTGGTGGTGGGCCGCTTTCTGGGCAGCCCCGGCCTGGCTGCCGTCGGCAGCGCCGCGATGCTCTGCTACGTCATCACCTCCCTCTGCTCCGGCGCGGCCACCGGCGGCTCGGTGCTGGTGGCTCAGCGCCAGGGGGCCGGGGACCCGGAGGGCCTCCGCCGGGTCATCGGCGCCCTGTTCACCCTCTCCGGCCTGATCGCTCTGGCCGTCACCGCCCTGGGCCTGCTGACCTGCGGGCCCATCCTGCGAGCCATGCACGTACCCGGCGAGGCCCTGGCCCTGGCCCACGGCTATCTGCTGGTCATCTGCGGCGGCACCTTTTTCGTGCTGGGCTACAACGCCGTGTGCGGCGTGCTGCGAGGCCTGGGGGATTCTGTCAGCCCTCTCCTCTTCGTGGCCCTGGCCACCGCGGTCAACGTGACGCTGGACCTGCTGCTGGTGGGCGGACTGGGGCTGGGGACCGTGGGCGCCGCCCTGGCCACCGTGTGCTCCCAGGCAGTCTCCTTCCTGGCCGCCTTGGGGTTCTGCTTCCGCAGGGGCCTGTTCTCCGGCCTCCAGCCCCGGCACTTTCTCCCCGGCCGGGCCCTGTCCATCGCCCTGCTGCGCATCGGCCTGCCCACCGCCGTACAGCTCTCAGTGGTCAATCTGTCCTACCTGCTGGTCACCGGATGGTTCAACCTCTTCGGTACCGCCGCAGCCGCAGCCGCGGGGGTGGGGCTGAAGGTGAACACCTTCGCCGCCATGCCCTGCTGGGCCGTGGGGATGGCGGTGACTGCCATGGCCGGCCAGTGCATGGGGGCCGGGGACCCGGACCGGGCCGCCGGAACGCTCCGCTGGGGCCTGTACCTCTCTTTGACGATGTGCGCCGGTACCGTGGCGCTGGTCCAGCTCTTTGCCGGGCCCATCGTGGCCCTCTTTGACCCAAACCCTGCCGTGGTGGCGGCGGGGGTGACCTATCTGCGCATCTGCTGCTCGGTGAACTTTGCCTTCTATGCCGCCATGTATCTCTTTGACTGTCTGGCCACCGGCGTGGGATCAGCGGGCCTGGCCATGGGCAACGCCCTGCTGCACTCGGTGGTGATGCGCCTGGCCCTGTCCTGGCGGCTGGGCGGCGCTCTGGGCTTTTCCGGGCTGTGCTGGGCGGAGATGCTGGCTCCCATCCCCTCGGCGCTGCTGGGCCTGCTCTGGTTCCGGCTGGGGCGGTGGCGCCGGCGCGGCCCGCTCTGAGTCATCCGGCGCCCCTGCAATTTTCTTGCTGTGCTGGAATATTTGTCTGGCATGTGTCAAGAATAAGACCACACCGTACAGGTATCACAAGACCCGAATGTACAAGGAGGTCATCCCTTTGAAACGAACTCAAATCCTGCGCCGCATGACCCTTTTGACGCTGGCAGCCGTGCTGGCCGCCCTGACCGCCGTCCCTGCCTCAGCCCAACTGCTCGCCGCCGTCCAGGAGGAGGGCCCCGCAGTGGCCACCTTCGGCAAAAACGGCACCGTACAGGAGGTCTTCACCTTCTCGGCCGCCGACTTCCTGGTGGAGAACACCGATCTGGAGCTGGACTCCATCGTTCTCACCGCCCTGCCCGACGCCAACGCCGGCATCCTCACTATGGGGAATGTGGAGCTGGCGGTGGGCGATGTGGTGGGTATGAGCGCCGTGGCCGGCCTGCGCTTCACCCCGCTGGCCACCCCCACCGTGGCCGCCACGTCCTTCTCCTTCACCCCCGTGTTCTCCGACGGCTCCGCCGGGGCGGACACGACGGTGAACCTCTATCTGCTTACTGCGGAGAACGGCGCCCCCATCGCAGAAAACCTGGAGCTGACCACCTATAAAAATGTGGCCGTCACCGCCCAGTTCGCCGCCGTGGACCCCGAGGGCGATATCCTCACCTTCCGTCTGGTGGACAAGCCAGCCCGGGGCTCCGTCACTCTGCCCGAGGACGGTTCCGCCGCATTCGTCTACACCCCCTATGAGAACAAGACCGGCAAGGACACCTTCACCTACGTGGCCGTGGACGCCGTCGGCAACACCTCCGCCCCCGCCACCGTCAAGGTGAAAATTGAAAAGGCCAACACCAAGGTGACCTACGCCGACCTGAACGGCCACGCCGCCCACCGGGCGGCCATCCGTCTGGCCGAAGAGGGCATCCTCATCGGTGAGTGCATGGGCGGGCAGTATTTCTTCCAGCCCGACCTGCCCGTCAGCCGGGACGAGTTCACCGCTCTGGCCATGCACACCGTGGGCCTGGAGGCGCTGGAGGATGTCACCCGCACCGGCTTCGCCGACGACGCCTCCATCGCCGCCTGGGCCAAGCCCTATGTCTCCTCCGCCCTGAAGTCCGGCGTGGTGCAGGGCAGCGTCAGCGACCAGGGCGTGGTCTTCCATCCCGATGCCACCATCACCAAGGCGGAGGCCACCGTGCTGCTCAACCGCCTGCTCCAGGTCACCGACGTGACCACCCCCACCTTCTTCACCGACGCCGACTCCACCCCCGCCTGGGCCTATCAGGCGGCGGTCAACCTGGAGACCGTGGGCGTGATCCGCACCGACGCCACCGGCTCCCTCTCCCTGAACAGCGGCCTGACCCGTGCCGAAGCCGCGGAGATGCTCTGCGGCGCGCTGGAGGTCCTGGACGCCCGGGAGACCGGCGGCCTGTTCCGCTGGTAAACGAAAACACCCCTGCGGCGGATGCGCCGCAGGGGTGTTTTTCAAATCCGCCACCGCACCTGCACGGTGAATTGTTCTCCGTCCAGCGCCGCGGTGACCCGGTGACCCATCTGCCCGGCCAGGGCCTTGACGATGGCCAGGCCCAGCCCGGTGGACTGGCCGGTGCGCATCTTGTCGGCGGTGAAGAAGCGGTCGAAGACGTGCTCCACGTCCTCCCGGGTCAGCTCAGCCGCGTCATTGGAAAAGGCGGAGACCACCGTCTCCCCCTCCCGGTACAGAAGGATGGACATCCGCTTCCGCCCGTGCTCCAGGGCGTTGCGGATCAGATTGGTGAATACCCGCAGCACCCCCGCCGGATCGGCGGTGACGGCGGGCAGCCCCGGAGCCAGCTCCACCGTCATATCGAAGCCGGACTGCTCGAAGTCGTTGTAGAATTCAGCCACCAGCTCACTGAGCACATGGTACAGGTCCACCTTCTCCCGGGAGAGGGGGTATTCGCCCCCCTCCAGCCGGGACAGATCGTAAAAGCTGGTGATGAGGCTCTGGAGGGCCTTGGCCCGGCCCTGGACGATGCCCAGATACTCCCGCCGCTCCTCCGCCGTCAGGCTGTCCCCCTCCAGAAGCTGAAGATAGCCCAGGATGGAGGTCAGCGGCGTGCGCAGGTCGTGGGAGATGTTGGAGATCTGCTGCCGGATGGCGTGCTCCTGCCGCCGGTGCTCGGCTTCGTCGGCCTCCCGCAGCTCCAGCAGGCGGTTTACAGCGGAGAGCAGGTCCTCCGCCGCCCGGTTGGGCGCGGCCATGCGCACCCGGGCGCTCTCATCCTCCCGGAGCTGCCGGGCGCAGGAGCGGATGTCCTTTTCCAGCGCGTAGAGCCGCAGGCCCAGCACGGCGCACAGCGCCGCCAGAATCACCGCCGCGATCGCCAACGTCCTCTCCCCTTTCTCTCAGCGCAGCTCCCGCCGCCGGAACGCCAAAACGCCCACCGCCGAGGTAACCGCCAGCCACCCCAGGCCGACCAGCCAGCTATGGACCAGCAGCTCCCAGGTCAAAACACCCTCAAGCTGGCCAAAGGTCCAGCTCAGCAGCAGGGACTGCAGGGCAGCGGCCCCCTGGGCCAGGGGTCCCTGGGCGTTCCAGGTGATGAGGGAGGCCATCCAGTCCAGAAAAACGAACCAAACGAAATACAGGCTTTCCGCCGCGCCGGGACTGGGCACCAGAAAAAACAGCATCTGGGCCAGGCCCAGGCCCCCCACCCACAGCGGCAGGGCCGCTGCCAGACAGTAGCCGACGACGGCCAGCGCCGCCCGGTCCTGCGCCGGGTCGGAATGGCGGAACAGGAGCCCGCCTGCCGCCAGACACAGGCCCACCACCAGAGCCAGGGCGATCAGGGCCACGATCAGGGCGGAGAGCAGTTTGCCCAAGTAGATGCGGCTCCTGGGCAGGCCAGCGGAGAGCTCGTTTTTCAGCGTGCCGCTGCGGCCCATGTCCGAGCAAACCAGGGCTGAGAGCAGCATGGCCATAGGTAGGCCCAGAGTCAGGGTCGTGACGAAGGCGTTCAGCAGCTCGTAGCACTCACCGTGGGCGAACAGGAGGATGTAGAAGCTCTCCAGCCCCAGGATCAGAGCCAGCAGCGCCCAGGTACTCTTGCGGCGGCGGACCTTATAGAGCTCCGCGCTGATGTAGTTGAGCATCTTCTCCGCCTCCCCGCTTCGGCATCAGTTGATCTCCCTGCGTTGGAACAGCAGCAGGCCCAGCAGAGTGCTGGCGGCGAGCCATCCCAGACCAATGAGCCAGCACTCCCAGATGGGGTAGTCCCAGTTGTCCATGGGGGCCACCAGGGTGAAGCGGCGCAGCGCCGTCAGGAACAGGGGGTTCAGCAGCAGCCCCAGCAGCCTGAGCAGCCCCGGGATTCCGGCCACCACGCCGATGGCGGCGAAGGGAGCCGCCACGCCGCCGCGGAACAGGAAAAAGCACAGGTGAGCCACCCCCTGGGCCCCCAGCCACAGGGGAAAGGCGGACAGCAGGGACCGGCCCGCCAGGGCCCACATCTGGTTTGTCTCCGCCATGAGCATGCCGTCCGGGTCCGCCTCCAGCGGCAGGGTGGGCACGCATAGGGCCAGATACAGCCCCACCGCCAGCGCGCAGGCCAGCACCGCCACGGCGATCTCCAGCACCAGCTTGCCCAGATAAATGCGGCTTCTGGGAATACCGTAGGAGATCTCGTTTTTCAGCGTACCAGTCTTGTACTGCTCGGAAAAGACCAGATCGGTGGTGATGAGGGGGGCGTAAAGCCCCACGGACAGGAGCATCACCAGGGTATACAGGGCCCCGGACAGGGGGACGAAGCCGCCGTGGGAGTTCGTCGTCCACCACAGGGCGGTCAGCAGCACCACGCAGCCCAGAAACAGTCCCAGGGCGATCCAGGTGTATTTCCGGTGTACCACCTTATAGAGCTCGGCACTCAGGTAGTCAGCCATGGCGGACACCTCCGATCAGGCCCAGGAAGTAGTCCTCCAGGTTGGCGTTCTTATTCTCCGCCCCCAGCAGGGCCACCCCCGCCCCCATCAGGGCGGCGGTGACAGTCTGGGGCCGGTCCAGCCGGTCATAGAGCCGCAGGAGGTTCCCCGGCAGCACCTCGTAATCCCGGGTGCCCAGCTCCTGCTCCAGCACCAGGGCGGCCCGGGCGGCGTCGTCCACGGTGAGCTGAAGACAGGCCCGGCACTTTTCCCGCAGCCGTGCGGCGGAGACCTGCTCCAGCATCCGGCCCCCGTCCAAAAAGCCGTAATGGGTGGCGATGTTGCTCAGTTCAGAGAGGATGTGGCTGGAGATGAGAATGGTGGTCTCCCGCTGGCGGTTGAGCTCCAGCAGGATGTTGCGGAACTCCACGATGCCCTCGGGGTCCAGGCCGTTGATGGGCTCGTCCAGCAGCAGCAGGTCCGGGTGGTTCATCAGGGCCAGGGCCAGCCCCAGCCGCTGTTTCATGCCCAAGGAAAACTGCTTGAACTTCTTTTTCCCCGCGTCGTGGAGCCCCGCCTGCTCCAGGGCCCGGTCCACACACTCCGGCCCGGGGATGCCCCGCTGGCGGCGGTAGTACTCCAGATTCTCCCGGGCGGTCAGATAGGGGTAAAAGCTGGGGGTCTCCACCATGGCCCCGGTGCGGGCCCGGGCGGCGGCCAGCCCCTTCTGCGTGGTCTGTCCGAAGAGCTCGATCTCCCCGGTGGTGGGCACGGTCTGGGCGGTGAGCATCCGGATGATGGTGGTCTTGCCCGCCCCGTTGCGCCCTACCAGGCCGTAGATCTGGCCCTTCTCGACGGCCAGGTCCACCCCGTCCACCGCGGCGGCAGCGCCGTACCGCTTGGTCAGGGCCCGGGTGACCAGTACATATTCTGCCATGTGGCATCAGCCTTTCTGTTGGATTGTGATGCCATTCTACCGAAGAAGCAACAAATCCCCGTAAAGCAAAGGTGAAGAAACTCTAAAGTTCGTTCATCTTGAACCCGATGCCCCACACCGTTTTGATGTATTCCCGGTCGCTGACCTTTCCCAGCTTGGAGCGCAGGTTGGAGATGTGGACGTTGACGGTGTTGTCGTCTCCCATGTACTCCCCGCCCCAGACGTTCTCATAGAGCTGCTCCCGGGTATAAACCTTTTTCGGGTGGGACAGCAGCAGCGCCAGGATCTCGAACTCCCGGGCGGTGAGGGCCACGTCCTTCCCGCCGGCCGTCACCCGGACGGCCTCCCGGTCCAGGACCAAGTCCCCCAGCCGAAGCACCTCCCCTGCCTCCGCCGGGGCGGAGAACTGCCGGTAGCGCCGGAGCTGGGCCTCCACACGGGCCAGCACCTCGGCGTTGTCGAAGGGCTTGGGGATGAAGTCGTCGGCCCCCAGCCGCAGGACGTTGACCCGGTCCTCCAGTCCCGCCTTGGCGGAGAGGACCAGGATGGGCATGGTCTTTTTCCGGCGCATTTGGGCGATAAACTCCTCTCCGGTCAGGCCAGGGAGCATCAGATCCAGCAGCACCAGGTCGTACTCGTACTGCTCGGCCCACAGCACGGCCTCGCTGCCCGAAAAGGCGGGCCGCACGTCGTAGCCCCCGTCGGTGAGGATGCGGCACAGCAGGCGGTTGATGTCCGGGTCGTCCTCCACCACCAGGATGTGATAGGTCTCCATACTATCGGTTCGCCTCCTCCCGGCCGGTCCTGCGTTCGTCCCCGCACTTGGGGCACTTGTTCTGCACCGCCTTGAGAGGATGGGAGGGATTTTCCCGCTCACCGCTCCAGCAGATCCACTTCATAGTCGTTCCTCCTCTTATTTGACCCGCAGCTTCCTGGCCAGTTCCCCGTCCGGGTCCACATAGGCCGTCTGGTACGTGGTGTAGACCACCATCCCCGGCCGGGCCCCGGCGGGCTTTTTCACATATTTCACCAGGGTGTAGTCCACCGGCACCTTTTTGCCCTCCCGGCCCTGGGAAAACCAGGCGGCCAGCTGGGCGGCCTCGGTGACGCTCAGAAGGTCGGGCTCCTGTCCGCCCGTCCACAGGATGACGTGGGAGCCGTGGATCTTCTGGGTGTGGAACCACAGCTCCCCCTTGCCCGCCTGCTTGGTGGTGAGGGCGTCGTTTTGGGTGTTGTTCTTGCCCACCGAAATGCGCAGCCCCGCCGAGGACCGAAACTCCATGGGCCGGGTCTGCACCTTCAGGTTCCGCAGGCTGGCCCTGCTCCCCTTGCGGAGGTAGCCGGTTCCGATGAGCTCCTGCCGGATCTCCAGCAGGTCCCGCTCCCCCTCGGCCAGCTTGACGGTCTCCAGCACACTGTCCAGATAGTCCAGCTCCCGTCGGCCCTTCTCGATCTGCTCGGTGAGCACCCGCTCGGCCGTCTTGGCCTTGTTGTACTCCTTATAATACTTGGCGGCGTTCTGCTGGGGCGTGAGGAGCGGGTCCAGCGGGATGTCCACCTCCCGCCCCTCGGGGTCGTAGTAGTCCGCCAGCCGGGCCGTGTGCATTCCCTTCTCCAGCGCGTACAGGTTGGAAGTGAGGATGTCCCCCAGCTCCCGCTTGCGCTCCCGATCCTTCGTGGCCGCCAGCTCCAGCTCCTGCTGGCCCACCCGGCGGGCGGTGCGGTCCCGTACCCGGCCCACCGCCTTCAAAAGCTCCTGGCCCTTCTGCCCGGTGCGCTGAGCAGTCTCCCGGGCGGCGTAAAAGTCCTCCAGCAGCTCGGAAAAGCTGGGATAGGGCCTCGACTCCGTCCCCGGTCCGTACTGTAAAATGGGCAGAAAGGTGAAATCGGCGGCCTTGCCGTCCCGCACCAGCAGGGTGGGAACATAGTCTCCCCCCACAGCCCGTGAGAGCTGCTCCAGCTTCTCCTCCAGGGGCAGATCCTTCACGCTCTCCACCCCGCCCCGGAAGGCCAGCTCCCGCTCGATGAGGGGGGACAGGCCGGGCCGGGGCTCGGGCAGCCGGTAGAACAGGCCGGGCAGCACCTGCCGCTGGGCGGACATGTCGGCGTCCACCCGGCGCATACAGTCCACGATGCGCCCCTCCGCGTCCAACAGGATGAGGTTGGCCCGGCGGCTCATGGCCTCCAGCACCAGGGTGCGGGGCACCCGGTCCCCCAGCTCGTCGATGACCTCCAGCCGGAGCAGGACGATGCGCTCCAGCTCCGGCTGCTCAATGGCCAGAATGCGCCCGCCGGTGAGATGCTTGCGCAGGAGCATACAGAACATGGGGGGCTGGGCCGGGTTCTCCCGGGGCAGCCGGGTCAGGTGGAGCCGGGGGGCCGAGGGGCTTCCGGAGAGGAGCAGCTTCACGTTCTCCCCCGCCCGGATGTTGAGGATCACCTCGTCCCGGATGGGCTGGTAGATCTTGTCCACCTTGCCACCCACCAGGGTCTTTTTCAGTTCTTCCACCACTGCCGTCAGGCAGATCGCGTCCAAAGGCATGTTCAGTCCCCCATCATGGTCGAAAATAGCTCGTTGAGCCGCTCCGTCCTCCCCTGGAGGTACAGCCAGCCGAACAGGGCCTCCAGGGCGGTGGCGGTCTGGTACTCCTCCCGGCTGGCCGCTTTGGGAATGGAGTGGGGGCTGGCGTTGCGCCCCCGGCGGAAGACCTCCCCCTCCTCTTCTGACAGGAGCGGCAGGAGCTTCTCCGCCATGGCGGCCTGGGCAGGGGCGGCCACAAAGCGGACGGCGGCCCGGTGCAGGCCCTTGGAGGTGGCCTTGCCGCGCAGGCACAGCCAGGAGCGGACCATCACCTCGAAGACCGCGTCCCCCAGGTGGGCCAGTCCCAGATTGCTGATGGCCCGGATATCGTCGGGCGCGGCATTCAGATGAAAATAATCTGTCATGGTATTTTCTCCTGCAAAATAGAAATCATATGGATATCAGTATACCGCAAACCGATCCAAAACACAATCATCCGAAAGGAGCCATCTCTATGCCCTACCCCTTCACCCTTCGTCCCCTGCCCTACAGCTATGAGGCGCTGCGCCCTGAAATCAGCGACACCACCCTCCACTTCCACCACGACAAGCATCTGCAGACCTATGTGGACAATCTGAACAAGGCCCTGGCCGACTGCGCCCCGTGCCAGCGCATGACCCTGGAGGAGCTGCTCCAGAACCTGGACGCCCTGCCCGAGGACAAACGTACCCCGGTACGCAACAATGCAGGCGGAGTATACAACCACTACCTCTACTTTGACTGCATGGCCCCCCGAAGCGGCTCCCGCCCCTCCGGCGCGCTGGCCCGGGCCATGGACACCGCCTTCGGCTCCTATGAGGACTGGAAGGCCCGGATGAAGGCCGCGGCTCTGGGGCAGTTCGGTTCGGGCTACGCCTGGCTGGTCTGCGACTCCTCCCGCTGCGTATCGGTGGTCCAGACCGCCAACCAGGACTGCCCCCTGTCCAAGGGGGCGTATCCCCTTCTGTGCGTGGACGTATGGGAGCACGCCTACTATCTGGACTACCAAAACCGCCGGGCGGACTACGTGGACGCCTGGTTCAGCCTCATCAACTGGCCCTTTGTCGAAAGCCGCTATGACGGCTGCTGCAAATGAAAGCATCCGCTGCGCGCCGGAGGATAACCGGCGCGCAGCGGATCATTTTTCACGCGGAAAACGCTTTGGCGCACAGGGCGGTCAGCACCCTCCGGCAGGGCTGGAACAGCACCAGGGCGATGGCGAAGTTCCCCGCCCCGTGGAGCAGGTCGAAGGGGATGCCCGCCACCCAGGTGGCGGCAAACATCTGCCACCCCCCTACAGGCAGGTACACCAGAGCGCACAGGGCTCCGAAGGCCAGGCCGAAGGCGCCGGAGAGGACGGCCCAGCCCACCCGGGATTCCATACCCCGCAGCAGCCAGGCCAGTACGGCCAGCACGGCCCAGACGTACATGTAACTCAGAATCCAGGTGCTGACGCCCCAGATGAGGGCCTCCAGCGCCACGAACACCGCGATGGGATAGGCGGCCCGCCGCCCCAGCACCGCGGTGTAGACCATCACCAGCAGCGACACCGGCTCGATGTTGGGCAGCAGGGCCATGGATACCTGCAGGACCACCAGCAGGGCCCCCAGCAGCCCCAGCACCACGATGCCCCTGGCTCCCAGACGCCCCCGTTCCATCACCAGCTCCCCTTGGTCAGCGTCAGTTCATAGCGCTCCCCGTCAGCGATGGGGGTCAGGTCGGCCCCGTTGGGGGTGATCTCCCCGTCCTTGGACAGGCTCCAGTAGGTCCGGCCGGCGTCGGAGGCGGTCTCCCCGTCCACCGTCTGGATATACAGGCCGTAGGCCCCGTTTTCCCCCTCCACGCCCAGCTCCTCACTGGCCAGCAGGGCGGGGCCCAGGTACGCCTCGTCGGTGTGGAGCTCCGCCGTCTTGGTGCTGCCGTCCCCATGGACCACCTCCACGATGACGGTCTTGGCTCCGGCCACCGGCTGGGGCCGGGCAAAGTAGTAGACCGCCGCCAGCAGCGCGGCCGCCGCCAGCAGGATCAGGACGCCGATCCGGGCTTTCTGGTTTTTCATCCGGTCATTTCCTCCCTCTTGGTTTTTCTCCAGTTTATCACAGCTCCCCGCTCTATGACAAGAGGGCCGCGCGGCGCACGGCCCTCTTGTGGCTTTTTTACTGGGGTTTCTGGTTCTGAAATTTGGTCTGGGCCTGCTGGATCTTGCTGGCGGGGGCGGGCTCCACCTGGTACCAGCCCTTGGCCTGGGCCTTCTGGAACAGCTCGCTCTGAGTCACGTGCCCCTGATTGAGCATACGCAGAAAATCGTCTCGCAGCTTGGTATTCACGCATTCGGAAGCATAGGTGTCGTAGTTGGCGGACATCTTCTTCTCAGTGAAGATAAGGTCTGTGACGCGCTCCTGATCATTCATGTGGGGATCCCTCCTTAGTTCAGATAGGTCAGCAGGCAGTCGTAGTTCTGCTTGTGCTGCTGGGCATACTGCTGGAAGCAGGATTTCAGCTCCTGATCGGTGCACTCCTGCTCCGCCGCCTGGTATTTACAGCACAGGACCTTTTCAAAGCCCAGCTGATCCTCCAGGGCGGACAGCTCCTTGCCGGTGAGATTGGCCATCGTGGATCACACTCCTTTTTGAGATTGCGGTCCTAGTATCCCACGGCGGCTGGAATTTATTCACTGTTCCGGCATGAGGGGAGCCCCCTCGGCGTCAAAGGAAAACAGGCAGAACAGGCCCTCGTCCCACTGCTTGAGACGGGAAAAGCAGAACAGGGGCGGCAGGGGAAACTCCCGGTCGAAGGCAAAGGGGCACGCCATGGTCCACCGCTCCCCCTCCCGGCGGACCAGAACCCGGTCCAGCCCCGCCGCCGCCGAACGGATGCACCGGTCCCGAAAGGCCTCTCCGCGCGGCCGCTCCCAGGTCCAGCCGGCGGGCGGCCCGCCGTTATGGAAGGAGAAGGCGAGCTCCGCCGCCCCGCCGGTCACCGGCCACGCCCCCTGCCGGCGCAGGGCGTCGGCCGTAAAGGTCCGCTCCGCCGCCAGCCGGCCGCCGGGCTCCGGCACCAGCGTCCCCAGCAGGGCCCGTCCGCCCCGCCCGGTGAGCCAGACCTTGTACAACCCCCGGCCATCGTCCGGCAGCTCGGCCCGGGCCAACAGCCGCGGCCCCTTCTCCCGCAGGGTCAGGCTGCCGCGCCCCCCCGCCAGCGCGATCCGCTGTTCCAATCCATCGGCCTCCTCTCCCCGCTCCGGCGCTTTCACTGCTATTCTATGCCACGCCCCGGCCCCCATGCGCGGGCAATTCCAAAATTTTCATTGGGAATTTTTACATCATGGAAACTTCATTTGCTTTTCCCTTGCTTTGATCCGTCGAATTCTGTATAATAGAGTCTATTGAAAAAGGCGCCTGATTTTTCCTCCCATCGCGGCCGCGGTGAGTCCTCTCATTCCATCTCCTGCGGGAAAGGAGTCCAGCCCATGAGTGAACCGCACAGCAATACTGCCACGGAATCCTGGAAGGCCCTCGTCACCCGGCTGCCCGGCGTGCTGGGGGCCGAATTCACTCTGGAGAACGGGGCCGTGCGCGAGGTCCATATCCTCTCCGACCAGTCCCGCAGCCCCAAACAGATTGTCCGGGACGTGCAGTCGGCTATGCTGGCCAAGTTCCAGGTGGAGCTGGACCATCGGATCGTCAGCGTGGCCCAGATCCCGGGCTCGGCGGTACACCGTCCGTCCCGGCGCCTGCGCTGCGAGCAGCTGGAGCTCTCCACCAGCCGGGAGGGAGCCAGCGCCTCCGTCCATCTGCTGGTGGACGGAACGCGCTATGTGGGCCGGGCCGGCTGCGACCTCTCGGTGGGCGGGCGGTGGCGCGCCATCGCCCAGGCCACCGTGTCGGCCCTGAACCAGCTGCTGGCCCCCGGCTTCATTTTCTCTCTGGACGAGGTCCGGCGCACCGCCATGGGCGAGCACCAGGCCGTGCTTGTGGGGCTTCTCCTCAAAAGCGGCGGCAAAGCCGAGCCCCTGCTGGGCGCCTGCTACGAGGGAGAGGACCCCAATTTCTCGGTGGCGCTGGCCACCCTGGACGCCGTCAACCGGCGGCTGTCCGCCCTTCCTTCTCCGGAGGAGCACGAGGAGGTCCAGGCTCCCTGACCTCCCGCATCAACCGAGCGAAGCGGATATAGCCTGTCTTAGCGGATGGCAGAGTACTGTCACAAGGAGGCTGTATTCGATGAAAAAGGCGAAGATTATGATGGCCCTCACCGCGCTGGCTTCTATGCTGGCTACCTGCGGCGCATTCTTCAAGATCCGTTGAAAGCGTTGAAGCCCAAGCCCTGAGGTGCGGGCAGCCGGCAATGGCCGGCTGCCCGCTTTCCCCTTCGCCCTTCCATAGCTCCCGCATTCTGTTTCGGGTACTGCGGCCGATCCCACGGTCCCCACGACCATTGGAGGTTTTTATGCAGCCGGTTACAAAAAGGTATATGGCGCTGCTCTCCATCGTCGGGATCAGTGCCGGTATCTATGTGGTCTGGTCCTGGCTTTTCCGTCAGAGGCAGAGCTGGAGCCCCCATGAACTGGGGGTTCTGGTGGTGCTAACGGTGCTGTGCATTCTCTGTCGGTGTCTGCCCCTCTATGTCCGGGACGACTGTACCATTGATATGTCCTTTATCAGCATTCTGGCCGTGGTCCTGCTGCTGGGACCGGAGGCCGCTGTGGCCATTATCTTCCTTACCACCCCGCTGGAGGTCATCCCCACCGAGGACGGCAAGGGCTTTTATCACATCTTCAACACGGCCCCCAGCAAGCTCCTGTTCAACACCGCCAACCTGAACCTGTCCATGGCGGCGGCGGGCGTGGTCTATCATGCCGTGGGCGGCGTTCCCGGCGCCATCACCTTCCCCGCCGTGCTGGTTCCCGGCATCCTCTATATCGTCTGCGCCGTGGGCCTCAACGCTGTGTTCGTGGCCTTTCTCTATTACCTGGAGTACCGGGCGGCCTTTTTTGTCACCTTCGGTCAGATGGCTGTCGGCATGATCCCCAGTCTGCTGTGCAGCGCCACGCTGGGCTACTTTCTGGCCATGCTGCTGTCCATGCCCACCTTCTGGCCCGCCATTCTCTTTGTTCTGCCGCTGCTGATGACCCGGTTCTCCTTCCGCCTCTATCTCGCCGCCCAAAAGCAGCAATACAACATCATCCGGGCCTTTGCCACCGCGCTGGAGGCCAAGGACACCTATACCGAGGGCCACTCGTCCCGGGTGTCTCTGTACTCCGTCCGGATCGCCCAGAAAATGGGCCTGTCCGGCGCCCGGGTCCGCCGGCTGGAGACCGCCGCCATCTTCCACGACATCGGCAAGATCGGCGTACCTGACTCGATCCTGGGCAAGCCCGGCATGCTCACCCCGGAGGAGCGGGCCGTCATCCAGCAGCACCCCGCCACCGGCGTATCCATTCTCCAGAACATGGACACCTATGAGGACATCATCCCTCTGGTGCTTCACCACCATGAGTTTTTTGACGGCCGGGGCTATCCCGACGGCGCCTCCGGCGACGACCTGCCGCTGGAGACCTATATTCTGGGGGCGGCGGACGCCTACGACGCCATCACCAGCGACCGCCCCTACCGGAAAGGCCGCACCCCTGCGGAGGCCGCCCGCATCCTGCGGGAGGAGGCCGGCAGACAGTTCCACCCTGAGGTGGCCCAGGTGGTCGCCGGGATGGCTGAGGCCGGCGAGCTGGCTCCCGACGGCGAAGCGGCGGTCGAAGCCGGCGCAGCCGCCCGCGTCTGAGGAGGCACGCCGATGCTGATGCTCTCCGTGGTCCTCGCCCTGCTCCTGGGCTGGTGCACCGGCGGCCGGCTCTCCCGTTTCGAGGAGGCGGACCTCCGGCTGCTCCCCCTGCCTGTCCTGGCCTTCGCCTGCCAGCGGGCCATGAACGCTCTGGCGGGCCGCATTTCCCTGCCCTTTGAAGCCTGGGCCTGGCTGCCGCTGCTGCTCTCCTATGGGCTTATCTTCCTCTTTCTGTGGTGGAACCGGCGCCTGAAAAAGACCTGGCTCCTGGCGGGGGTCGGCGGAGCGTGCAATCTGGCGGTCATCGCCGCCAACGGCTGGAGGATGCCCGTGGCCTCCCGGGCCGCGGCGCTGCTCTCCGAGCAGGGGGCGGCCGCCCTGCTGGCCGGGGAGATTCCCATGTACCGCGCCGCCGACGCATCCACCCGGCTGCTGTTTTTGGGGGACATCCTCTACTGTCCCCTGCCGCTGTTCGGCGGTCTGGCCAGCCTGGGAGACATCCTGCTGGCTGCGGGTGCCTTTTTCTGCCTGATGGCCTGTATGCGGCCTTCCCGCCTGCCGGCGTGGTTCACAACCGGATAGTCCTTTCTGTGACAGGCGCCCATCGAATGCCCCCGCATGGCCCAGTGCCGCACCCTGCCCACGTGGCGGAAGCTGGACGGCCTCATTCAGGACCTCTTCGACGGCATCAAGCCGGCGGCCTCCGCCCAGCCGGGAAACGACTATATAATCTAAACGGTCCGCACGCCAAAACACCCGGGACATCTGTCCCGGGTGTTTTTTCCGCTCCATTCCATTCAGGTTAGGGTATAGCTCCCCCGGACCAGTACGGTCAGGTCGGTGACGGCCTTCAGGCCCCTGCCTTCGGCCGTGGTGAGATAGAGGTGGTTGGGCTCCACCGCCCCGCCGGAGGCCAGGGTGCCGCCGCCGGTGGTATCGATGAGCCCCGGCGCCGAGGCCGCCACCGCGGTGGCCGAGCCGGAGCGCAGCAGGAACTCGAAGCCGGTGGCGCCGGTGAGCTGCCGGCCCGCCGCCACATTCACTACTGCAAAGGCGGAAGAGGTCCCCGCGGTGCCCGTCCCAGCCGAGCCGGACAGCTTCTGCTCCATGTCCCGCTCGTACTGGGCGATGGAGGCATCCAGCCGGTCCACCAGCGCCTGCTCCCGCTGGTCCAGCCTGACGTCTACGTCGGAGAGGATCCGGGGCGCCGTCACTTCGTTTATGTAGCTCATGGTCACCAGCGGGTCGGTCTGGGTCCCCTGGGAGGCCCCCAGGAACACCGCCGCCGCTCCCACCGCCAGCACGGCCGCCAAAATGCGTCTGGTCCTGCTTTTTCTCATCTGTAAAACCTCCCGGTCGAAAAGGGGGAGGGCCGCCGTCCGGGGCGGCCCCCACACTTCAGATCAACTGCTCCGGATGGAGCCCAAAGCTCACCGCGATGGCCGAGTCCACCTGGTGCATCCGCTTGTCGTCCAGCTTGCCCATTTTTTCGCGCAGCCGCTTCTTATCCAGGGTCCGGATCTGCTCCAGCAGGACCACCGAGTCCTTAGGCAGACCATAGCTCCGGGCGGACAGCTCGATGTGGGTGGGGAGCTTCGCCTTGCCGGTCTGTGAGGTGATGGCCGCCGCGATGACGGTGGGACTGTGCCGGTTCCCGGTGTCATTCTGTATGATGAGCACCGGGCGCACTCCACCCTGCTCGCTGCCCACCACCGGGCTCAGATCGGCATAAAAAATATCTCCGCGCTTCACGCTGTTGTCCACTCATGCTCACACTCCGCTGGAAGATAGTCACCAACGTCACAGGGAGGGCAAGCCCTATGTAACGCGGTCACTATGATTCTCCCACGGGACGACGGGATTTATACACATCCCTTCAAATATCAGGAAGAGTTTTCGCCCCCGCCGCCGCTCCTGCGGGACTCCCCCGAGCCATTCTATGCGCGGGGAGCGGAGGCCGCCACCTCAGTCCAGGTAGACCCGCGGCACCCGGGGCGACACGTCGCAGAGCAGCTCGTACTGGATGGTGCCGGCCCGGTCTGCCCCGTCCTCCACGGGGGCGGCGTCGCCGTAGAGCACCGCCTCGTCCCCGGGGACAACGCCGGGGAGATCGGTGACGTCTACCATGGTCAGGTCCATGCACACCCGGCCCACCACCGGTGCCTTTTTCCCACGGATGGCCACCGGCTGGCCGTTGGAAAACAGGCGGAAATAGCCGTCGCCGTAGCCCACCGGCAGCACCGCCAGACGGCTGTCCCGCGCCAGGGTGGCGGTCCGGCCGTAGCTGACACAGGTCCCGGCGGGCAGCTCCCGCACCGCCGCCACCCGGGTCTTGAGGGTCATCACCGGCAGGAGGGGACAGGTGTACTCCATGCCCGGGGCCGGATAGTGGCCGTACAGGGCGATGCCGGGGCGAACCATGTCCAGATGGGTACAGGGATAGTTTAACATAGCGGCGCTGGCCGCGCAATGGCGGATTTCAAAGGTCACCCCCCGGGCGGACAGCTTGTCCAGCAGGTCCAGGAAGCGGGTGAACTGGCGCATGGTGTATGCCTCGCAGCCGTCGGCGTCGGAAAAATGGGTGAAGACGCCCTCCGCCCGCAGCCCCGGCAGGGCGCACAGCGCGGTGATCTCCCCGGCGGCGCGGTCCAGATGGGCCTCGTCACAGAGGAAGCCCAGCCGGGACATGCCGGTGTCCGCCTTCACATGGATGGTAAGCGTCCGGCCCGCCGCCACCGCCGCGGCGGACAGGGCCCGGCCGGTCTCCAAGTCCCCCACCGCCTGTGCGGCGTCCCACGCCAGCAGCTCCCCGGCATACCGGGGCAGGGTGACGCCCAGGATCAGGATGGGGGCGCGGATCCCGGCCTGCCGCAGCTCGGCAGCCTCCTCCAGGCAGGCCACCGCCAGGTAGTCCGCCCCCCACTCCTCCAGCTTTTGGGCCACGGGGACCGCCCCGTGGCCGTAGGCGTTGGCCTTCACCACGCCCACGAATCTGCACCCCGGGACGAGCTGCTCCCGCAGGGCGGTGTAGTTGTGCCTCAGGCGGCTGAGGTCGATCTCCGCCCACGTTCTCATCTGTACGTCGCTCATATCGGTCTATCCTTCCTGTTGTGTGGCCGGCTCCATGGTAAATCGGGTGAACCGGCACAGGATCACCCGCGCCCCGTCCACCGAGATCTCTCCCTGTACCAGTCCGTGAGTGTCCAAATCGAACCACACCGCCGCCTCCGTGCCGGCGCCCGGGGTCTGCTCCGGGTCCCGGCAGCAGATCCGCAGGGTGGCCGTCTCGTCCAGGTCCTCCCGGCACACTTCGGCAATGAAGCCCGTCTGGACGGCGTTCAGCAGGGCCGGCAGGGCGCTCACCGGGGAAAGCCCCTGGCCGTCCAGCTCCCCCGTCTCCAGGCTGGCCCCGTCGTATTCCAGGGTGGCCGCGCCGTCCTTGAGCCGGGCCGTCACTCCCGCGATGTCCTCCGGCGCGGTGACGGTCAGCACTGTCTCCCCGCCCTTGGCATACTGCAGATCCAGCGTGAACTCATACACCCGCTGGCCGTAGTCGGCGGTGATCTCCGCCGTGGCGGCACAGGCCGCCATACCCAGATATTCCGTCCGGATATCCAAGGCCAGCTCCTCATCTCCTCCGCCCCCGCTCCCGCCGCCGCAGGCGGCCAGCAGCAGGCAGAGGGTCATCATTGGTGCGCACAGCCTCTTCATGCGCACGGGCTACGTCCTCCCCTTCTAAAAATGTCTGAGGGCTGCGGGCAGCTTCTCCACCAGGTCCATGGGGGTCATGCCGTACTCCCCCCGCTCCCCCGCCGCCAGGTCCCCGGCCCAGCCGTGGTACAGCACTGCCGCCGGGACCGCCTGCTCCGGCGCCAGCCCCTGGCCCAGCAGAGACAGGATCACCCCCGCCAGCACGTCGCCGCTGCCCCCCTTGGCCATGCCCGGGTTGCCGGTGGTGTTGACGAAGGCCCTTCCGTCCGGAAAGGCGGTGATGGTGCGGTGCCCCTTCAGGACCAGGATGCAGCCGTGGGCCCCGGCAAAGTCCCGGGCGGCCCGCAGCCGGTCCGCCCCGGGCGGCCCCCCGGCCAGCCGGGCAAACTCCCCGTCGTGAGGGGTAAGTACCGTCAGCCGGCCCGTCCCTGCCCGGGCGTCCAACCTATCTATATGCCCGGAAACGGCGTTTAGACCGTCGGCGTCCAGCACCACGGGACACGCCGCCCCTTCCAGCACCGCCGCCGTCAAAGCGGCGGCTCCCGCGCCGCGGCCCAGGCCGGGCCCCACCAGGACGGCGCTCTTCCCCGCCAGGTCGGAGCGCACCTGGGCCAGCGCCCCGGCGGAGAGGCCCCCCTCCCCGTCGGCGGGCAGGGACTTGGGCATGACTTCGTCGCACTTGACGGCCACAATGGGGTAGATATCCTCCGGCACCGCCAGGGTGACCAGCCCCGCCCCCGACCGCAGGGCGCCCCGGGCCGCCAGCACCGGCGCGCCGGTGTAGCCCCGGCTGCCCGCCAGGATATAGTCCCTGCCGTAGTCCCCCTTGTGGCTGTCCCGCCTCCGGCGGGGCAGGGGCAGGTCCCCGGGGCCCACCGCCCAAACCAGCTTGGGTACGGCGGCGGTCAGGTCCTCCGGAATACCGATGCAGACCACGGAGAGCCTGCCGCAGAGGGCGCCCCCCTCTCCCAGATAGTGGCCCGGCTTGGCCGCCGTGAAGGTGACGGTGGCCGCCGCCTCTGCCGCAGCGCCCAGCACCGCGCCGGTGTCGGTCTCCACCCCGCTGGGCAGGTCCACCGCCAGGGTCGGAGCGGGGCTGGCGTTCATCCGCTCAATGGCGGCGCGGAAGACCCCGGTCACCGGCCGGGTCAGGCCGATGCCGAACAGAGCGTCCACCAGCACCCCGGCCCCCATGACCCAGGCCGCCTGATCCGGGTCGGAGGGATCGAAGTCCTCCAGTGCGCCTCCGGCGGCGCACAGGCGGCGCTCCATCTCTGCGGTGTCGTCGGTGAGCTTGTCCCGCCTTCCCACCAGAAAGCACCGGACCGAAACGCCCCGTTCCCGCAGGAACCGGGCGGCGGCCACGCCGTCGCCGCCGTTGTTGCCGCTGCCGCAGAAGACGGCGGCGCTCCGATTCTCCCCCGCCAGAGCGGCCGCTTCTTCCGCCACCGCCCGGGCGGCGGCCTCCATCAGCTGCGTGGAGGGGATCCCCCGCTCCCCGATGGCGGAGCGGTCCAGCTCCCGCATTTCCCCTGCGCTGGAGATCCATTGCATACTGTGCGCCTCCTTATGAGGTGGGCTCCGCGGCGGTCTGCACCGCGTCCATGGGGGTGAAGCTGACCCGGCGGAACAGCAGGGCGCCCACGATGAGAATGATGAAATTGCTGAGGACCATGGCGTACCAGATGCCCGTGCTGCCCGCGTCGGTAAAGAGCTTGAACAGAAGAATCAGGGGCAGGCGGACAATCCACAGCCGTGCGGTGGCCATGAGGAAGGAAAACCGGGTGTTCCCGGAGCCGTTGAACACCCCCAGATAGTTTTGGAACAGAGACATGAGTGGCTGGGTGAGCAGCACCCAGAACATATACTCCCAGGCGGCGGCCTGGGTGGCCGGGTCGTTGGTCAGGGCGGTCGCCAGCACCCCCCGCAGGGGGAAGAGCAGCAGACTCCCGGCGATGGAGACGAGCAGTCCCACGTTCCGGCTGACCAGATAGGCCCGCTGGGCCCGCTCCCCGTTGCCCGCGCCGATGTTCTGCCCCACGTAGGCCGCCAGCACCGAGCCCATGGCCAGTACCGGCATGAGCAGCAGATTGGACACCTTGTTGCCGATGCTGAAGGCGGCGGTGACGTGGTCGCCGTAGCTGAGGATGACGGCCTGAAGCACCAGAAAGCCCAGAGAGCTGAGGGCCTGGCTGGCCGCCGCCGGGGCGGCCACGGCGGTAAGCCGCCGGAACAGGGGCCACTGCAGCCGCAGGTGGCGCCGGTTCAGGAAGAGCGCCTGCCGCCGGTCGAACAGCAGATACAGGCAGACGGGCACAATGACGGCATTTCCCGCCGCGGTGGCCAGGCCCGCGCCGAATACCCCCAGCCCCAGGACGCGCACATTCACGGCGGTGAGGACGATGTTGAGCATCACGGCGCTCACCGAGAGCACCACCGGGGTCACTGTGTCCCCCTGGGCCTGCCGGATGGCCTGAAACGCGGCAAAAATGAAGGTGAAGGTCAGCTCAAAGGAGCGCACCCGCAGGTAGGACACGCTGCACGCCAGCACGTCCCCGGACGCCCCCATCAGGACCATAACCCCCGGCGCAGCCAGATACAGCAGCAGGTTGAGGACGGCCCCCAGCACCACCGACACCAGAAGCAGCACCCCGGCGTTGTCCCGTGCTCGCTCCCGCCGGCCGGCGCCCAAAAGCTGGCTGACCACCGCCACCCCCGCCACGCCGAAGCCCGCCTGGAAGGAGGCGAAGATGTTCAGCAGGGGCCAGGACAGCGACACGCCCGCCTGGGCGGCCACGGAGTTGGCGATCTGGCCGATGAAATAGGTGTCCACCAGCTCGTTGAAGGCCTTCATGAAGTTGGCCCCGAACACCGGCAGGGCCAGGATCAGAAAGACCTTGTACAAATTGGGCTCTCGGAGCAGCAGCTCCGTCCGGTCACGCCGTCGTTTCACCAAATCCACTCGTTTCTTCTCAGGATGTACCCGTCCATTATAATGCGGAACGAGTCCCGCCGCAAGCCGTGAACGTTCAATTTCATCTTGCAATTTTCCGGCCAATGTGGTATAAATGCAAAATAGAAACGCTGAGAACGGGAAAATAGCGCACAGTTCGTCAGGCAGAGAGGGGCGGTCACCGGCTGAAAGCCGCCCCATGAGGAACGCGCTTGGTTCGCCCGGGAGCGGCCGCGGGGAAAGACGCGGACGGGTTCCATCCGTTATGGTGGTTGAAGTGTCTGCGCCCGGGACTGGGGCGCGGAAATGCGGGTGGTACCGCGGAAGGCTTGCCTTTCGTCCCTCTTTGGGGACGAGGGGCATTTTTTGTTGCTTATCTTACGCAAAGGAGCTGCGAATATGAAGGAAACACTGGAACAAATCCGGCGTGAGGCCCTCGCCGCCCTCAGCGAGACCAAGACGGCGGCCGGCCTGGAGGCCCTGCGGGTCAAGTATCTGGGTAAGAAGGGAGAGCTCACCGCTCTGCTCAAGCAGATGGGCAGGCTCTCGGCCGAGGAGCGCCCCATCATGGGCCAGCTGGCCAACGAGGTGCGCGAGGCCCTCACCGAGGCCCTCGCCCGGCAGCAGAAAGTGCTGGAGGCCGCCGCCCTCAACGCCCGGCTGGAGGCGGAAACCCTGGACGTCACCATCCCCGGCAAGCCCATCGAGGTGGGCCACAAGCACCCCATGTACACCGTTCTGGACGAGATCAAGGACATTTTCATCGGCATGGGCTTCGACATCCTCGACGGCCCCGAGATCGAACAGGCTGAGTATAACTTCACCAAGCTCAACGCCCCGGAGGATCACCCCTCCCGGGACTGGACCGACACCTTCTATCTGACCGAGGACTCCTCCGTCCTGCTGCGGAGCCAGACCTCCCCCATGCAGATCCGGGCCATGGAGACCCGTGCGCTGCCCATCCGCATCATCTCCCCCGGCCGGGTGTACCGCAAGGACGAGGTGGATGCCACCCACTCCCCCATGTTCCACCAGATCGAGGGTCTGGTGGTGGACAAGGGCATCACCATGGCCGACCTGAAGGGCACCCTGAACACCGTCATCCGGCAGATCTACGGCCCCGATACCCAGACCCGCTTCCGTCCCCATCACTTCCCCTTCACCGAGCCCTCCTGCGAGGTGGACATCCAGTGCCACAAGTGCGGCGGCAAGGGCTGCCCCACCTGCAAGGGCGAGGGCTGGATCGAGGTGCTGGGCGCCGGCATGGTCCACCCCAAGGTACTGCGCAACTGCAGCGTGGACCCCGACGTGTACTCCGGCTTCGCCTTTGGCTTCGGCCTGGAGCGGCTGGCCCTGGGCCAGTTCAAGATCAGCGACATGCGCCTGATCTTTGAAAACGACGTCCGGTTCCTCAGCCAGTTTTAAGTGAAAGGAGAGTGTTGAACCATGCAGTTGTCCCGTAAATGGCTGAACGAATTCGTTCAGATTGATGCAAATGACCACGATTTTTCCGAGGCTATGACGCTC
The DNA here is from genome assembly GCA_902492005.1 of uncultured Eubacteriales bacterium. Taxonomy (GTDB): domain Bacteria; phylum Bacillota; class Clostridia; order Oscillospirales; family Oscillospiraceae; genus Intestinimonas. The sequence goes on from CABUJV010000005.1 coordinate 81,306, forward strand.
TCCGGCTCCAAGGTGGAGTCCGTGGCGGACCTGAGCCAGGAAGTGAAAAACGTGGTGGCGGGCCGCATCCTCCAGATGGACCGCCACCCCGACTCCGACCACATGTGGGTCTGCCAGCTGGACGTGGGCGAGGCCGAGCCCGTCCAGATCGTCACCGGCGCGTGGAACATCCACGTGGGGGACCTGGTCCCCGTGGCACGGCACAAATCCCTGCTCCCCGGCGGGGTCAAGATTGAAAAGGGCAAGCTGCGGGGGGTGCCCTCCAATGGGATGCTCTGCTCCCTGAAGGAGCTGAACCTCACCGCCGCCCACGACTACCCCTATGCCGTCATCCGGGCCGCCGCCCTGCTGAACGACTACAAACCCCTGGACCCGGCCAAGCCCTCCATCCCGGCGGACGCGGCCCCAGGCCACAAGATTTTCGGCACGGTCATTGCCGCCCAGGTCGCCGCCATCGAGGGCGACGGCTTCACTTACGCCGTCCGCCTCCACACCGGCGGCGGCGAGGCCGAGGCCGAAACCGGCTGCCAGAACATTCACGCGGGCGACCTGGTGGCCTACGACACCGCCAAGGGCCGCATCTGCACCCTGGCCGACCTCCACGCCGACCAGAGGGAATTCCCCCACTGCATTGAAGACGGCATCTGGGTCCTCCACGAGGAGGGGATCAAGCCCGGCGACGACATGGCCGCCGTCATCGGCTACGACGACCATGTGGTGGAATTCGAGATCACCCCCAACCGGCCCGACTGCCTGTCCGTCATCGGCCTGGCCCGGGAGGCCGCCGCCACCTTCGGCAGGGAGTTGAAGCTCCACACCCCGGAGATCCGGGGCTGCGGCGGCTCCATCGCCGAGCTTGTGGACATCGACATTGAAGACGGGGACCTCTGCCCCCGGTACACCGCCCGCATGGTGAAAAATGTAAAGATCAAGCCCTCCCCCGCCTGGATGCGGGAGCGGCTGCGCAACTCCGGCGTGCGGCCCATCAACAACATCGTGGACATCACCAACTACGTCATGCTGGAGTACGGCCAGCCCATGCACGCCTTCGACTTCTCCTGCGTGGAGGGCGGCCGCATCATCGTGCGCACCGCCCGGGAGGGAGAGACCATCCAGACCCTGGACGGCAAGGACCACGCCCTGACCACCTCCATGCTGTGCATCTGCGACGAGCACCGGCCGGTGTGCGTGGCCGGCGTCATGGGCGGCGCCAACTCCGAGATCGTGGGCGACACCGCCATGGTCCTCTTCGAGTCGGCCAACTTCAACGGCGCCTCCGTCCGCCGCACCGCCACCGCCCTGGGGATGCGCACCGACGCCTCCTCCCGGTATGAAAAGGGCCTGGACCCCATGAACACCATGAAGGCCGTCCAGCGGGCCTGCGAGCTGGTAGAGCTGCTGGGGGCCGGCGAGGTGGTGGACGGCGTGCTGGACGTGATCGCCAGGGACGCCGCCCCCGTCACCGTGAAGCTGGAGCCGGAGAAGATCAACGCCCTGCTGGGCACCGACGTGTCCGAGGCGGAGATGCGCCGCATCCTGCTGTCCCTGGGCTTCGGCCTGGAGGGGGACACCATCCTGGTCCCCTCCTGGCGCAGCGATGTGGAGCACTACTCCGACATCGCGGAGGAGGTGGCCCGGTTCTACGGCTACAACAAGATCCCCAACACGCTGATGCGGGGGGCCACGGTCCGGGGCGGCTACACCCCCGAGCAGCAGGCCGAGCGCACCGCCGGGCTGCTGTGCCGCACGGCTGGGTACGATGAGATCATCACCTACTCCTTCATCAGCCCCGCCTATTACGACAAGATCGACCTGCCGGCCGATTCCCCCCTGCGCGCCTCCATGCGCATCCTGAACCCCCTGGGTGAGGACACCTCCATCATGCGCACCACCACCCTGCCCTCCATGCTGGAGATCCTGGCCCGGAACTACAATTTCCGCAACAAGTCCGCCAAGCTCTACGAGCTGGGCAGGACCTACTTCGCCAAGAACGACGGCTCCGGCATGGCCGATGAGCCCAAGGTCCTCTCCCTGGGCGCCTATGGAGCCGATATGGACTTCTTTGTCCTGAAGGGGTCGGTGGAGGCCGTGCTGGCCGGGCTACGCATCTCCGGCGTCCGCTTCGCCGCGGAGAAGGAGAATCCCTCCTACCACCCCGGCCGCTGCGCCAGGGTCTACTGCGGCGACACTCTGCTGGGCGTGCTGGGGCAGATCCACCCCCATGTGGCCGCCAACTATGGCGTGGACTGCCCGCTCTACGCCGCCGAGCTCGCCTTCGACGCCCTCTACCGGAGCATGGGCCCCCTGCCCGTCTATCAGCCCCTGCCCAAGTTCCCCGCGGTAGCCCGGGACATCGCGGTGGTCTGCCGCAAGGACGTCCCGGTGGGCGAGCTGGCCGACTGCATCCGCCGGGGGGCCAAGGGGCTGCTGAAGGAGGTCGCCCTGTTCGACATCTACACCGGCCCCGGCATCCCCGAAGATAAAAAGAGCGTGGCCTTCAACCTGATTCTCCGCTCCGACGAGCGCAGCCTCACCGCCGCCGAGGCGGATGAGGACGTCAAGAGCATCCTGGAACTGCTGCAAACCGAGCTGGGCGCGGTGCTGCGCTGAGGCAGGCCACCCCGCGGCGGGAGGAATTTTACGTCCCAAAATGGGCATCTTAATTCTTCATAAATTTTGTGCGCGGCCTCTTTACACCACCGGCAAATTCAGTTACAATAAGAAAAACAGCACGGGGAGGTGTTTCCGACATGCAGGAACAATTGGACTTTACCAGAAAATTCAGCTTGAATCAGGACCAGGGCGACGAGATCAAGGCCATTTTGACCTCGGTTTACAACTCGCTTCAGGAGAAGGGCTATAACCCCATCAACCAGATCGTCGGTTACATCCTCTCCGAGGACCCAACCTATATCACCAACTACAACAACGCCCGCTCCCTCATCCGCAAGCTGGACCGGGACGAGCTGCTTCAGGAGCTGGTGAAAAAGTATCTGGCCGGCTGAACCATCATCAAAAAGAGCTGGAAGGCGATGCCTTCCAGCTCTTTTTCTTGTTTGTGAGACTCAGTTTTGCTCTCCCATCAGCAGGAACATGACCGCCTTCTGGGCGTGGAGCCGGTTCTCCGCCTCGTCGAAGATCTCCCCGGCGTGGGCCTCAAACACCTCCGACGTGATCTCCTCCCCCCGGTGGGCGGGCAGGCAGTGCTGCACCATGGCGCCGGGGTGGGCCACGGCCATCAGCGCGTCGTTGACCTGATAGACGCCGCCGAAAGCGGCCTCCCGCTTGGCCTTCTCCCCCTCCTGGCCCATGGAGGCCCACACGTCGGTGATAATCACGTCGGCGTCTTTGGCGGCCTCTTTCGGGTCTCGACACAGGGCGAATCTGGCATCGGTGACAGTCTTGGCAAAGTCCAGCACCCGGGGGTCGGGGTCATAGCCCTCGGGACAGGCCGCGGACACGTCCATGCCGCACTTCAGGCCGCCCACGATCAGGGAGTTGGCCATATTGTTGCCGTCCCCGATGAAGCACAGCTTCAGCCCCTCCAGCCGGGTCATCTTTTCCCGGATGGTCATCAGGTCGGCCAGCACCTGGCAGGGGTGTGCAAAGTCGGTCAGACCGTTGATGACGGGGATGGAGGCGTATTTGGCCAGCTCCTCCACCTCGTCCTGGCCGTAGGTGCGGATCATGACGCCGTCGCAGTAGCGGGAGAGCACCCGGGCGGTGTCCTCGATGGGCTCGCCCCGGCCGATCTGGCTCTCCTTGCCGGAGAGGAACAGCGCGTGGCCGCCGAGCTGGTACATCCCCACCTCGAAGGACACCCGGGTCCGGGTGGAGTTTTTCTCAAAGATCATGGCCAGAGTCTTGCCCTGGAGATAGTTGTGGGTCAGGCCGTGCTTCTGGTTGTACTTCATCTGGTCGGCCACGTTGAGGATCTTGGTGATGTCCTCCCGGGTCAGGTCCAGCAGCTTGAGCAAATCCTTCTTCATCTCTCACACCTCTTTCAGGGTCTTTTCCAGAATCTCCAGCCCCTTGTCCATCTCCGCCTGGGTGATGGTCAGCGGGGGCAGGAAGCGCAGGGCGGGGCCGGCGGTGAGCACCAGCAGGCCGTTCTCAATGAGCCTGGCGGCCAGCTCCTTGTTGGTCTTGTCCCCCCTGACCTCCACGCCGATCATCAGGCCCAGGCCGCGGGTCGCCCCCAAGCAGGGCAGGTCCATGGACTCGATGGCATTGCGGATATACCGGCCCTTGTCGGTGGCGGCGGAGATGGTGTCCTCGTCCAGCACGTCCAGCACCGCCAGGGCCGCCGCGGCGCACACCGGGTTGCCCCCGAAGGTGGAGCCGTGGGTGCCCGGTCCCAGCACGTCCCGGCACTTGTCGCTGGCCAGGAAGCCGCCCATAGGCAGGCCTCCGGCGATACCCTTGGCGAAGGACACCGCGTCAGGCAGGATGCCGTACTGCTGGTAGCAGAACAGGGCGCCGGTGCGGCCGATGCCGGTCTGGACCTCGTCGATGAGCAGCAGCCAGTCCCGCTCGGCGCACAGCACCGCCAGATCGTGGACAAAACCCTGGTCCAGCGGGTAGACGCCGCTCTCCCCCTGGACCAGCTCCAGCAGGACGGCGCACACGTCATGTCCCGCCACCTCGCTCACCCCATCCATGGTGGGGGCGGCGTAGCGGAAGCCGTCGGGGAAGGGGAAGAAATAGTTGTGGAACACCTCCTGGCCGGTGGCGGCCAGGGTGTTCAGGGTCCGGCCGTGGAAGGACTGCTTCAGGGTCAGAACGGTGCCCCGGCCCTTGCCGTACTTGTCAAAGCTGTATTTCCGGGCCAGCTTGATGAGCCCCTCGTTGCCCTCGGCGCCGGAGTTGCCGAAAAACACGTTGGACATACCCGAGCGCCGGCACAGCACCTCGGCCAGCCGGGCGCAGGGCTCGGTGTAGAACAGGTTGGAGATATGGCCCAGCTTCATGGCCTGCTCCATGATGGCCTCCGTCCATCTGGGATGGGCGCAGCCAATGGAATTGACCCCAATGCCGCTGGAAAAGTCGATGTAGGCCCGGCCCAGGGTGTCGTACAGGGTGGCGTTCTCCCCGTGGTCCACGTCCACCGGGAAGCGGCCGTAGGTATGCATCACATACTGGTCGTCCAGAGCCTTGAGTTCCTGAAAATCCATGGTTTCACCTCACAGCAGCATGGTGCCGATGCCGGAATCGGACAGCAGCTCGATCAAAATGGAGTGGGGAATGCGCCCGTCCAGGATGATGGTGTTCTTCACGCCGGAGCGCACGGCCTCCACGCAGCAGTCCACCTTGGGGATCATCCCCCCCTGGATGACCCCGTCCTTCACCAGGCCGGGGACCTGGGAGAGCCCCACCTCGGGGATGAGGGTCTCCTCGTCCTTGGGGTCCCGGAGCAGGCCCCGCACGTCGGTGAGCAGGATCAGCTTCTCGGCGTGGAGGGCCACCGACAGCTTGGCGGCGGCGGTGTCGGCGTTGATGTTGTAGGCGGTCTCCCCGTCCACCCCTTGGGCCACGGTGGAGACTACGGGGATGTAGCCCACCGCCAGGGCGTCGTTGACGACGGCGGGGTCCACCTGGACGATCTCGCCCACCAGACCGTATTTCTCATCCAGCTTCCTGGCCTGGAACAGCCCGGCATCCATGCCGCACAGGCCCAGGGCCCGGCCCCCCATGCGGTTGAGGGTGGCCACCAGATCCTTGTTCACCTTGCCGCACAGCACCTGCTGCACCACGTCCATGGTCTCCTGGTCCGTGCAGCGAAGGCCGTCCACGAATTTGGACGGCTTGCCCAGGCGCTTGAGCATATCGTTGATCTCGGGGCCGCCGCCGTGGACCACCACCACCCGGATGCCCACCAGGTGGAGCAGGATGATGTCGCTGATGACGGCCTGGCGCAGCTCCTCCGAGATCATGGCGTTGCCGCCGTATTTGACCACAATGGTCTTGCCGTAGTATTTCTGGATATAGGGCAGCGCCTCGGCCAGCACCTGGGCGCGCTCCACGTGGGAACTGGACATGTAACAGGACTCCTTTGTCTGTCAGTGGGATCAGGTGCGGTAATCGCCGTTGATTTTCACATATTCATAGGTCAGGTCGCAGCCCCAGCAGGTGGCCTGGTGCTCCCCCTCGTGGAGATCCACCTCGATGACCACCTCGTCCTGACTGAGGATGCTCTTGGCCTGGTCCTCGTCAAAGTCCAAGCCCTCTCCCTGCCGGCAGACGGTCACCCCGCCCACTGCCGACCGGAAGGTCACATCCACGAACTCGGGGCGGAAGGGGGCCTTGGAGTAGCCCATGGCGCACAGCACCCGGCCCCAGTTGGCGTCGGCGCCGAACATGGCGGCCTTCACCAGGGAGGAGCCCACCACCGCCTTGGCCAGGCGCTCGGCGCTCTCCTCGCTGCGGGCGTCCTTTACCGTACAGGTCACCAGGCGGGAGGCCCCTTCGCCGTCGGCGGCGATGCTGCGGGCCAGCTCGGTACAGACCTCGCTGAGGGCCTTGAAAAACACGGTGTAGTTGTCATCCTTCCACTCAATGAGGGGATTTTCCGCCATGCCGTTGGCCAGGATGACGCACATGTCGTTGGTGGAGGTGTCGCCGTCCACGGTGACCCGGTTGAAGGTGCGGGGCACGATGTCGTGGAGGGCGTCCTGGAGCATTTCCTGGGTAATGGCGCAGTCGGTGGTGAGAAAGCACAGCATGGTGCCCATGTTGGGGTGGATCATACCGGAGCCCTTGGCGATGGCGCCGATGGTCACCTTCTGTCCGCCGATGGCCACGGTGACAGCCAACTCCTTTTTCACCGTGTCGGTGGTCATGATGGCGTTGGCCGCGTCGCCGGAGCCGTCGTGAGACAGGGCGGCGGCGGCGGCGGGGACGCCCTTGGCGATGGCGGCGATGTTCAGAGTCTGGCCGATGACGCCGGTGGAGGCCACCACGAAGTCGGAGGCCTTCAGCCCGGTGGCGGCGGCGGCCAGGGCGCACATCTCCTCGGCGTTCTCATGGCTCATAGGGCAGCAGGCGTTGGCGTTGCCCGAATTGGCGATGATGCCCTGGGCCACGCCGTTTTCCAGGTGGTCCATGGTCACATACAGGGGGGCGGCCTTCACCCGGTTCAGGGTATACGTGGCGGCGGCGGCGCACTCCCTTTCCGAGACAATGAGGGCCAGATCCTTTTTCTGATCCAGCACCTCGGGCCGCCCGCTCTTGGGGGGCTGGTTGCCGTCGCCCTTGCCCTTCTTTACGCCGCAGTGGATGCCGGAGGCCTGAAAGCCCTTGGGGGCGGTCACGCCGCCAGGAATCATTTTCATTGGTCAGCACTCCTTTTTCAGGATGGTTTTTTTCATTTTACCGCCAATCCGGCGGTCTCGTCAAATCCCAGCATCAGATTCATGTTCTGCACGGCGGCGCCGGAGGCCCCCTTGCCCAGATTGTCGAAGCGGGCGGTCAGCATGGTCTGCTCCTCGTGGCCGCACACGGTGATCTCCAGCCGGTCGGACCCGGCCAGGGCATTGGCCGGCAGCCGGGGCGTCGTGCCGCCGAAGGGGGCCACGCTCACCAGCTTCTGCCCTTCGTAGTAGGCCGAAAGCATGTCGCAGAGGTCCTCCGCCGTGGGGTTTCCCCGCAGCAGGCGGTTGTGCAGGAGCACCGAGGTGGCCATCCCCTTATAGATATCCCCCAGGATGGGGGAAAAGGCCGGGGGGACCTTCAGTCCCGCCACCTTCTGCATCTCGGGCAGATGCTTGTGCTTCAGATTGAGGCCGTAGATGTTGGGGGCGTCCAGGGCCGGAGCCCGGTCCGGCGCCTCGTATTCCGCGATCATCTTCTTGCCGCCACCGGAGTAGCCGGTGAGGGAGTAGCAGGCCACCGGGTAATCGGGGGGCAGGATTCCCATGGCCACCAGGGGGGCGGCGGTGGACAGAAATCCGGTGGCGTGACAGCCGGGGTTGGCCACCCGTTTGGCATGCCGGATTCGCTCCCGCTGGCCGGCCAGCAGCTCGGGGAAGCCGTAGACCCAGCCGGGGGCGGTGCGGTGGGCGGTGGAGGCGTCCACCACCCGGGTGTTCTCGTTTTCGATGAGCGCCACCGCCTCCACTGCGGCGGCGTCGGGCAGGCACAGGAACACCAGATCGGCCGCGTTCAGAAGCCGTTTACGCTCGGTGGGGTCCTTGCGCTTGTCCGGATCGATGCGCAGCAGCTCGATGTCGTTCCGCACTCCCAGGCGCTCGTAGATCTGCAGGCCGGTGGTACCCTCCTGGCCGTCAATGTACAGTTTCGGTTTCATTCTACCACGCTTCCTTTGTCCGGCGGGCGGCGGGCTCAGGCCCGCGTGTCCACGAACTTCTGAATGTTCTCGATCTGCAGTTTGACCGATTCGGGGGATGGGCCGCCGTAGACCTTCCGGCCGCCCACGCAGGTTTTGAGCTCCAGGGCCTGGTACACGTCGGGCCCGAAGCAGCCGGACACCGACTGGAAATCCTTCAGCGGCAGGGTGTCCAGAGTATCCCCCGACTTGATGCACATATTGACCAGCCGGCCCACGATCATGTAGGCGTCCCGGAAGGGCATGCCCTTGCGCACCAGGTAATCGGCGCAGTCGGTGGCGTTGATAAAGCCGCCCGCCGCCGCCCGGGCCATGTTCTTGGGCCGGACGGTGAGGGTGTCCAGCATGGCGGCGAACACCGGCAGGCACATCTCCACGGTGTCGATCGCGTCAAAGACGCACTCCTTGTCCTCCTGCATGTCCTTGTTGTAGGCCAGAGGCAGGCCTTTCATCACGGTGAGCAGGGTCATCAGGGAGCCGTAGACCCGCCCGGTCTTGCCCCGGACCAGCTCGGCCACGTCGGGGTTTTTCTTCTGGGGCATGATGGAGGAGCCGGTGGAGTAGGCGTCGTCCAGCTCCACGAACTTGAACTCCCAGGAGCACCAGAGGATCAGCTCCTCGGAGAACCGGGACAGGTGCATCATCAGCAGGGAGCAGGCGGAGAGAAACTCAATGGCGTAATCCCGGTCGGAGACCGCGTCCATGGAATTGTCCACGGGCTTCCGGAAGCCCAGGGCCCCGGCCGTCTGGAACCGGTCCACCGGATAGGTGGAGGTGGCCAGCGCGCCCGCCCCCAGGGGGCACTCGTCCATCCGCTCCAGGCAGTCCTCGAGCCGGGTCACGTCCCGCTTGAGCATATTGGCATAGGCCATCATGTAGTGGGCGAAGGTGGTGGGCTGGGCCCGCTGGAGGTGGGTGTAGCCGGGCATGACGGTCTCCAGATTGACCTGCGCCTTTTTGATCAGCACCTTCTCCAGGTTCAGGATCATGCCGATGATGACGGGGATCTGCTTTTTCACATAGAGGCGGAAGTCCACAGCCACCTGGTCGTTCCGGCTCCGGGCGGTGTGCAGGCGCTTGCCCGTGTCGCCGATGCGGTTGGTGAGCATGACCTCGATGTTCATGTGGATGTCCTCGTTGTCGTCGGAGAACTCCACGCCGCCGGCGTCGATATCGGCCAGGATGGCCTTCAGGCCGCCGATGATCTTTTCCGCCTCATGCTCCTCGATGATGCCCTGCTTGCCCAGCATGGCGGCGTGGGCGATGGAGCCGGCGATGTCCTCCCGGTACATCCGCGCGTCAAAGGAAACGGAGGAGTTGAAGTCGTTGACTAAGCTGTTGGTCTCTTTCTGGAACCGGCCTGCCCAAAGTTTCATATTGATTGCTCCTTATGCGAATATACAGGTATGGCGGGGGCAAGCCCCCGCCCTACAGCATTATTCTGTGCCCGCTGCCGGGCGGCCGCCCTACCGTTGTGTCACGTTGTTTTATTTCAGCTTCCCCTGCTCCCGCAGCGCCTGGACGGTATCCGGCAGACCCCACAGGTTGATGAAGCCCGTGGCGTCGTCCTGGTTGTAGTCGCTCTCCTCGAAGGTCACCAGGTTCTCGGAATACAGGGTGTCGGGCGAGGTGACGCCGGCGGTGATGATGTTGCCCTTGTAGAGCTTGAGCTTCACCGTGCCGGTGACATGCTCCTGCGTCTTGAGCGCAAAGGCGGACAGGGCCTCCCGCAGGGGGGTGAACCACTTGCCGTTGTAGACCAGATCGGCAAAATCCACCGCCAGCTTCTGCTTCATGTGCTTGGTGTCCTTGTCCAGGGTAATCATCTCCAGCACC
>CABUJV010000006.1 GCA_902492005.1 uncultured Eubacteriales bacterium
GCCGGAGGCTTGAGTAGGCCCTATAAGGGCCTGATACGGACGAAGCCCCTTAAGGAGCCCCGAAAGGTTTGCCAACCGCATTTCTTTCTCGGGCTACCCCTTAAGGGGTTTCTTTTACGCCTTTTTGTTCTCGCGACCCGTAAACGGGACAACAAATTCTTTCAGTCCCAGCTGATCTGCCAGCTGGTCTGATTCCAGTTGATTCCGGATATAGGATCTCCCTGTTTTGGTATCTGTGTGGCCGGCAAACCACTCTTATTTTAACAGGGAGCCTTTTTCTTTTCTACTTTACTCCTCGCTATGAGTTATTTTTTACCCCGGCATAGTCGTGGGTTGCCTTTGGTACCATCAACGAAAGCACAAGGCTGCAGGCAACCTTGTGCTTTCGTTGGTGAAAAAGAGTGATCAGGGCCAGGGGATCTCCACCTTCAAGCCATGGAGCCAGGCCAGATCCTCCACCGGCATAAACGTGACGCCGTTCTCCGCAAAGGTATCCACCGCCGTCTCGCCGCCGTCCTGCTCCACTGCGCCGCTTCCGATCACAAAGCGGTAGAGGACCTCCTCCCCCCGGGCCACGGACACGGCGTTGGTGCCGGCCTGCCAGGTCACAGTGCAGCCCAGGGCCTCAGCCAGCGCCCGGACGGGAACCATCGTCCGTCCCTCCACCGAACGGGCCTCGCCCACTGGCTCGCCGTCCAGGCGCACGGTTTTCTCCGACACGGCCACATAGCCCTCATACCCGTAGGGGAAGACCAGGACCTTGGAGGGGGTGGCCTGGGCAGGCAAGGAGAGGGTCACGATATCGTACCAGGACAGGAGCCGGGCGCCCGGCTTGATCTCATCCAGACCCACGATGTTCTTGGTGCGGTAGGCCGTCAACTCCGTATCGGCGCTCAGGTGGAGAATCACGCCGCCGGTGACACAGGCGTCCACACCGCCGTCTTCCCGGCCGCGCACCGCCTGCACCTCGGCATACGTGGGTGCCCCAAAGCCGGCGGGGATACCGCACAGCACCACCTGGGCGCTGGCCACGGGCGGCAGGCTCATAGTCATGGCCGGCCCCACATAGGCGTACAGGGTCTCGTTTTCCTGCAGGTCCGCAAATGTCCTGGGCGCACCGATGACGGCATCCAGGATGGCGGTCTCCGTTCCAATGGTGAGGACGATCTCGCGGTAGGGATCCCGGTCATTGCTGTTTTTCAGCCGGACCTGGCCCTCCCCGATCTCCTGCACCGTACCCCACACCAGGACAGGCCCCTCGGCCTGAGCCCCGGCGATGGGCTCCGCGGCGCAGACCCCGGCGACCAGCAGCGCGGCGGACAGGGCGGCGGACAGGAGGTGTCTGAAGTATCTCATGTTTCTTCTCCTCTCTTCGGTGTTCAGGCTGCGGCGGCCTCCGCCGCTTCCCCGGCCTCCACAGGGGTGAGAATGCCGGAGTAGGCGAGGAAGCGGTACATCAGCGCGGCGGCCTCGGCGCGGGTGGTGACGGCGGCGGGGTCCGTGTCCGCCAGGGGCTCCAGCAGGATGTCCAGCTCGTCCAGCGCCAGCACGGCGTCCTGAGCCCAGGCGCCGAAGGCGGCGGCGGCGCTGTGGTCCAGCGCAGCGGCATCGGTGACGGCCTGGCGCACCGTCATGTCGGCCTGGGCCCCCACCCGGGCCAGGATGGTCAGGAACTGCTGGTGGTCGATGAGGGCGTCGGGGTTGAAGTTGCCCTTCTCATCCCCCTGGAGCAGCCCCAGATGATACAGGATGTCCACGGCGTTGGCGTACCACGCGTCCTCGGGCACATCGGCAAAGGGCGACCGCCCCTGGCTCTGCCAGCACCAGTAGCCCATGGCCTGGACCACCAGGGCGCACAGCTCGGCCCGGGTCAATTCTCCATCGGGATCGAAGGCGCCGTTTTCATCGCCGTTGAGCACCCCAAGAACCGCCAGAGCGTTGATCTCGTCGGCGTAGTCCGTGCCGTCCACGTCGCTGAACCAGCGGGAGTCGTAGTCCACGCCCCAGGCGGCGGAGACCTGGGCCGGGGTGACCTCCTTGCCATTCAGGGTCATGGGAGTATTGGGGGCCAGGGCGGCCAGGAGCTGGGCAAAGGCGGCGCGGCCGTCGCTGCTGACGGCCTCGTCCTTATGGACGTACCACTGCCGGTCCACCAGCTCGATGACCAGCACGCCGGAGCCGGCCTTCTCCACCGGCTTGCCGGAGAGCAGCCGGGCCACCCCGTCGGCCAGGTCGGGGTCCACCACCAGATTGGGCAGCACGCCGGAGCGGTCCGGAGTGACCCAGTAGGGGGAATAGTAGCGGTCGGTGGTGATCTTGAAGGCCGAACCGTCCTCCAGCTCAATCACGCTCTGGGCGATGCCCTTGCCGTAGGTGCGCTCGCCGATGACGAGGGCGGCCCGGTAATCCCGGACGGCCCCTGCAAAGAGCTCGGAAGCGCTGGCGGAGGCCCCATCCACCAGTACGATCATAGGCTCGTCGGTGAGAGGCGGGATCTCCACCGGGAAGGGGTTGGGCCGCCAGGCGGCGGGCCGCAGGTCCTGGCCCATCAGGTAGGCCACGTTCTGGTTGCCCAGGAAATAGCCCAAGGCCTGGATGACGGCGCTGCCGTAGCCGCCGGGGTTGCCCCGCAGGTCCACCACCCAGCGGTCGGCCTGCTCGTTCTCTTCCAGGATGTACTGCTCAAAATAGTCGCCGGTGTTCTCGCCAAAGCTGGACACCTCCAGCCAGCCGATATGTCCGTTCACCACCTGGCCGGTGGCGGTGGGGAAGACCACCTCCGCCCGGGTCATGGTGACGGTGAAGGTCTTACCGTCGCGCAGGACGGTCACCTGCACGTCGGTGCCGCTTTCGCCGGGGACGAGCAGGGCCAGTGCCTCGCTGCTCCCGGCCTCCTCCACGGTGGTACCGTCCACCGCCACGATGGCGTCCCCCATCTGAAGGCCGGCCTGGGCCGCCGGAGAGCCGGGCGCCACGCCGGAGACCACCAGGCCCTCCCTGCTGTAGCCCGCCATGACGCCGATACCCACCACGGCGGTGTCGCTGAGGGAATCCTTGAACTGCTGGTACTCCTCCGCCGTCATATAGTAGGTATACGGATCGCCCAGGGCATCGGTGATCTCCTGGATGGTGGGCAGGGCCAGGATCTCCTCGTCGATGGGATCGACGTAATTCTCGCGCAGGAGGTCCCGGGCCTCCTCCACGGTGATGGCCCCCGCCGCCGGCGTCAGGACCGTAACAAGCGCCAGCAGCAGGGCCGCCGGACGCAGGAACATTCTTTTTTTCATGGGGCAGTTCTCCTTTACGTTTCCGAAGCTGCCTTCATTCTATCATCGCCGTCCGCCCTTGTCCACCTTTTGACGATACCAAATATAAGACAGGACCACCGGCGCAGAGCCAAAAGCCATCGTGCGAGCCATGTGCTTTTTTTCGTTATGTCGTGTCCCCTCCCCGCAGTCCGGCAATCCAGCCGGTGATCTCATCCAGCACTGTCATGTTGAGCCCGTAGTAGATAAATTTTCCCCGTTTGTCCTGGTCGATGAGCCCCGCCTGACGGAGCACCGCCAGGTGATGGGACACTGTGGCCCCCGTCATGGCGAACTGGGCGGCGATGTCCCCCGCTGTTCTGGCCCCATCCTTCAGAAGGGCCAGGATCTCCCGCCGGGTCGGGTCGGAGAGGGCCTTGAAGGTCTCCTGAAAGCCCATAAAACCGTCCCCCCGTTCATTTTGATTTCTATCTAAATAAACTATAGCAGTCCGGCGCAAAAAAAGCAAGCGCGTTTTGATTTTCATCAAAACGCGCTTGCTTTTTCAGTCCTCCAGACGCCGCTCCAGAGCCTTGCGCACAATCTTGAGCACCTTGAGCCGGGCGTATTTTTTGTCGTTGCCCTCCACGATCATCCAGGGGGCGTACTCTGTGGAGGTCTTTTGCCGCATCTCGTCCACCGCAGACTCATACTGACCCCACTTCTCCCGGTTACGCCAGTCCTCGTTGGTCACCTTAGGGCTCAGGTCCACGGCGGAGAGCCGGGGGACCTCCTGCAGGGGAAAGCGCCGGCCGCTTTTTCTGCTCCGCCTGGCTGATGTGCAGGAAGAATTTCAGGATCAGATAGCCTCATCCCCTAACTGCCGCTCGAAGGTGCTCACCGACTCCACAAATTCCCCGGCCCGGCCGCGCTCCGCCTCCATCCGCTCCAACACCCGGCTGTACCAGCTTCGATCCAGCACAGCCGCCTCCCCCCCTGGGGGGCAGCTCCCTCCAGAAGGGCCACAGCAGGGGCTGCTGCAGGGCGGCCAGCTCCTTCTGCAGGGCCTTGACCGCCTTTTTCCCCGCTTCCCCGGGCAGCGCCGCCGCCCGTTCCTGTTTCTATTCCAGCATAGTACGTTCTTTCTTTTCCAAGATTTTGTTCCACCGCCGGCACCGGCGGAAAGCCGAGGAGATGGGCGGAGACAGGCGGAGGCCGGAGGCCCGGGGCCGCCGTTGGGCCCTATCCCGGCCTGTTCCGGCCTATCCCCCTCCATCCGCTTTGCGCGGAGCTGGCTTTTCTGCTATACTGTAGAGAACAAACTGTGTAAGGAGTTTTATTATGTTTACCCGCAAGTGCCTGGAAAAACCGGCGTTTCCGTACCTGATCATCGTTTTGGGCGCCTGCGTTCTCTCCTTCGGGCTTTACAACATCCATGAGCGCACCGGCGTCACCGAGGGCGGCGTGCTGGGCATGACCCTGCTGCTCCAGCACTGGTTTGGCCTGTCTCCCGCCATCACCAGCCCCGTCATGGACGCCGCCTGCTATCTGCTGGCCTGGCGGTTCCTGGGCAACGCCTTTGCCAGATACGCCGTGGCGGCCAGTCTGGCCTTCGCCGCCTCCCACGCCCTGTGGGAGCAGTTTCCGCCCCTGCTGCCCGACCTGTCCGCCTTTCCCATGGCCGCCGCCATTCTGGGTGCCCTCTTCGTGGGGCTGGGGGTGGGGCTGGTGGTGCGCATCGGCGGCGCCTGCGGCGGGGACGACGCCCTGGCCCTCACCATCGCCCATGTGAGCCGGCTGCCCATCTCCCGGTGCTACCTATTCACTGACCTGGCGGTGCTGCTGCTCTCCCTGACCTATATCCCCTTTACCCGCATCGTCTATTCCCTGGTCACCGTCACCATCTCCTCGGCGGTCATCGGCCGGGTGCAGAATCTCGGGGTCCGGGCGCCCGGGGCGGAGACCGCCGGGGACGCCTGATCCCGCCCGAAAGCGGCGCGGCCCGAAGCAGAACGCTTCGGGCCGCTTTTTTGCTGCTTATCGGTCCCACTTCTGGATGAGGGCCATGAGCTCCTTCTCGAACTGAGCCAGATCCTTGTTGGCGCCGCCCTTGTTGTGGCGGATGGCCTCCATCAGGTTCTGTCCGGCGCTTTCCAGCTTTCGGTAGGCGGGAGAGCCGCTGACTGCAGACACCGCCTTGGGCGGTAGAGGCACACCGGCGGCCAGCATCCGGTCCGCCGCCAGGTCATAGACCTCTTCGTACTCGGCGGCGTGAGCGGAGATGCCCGCGTCCCGCAGGTACTGGGCAAAGATCTCGGTCACCGGGGCGTCTCCGTGGACCACGAACACATGACTGGGGTGGGGGGCAAAATGCCCGGCCCAGGCCAGCAGGTGGTCCCGGTCGGCGTGGGAGGACATGCCCTTGAAGTTGACGATACGGGCCCGGACGGCGATCTCCTCGCCGAACAGGCGCACGGAAGAGGCTCCCTCCAGCAGGGCCCGTCCCAGGGAGCCCTCGGCCTGGTAGCCCACGAAGACGATGGTGGACTCCGGCCGCCACAGGTTGTGCTTTAGATGGTGCCGGATACGCCCAGCATCGCACATGCCGGAGGCCGAGATGATGACCTTGGAGGCTTTGTCCATGTTCAGGGCCTTGGACTCCTCGCTGGATTCGGTGAGGGTCAGACCCGGGAACTGGAACAGCGTCCCGCCCTTCAGGGCCTCGATGGCGGCCTCGTCCAGATAGCCGCGCAGGTCGCCGGAGAAGATGCGGGTGGCCTCGTTGGCCAAGGGGGAGTCCACGCAGACGGGGAAGTCCGGGTGGGTCCTCACCAGGCCCCGCTCCTTCATCTCTCGGATGAAATACAAAAGCTCCTGGGTGCGGCCCACGGCGAAGGAGGGGATGATGACGTTGCCCCCCCGGGCAAAGGTCTCGTCGATGATGGCGGCCAGAGCCTCGGTATAGCTCTCCGGCACCTCGTGGAGCCGGTCGCCGTAGGTGCTCTCCATGACCACATAGTCGGCCTCGTCGATGTACTGGGGGTCCCGGATGATGGGCTGATCCCGGTTGCCCAAATCGCCGGAAAAGACGATTTTTTTGGTGACTGCGTCCTCCGTGAGCCACAGCTCCACACAGGCGGAGCCCAACAGATGGCCCGCGTCCACGAAGCGCAGGCGGACCCCCTCGCACAGATCCACCAGCTCGCCGTACTCGCAGGTGGTCACCAGCTCCATGGCCGCCTCGGCGTCGGCGGTGGTGTAGAGGGGCTCCACCGGCGCACGGCCCGCCCGCTTGCCCTTCTGGTTCTGCCACTGGGCGTCGGACTCCTGGATGTGGGCGGAGTCCCGCAGCATGATGGACATGAGCTGCCCCGTCAGGCGGGTGGTGACAATCTTGCCGTGGAAGCCCTGCTTGACCAGCAGGGGGATGCGGCCGGAGTGGTCGATATGGGCATGGGTGACGATGACATAGTCGATATATCCGGGGGCGAAGTCCAGCACCCGGTTGTCCCGCTCGTCTCTTCCCTGCTGGAGACCGCAGTCAATGAGAATCTTCTTGCCGCCCACCTCCAGGCAGTGGCAGCTTCCGGTAACCGCCTTGGCCGCGCCGAAAAAGGTTAACTTCATGGGGCACCTCCCTGTTTTTCTATGCTACTATTCTAAACGTTTCCACGCCGGGTGTAAAGGCCCTTGGTTATGTTAACGAAAAGTTAAAAACTAGGGGCTCCGGAGGGACCCGCAGTTTTTCTTCACAGATCCGCCGCCAGATCTCCTACCCGGTACCAGCGGGCGCAGCCGTCGGCCTGAATGGTGGTGTAAGCTCCGGGGCCGCCCCACAGAGCCGGCGCGGAGGAGGCCTCCATACACCGATAGCTCTCCGTATCCAGGTACTCCACCCCCTCCTTTTCATAGGTCCGGAGATCGGACCCGTTCCGGGCCCCAGAGCCGGGCAGGGAGAGGTATTGCTCCGCCAGGCCCGCATCCACTTTTGATCGGGATAGATGCGGCCATTGGCTTGTGGCTCCGCTGTACTGGGCGGCGGCCTCGATGGCGGCCTGAGCCGCCTCCTGCCGGGCAGCGTCCCGGGTCTCTGCCGCCCCAACGTCAAGTCAAGATTCTCTTAAAACGAAAAGGAGGCCGGGTCAACCGGCCTCCTCCTGTATCGGCAAGGTAAAAAAGTCCTCTGCCAGGTCGTCCTTGTCGAAGATCACGTTATACTGGAGCATCTCGTACTCCTCCAGGGCGGCCTGGGCCCCCTCGGAGAGCTGGCTGCGCCGGCTCACCCAGGCGCCGCCGGCGTCCTGGAAGCCAACGGCGTTGACCACCGGCACGGTCTGACGCAGCTCATTCAGGAACTGCTGGTAGCCGGTCTGGGGCAGGTTGGCGGTCTCCGCCAGCAGGGCGGCCAGGTAGTTGAGGGACAGCTCCACCCCCTCGGCCTCCGGGATGTCGTAGTTGGCCCAAATGACGAAGGGCACCGCCTGGCGCTTCTGGGCGGTGGCGGCGTCCCAGGTGTCCTCGCCGCCGCCCAGCATCTTGGTATAGAAGCTGGTGGCCACCTGGGGCTGGTGGTCCCCGAACAGGAGGATCATGGTAGGCTCCTCCACCTGGGAGAAATAGTTGATCAGGTACCGAAAGGCGTTGTCGCTCTGCTTGATGAGGGACAGGTACTGGTCCACGGTTGGGAACCGCCCGGCCAGCACCCCGGTGAGCTCCGACGTCCGCTCCAGACCGTCCCAGGGCTTGTCATAGCCGCTGTGGTTCTGCATGGTGACGTTGAAGACGAAGAGGGGCCGCCCCTCCTCCTTCTCCTCGTACAGTCGGATCAGGCTGTCATAGTCGGACCGGTCGCTGATGTACTCCCGGATGAGGCTGGTGTCGGTGAGGTCGTCCTGGAACAGCACCGTGTCGAAGCCGAAGTCGCCATACACCGCCCGCCGGTTCCAGCCGGAGGCCAGGTAGGGGTGCAGGAACACGGTGTCATAGCCCAGGGCCTTCATCTGAGCCCCCAGGTTTGGGGTCCCGTCGGTGACGTAGAGGTGGAAGGGCACGGTACCCTCCGGGAGGAAGGCGGTGGTGTTGCCGGTGAGGAACTCGTACTCCGAGTTGGCGGTGGTACCGCCGAACACCGAGGCGTAGGCCGTCCCCTTGACCGTATTCTCCGTCATGGATCGGAAGAAGGGGAGAAAATCCTCGCTGACGGGCAGGTCGCCCAGCACGCTCAGGTCAGAGAAGGACTCGTTCATGACAACAATGAGATTCTCCGGCCGGATGCCCTCCCCAGCGGCGCCGGAGGCATAGCCCCCCGTCAGGCTCTCCAGCGTCTCCTGGGAGTAGCCCTCCGGCTCCGGCACCTTGGAGTAGCGCAGACAGACCGAGAAATTGAGCAGGAAGCCGTTGCCTCGTGTGGTCCACATGGAGGGCTCGATCTCCAGAGCAGAGAGGAAACCGGTGCCGAAAAAGACCGCCAGATAGGCCGCCGCCACGCCCACGGCGGGGAGGGTGATCCACAGCCGTGGCAGGCTGCGGCCCTGCTGCCGGGGCAGCTTCCACAGCACCAGCAGGCACAGGGCCAGCACCAGCAGACACTGAAGCTGGGTGGCGTCCAGCCGGTAATCGTAGTTGCCCGCCACGTTGGCGGCGGTGCGCAGGGTCAGCAGGTCGCCGGGGAAGATGGTGCGGCCCCGGAACCGGATGACGTAGCGGTTGGCCATGCCGATGGCGCAGCACAGGGCCAGAGCCGTCCCGGCGGACAGGTTCCGCCGCCCGAGCAGCAGATAGAGGCCGCAGGCGATCAGGTAATACCAGGCCAGGTTCAGGACCACCTGGAGGTTGGAGAAGCTGGACCAGGGCTGGTTCCAGTTCATCTGCTCCACCATGCTGTAGGAAACCAGGGGCCCCAGGGCAAAGCACAGCCGGGAGAGCAGCAGGCCCAGGCTGCGGCCCATGTCCACCCGCAGAGCGGCGAGGGTGCCGAAGGTCAGCGCCCAGAGTCCGGCGGGGATGGGTTCCATGCCGGACCAGAGCAGTCCGGCCAGCACGGCGGCAAACAGGGCCAGTCCGGCCCAGACCCCGCCCCGCCAGACCGAGACAGACAGATGGAACCGGGGCAGGGCATGCTCCGGCGTGGTGTGGGATCTTGTGGGGTTGAGTACGCTCATGACGGTATCCTTTTCCTTTGAATTTACAAAATTGAGTTCCATTTTACACTTGTGCGGGGTAAAAATCAAGTAAGGGACCCTTACGTTTTCTTTACGATTCATCCCAGGGAAATAGGACGAGCCCCCGCCGGAAACGTTCCGGCGGGGGCTTCTTTTCTCTGTTTGTTACAGCGTTTCCCGGACGATCTGGGCCTTGATGAGGTTGGTGGAGCCGCTCTTGCCGATGGGCACGCCGGCGGTGATGACCACGGTGTCGCCGGGCTTCACCATACCCTCCTTGCGGGCGCACTCCACGCACAGGGAGAACAGCCGGTCGGTGGAATCCACCGTGCCGGACAGGCAGGGCTTCACCCCCCAGGAGACGGCCAGCTGCCGCCGGACCTTCTCGGTCTGGCACATGGCCACAATGGGGCACTGAGGGCGGTAGCGGGCGATCATCCGGGCGGTGTGGCCGGAATTGGTGGCGGTGAGGATGGCGTTGGCCTCCAGGTCCATGGCGGTCAGACAGCAGGTATGGGTGATGGCGTCGTTGATGGTGTTCTCGGGTACGGTCTTGCGCTCCCGGAAGCGGCCCCAGTAGTCGATGGCCCCCTCGGCGGCGGTCACGGTGTCCACCATGGTCTGCAGGGCCTCCACCGGATACTTGCCGGAGGCGGTCTCGCCGGAGAGCATGACGCAGGAGGTGCCGTCGAATACGGCGTTGGCCACGTCGGAGACCTCTGCCCGGGTAGGGCGGGGATTGCGGATCATGGAGTCCAGCATCTGGGTGGCGGTGATGACCGGCTTGCCCTCCCGGATGGTGGCCTTAATCATCTTCTTCTGAAGGATGGGCACCTCGTGGGCCGGGATCTCCACCCCCAGGTCGCCCCGGGCCACCATCACGCCGTCAGCCACCTCGATGATGTCCAGCAGGTTGTCCACGCCCTCCCGGTTCTCGATCTTGGCGATGATGCGGATGTTGTCCCCGCCGTACTGGTGCAGGCACTCCCGGATGTCCCGGATGTCGCTGGCCTTGCGGACGAAGGAGGCGGCAACGAAGTCAAAGTCGTTCTCCGCGCCGAACTTCAGATCCTCCCGGTCTTTCTCGGTGAGGGAGGGCAGCAGGATGTGCACGCCGGGGATGTTGATGGACTTGTTGCTGGACAGGGGGCCGCCGTTGTCCACCGTGCACAGAATGTCGTGGCCCCGGATCTCCCGGACGCTCAGCTCGATGAGGCCGTCGTCCACCAGCACCCGGTGGCCCGGCTTGAGCTCCTCGTGGAGGTTCTGGTAGGTGACGGACACCCGCCGCCCGTCGCCGGGCACGTCGTCGGTGGTCAGGGTAAAGTCCTGCCCCCTTTCCAGAGTGACGGAGCCCTCTTCAAAGGTCTTAATGCGGATCTCCGGCCCCTTGGTGTCCAGAATGGTGGCCACCGGGACCCCCATCTCGTCCCGGACGCGCTTGAGCTTGGTCAGTTGGGCCAGGTGACTCTCATGGGTGCCGTGGGAAAAATTAAAGCGGGCGGCGTTCATGCCCGAACAAATCAACTGGCGGATGATCTCCTCGCTGTCCACTGCGGGCCCCAGGGTACAGACAACCTTGGTCTTTCTCATAAAATGTGAACCTCCCATGTTCCTTTGTATGGCGGTCGATTCTTTCTATCGAAACTTCGATTGCTATCATACTACATGTTGTGTTATTTTTCAAAATAAATTTTTGTGAATTTTTGTTGGATTTTTCGTTTTCCCGAAAAAAGTCCGAAGGACGGCCCGGCGCACCGCGCCGGAACCGCCCTCTGCCCTGCATGTTATATCTCCGCGTCCGGGTCCGGCTGCGGTTCCCGCTTGGACACCAGGGCCCAGTCCACCCGGCGGTCGCTGAAGTCCTCCACATGGATGTGCAGGCCGCAGGCGTCCACGTCGAACTGGGCGCCGTCCTCCGGGATCACCGAGAGCTGGTCGAACACCAGCCCGCCCAGAGTGTCGTACTCCTCGTCCTCGGGGAACTCCATGCCCAGAGCCTCGCCCACGTCCTCCAGATCGGCGGAGCCGGCGATGCGCCACAGGTTGTCCTCCAGCTGGACGATCTCCTGGTCCTCCTGGGGGTCGAACTCGTCGTAGATGTTGCCCACGATCTCCTCCAGCAGGTCCTCCATGGTCACTAGGCCGGAGGTACCGCCGTACTCGTCCACCACGATGGCCATATGTACCTTTTTGCTCTGCATGTCCCGGAAGAGGACGTCTGCCCGGACCGACTCGGGCACGAAGTAGGCGCTGCGCAGCAGCTCCTTCACGGGCTTGGGCGCATCCAGCCGGGCGTTGAGCAGATAGTCCCGGGTGCTGAGGATGCCGACGATGTCGTCGGCGTCCTCCTCATAGACCGGGAACCGGGACAGACCGGAGGACCGGATGGTCTTCATGATCTCCTCGTCGGTGTCGCCGGTCCAGACCATCACCATATCGGTGCGGTGTACCATCACGTCCTCGGCCACGGTGTCGTTGAAGTCAAAGACGTTTTCGATCATCTCTTTTTCGTCGGCCTCCATGGCGCCCTTTTCCTCGCTGATGTCCATAAGAGCGCGAAGCTGCTCCTCAGACACCGATTCCCGGCCCGCGTCGGGCCGGATGCGGGTGATGCGGAGGAAGGCGTTGCAGACGGCCTCCAGCCCCCGCCGGAAGGGCTTGACGGCGGCGGTGAGCAGGGCGCCCGCCAAAAACAGGGCCGCGCCGCAGAGTATGAACGGCCATACCGGGTCCGGCATGGAGGATTCCCCCTTAAAAACAGTCATTTCAGCCGGAATTTCTTCGCAAAAAAACTCCAGTATATCTATGATACAATACTATGGCCTGAAATGCAAATTTTTTCGCGGGAAAGTTCAAAAGCGCCCTTCATTATGATATAATAACCGCTGCACGGCCGTGCGATGCGCTTTTTTGCGCCGCCGCTGCCCTCCTTTCAAATTTATGCGGAGATGATGTTTCCATGAAGCTGTCTGCGGACACGCTGCGCGCCCACGGGCTGGATTTTTTGGATTTTCTGCGCCGGGGCGTTTTCGCCGCTCTGATCGGCCTGCTGGTGGGAATCGTGGGCGTGGCCTTCCATTTCGGCATCGACCTGGCCACCCAGCTCCGCCAGGCCCACAACTGGCTTATCCTGCTGCTGCCCGTGGGCGGTCTGGCCATCATCCTGCTCTACCGGGCCTGCGGCATGGAACAGGACCGGGGTACCAACCTGGTGCTGGTGGCCGTCCGGGAGCACGAGCCCATGCGTCTGCGCACCGCCCCCCTCATCTTTCTGTCCACCTGCATCACCCATCTGGTGGGCGGTTCGGCGGGCCGGGAGGGCGCCGCCCTCCAACTCGGGGCCTCCATCTCCAGCAAGATCGCCCACGCCATGGGCATGGAGCCGGAGGAGGGCCGGATGCTTACCGTCTGCGGCATGGCCGCCGCCTTCTCCGCCCTCTTCGGCACCCCCCTCACCGCCGCCATCTTCGCGCTGGAGGTGGTCCACGTGGGGGTCATCCAGTACGCCGCCCTGGTCCCCGCCTTTCTCTCCTCCCTGGTGGGCTATCTGCTGGCGGGCTGGATAGGTGTGGCCCCCACCGCCTACGCCGTCTCCGGCCTGCCCGGCCTGGACGGCGGGTCCCTGGTCCGAATCATCGTCCTGGGCGGGCTGTGCGCCCTGCTGTCCATCCTGTTCTGCAAGACCATGCACACCGTGGGCCGCCTCTACGCCCAGTTTTTACCCGATCCCCGGCTCCGGGCGGTCGTGGGCGGCTGCATCATGGCGGCCCTCTCCCTGCTGGACGGCGGGCTGGCCGACCAGGTATACAACGGCGCGGGCGGCAATCTCATCGAGGCCGCCGTCAACGGGAACGGCGCGGGGGTGGCCCCCTGGGCCTTCCTGGTAAAGATCCTCTTCACCGCCCTCACCCTGGGGGCGGGCTTCCGGGGGGGCGAGATCGTCCCCACCTTCGCCTGCGGGGCCACCTTCGGCTGCACCGCGGCCCCTCTGCTGGGCCTGTCTCCCTCCTTCGGCGGAGCGGTGGGCGTGGCGGCCGTCTTCTGCGGCGTCACCAACTGCCCCCTGTCCTCCATCCTTCTGGCCTACGAGCTTTTCGGCGGTCGGGGCCTGCCCCTGTTCGCCCTGGCCATCGCCGTGTCCTACCGCCTGTCCGGCTACACCGGGCTGTATAGCGAGCAGCAAATCGTGTATTCTAAGATCGTCCCCAGACAAATCAACAAAAAGGCGGAGTGACACGCCGGCGCGGCTTCAGGCCCGCAGGCTCCCCAGCGCCAGCCCCAGGGCCAGCGTCCGGAGAAAGAGGCTCTTCCGGCTCTCCTGCTCCAGCTCGTTGTCGGCCCGGCAGTAGGCCCGAAAGGCGGAGGCACACGCCGAGGCCAGCAGCTCTTCTTCCAGGGCTTCCCGGCGGAGGCTGGCCTCCCGGTGACCGGGGACATAGGGGAGTTTTTGCTCGGTGAGCTCGAAGAGCTCCTGCAATAAGTCGGACATATGCATGCCTCCTGATCAATCGTTCACCTCATTATAACATGAATGTTTGTTCATGTCAAGGAGTGATAACCATGGATATTTTTGCACAACGACTGCGAATTTTGCGGCAGAATCTGGGCGTGACACAAGAGACTGTCGCAGATGCCATTGGCGTCACCAGCCGGACCTACATCCGCTATGAGAAAGGCGAACGGGAACCTGTGATTTCCTTGTTAACCGTAATTGCCGATTACTTTGGCGTTTCCGCCGACTATTTGCTGGGCCGTTCAGACCAGCGGAAGTAGAAGGCCTCCTGCCTCCGGCGGCGCCCCTTTTTTGGAAAAGGGGCGGGAAAAGCAGTCAGGGCGGGGGATTCCGATTTCCCCCGCCCCGACACCCCACCCCTTGAAACGGCCAATCAGGGGAGACCGCGGTCCCCCCTATTGGATGTACCCCCCCGGGGGGCGCGCCCCGGGGGAATGAATCCAAACAAGGGGGCCGCAGCCCCCTTGGCTGGTCGTTTTAAGGGGAAATTCCAAAGAGGGGAAAATCGAAATCCCCTTCTTTCCGTCCCCTTTCTTCGGGAAGAAAGGGGACCCCTGCGCGGGAGCGCCGCTCCCATGCGGGGGCCATCCCGGAGTGCCCCCTATTTCTTTTCCCAAAGGAGATCGTCATGAACATCTTCGACATCATGGGTCCCATCATGGTGGGACCGTCGTCCTCCCACACCGCCGGGGCGGCCCGCATCGGCCTCATCACCCGGCGGCTGCTGGGCGAACAGCCCGTGGCCGCCGCCCTCATCCTCCACGGCTCCTTCGCCGCCACCGGCCGGGGCCACGGCACCGACCGGGCTCTGGTGGCCGGCCTGCTGGGCCTGTCCCCCGACGACCCCCGCCTGCCTCAGTCCTTCGCCCTGGCCCGGGAGGCGGACATGGACCTCAGCGTCTCCGCCGCCGTCATTCGGGGCGCCCACCCCAACACCGCCATCCTCCGGGTGGAGAACCGGGAGGGCCGGGTGCTGGAGGTCAACGCCTCCTCTCTGGGGGGAGGCCGGGTGCGGGTCAACGCCATCGACGGCATGGAGGCCGCCTTCACCGGCGACTACCCCACCCTCATCATCCGCAACGAGGACAAGCCCGGCCAGGTGGCCGAGGTGGCGGGCCTGCTGTCCGAACACGGGGTGAACATCGCCGCCATGCAGCTCTACCGGGACCGCCGGGGCGGCCTGGCCGTCATGGTCATCGAGAGCGACCAGCCCATCCCCGAGGGGATGGCCGGCTATCTGCGCACCCTGCCCGGCATCGTCCGGTGCACCTATCTGAACATGGGGGAGGCGGACTGATATGGCGTTTCATTCCGTGGAGCACCTGCTCCGGGCCGCGCTGGACCGCCCGCTGTGGGAGGCCGTGCTGCTGGACGACCTGCGGGACCGGGGCGTGGAGCGGGAGGCCTCCTGGGCCCGGATGGCCGGACTGTGGGAGGCCATGCGGGCCTCGGCAGCAGGCTACGACCCGGACAAGCGTTCGGCCTGCGGGCTCACCGGCGGCGCCGCCGCCAAGGTGGAGGCCGCCGGAGTGGAGCTCTCCGGGGCCTTCGTCACCCAGGTCATGGCCACCGCCCTCAAGGTGGCCGAGTGCAACGCCTGCATGGGCCGCATCGTGGCCGCCCCCACCGCGGGAGCCAGCGGCGTACTCCCGGCGGTGCTGCTGCCGGTGCAGGAGAAATACGCCCTGGCCGATGAGGAGATCCTCCAGGCGCTCTATGTCTCCGCCGGCTTCGGGCAGGTCATTGCCACCCGGGCCTCCATCGCCGGGGCGGAAGGGGGCTGTCAGGCCGAGGTGGGCTCCGCCTCCGCCATGGCCACCGCCGCCCTGGTCCACCTGCTGGGCGGGCGCCCGGAACAGATGGCCGCCGCCTGCGCCACCGCCCTGCAAAACCTGATGGGCCTGGTGTGCGACCCGGTAGCCGGGCTGGTGGAGCTGCCCTGCGTGGGCCGCAACGTCATCGGGGCCATGAACGCCCTGTCCGCCGCTGAGCTGGCCCTGGCCGGGGCGGCCAGCCCCATCCCCTGCGATGAGGTCATCGACGCCATGCGGGCGGTAGGGGACCAGATGCCCACCGCCCTGAAGGAGACCGGAGGCGGCGGTATCGCCGCCACGCCCACGGGCCGCCGCATCGCCGAGCAGATGCGCAGCCTCTGATTTAGAAAGGAGAAAGAGACATGATCCGCTTTGCCCACGAAAATTTCAACGTGCTGGATCTGGACCGCAGCCTGCGCTTCTACCGAGACGCCCTGGGCCTGGCCCCCATCCGGGAGACCAACGCCAAGGACGGCTCTTTCAAGTTGGTCTATCTGGGGGACGGGGTCACCGGCTTCGAGCTGGAGCTGACCTGGCTGAAGGACCGCGCGGAGGCCTATGACCTGGGCGAGGGGGAGTTCCACCTGGCCTTCGTCACCGACGAATTCGACCTGTGGCACGCCAAGCACCGGGAGATGGGCTGCATCTGCTTTGAAAACCCGGCCATGGGCATCTACTTCATCGAAGACCCCGACGGCTACTGGATCGAGATCATCCCCGACCGGAAATCCAAAAAGTAACCATGGCAAGAAGCGACCAGGGCCGGCTGGCCTATGCCGATCTGCTGCGGGTGTTCGCCTGTCTGGCCGTCATTGTGGTCCACGTCTCCGGCGGCTGGCTGGAGTCCCTCCCCGCCGGGACCGCGGACTGGAATCTCCTCAACGCCTGGGACTGCCTGGCACACTGGTGCGTCCCCGTATTCGTCATGTGCTCGGGCATGTTCCTGCTGGACCCCAAAAAGTCTCTCACCTGGCCCCACCTGCTGTTCCGCTACCTGCTGCGGGCGGCCGCGGCCCTGGTGTTCTGGGGGATGGTCTATGCCCTGATGAACACCGTCCTCTTCCGCGGCCTCACCCTGCGGGGCCTGTGGGACGCCCTGTACGCCGTGGTGCTGGGCAACGTGCCCACCCACCTATGGTTCTTGTATATGGTGGCGGGGCTCTATCTGCTCACCCCCCTGCTCCGCGCCTTCGTTCGGGGCGCCAGGCGCAGCGACTTCCACTGGTTCTTTCTGGTGGTCTTTCTCTTCGTCTATGTGCTGCCCCTGTTCCTGCGGCTCCGGGGCAGCCAGACGGCGGAGCTTTACGTCAACAAGCTCTACCTCAACTTCACCCTGGCCTACCCGCCCCTGGCCTACGTGGGGTACTTCGTCGCGGGCTACTATTTGAAGGAGTACACCCTGGGCCGCCTGGCCGAGGGTGTGATCTACGTGCTGGGCGCCGCCGGGGCCGCCGCCACGGTGTGGGGCTCCGCCGCCCTCAACGCAGGCAACGGTCCGGGGCAGTTCAACGGCCTGATGATGAGCTACCTCACCCCAAACGTATGCGCCATGTCGGTGGCCGTGTTCGTTCTGTTCCGGTATGTGCTGGGCCTCAGCGATGAGCGCTCCCGCCGTGCCCGGGTCAGCCATGCCGCCGGTTACACCTTCGGCGTCTATCTGGTCCATGTCGTCTTTCTCACCCTGCTGCGCTACTTCGGACTGTCCAATCCCCCCATCACTCCGATGCTGGCGGTGCCCCTGCTGACCCTGGCCATCGCCGTGCCCAGCTTCGCCGTATCCTGGCTTCTCCGCAAGATCCCGGTGGTGGGCCGCTACATCACCTGACCCAAAGGAGGTCCTCCCCATGGATGCCACCCTGCTGGAGCGCCCCGCGGCCGGGCGGACGGAACGGCTGGCCTGGGCCGACCTGCTGCGGGTTCTGGCCACCTTCGCCGTCATTCTGCTCCATGTCTCCACCACCTGGCTGGCCATGGCGGAGGAGGGCTCGGCGGAGTGGACGGCGCTGATGATCTGGGACGGGCTGGTCCGCTGGTGCGTGCCGGTGTTCGTCCTGCTGTCCGGGGCCTTTCTGCTGGACCCGGACAAACCCCTGACCTTTCGCTCCCTGCTCCGGGGCCACCTGCCCCGCATTCTCGCCGCCCTGCTGGCCTGGGGCTTTTTCTACAACCTCATTTACTTTCGTGGCTCCGGGGCGGCGGGCGTCCGGAACGCCCTGCTGCTCACCCTGCGGGGACAGACGGAGTATCACCTGTGGTATCTCTACATGCTGCTGGGTCTGTACCTGCTCACCCCCGTCCTCCGGGGATTGGTCCGGGGCTGTTCCCGGCGGGAGCTGGAGTGGCTGCTGGCCCTCTGGTTCCTGGCGGGGCTGCTGCTCCCCACCCTGCTCACCTTTTTCCCCAGCACGGGGGCCTACCACTGGCTCCAGCAGTTGGACATTCCCCTCATCCGGGGCTATCTGGGCTATTACGTAGCGGGGTACTACCTGCGGACCTACGGCCTGAGGCCCCGTGCCCGGTACGCCGTCTACGCCCTGGGTCTGGCCGGTCTGGCCGCCACCCTGGCCCTGGGCGGCGACGTATACGGCTACCTCACCCCCAACGTGGCCTGCACCGCCTGCGGGCTGTTCCTGCTGTGCCGGCAGGTCTTCAGCTCTGGGCGGTTCCGGCTGGACTGGGCGGTGGTTCTGTCCAGATATTCCTTCGGCATCTACCTAAGCCACGTGCTCTTCATCATGGTCCTCAGCCGCCTGGGACTGCACACCCTCCGGTTCACCCCGTTGCTCTCCACGCCGCTGCTGTCCCTGCTGGTCTTTTTCTGCGCCGCCGTCACCGCCCGGGCGCTGCGGAAGCTCCCGGGGGTGGGAGCCTACATTACGTAAACCATAAGGAGTCTGCCGCCCATGCTCTTCTCCAGTTCGGTCTTTCTCTTCGCCTACCTGCCCATCGTCCTGGCGGTCTACTACATCCCCCTCCGGGGCCTGCGCCGGGCGCAGAATTTCTTCCTGCTGGTGGCCTCCCTGCTCTTCTACGCCTGGGGGGAGCCCTGGTTCGTGCTGGTCATGGCGGCCTCCATCGCGGCCAACTACGGCTTTGGCCTCTGGGTCCACGCCCGGCTGTGCCGCCGCCGGAGCGTCCGGCTCCCGGTGACGGCGGCTGCGGCGTGCAACCTGGGGCTGCTCTTTTCCTTCAAATACCTCACCTTTACCCTGACCAACCTGGGCCGGCTGGGCTTTGCGGTCCCCGCCCCGGTCATCGGCCTGCCCATCGGCATCTCCTTTTTTACCTTTCAGGCCATGAGCTATGTCTTCGACGTGGCCCGGGGCAAGACCCGGGTCCAGCGCAGCCTTCTGAATTTGGGGCTGTATATCTCCTTCTTCCCCCAGCTCATCGCCGGGCCCATCGTCAAATATTCCACCATCGCGGAAGAAATCCTCCGCCGCCGGGAAAACTGGGCGGACTTCTCCGCCGGGTGCTGCCGGTTCGTGGTGGGGCTGGGGAAGAAGGTATTGCTGGCCAACCAGTTGGCCAGCATTGCCGACGCCGCCTGGGGGGCCGTAGGCGGCGTCGGCCTGTCCATGCCCTTCGCCTGGCTGGGTTCGCTGTGCTATACTCTTCAGATCTACTTTGACTTCTCCGGCTACTCCGACATGTCCATCGGCCTGGGCCGGATGTTTGGATTTCACTTTTTGGAAAACTTCAACTACCCCTATCAGTCCGCCTCCATCACGGAGTTCTGGCGGCGCTGGCACATTTCCCTGTCCTCCTGGTTCCGCGACTACGTTTACATCCCCCTGGGGGGCTCCCGGGCGGACCGGAGCTGGAAGCTGCTGCGGAATCTGTTCGTGGTCTGGCTGCTCACCGGCGTGTGGCACGGGGCCAACTGGACCTTCGTGTGCTGGGGCCTGTACTACTTCGTCCTGCTGTGCCTGGAGAAGTTCTGGCACGCCGGCGAGTGGCTGCCCCGGCCCCTGAAATGGCTGTTTACCCTTCTTCTGGTCAACTTCGGCTGGGTCCTCTTCCGGGCCGACGACCTGGGCGCCGCCGGGCAGTTCCTGGCCGCCATGTTCAACTTCGGCGCCCAGCCCGACCCACTGGACCTGGCGGGCTACTACCTGCGGCAGTATGCCGTGGTGCTGTTCTTCGCCGCGCTGTTCTCCTTCCCCGTGGCCCGGTGGCTGTCGGAGCGGGTGGGGCGCTATTTCCGCCGCTACGCCGCCCACGTCCTGCCCATGTGGGGGGCGGTCTACTCCCTGACCCTGCTCACCGTCCTGCTGACGGCGGCGGCCTATCTGGTAAAGGGCACCTACAACCCCTTCATCTACTTCAATTTCTAGAGGAGGTCCACCATGGCAAACCGTGAATCCTGGGGGGCTGTCCTCTTTCTGGCCACTCTGCTGGCCGGGGCGGTCTTTCTCTTCTCCGGGCTCTACGACCCCGGCCCGGAGCGGGCGGGCGTACTCCTGCCCCAGCGGAGCGCCGCCTATGTCACCCGCCTGTCCCGGGACCTGGACCGCTCCGCGCCGGGCATCTCCGGGCAGGCGGAGGCGGTGGAGCCCACTCCCCTGCTGGCCGCCGTCCAGGACAAGATCGCCGCCGCCGAGCCCGCCGCCAACTCCCTGCTGGACCGCAATCACCTGTTCATCCAGCTCTACGGCGCCGCCCAGCGCCTGACCCAGCGGCAGGTGGTGGACGACGCCGACCCCCGCTACTCGGTGGTCCGGCTCACCGACGGCACCCTCGCCTTCGTCAACGCCGAGGAGGCGGACACCGCCTCCCACGGCAAGGCCCTGGCCCGGCTGCGGAACCAGCTGGGCAAGCGGGACATCCCCCTGCTCTACCTCCAGGCCCCCGGCAAGGTGGCGCCGGAGGACGGCCGCCTGCCCGCGGGGGTGGCCGATCACAGCAACGACTACGCCGACGCCCTGCTGGCCGAGCTGGAGGTCCAGGGTGTGGACCATGTGGACTTCCGGGACCTGTTCGCCGCCAGGGAGGACCGGGACTGGAGCTCCTGGTTTTTCGCCACCGACCACCACTGGACCCCCGAGGCGGCCTTCACCGCCTGCGGCGCGCTGTTCGAGCTTCTGGAGTCCGACTACGGCTATGCCATTCCGGCTGAATACCGCGACCGGGCCCAATTCACCGTGGAGACCTGGGAGGACTGGTTCCTGGGCAGCCAGGGCAAGCGGGTGGGCACCCTTTACGGCGGGGTGGACGGCATCGAGCTGTGGAAGCCCGTTTTTGAGACCGATTTTACCTACTCGGTACCCATCTACGAGATTGAGCGCACCGGCCCCTTCGAGGAATCCCTTCTCTTCCCCGAGCGGCTGGAGGAGAAGGACTACTTTGGCGGCAACCCTTACACCCTCTACGCCGGGGGCGACTACCCCCTGGCCCGCATTTACAACCGCAAAAACGTGGACGGGCCCCGCATCCTGCTGCTGCGGGACTCCTACGCCTGTGCCATGACCCCCTTCCTGGCCCTGGGCTGCTCCGAGCTCATCACCGTGGACCTGCGCTACTTTCACGAAAACCTGCTGACCTACGCCGATTGGCTCAAGCCCGACCTGGTGCTGGTGCTGTATACCACCGGCAGCACGGCGCAGGACGCCCTGTTCGAGTTTCTCCCCACTCTGGCGGCCAACCCCGCTGAAAGCGGTCCGCCCGCCGTACAGCGCCCCCTGCCCGCCGGGGCTCTGCTGGCCGAACCGTCTCTGCGCCGGCCCAAGTCCGCATGAAAAGGGCCCCGGCGTCCGCCGGAGCCCTCTCTTTTCAGTCAAACAGCATCCGCACCGCCCAGGCCGCCGCCATAAACCCTGCCAGGTCGGCGCAGAGGGCGGCGGGGACCGCGTAGCGGGTCTTGACGATGCCCGCCGCGCCAAAATAGACGGCGATGGTATAAAAGGTGGTCTCGGTGGAGCCCAGCATCACCGCCGCCGTCCGGCCGATGAGGGAGTCCGGCCCGTAGGTCTGGATGAGTTCGGCTCCCACTCCCAGGGCGGCGCTGCCGCTGACCGGCCGGACCAGCAGCAGGGCGATGGTCTCCGCCGGGATGCCCAGCCGGGCCAGCACCGGGGAGAGGAACTCCCCCGCCAGCTCCAGGGCGCCGGAGGCCCGGAGCATATACACCGCCGTCAGCAGTCCGATGAGGGGCGGCACGATGCGGATCAGCACCCCAAGGCCGTCCCCCGCCCCCTGGACCAGGGCGTCGTATACGTCCACCCGCCGCAGCATACCGTACAGGGCCACCACGGCGATGATGAGGGGCACCAGCATGGTAAAGATGAGATCCATATCACGTCCTCCAGATCTTTGCAAAGAGCTTGGCCGCCAGGATGCCCACGCTTACCGAAATGACCGAGGCCAGCCAGGTGGCGGGCAGGATGTCGAAAGGCGCCGCGCACCCCGCCCCGGCCCGCACCGCCGCCACGGTGGTGGGAATGAGCTGGATGGAAGCGGTGTTGCACACCACCAGCATGCACAGCGCGTCGTTGGCCACGCCCGGGGTCCTGCGGCTCATCTTCCGGGCGGCCTCCAGACCCAGGGGGGTAGCGGCGTTGCCCAGCCCCAGCAAATTGGCCGACACGTTGGCCGCGATGGTGTCCATCACATCCCTGTCCCGGGCGAAGGCGGGGTAGAGCCGCCGGAGCACCGGCATCAGCAGCCTGGAAAGCTTCTCGGACAGGCCGGAGCGCCGCATGATCTCCATGACCCCCATCCACAGACACAGCACGCCCGCCAGGGAGAGGCACAGCTCCACCGCCGCCGCCGCGCCGTCCAGGGCGGCCGCAGCCACCGCCGGCCCGCGGCCCGTCGCCAGTCCGCACAGGATGGATACCAGGACCATCCCGGTCCAAATGATCGACATCGCCATGTCCCACACTCCCCTCAGCCTTCATCATACGCGGCCGCCCAAAGAAACATGCCTTCCTGTTTTAGGGTAAATTTGGAAGAATTTCTCATAAATATTTTCCATTTTCGGATTGACATTTCTATACCCCATGTTATAATACTGTCAGATATTGGTCTATTTGTGGGAAAATTGTTGCCATTATCTGGAAAGGGGTTTCTGCCATGAAGTCAACCGGAATCGTACGTAAGGTAGATGAGCTTGGGCGCATCGTGTTGCCGATCGAGCTGCGGCGCACTCTCGATATCGCCGAAAAGGACTCGCTGGAGATCTATGTGGATGGCGCATCCATTGTCCTCAAAAAGTATCAGCCGGCCTGTATCTTCTGCGATGATGCCAAGGATGTAATCAATTTCAAGGGGAAAAACGTCTGCCCCAACTGCATCCGTGAACTGATGAACAAGTAAAACCTCTGTAAAAGAAACGTCACTGGAAATCCAGGTGGTGCGGATTTCCAGTGACGTTTCTTTTGTCCGGCCCTCACCGGGACCTGTGGGTCCTGGTATACTCGAAGGTTATAATACAAAGCATATATACTCATTGTATAATCAAGCTCCCATTTTATTGCAGAGCAGAGACACCGCCGTTCACGCATCCTTCTTTGACGACACCGCCCGGTCGTAGAGCGCCTTGCGGGAAAGCCCCAGTTCCGCCGCCGCCTGCCGGGCGGCGTCCTTCAGCGAGCAGCCCTGGCCCCGTAGAGCGAGCAGCCGCTCCATCCCGTCCTCCAAGGTGGCCTTGTCCTCCGCAGGAGGGCAGCCCCCCTCCACCACCAGGACGAACTCCCCCTTGGGCGGGTTCTCCTCATACCACGCCGCCGCCTCGCCCAAGGTGGTGCGGCGCACCTCCTCGTGGAGCTTGGTGAGCTCCCGGCACAGGGAGATGCGGCGCTCGGGGCCAAAGGTATCCCGCAGGTCCCGCAGGGTGGCGGTCAGCTTGTGTGGGGCCTCATAGAACAGCATGGTCCGCGGCTCGTCCCGGAGCTGCTCCAGGTGAGCCCGGCGGTTTTTTTTGTTCATGGCCAAAAATCCCTCAAAGGTAAACCGGCCGGTAGGCAGGCCCGAGGCCGCCAGCGCGGTGATCAGGGCGCAGGGCCCCGGGATGGAGACCACGCTCACGCCGGCGGCGGCGCACTGGGCCACCAGCTCCTCGCCGGGGTCGCTGACCGCCGGGGTGCCCGCGTCGGTGACCAGGGCGCAGTCCTCGCCCGCCAGAAGGCGGCTGAGGACCGCCGCCCCGCTGGCGCCGGTGTTGTGCCGGTAATAGCTCACCATGGGCTTTTTCAGACCCAGGTGATTGAGCAGCTTCACCGTGACGCGGGTGTCCTCAGCGGCGATGAAGTCCACCGCCGCCAGGGTGTCGGCCATCCGCCGGGAGATATCTCCCAGGTTGCCGATGGGGGTGGGGACCAGGTACAGGGTTCCGGGCATATTGTCTCCTCCTCGGTCGATTTCATGGGATACGCAGCAGGACAGGCAGGATCTCCAGCCCCGGCCTGCCCTGGCGGACCGCCTCCGCCAGCACCGCCGAGGGCGGAGCGTCCGCCTGGTGCTGGACCAGCCGCAGCCGCTTGGGCTCCAGTCCATGGGCCCGCAGGGCCTCCAGCAGATCGGCCAGCCGCTCCGGCCGGTGGACCAGGGCAAAGCGCCCGCCGTTTCTCACCAGCCGCCCGGCGGCGGCGCACAGCTCGTCCAAGGTACAGGCGTGCTCCATGCGGGCCGCCCCGCCGGACGCCCCGCCGCCCTCCCGAAACCAGGGCGGATTGGACACCGCCAGGTCAAACCCGCCGGCCGGCAGCAGTTCCGGGTCCCGCAGGTCCCCGGCGCAGACCCGCCCCTCCACGCCGTTTTCCCGAAAATTCCGAGCCGCCGCCGCCGCCGCGGCCGGGTTCAGCTCCACGCCGGTGAGGGTCAGGCTGGATTCCCGCTCCAGCAGGAGCAGTCCCAGCGCCCCGGAGCCGCAGCCCAGATCACACACCCGCCAGCCCCGCCGCAGGGTGGCGAAGCCTCCCAGGGCCAGGGTGTCGCTCCCCAGAGGAAAGCAGTCCGCCGTCTGTATCAGGGTATAGCGCCCCAGCCGCTCGGTTCGCTCTATGGCAATCCGCCCCCTCGTGTGGTAACTGGTTTTTGTATCCATCCATCGTGAAAGTGAGATGACCTCATGGAGATCCGCGCCATCGCCGCACTGACGGCTCCAGACGGCTTCGACCGGCTGGAAAACCCGGACCACTCCTTTAATGTCCGCCCCGAGATGCCCAGCTACTTCCAGGCTCTGGACCGGGGCCAGCCGGTGGGCTCGCTGTCCGTCTTCATGCCCACCGCCGACACCGCGGAGATCAGCGCCTGCGTCCGTCCATCCTGCCGGCGGCAGGGGATCTTCCGCGCTCTGCTTCGGGAGGCGGCCGCCGTCCTGCGGCCTGCCGGCTGCCGGCGGCTGCTGTTTTCCTGCCAGGGGGACAGCGGCGACGGCCGTGCCGTGGCCGCCCACTGGGGCCTGACTCTGGACCACGCGGAATATCTGATGTACTACGGCGGCGCCCATGCCGCCCCCCGCGTCCCCGTCTCCCTCCGCCCGGCACAGGAGAGCGACCGGCCCGCCCTGGAAGTCCTCTATTCCGCCGCCTTCCCCGGCGACGGCGGGATGGCCGCCGGCTGCCTGCAGGAGGGCGTCCTCTGCCGGGTGCTGGAGCAGCAGGGCCGCCTGGCGGGCGCCGCCTGTGTCAACCTCCGGGGGGAGGCCCTGTCCGTCTTCGGCGTGGCGGTGGACCCCGCGCTCCAAGGGCAGGGTCTGGGCGGCGGGCTTATGGCCGCCCTGCTGGACGAGCTGGCCCCTCTGCGGGGCAAACGGCACGTGCTGCTGGAGGTGGACGGCGTCAATGAGCGGGCCCTCCGCCTGTACGCCTCCAGCGGCTTTACGGTGCGGCGGCAGGTGGAGTATTACTCTCTTCCCCTTCCGCAAGCTGCTCCATCAGGTGTTTGATGATGCGGGCGGTGAGACCCCAGACGGCGTGGCCGCGGTAGCTCCAGATGGGCACCTCCATCCTCCCCGCCCGCCAGCGGTAGCCCCGGTCGAAGCCGATGAGAGGATAGGGGAAGTCCTCCCCCACCTCGGCCCGCAGGGGGCAGCGGTACACCTGGGGCGGATTCTCCCGGAAAAAGCGCACCGGCGCCAGAAAGGTCTCCTTCACCTCGGCGTCGCTGGCCGACATGTGGATCACCGCCCCGGCATCCACCTGAGCCAGCACCGGGTGGAGCAGGGCGCCGTCCCGGTGCTGGAGCTCATCCAGCCGGGCAATGGGCCGGATGGCCGAGGCGGGGATGCCTAGCTCCTCCCAGGTCTCCCGGAAGGCGCACTGGGTGGGCCCCTCGCCGGGCTCCATCCGGCCGCCGGGGAAGCAGACCTCCCCCGGCTGGCGGTTCAGCGTCTCCGAACGGACCTCCAGCAGCAGATAGGGCTCCCCTTGCCACTCCACCAGTGGCACCAGCACGGCGTAGTGGGCCCGCACGTCCATCAGGACAGGGGTATGGTCCATGAACCGCCGCTCGAAATCATCAATGGTCATCCGCGCTCTCCCCTCTCTGTTCAGGATTCCGGCACCGTAAAGTGGGCCAGCGGGTCGGGCCGGGTCCACAGGACCACCCGGCCTTCCCGCTCCGTTCTCCGCAGGTCAATGAGCCGCTGGTTGTCCGAGCCTCGGAACAGGGCGGCATAGGACTTCCGGGCTACTGCAAAGGGGCCGTCCACCAGCACGTCGGTGGCGGCCAGCAGAGCCAGCCGGTCCGGGTCGCCCTCCGCCAGGAGCTGCTCATAGGTCCAGCCGGTGTAGGTCCACACGTCCAGGCCCCGGTCCCGGGCCGCCCGGGCCAGAGCAGTGCACTGCGCCGCCTGGAGGAAAGGGTCGCCGCCGGACAGGGTCAGCCCCTGGAGCAGCGGGTTGGCGTCCAGCAGGGCGATGAGCTCCGCCAGCTCCGCCTCCCGTCCCCCTGCCGGGTCGTGGGTATCCGGGTTGTGGCAGCCGGGGCAGCGATGGGGGCAGCCCTGGGTAAAGACCGTCAGCCGCAGGCCGGGGCCGTCCACGATGGAGTCGGAGATGGTGTTGGCGATGCGCACGGCGCGTCCCTCCTTTTGTGATTCTTCCATTATACCCGTCTTTTTCCCCAGGCACAAGCGTCCGGGAGCAGAAAATGCCCCCGGCACCGCCGGGGACATTTTTTATCGGTCATCGCAGACCTGGAAGATATAAAACTTCAGGTAGTAGGACTCGTCCGCCCCCCATAGGATGGGGTGATCGGGGGACTGGGTGCGGTACTCCACCTGCCGCAACCGCCGGCGGGCGTCCCGGGCAGCTTCTCCCACAGTCTGGGCGAAGAGCTCCGGCGTCATGAAGTGGGAGCAGGAGCAGGTGGCCAGATAGCCCCCGTCCCGCACCAGGGCGATCCCCCGGCGGTTGATCTCCCGGTAGCCCCGGACCGCCTTTTTGACCGAAGCCCGGGACTTGGTGAAGGCGGGCGGGTCCAGAATCACCAGGTCGAACCGCTCGCCCCGGCGCTCCAGCTCAGGCAGCAGGTCGAACACGTCGCGGCACGCGAAGCCCACCCGGCCGTCCATGCCGTTGAGGGCGGCATTCTCCCGGGCCTGCAGCACCCCGGTCTCCGAGGCGTCCACCCCCAGCACCTCCTCCGCGCCGCCCTTGGCGGCGTTGAGGGCGAAGGCCCCGGTATGGGTGAAGCAGTCCAGGGCCCGGCCGCCCCGGGCCAGGGGCTGGATGGCCAGCCGGTTGTACTTCTGGTCCAGGAAAAAGCCGGTCTTCTGCCCCTCGGCCACGTCCACCAGGTACTTCACACCGTTCTCCACGATCTCCACCTTGGGGTCGAAGGGCTCGGACAGGAAGCCTTTCACCCGCTCCATACCCTCCTTGAGCCGCACCTTGGCGTCGCTGCGCTCATAGACGCCCCGGATGAGAATGCCGTCCTCGGCCAGGGCCTGCACCAGCAGGCGGAGGATGGTCCCCTTCAGCCGGTCGATGCCCAGGGCCAGAGACTCCACCACCAGCACATCGGCGAACTTGTCCACCACCAAGCCGGGCAAAAAGTCGGCCTCCCCAAAGATGAGGCGGCAGCAGGCGGTGTCCACGGTGTCCTTCCGGTACTGCCAGGCCGCCCGGACCCGCCGGTTCAGGAAGGCCTCGTCAATGATGGCGCCGGCCCGGCGGGACAGCACCCGCACGGCAATGGTGGAGGCCGTGTTGACGAAGCCGTGGCCCAGCACATAGCCGTTGTAGTCCTCAATGCGCACCAGCCCGCCGTTTTCCCATGGGCCGGTGAGGAGGTCGATCTCGTTGTCGTAGATCCAGGGTCCGCCGGCCTTAAAGGACCGGCCCTCCCCTTTTTTGAGGCGGACCGCCGCCTGTTCCATGTCCGTTCTTCCTTTCTCAGACCGAGTGCTTCACCCGGTCGCGCTCCTCGGCCCGCTTGGCGTTGTTGAAGCGGTCCAAGGTGCCCACCAGATAGCCGGTGATGCGGCGGATGCGCTCGAAGGGCACGCCGTCGGCCTCGGTCCTGCCGCAGCCGGGGCACTGGTCCCCGATGATGCCGGAAAAGCCGCACACCGGGTCCCGGTCCACTGGGTGATTCACGCTGCCGTAGCCGATGCCGTGCTCCTTCATGTCCCGAATGACCCGCTCAAAGGCCTCCAGGTTGTCGCAGGGGTCGCCGTCCATCTCGATGTAAGTGATATGACCGGCGTTGGTCAGAGCGTGGTAAGGGGCCTCGATGGCGATCTTCTCATGGGCGGAGATGGGGAAATACACCGGCACATGGAAGGAGTTGGTGTAGTAGTCCCGGTCGGTAACGCCGGGGATGACGCCATACTTCTCCTTGTCGATGCGGACGAACCGGCCGGAGAGCCCCTCGGCGGGGGTGGCCAGCAAAGAGAAGTTCAGGCCCCGTCCGGCGCTCTCGGCGTCCATCCGGGCGCGCATGTGGGCGACGATCTCCCGGCCCAGCACCCGGGCCCTCTCGCTCTCGCCGTGGTGGACGCCCACCAGGGCCTTGAGGCACTCGGCCAAGCCGATGAAGCCCACCGACAGGGTGCCGTGCTTGAGCACCTCCCGCACCTCGTCGTTCCAGTCCAGCTTGTCTGAATCCAGCCACACCCCCTGCCCCATGAGGAAGGGGTAGTTATACACATGCTTGCGGCACTGGATCTCGAACCGCTCCAGAAGCTGATCCACGCACAGGTCCAGCATCCGGTCCAGCCCCTCGAAGAAGACGTTCACGTCGCCCTTGGCCTTAATGGCCAGCCGGGGCAGATTGATGGTGGTGAAGCTCAGGTTGCCCCTGCCGTTGCAGATCTCCCGCTCGGGGTCGTAGACGTTGCCGATGACCCTGGTACGGCAGCCCATATAGGCGATCTCGGTCTCGGGGTGACCGGGCTTGTAATACTGGAGGTTGAAGGGGGCGTCGATAAAAGAGAAGTTGGGGAACAGCCGCTTGGCCGAGCAGCGGATGGCAAGCTGGAACAGGTCGTAGTTGGGGTCTCCCGGCTCATAGTTGACCCCGGACTTCACCCGGAAGATCTGGATGGGGAATATGGGAGTCTCACCGCCGCCCAGCCCGGCCTCGGTGGCCAGCAGGATGTTCTTCATGACCATGCGGCCCTCGGGGGAGGTGTCGGTGCCGTAGTTGATGGAGGAGAAAGGGGTCTGGGCCCCGGCCCGGGAGTGCATGGTGTTCAGGTTGTGGATGAGGGCCTCCATGGCCTGATAGGCCGCCCGGTCGGTCTCCTTGACGGCCCGGGCGTGGGCGAACCGCTGAGCTTTTTTCAGCTCGCTCTCCTCCCCGAAGGGGGTCAGCCGGGGCAGCTCGGCGGCGAAGTAGGCCTCGCAGCCGGCCAGGGTGGGCGTAAGGCCGGTCTCCTCCCGGAGCTCGCCCTGGAGCACCTTCAATTTGGCCTCCGGGTCCTCGTCCCCGCACAGAAGCATCAGGGCGCGGGCCAGATTCTGCCGGTACATGCGCACAAAGGTCTTGCGCACGCCGTCGGCCATGCCGTAGTCGAAATTGACCACCGACTGGCCGCCGTGCTGGTCGTTCTGGTTGGACTGGATGGCGATGCAGCAAAGCGCAGCATAGGAGGAGATGTCGTTGGGCTCCCGCAGGGTGCCGTGGCCGGTGGAGAACCCCCCGGCGAAGAGCTTTTTGATGTCGATCTGGCAGCAGGTGGTGGTGAGGGTGAGGAAATCCAGGTCGTGGATGTGGATGTCCCCCTCCCGGTGGGCCCGGGCGTGCTCGGGATTGAGGACGAACATGTCGTAGAACTGCTTGGCCCCCTCGGAGCCGAACTTGAGCATGGCGCCCATGGCGGTGTCGCCGTCGATGTTAGCGTTCTCCCGCTTGATGTCGGAGTCCTTGGCGGCGGTGTAGGTGATGTCTCCGTAGGTCTTCATCAGCCGGGTGTTCATCTCCCGGCTGCGGCTGCGCTGGTCGCGGTAGAGGATGTAGGCCTTGGCCGTCTGGATGTACCCGTTGTCCATGAGCACCTGCTCCACCAGGTCCTGGATGTGCTCCACCTCGGGGCAGGCGCCCCCCTCCCCGGCCAGCAGCTCCAGGACCTGGTCCGCCAGGCGCTGGGCCGCCTCCTCCTGGCCGGGCTTGTACGTGGCGTTAAAGGCCTTGGTAATGGCTGTGGCGATTTTGGACTCGTCGAAGGGCACCAGGCGGCCGTCTCTCTTCTTGATCTTGGTCACGGTTACGGTCATTTTATGTCTCTCCTCCCCATAAGCACTAAAAAACGCCCCTGCACGGGGCGAAACATTCTGTCACCACGGAACACTATATATTGTGGTTCAAATATCAACGTGCACCAATATAATACTCGATCGTGGGCAAGCCGTCAAGAGGCACGGCGCAAGAAGCCCCAAAAACACCCGCCAAAGATGGCGGGTGTTTTTTAGGGATTTCTACCAGTTGACAGCCCCATCCCGCCTCAGAGCAGGATCAGTCCGTATTTCTCCGACATGCGCGCCAGGAACTCCGGCTCCAGCTCAGCCGTGCCGTCGTAGAAGGCCCGTCCCTGATAGGCCCGCAGGGCCCCCTCCAGCAGCTCCGGTACGTCGGACCAGAGGCACAGGGCGTCCCGGACGGCGTACTGTTCCTGGGCGAAGATCTCCAGGTCGTCGGTGTCCAGCACCTCGATCTTCAGCGCCCCCACCGGGCGCTCCTCCTCGGCCTCCAGGATGTCCTCCATCAGGTGATCGGTACACTGGATGGTCTCCCCCACGTCCACGTCGGGAGTGATGAACCGGGCCTCCTTCTCGCTGGCGCAGGGGATGACGTCGGGGTCCTTCTCCACGGGCGGGAAAGCGGAAAAATCCACGCCGGCCATGGCCCGTCCCATGGCGGCGATGTGGGCCGGGGTGGTGCCGCAGCACCCGCCGAAGATGCGCACCCCCGCCGCCGCCCACTGGGGGGTCCGCCGGGCGAACGCGCCGGCGTTGTCCGGGTAGACGGGCTTTTCCGACGTCAGGTCGGGCAGCCCGGCGCTGGGCTCGGCGATGAGGGGCAGGTCGGTGTACTGGTGCAGGCGGGCAAGCTGCTCCTCCGCCACCGCCGGATCCACGCAGTTGAGGCCGAAGGCGCTCACCCCCATACCCTGCATGACGATGGCGCAGGCCAGCACGTCGGTGCCGCTGGGGGTGCGGCCCTCCTCGTCGCAGTAGCAGGTCACCAGGATGGGCCTGCGGCTGCCCGACTCCCGGATGCCCAGCACCGCCGCCCGGGCCTCGGCCATGGCCATGACGCTCTCCACCAGGAACAGGTCCACCCCCGCCCGCTCCAGGGCGGCGGCCTGCTCGGCGTAAAAGCCCACCAGCATCTCGAAGGGAGTCTCTCCATAGGGTGGGATGGCGTGGAGCGTGGGACCCAGGTCTCCGGCCACCAGGGCGTGGCCTGCCGCCGCCTGCCGGGTCAGGCCGGCAAGGCGGACATTGTACTCCTCCACCCGGCCGGCCAGGCCGAATTTCTCCAGCGCGCCCCGGTTGGCCCCCAGCGTGGGGGTCACCAGCACTCGGGCGCCCGCCTCCACATAGGCGCGCTGGAGCTCCAGCAGGGCCTCCGGGTGCTCCAGAGCCCACTGCTCGGTGCAGGCGCCCAGGGGCATACCGCGCTTCTGCAGCTCGGTGCCGGTGGCGCCGTCCATCAAAAACGGCAGGGATAAAGGAATGGGGTCCATAATGTGGAATTCCTCCTCGATGTCTGCGCAGGTTTCCTTTGGTAGATAAGTATATCACATCCCCCAGGGAAAAAGCAAGAAAAGGGGCGGCGGAGCCGCCCCTTTTCCCCGAGATTTTATTCACCGGCCAGTTGCCGCTTGCCGTGGTAGATGGGCTTCCACTCCACCTTGCGGACCAGGGCCGCCAGGGAAATGGGGATGTACGTAAACATAAACAGAGGAAAGGTAAACACATAGGCCAGCTTCTTCCAGCCCGGTTCCCGGATCTGCTTCCACTCGCAGCACACCGTCAGCAGGCCGTAGAAAAACAGCCCCGCGTAAAAGCTCACCACCGTAGAGGCCAAAAAGCCCTTGGTCAGGCGCATCACCCGCCAGGCCACGTAGGCGGGCTGGGTCACGCAGGCTCCCCATACGATGAGGTTGAAGGCCGCCACCAGCAGGGTCAGCAGCATGCCGGGCGCCACGGTCATCAGCATGTCGTAACAGGACCAACCCCTCCGGCCGGGCCGGAGACAGCCCTTCAGCAGGGCCAGGCCGTACTTGGCGTCCACCTGGTAAAAGCCCTTGGACCACCGCAGACGCTGGTCCCAGGACTGCCGGAAGGTGACGGGCTGCTCGTCATAGACCACCGCCCCGTCGCAGTAGCCAATGCGCACCCCCTTCAGGGCGCAGCTTACGGAGAACTCAATGTCCTCGGTGAGCAGATGATAGGGCCAGCCGCCGTTCTGGCGGATCACATCTCCGGCGACCAGAAAGCCGGTGCCCGACACGTGGCAGTTGGAGCCCAGCAGCATCCGCGGGAAGTTGAGGAACCGGGCCTCCCGCAGGAACCAGATGGAGTACCCCGCCGAAATCCAGTTGCTGCCGAAATTCTTGGAGTTGCGGTAGCAGGTGACGGCGCCGTATTTGCCGGTGTCAAAGACCCGGTTCATCTCGGCGGTGAACTCCGGGTCCACCAGATTATCGGCGTCAAAAACGAAGTACCCCTCGTAATCCTCCCGGCCCTCCTCGGCCAGCCGGCGGAACAGGTAGTCCAACGCGTAG
Source organism: uncultured Eubacteriales bacterium (assembly GCA_902492005.1). Classification (GTDB taxonomy): domain Bacteria; phylum Bacillota; class Clostridia; order Oscillospirales; family Oscillospiraceae; genus Intestinimonas. The sequence goes on from CABUJV010000006.1 coordinate 32,919, forward strand.
CCCTTGCCCTTCCGGGTCTGGTCGTGCCGCTCGTAGACGGCGGCCCCCGCCCGCCGGGCCACTCGGGCCGTATCGTCGGTGCAGTTGTCTGCCACGACGTAGATGTCCAGCAGCTCCTCCGGGTAGTGCTGCGCCCGCAGGCTCTGGATCAGCTCTCCGATTACCCCCGCCTCATTGCGCGCCGCCACGATGGCGGCGAAGCGGTGCTGGCGGGCGGGGGGCCTGCGGTCCTTCCGCTTCCGGCGGACGAACCCCACTGCCAGATAGACAAGCTGGTAAAAATAGACGGCAAAGAAAAAAATGGCGATAAACAGGTTGAAAAGCTCGACCCACTGTAACATTCTCATGATCGTTCACCCAATGTTGTCCCTTGGCCCAGGACGGGCCCCTCATTTGTGAAGGATATCATAGCACGGTTTCGGGATGTTACAAGGTCTTTTCTTGTAGTTTAATAAAAATTTAAGTATTTGTTTCTAATTTGTTAAAGAGGGCGTCCCAACAGGACGCCCTCTTTCGTCAAATTTACATCTTTTCCGGGGCGGTCACGCCCAGCAGGTCCAGGCCGTTGGCGATGACACAGCGGACGGTGTCGGCCAGCTTGAGCCGGGCGGAGAGCAGCGCGGGCTCCTCGCCCTTGATGCGGCAGGCGTTGTAGAAGCGGTGGAAATCCCCAGCCAGCCCCACCAGATAGCGGTTGATGCGGGAGGGATCGTAGTCCCGGGCCGCCAGGCGGATTTCCTCGGGGAACTGAGACAGGGTCTTAAGCAGCGCCTTCTCCTCGGCGGCGGTCAGCAGGGTGGCGTCCGCCTGGGCTGCGGCGGGCACCCGGTCCCCCTCCTCGGCCAGCCGGGCAACCAGGGAGCAGATGCGGGCGTGGGCGTACTGGACGTAGTACACCGGGTTGTCAGAGTCCTGCCGCACCGCCAGATCCAGGTCAAAGTCCACCGGGCTGGTGGCGGAGCGGGAGTTGAAAAAGTACCGGGCGGCGTCCACGGGGACCTCGTCCAGCAGGTCGTTAAGGGCGATGGCCTTGCCGGATCGCTTGGACATACGCACCGGCTTGCCGTCCTGCAGCAGGTTGACCAGCTGCATGAGCACGATGATCAGCCGGTGGGAGCCGTCCAGGCCCAGGCCGTCCAGGGCGGCCTGAAGACGTGCTACATGGCCGTGGTGGTCGGCCCCCCAGATATTCACCGCCTTGTCAAAGCCCCGCTTTTCCAGCTTGTTGCGGTGGTAGGCGATGTCAGCGGCGAAATACGTGTAGAAGCCATTGGCCCGGCGCAGCACGTCGTCCTTCAGGTCCAGCTTGTCGGCCTGCTCCCGGGTCTTCCCCTCGGCCATATACTTCCGCTTGAGCAGCTCAGTGGTCTTGAGCCAAAGGGCCCCGTCCTTTTCATAGGTCCAGCCTCCCTCGGTGAGCATCCCCACCGTCTCGGCAACATAGCCGGACTGATGGAGCTCGGACTCGAAGAACCATTGGTCGTACTCAATCTTGTAGCGGCGCAGGTCTTCCTTCATTTTGGGGACGTTGGTCTCCAGGCCGAAGCGGGACATGTCATCCAGCCAGACCTCCTCCGGCTTGTCCCGGTAGCCGTCGCCGTGGAGCTCGTAAAAGGCCTGGGCCAGCTCCTTGATGTCATCGCCATGGTAGGCGTTTTCCGGCAGGGGGAAGTTCTCCTCTCCCACCAGAAGCTGCATATAGCGGGCGTGGATAGACTCGGCAAACTTGTGGATCTGGTTGCCCGCGTCGTTGACGTAGAACTCTTTCCAGGTGTCGCAGCCCGCCCGGCGGAGCACGTTGGCCAAGGTGTCTCCCAGCACGCCGCCTCGGGCGTTGCCCATGTGCATGGGGCCGGTGGGGTTGGCAGAGACGAACTCCACCATAACCTTCTCCCCATGCTCCTCGCCGCATTGGCCGTATGCCGCGCCCTCCCGCTCGATGTCGGAGAGCACCTCGCCATACCAGCGGGGGCCAAGATGGAAGTTCAGAAAGCCTGGGCCGGCGATCTCGGCCCGCTGGAAGTAGGAGCCCTCCAGGTTCAGATGATCCAGGATGGCCTGAGCGATAGCCCGGGGTGCCATGTGCAGGGCCTTGGCCCCGGCCATGGCAAAGGAGGAGGCGTAGTCGCCGTGGCTGACATCCTTGGGGATGTCCACGTTGCCCCGCACCTCCGCCCCGGCGGGGAGGACCCCGGCCGCGGCGGCCTTCTCATAGGCGTTCTGTGTGAGTTCGGCCACCTGGTCCCGGGCCGCCTGGATGAGGTTCGACATATTCTTGATCACCTTTTCTTCTGTCATTAAGAGCGCCCGCCGGCGTTCCGTCCGTTACTGCCGCAGCAGCGGCCCCTTTTCCCGCACGTGGATGCGGAACAGGCTCTCCCCCGCCACCGCGTGGTCGATTTCGATGGCGTAATCAATCTCGATCTCGCCGCCGTCCTGGTTCAGGCTGGACCGCATCTTGCGGGTATTAATGCCGATGGACAACGCCCCATAGGGGGTATCGTACATAGAGAAGTGCCGTTTGCCGGGCTGGAACACCATCTGGGAATTGACCATGCCCATACGCATGAGCGTGATGCGTTCGGGCTCCACCTGGAAGGTGGTCAGGGTCCCCTCCAGTCCGGTGAGCTCGCTCTCCTGATAGCTGAACGTATAGCCCTCGTCGCCGCAGTCCATAAGCCGCCCCTCGGTGACCAGCTCAATGGTCTCGGGCTCGGCGTTCTCGTAGGTCTGGGTGCCCTTGATGGAGATGATGACGTTTTTATCCATAAACGATGTACCTCGATACGCTTTCAGAATGCATTGCGCGGGCTATTATATACTACTTCAATCCGATTGTAAAGTCCGAAAGGCACCGTCAATAGTTCCAAATGTCCACCTTTTCCACATCCTCCGTCACATCCCGCTGGAGGAAGATGGACGCCAGGCCGGAAAAGCCCTCCACGCTGTCGCTGACAAAGAACCGGCAGCGGCCGGTCCGGCCCGGTCCGGTCAGGCACCCCTGCGCCCGGAGCGTTTCGGCCACCCGCCAGGCGCACTGCTCGCCCACGTCCACCAGCGTCACGTCCGGCCCCATCACGCCGCCGATGACGCTCTTGAGCAGCGGGTAATGGGTGCAGCCCAGCATCAGCGTATCAATGCCGTCCTCCTTCAGGGGCCGCAGGTACTCCGCCGCCACGGTCTCCGCCACCAGGTCTCCGGGCCGGAAGCGCCCGTTTTCCACCAGAGGCACAAACAGCGGGCAGGCGGCGGCGAACACCCGGGCGTCGGGCCGCAGGGAGGCGATGCGCCGCTCATAGGCGCCGCTTCGGATCGAAGCCTGGGTGCCGATGAGGCCGATCTTCCCGTTGCGTGTGGCCTGGACGGCAGCGTCTGACGCCGGCTCCACCACGCCCCAGATGGGAATGTCGTTCTCCGCCGTCAGCACGTCCAGCGCCGTAGTGGACACGGTACCGCAGGCCACCACGATGGCCTTCAGGTCGAAGGTCCGCAGGAAGGCCACATCCTGCCGGGCGTAGCGGATCAGCGTCTCCCGGGAGCGCCCGCCGTAAGGCACCCGGCCGGTGTCTCCAAAATAGACAATATCCTCCGCCGGGAGCAGGCGGGACAGCTCCCGCAGAGCCGTCAGGCCGCCCAGGCCGGAGTCAAAAACGCCAATGGGTCTTGCGTCCAACGTTCAAACCCCCAAAAATCGCCGCTGGGGCGAATTGTTCTAACCTATGATATGCGAAATTTCCGGCAAACACAAGCACAAATTTCCCTGCCGGTTGCGTTTGACAACAGGGGAAAATATAATATAATAAGAGTGTGCTTCCAGCACGTCAGACCTTTGGCAGTTTGCCCCGCAAAGGAGGGTTATCCCATGAAACTGGAGCTGACCAAGAAGCAATACCGCCGTCTGCTGGACCTGGTGTATATCGGCAACTGGATTCTTAATTCCACCCGCGGCGAAGACCGCATCCGGGACTACGACGAGGTGGAGAGCCTGCTCTTCGGCAAGGCCGCCGGCGAGGGCATGGGCGTGGTGGCCGAGGTATACAACGGAGAGGTCATCCCCTCTCGGGCCTTTGCAGAGGGCGGCATCCACGAAGCCATCATGGACTACGAGGATAACGTGTTCTTCGAGATTCTGGCCGAAGACCTGGCCCGCAGGGACATGGATGACGTGCCCATCGACGAGAGCAATTACGAAGAGCTGGCCTCCCGGATCGACGCCTATATCAGCGAATTTGAGGAGCACGGCACCGATAACATCCTGGTGGACAGCGACATCATGTAGTGCGGCAAAACCGGCGGGGGACGCAAAAGCGTCCCCCGCTCTTTTTATGCCTCCTCGGTCAGGCGGTGCAGCTCGCCCTCCAGTGCGGCCGCCTCCTGCTCTGTCCGGGCCCGCAGGCCCTCCAGCTTGCCCAGCGCCGCCTCCACCCGGCTTCGGGTCCCGTTCACGCTGTCCTGAGAGTCCCGGATCTTGCTCTGCACTATCCAGTCAAAGAGCAGTCCGTCGAAGAAGTAGTCCCCGAAGGTCTCGAAGGCCCCCACCTCCAGGCCCAGGTCGGCCTGCACCTTCACGTCGGCCAGCTCGGAGCGGAACCGGCTCAGCGCGCACTGGGCCTGGTACATCAGATCCCTGGCCTCGTCCATCCGGGAGTGCTTGATGGCCGTGGCCAACATCCCGCCCCCCAGCATGTCGTACACGCCCCAGTTCCCTGCGCTCTCCAGCTTGCCGCCGGCGCTGTCCAGGTCGAAGGCGGCCTGCCGGCCCGCCTGGATGGCCTCGTCAATCTCCCGGCACATGCTGCGGCAGGCCGCCAGCTTCTCCTCCAGCTCACGGATGCGCCCGCCCAGGACCGGATCACTTTGGGCCATGCGGCGGCGTTTCTCCTCCAGCAGCGCCCGGCAGCGGCCCTCCAGGCCGTCCAGCGCCTGCAGGCGCTCCCGGGTCTGCCGCCAGCGATCCTCCACATCCTCCAGGGCCCGCACGGCGGACTGGTAGTTGGCCCGGGCGGCGGCCGCCTCCCGGCGCTCCTGGTCCAGCGCCTCCTCCCGGCGGCCCAGTACGGTCTGCCAGATGGCGGCCAGACTCATTCCCTCCAGCGCGTCCACGTCGGCCTGCTCCTTGTCCAGTTCCGCCCGCAGCGCCCGCTTCCGCTCCCGCAGGGCCTGCTGCTCCCCGTCCAGCTCCGCCAGCATGGCCTCCAGCCGGCCCCGCCCGGCCAGCTTCTCCCGGATCTCCGCCAGCTCCCGGTCCAGCGCCTCCCAGTTCTCCATTTCATCCGCCTCCATTCGTTTTGGTTTTATTGTATCAGTCTTTTTCTTCCCTGTCCATATGCGTCATAGCCGGGGACAAACCCGCATATACATGTCCCTGTCCAAACAAAATGACAGATGCGGGAGTGTGGCTGGTATGCAGACAGGCTGGAATGAAAATCGGGCGCTGCTCCGGGGGACGGCGGCGGGATCCCCCGTCTTTTCCCACGAGAACCACGGCGTGGTCTACGACCTCTTCCCCCTGTCGGTACAGCGGCTCTCCGGCGCCGCGGACCGGCTCAACGTGGTGCTGCCCCGCTCCCTGCTGACGGCCTGTCCCGTGTCCGAGGGCCGGCCGCTGGAAGTGCGGGGGGAGGTCCGCTCCTTCAATAACCGTAGCGGCAGAGGCAGCCGTCTGGTCATTACTGTGCTGGCCCGGGAGCTGGCCTCCACGGCGGAGGAACCCGTCAACCATCTGGAGCTGGCCGGCACCCTGTGCAAGCCCCCCATCCTCCGGCGGACGCCTTTGGGCCGTGAGATCTGCGATTTGATGCTGGCGGTGAACCGGAAGTACGGCCGGGCGGACTACCTGCCCTGCATCGCCTGGGGAGCCCTGGCCCAGAGCTGCGGCCAGTTGTCCGTGGGGGACCCGCTCCGGTTAGAGGGCCGCCTTCAGAGCCGCACCTATCAAAAGCTGGTGGACGGCGTTCCCCAGGACCGCACCGCCTTCGAGATCTCCATCATGCAGTTGGGCGAGTTTTGAGACCGTTGCCTTCCTCCATCTTCCAAATCTGGGTCTGCACCGGAGTGCCGGGCAGCAGGAGGGGCGTTCAATTTGCCGCGGGCCTGCTTTATAAAAATAAAAAAGAAACGCTTTTCGATTGTCATCCAGCGCTCCATCCATTGATTTGTATTGCCGTGTTACTGTGGTCAAATTGACCTGAATCAGCAAAAACTGGCGCACATATAAAACTTCGCTGGGGCAAAGATATGTCTGGATTCCCAATCCAACAAACACACAAACAAAAAGGAGATGCGAACTATGTCCGGTTCCAACAATTCCAATCAGCCTGTCGTGCCCAGCGCCCGCGAGGCCCTGAACAAGTTTAAGATGGAGGCCGCTCAGGAAGTCGGCGTGAACCTGAAGCAGGGCTATAATGGTGACCTGACCTCCCGTGAGGCCGGTTCTGTGGGCGGCCAGATGGTCAAGAAGATGATCGAGGCCTACGAGAACGGCATGAAGTAACCTTCCCTTTGGGAATGGACGTATAAGGGGCCCGGAGGGAAGTTTCCCTCCGGGCCCCTTCCTTTATTCGCCCCGACATCTGCTGGAAACACGCCCGCCGGTGGACGTGTTTTTCATGCGAAAAGAAGGCCCACGGCAAATGCCGCGGGCCTTTCTTTCGTCATTTGGCAGGGAGATGCTTACTTCACGCCCATCCAGCCGGAGATGACCATACGCTGGACCTCGGAGGTACCCTCGTAGATCTCGGTGATCTTGGCGTCGCGCATGTAGCGCTCGAAGGGGTACTCACGGGTGTAGCCATAGCCGCCGATGAGCTGCAGGCAGCGGCGGGTCACGTCGGAAGCCATCTCAGCGGCAAACAGCTTGGCCTCAGCAGCCAGATGGCTGAAGGGCTCTCCATCCTGCTTGGCCTGGGCCGCCCGGTAGATCAGCAGGCGGGCGGCGTCGCACTTGGCCTGCATATCGGCCAGCTGGAACTGGGTGTTCTGGAACTGGCTGATGCGCTTGCCGAACTGCACCCGCTCCTGGGTGTACTTCACCGTGGCGGCAATGGCGGCCTCGCCGATGCCCAGAGCCTGCGCGGCAATGCCGATCCGGCCGCCGTCCAGCGTCATCATGGCCACCTTGAAGCCCTTGCCCAGCTCGCCCAGCAGGTTCTCCTTGGGCAGCTTCACATCCTCGAACACCAGCTCGGAGGTGGCGGAGCCGCGGATGCCCATCTTCTTCTCGTGCGCGCCGATGGTGAAGCCGGGGGTGCCCTTCTCCAGAATGAAGGCGGAGATGCCCTTGGTGCCCTGGCTCTTGTCAGTCATGGCGAAGATCACGAAGATGTCCGCCTCGCTGGCGTTGGTGATAAAGATCTTGGAGCCGTTGATCAGCCAGTGGTCGCCCTTGTCCTCGGCCACCGTCTTCTGCATGGCGGCGTCAGTGCCGGCGCCGGGCTCGGTCAGGCCGAAGGCGCCCAGCTTCTCGCCGGAGGCCAGGGGCACCAGGTACTTCTGCTTCTGCTCTTCCGTGCCGAAGTGCTCGATGGGCCAGCAGCACAGCGAACCGTGGGCGGAGAACATGACGGAAGTGGTGGCGCAGTATTTGGCCAGCTCTTCGCAGGCGCCGATGTAGGTCACGTAGCTCAGGCCGGCTCCGCCGTACTCCTCAGGCATATACAGACCCATCATGCCCATTTCCTGCAGCTTGGTCAGGGTCTCCTTCGGGAAACGCTCCTGCTCGTCGATCTCGGCGGCCAGAGGGCCGACTTCCTTCTCGCAGAAGTCATGGAGCATGGAGATAATGTCCTGCTCCTCAGGAGAAAAATGAAAATTCATAACAATTTCCCTACCTTTCTTTTTGTGCGTCAGCTTCCCAATTTATGTATCCCATCCCGGCCGCCATGGCCGTATAAGATACCCGATCCGATCTCAGGCCTTGAGCTTCTTGATCTCGTCGATCATGACCGGCAGGACCTCAAACAGGTTGCCCACCACGCCGTAGTCAGCGATGTCGAAGATGGGGGCATCCGGGTCCTTGTTGATGGCCACGATGCAGTCAGAGCCGCTCATGCCGGCCACGTGCTGGATGGCGCCGGAGATGCCGCAGGCGATGTACAGCTTGGGGCCCACGGTCTTGCCGGTCTGGCCCACCTGATGGGCGTGGGCAATCCAGCCCGCATCCACCGCCGCGCGGGAAGCGCCGACCACGCCGCCCAGCAGGTCCGCCAGCTCCTTGATGGGAGCGTAGCCCTCCGGGCCGCCCACGCCGCGCCCGCCGGACACGATGATCTCCGCGCCCTCCAGGTCCACGGCCTCGCCGCCCTCTTCCTTGATCAGCTCAAGAATCTGGGTGCGGATATCGGCGGCATCCACATGGATTTCTTCCTTGATGATCTCGGCCTTGGCCTCGCCGGCCTCGCCCTTCTTAAACACGCCGGGACGCACCGTGCCGATCTGGGGACGGTGATCCGGGCACAGGATGGTGGCCATCAGGTTGCCGCCGAAGGCGGGACGGGTCCACGCCACGTTGCCGCTCTCCTCGTCGATATCCAGGCCGGTGCAGTCGGCCGTCAGGCCGGTCTTCAGGCGGCAGGACACCCGGGGGCCCAGGTCACGACCGTTGTTGGTCGCGCCGATCAGCATGCTGGTGGGCCCATATTTCTCCACCAGGGTGCACAGGGCGATGGCGTAAGCGTCGGTGGTGTAGGTCTTGTACTCGGGGCCGTCCACCACGATCACCTTGTCCGCACCGTGCTCGGAAGCGGCCTGCACAGCGGCGTCCACGCCGCTGCCGATGACCACCGCCACCAGCGCGCCGCCCTGCTTCACAGCCATGTCGTGGCCGGGAGTCAGCAGCTCAATGCCCACGTTCTTCGCGGTGCCGTCTTCGTTGGTTTCTACAAATACCCAAAGGTCCTTCGTCTTGGCTTCCATTGTTAACTCCCCCTCCCTCAGATGATTCCGGCTTCGCTCAGCAGCTGGCACAGCTTCTTCGCGGAGTCCTCGTTGGTCTCTTCCTTGATCTTCATGCCGCCAGACTTCTTCTGCGGCACGAAGGTCTTTTTCACCTTGGTGGGGGAACCCTTCAGACCGGCGTGCTCCAGGTTGATGCTGGGCAGGTCTGCAGCGGTCAGGGTGGGAATCTCAGCCTTGTTCGCGGCCATCTTGCGCTTGATGGTGGGGTAACGGGGGTCCCACGCCGGCTTCGTGAAGGTCACCACGCAGGGCATCTTCACGCCGACCACGGCCACTCCGTCGTCCATCTCCTTCTTCACCTTTACCATATCCCCGTCCAACTCGGCCTCCAGGCCGTAGGTGACCTGCGGATAGCCCAGGTGCTCGGCGATCTCGGGGCCCACCTGAGCCGTGTCGCCGTCAATGGCCTGCTTGCCGCAGAAAATCGCGTCAAACTTCCCCTCGGTCTCTTCGATCTTCTTGATGGTCTCGGAGATGATGTAGCTGGTCGCCAGCGTGTCGGATCCGCCGAACGCACGGTCGCTCACCAGATACGCCTTGTCCGCCGCGATGGCCAGAGACTCCTTCAGCACCGCTTTCGCCTGCTCGGGGCCCATGGACAGCACCACGATCTTCGCAGAGGGGTCCTTATCCTTGATCCGGGCGGCCGCTTCCAGCGCATACCCGTCGAACGGGTTCAGAATGCTGGGCACGCCGTCGCGGATCAGCGTGTTCTTCACCGGATCGATCTTGATTTCCGTCGTATCCGGCACCTGCTTGACGCATACAAGCATGTTCATTTCTGTGTTTCCTCCTATTACGTTTTTTCAGGACTGCGGCGAACCTCAGTCCCGTGGCCCTTCCCCGGCCATACCCCAGTGGGCACAGCCTGGCCAAACCACTTTTCCCGTCTTACATCATATACCGGGAACGCCCCCCTTGTCAATCGAAATCGTCACTCTCCCCACAAAAAAGACCCCGGATTTGGAACTGCTTTCCGGTAAACCGCATATCTTCCGGCCGGAAATTCCTTCGGCCCTCCCGCGGCGGAACCGTCCAAAAAGCCGGATTTTAAAAAAACCTCTTTACATCATCAGTTTATCGTGGTAAAATGCTAAAGCATCCGGGTTTTGCCCGGCAGGATTTTGGATATTGGAGGATACATACGTTATGAACATGAAACGCCTGATCGCGCTTGCCCTGGCGCTGGTCCTGTCTCTGGCCCTGGCCGCCTGCGGCAGCAGCGCCGCTCCCTCTCCCTCCGCCTCCGCCCCCGCGGAGAGCTCCGCCGCCCCTGCGGAGAGCGCTCCGGCCGAGTCCGCCGCCGAGAGCGATCTGGACTATGTCAAGGGCAAGGGCTCCCTCGTCATCGGCTACACGGTCTATGCCCCCATGAACTACACCGACGACAACGGCGAGTTCACCGGCTTCGACACCGAGCTGGCCAAAGCCGTCTGTGAAAAGCTGGGCGTGGAGCCCCAGTTCCAGGAGATCGTCTGGGAGACCAAGGAGATCGAGCTGGCCGGCAAGACCATCGACTGCATCTGGAACGGCATGACTCTGGACCCTGAGCGCGAGGCCAACATGGCCTGCACCGTCCCCTATGTGAAGAACGCCCAGGTGGTGGTGATGAAGGCCGACGCCGACTATGCCGACACCTCCTCCCTCATCGGCAAGTCCGTCTGCGCCGAGGTGGGCTCCGCCGGCGAGACGCAGATCCTGGGCAATGAGGAGACCAAGCCCGACGCCAACCTGGCTCAGGCCGACTACGTGGGCAAGAGCGTCCAGACCGACTGCCTCATGGAGGTGGCCGCCGGCACCTGCGACGCCGCCGTTCTGGACATGACCCTGGCCAACGCCATGATCGGCGAGGGCACCGACTATGCCGGCCTGAAGATCGTGGACGAGCTGGCCGTGGAAAACTACGGCGTGGCCTTCCGGCAGGGCTCCGACGTGCGGGATGCCGTCAATGAGATCTTTGCCGAGATGGCTTCCGACGGCTCCTTGGGTGCCCTGGCCGGCAAATACGGTCTGGAGCTGGCCGAGTAAGTGATTTTCCCGTCAATGGAATCTGACCGTCTGGGACAGGGGCTTGGCCCCTGTCCCAGACGGTGTCTTTTGAGGTGTACTGTATGAGCGTCATCTTGGGCCGTCTGTTCGAGGGCTTCTGGATCAACTGCCAGCTTTTCGGCCTGACCCTGCTGTTCGCCCTGCCCCTGGGGCTGCTGATCTCCTTTGGTTCCATGAGCCGGTTCCAGCCGCTGGCCTGGCTCATCAAGACCTTCGTCTGGATCATTCGGGGAACCCCCCTGATGCTCCAGCTCATCATCATCTTCATGGGGCCCGGACTCCTGCGCTGGGGCAACCCGTGGCCTGCCGGCAACTCGGGACGGCTCACCGCCGCCGTGGCGGCCTTCGTCATCAACTACGCCTGCTACTTCTCCGAGATCTACCGGGGCGGCATCGAGGCCGTCCCCAAGGGCCAGACGGAGGCGGGCCAGGTGCTGGGCATGACCAAGCGGCAGATCTTCTTTCAGGTCACCCTGCTCCAGGTGGTCAAGCGCATCATCCCTCCCATGGGCAACGAGATCATCACCCTGGTGAAGGACACCTCTCTGGCCCGGATCATCTCCAACAAGGAGATCATTATGATGGCCAACGAGTACTCCTCCAAGGGTCTGATCTGGCCCCTGTTCACCACGGGGCTGTTCTTCCTGGTGTTTGTGGGCGTGCTGACGCTGCTGTTCGGCTATCTCGAGCGGCGGCTGGACTATTTCCGGTAAGGGGGCGGCAGATATGGCGATCCTTGAGGTCCAACACATCGAAAAGAGCTTTGGCGCCACCCAGGTGCTCCAGGGCATCTCCTTCGGCCTGGAGCGGGGCCAGGCTCTGGCCATCATCGGCTCCTCCGGCTCCGGCAAGACCACGCTGCTGCGCTGCCTCAACTTCCTGGAGACCCCCGACCGGGGCAGCATCACCGTGGACGGCCAGCTTCTCTTTGACGCGGCCGATCCCGTCACCCAGCGGGAGAGCGAAATCCGCAAAAAGCGGCTCCACTTTGGGCTGGTGTTCCAGTCCTTCAACCTCTTCCCTCAGTACACCGCCCTGCAGAACGTTACCCTGGCCAAGGAACTGCTGGCCCAGGAGGCCCCGGGCTACCAGGCCGACCGAAAGCGCATCCACGCCGGGATCGAGGCCGAGGGCCGGGACCTGCTGGAGCAGATGGGTCTCAGCGACCGGGCCGACCACTACCCCCACCAGCTTTCCGGCGGCCAGCAGCAGCGGGTGGCCATCGCCCGGGCCCTGGCTCTGCACCCGGACATCCTCTGCTTTGACGAGCCCACCTCCGCCCTGGACCCGGAGCTCACCGGCGAGGTGCTCAAGGTCATCCGGAGCCTGGCCGAGCGGAACACCACCATGGTCATTGTCACCCACGAGATGGCCTTCGCCCGGGACGTGGCCGACCGGGTCATCTTCATGGACGGCGGCGTCATCGTGGAGGAGGGCCCCGCCCGGGAGGTCATCGAGCACCCCCGGCAGGAGCGCACCCGGCAGTTTCTGGCCCGGTACGCTGACAACGAAGCATAACAAAAGCGCGCCCGCCGGGAGAGCTCCCGGCGGGCGCGTCTGCTTTTCCGCTCAGACCTCCATGATGACAGGCAGGATCATGGGGTTGCGTTTGGTCTTTTTGTAGAGGAAGCCGGACAGGTCGTTTTTGATCTCCCCTTTGATGGTGGCCCAGTCGGTGGTGTTGGTCCGGCGGCAGCGCTCCAGCGCCTCCACGGCCACCCGGCGCAGCTCCTCCATCAGCTCCTCGGACTCCTTGACGTAGACGAAGCCGCGGGTGATGATATCGGGGCCGGACACCACGCTGCCGTCCTCGCCGGACATAGAGGTGACCACCACGATCATGCCGTCTTCGGCCAGGTGCTTCCGGTCTCGGAGGACCACGCTTCCCACGTCGCCCACGCCGTAGCCGTCCACGAAGACCCGGCCGGCGGGCACAGTGCCGTTGATCTTGGCGGAGTTGGGCGTGAACTCCATCACCTTGCCGATGTCGCTGATGAGGATGTGATTGGGGTGCATCCCCATCTCCTGGGCCAGCTTGGCGTGGATCCTCAGGTGCCGCTGCTCCCCGTGGAGGGGGACAAAGAATTTGGGCTTCACCAGGGCGTGGATGATCTTCAGCTCGTCCTGGCAGGCGTGGCCGGACACGTGGAGCTGGCCCGTCCGCTCGTTGACCACCTCGGCTCCCTTGCGGTAGAGCTCGTTGATGACGTTGCCGATGGCGTTCTCGTTGCCCGGGATGGCGGAGGCCGAGATGATGATCCGGTCCCCGGCCTGAATGTCCACCTGGCGGTGGGTGGAGAAGGCCATGCGGGTCAGGGCGGACATGGTCTCGCCCTGGCTGCCGGTGGTGACGATGCAGATCTTGTCTTTGGGCAGGCTCTTGATGTGGTTGACGTCTACCAGCGTCCCCTCGGGCACGTTCATGTAGCCCAGCTCAGTGGAGACCTTCATGGCGTTTTCCATGCTGCGGCCGGTGACGGCCACCTTGCGGCCGTACTTGGCGGCTACCGAGACGATCTGCTGGATGCGGTCCACGTTGGAGGCGAAGGTGGTGACGATGATGCGCTGGCCGCACCCCCGGAACAGGGCGTCGAAGGAGGCGCCCACGCACCGCTCCGACTTGGTGTAGCCGGGGCGCTCCACGTTGGTGGAGTCGCACAGCAGGGCCAGCACCCCCGCCTTGCCCAGCTCGCCCAGCCGGGCCAGATCGATCATGCCGCCCTGAATGGGGGTGGAGTCAATCTTGAAATCGCCGGTGTGGACGCACGTGCCCACCGGCGTCTTAATGGCGAAGGCCACCGCGTCGGCGATGGAGTGGTTGACGTGGATGAATTCCACGCTGAACCGCCCGGCCTTGACCACCTCGCCCGCCTCGCAGGTGATGAGCTTGGTCTTGTCCAGCAGGCGGTGCTCCTCCAGCTTCAGCTTCACCAGCCCCGCCGTCATGCGGGTGGCGTAGATGGGGGCGTTGATGCTGCGCAGCAGATAGGGGATGGAGCCGATGTGGTCCTCGTGACCATGGGTCAGGAAGACGCCCCGGATCTTCTCCCTGTTCTTAATGAGATAGGTAAAGTCGGGGATGACCACGTCGATGCCGTACATGTCGTCGTCGGGGAAGCCCATGCCCACGTCCACCACGATCATGTCGCCGCCATACTCATAGACGGTCATGTTCTTGCCGATCTCGTTGAGTCCGCCCAAGGATATGATTTTCAATTTTTCTGCCATAAAAGTAATGTAACACTCCTTGTCTTAATTTACCATAACCGGTATGTATGGGCACAGAGGATCGATTTTGCGCGCACCAAAACAAGGGCGGCGGCCACCCGCTCTTTCCGGCCCTGCCTCGCCGGGAAAAGGGGCGGCCCCAGCCGCCTTCGCGCCCGTGATTTTCTCTGTGTCCCTGCCTTATCAAAGTGCGCTAACGCACATAAAGCCATTCCAAGTCACTTTAGTATACCACAAGGGGCTGGAAAAGTATACAAGAAATTTTTATTGGGGCCTCTGCCCGTCCGTCCCCTGCCGGTCCAGCTCCTGGGCCCGCTTCACATAAAAATCGCACAATTCCGCCGCCGTCTCCATGTCCGCCGCCTCGGCCACCACCCGCAGGGCGGAGCGCCGGCTCAGGGGCGCCATCCAGATCCAGGCCTCGCCGGAGCGGATGCGCACCCCCTCGCCCCGGGCATCGCCGCCCGTCTCGGCCAAGCTCTGCATGACCTCCCCCCGGCCCCGCCGGAGGGGCACCTCCCGCTGGAGCCGCACGAATCGCGGGGCCCGGCCGGCCAGAGTGCGCAGCCGCTCCCCCGTCTGCCCCAGCCGGGCGCAGATGCGGCAGGCGGCGAACACCCCGTCCCGGAGCCAGGGCAGCGCGGCGTAGAGCTCCTCCGCCTCCGGCCCGTCCCGGTCCAGCCGGAGCACGGCCTCCGGACGCCCCTCGGCCAGAGCCTCCACCGCAGCGGGGGCCCCGGCGGGAACGGCCACCCGGCCGCCGCCCCGGTCCAGCTCAATGAGGCTCACCAGGGTGAGCAGAGCCCCCGAATCCACCGTCCGGCCCTCCTCGTCCCAGGCCGTCAGCCGCAGGCCGCCGTACTCTGCAGCGAAGCCGGGCACGCCGGGGGCCCGC
This sequence comes from uncultured Eubacteriales bacterium, assembly GCA_902492005.1. Lineage (GTDB taxonomy): Bacteria > Bacillota > Clostridia > Oscillospirales > Oscillospiraceae > Intestinimonas. The sequence goes on from CABUJV010000006.1 coordinate 48,046, forward strand.
TTGCGCAGCACCACGCAGCCCAGCTCCTCCAGGGCCGAGGCCAGGACTCGGTCGGCGGGGGTCTCGCCCGGAACCGACACCGCCACCGGCGTGATGGTCTGCCGGCTCAGGCGGCTGGCCTTGGCGGCCTCGGCGGCGTAGGCCGCCGGCACACCGGAGACGTTTCGCCAGGGTCCCACCCGTCCGGCGGGCACCCGGCGGACCTCGCCCCGGAGGACGGCCCCCTCCAGCTTGCGCTCCCGGCTGCGGCTCAGGGGCAGACCCCGGCGGTCGAAGAAATGGAGAAAGGTCCGCTCCCCCGCCTGCTCCACAAAAAGGGAGACCGGTAGGGCATAGCGCCCGGCCAGCCAGGCCCCGGCGGAGGGGCAGCCCCCGTCGTGGACCAGCACCTCGGCCCCCGCCGCCGCCGCGCCGCACCCGGCGGAGCGGGCCAGCAGCCGGGCGGCCTCCCCGCCGGCCCAGCCCAGGCCCACCTTGCCCTCTGCGCCCAGAGCGGAGCCCAGGGCCATCAGGGCCTCGGGGGAGAGCTCCTCTCCCAGCTCGCCCCGGATGACGCCGCCGTCTCCGAAGGACAGCCCGCCGCGGCTGCCGCCGTGGATGAGGGAAGCGGCCAGCCGGGCCCCGGCGGCGCTTTCCCGGCCCGGCCACACCTTGACCCGCTCCAGCAGGACGGAGCCCTCGCCGGCGGCGCTCTCCGCCCCCAGGACGGCCCCCTCGTTGAGGACGGCCCCGTTTTTGGCGGTGGAGGAGCGGCACAGGATGGCGCCGTAGAGGGTGCAGCGGTCCCCCACCGCCGCGCCGGCCATGAGTATGCTGCGCTGCACCAGAGACCGGCGGCCCACCCGGGCCCCCTCCTCCAGTATGGCGTGGGGCCCGATGAGGCTCCCCTCGCCCAGCTCGGCCCCCGGCCCGATCCAGCACGGGGGCACCACCGACACCCCCGCCGGAATGGGCTGGGCCGCCCAGACGCCGGGCGCGCGCTGGGGCAGGGAGAGCTCCAGCCTTACCTTGCCGGACAGGGCGTCGGCGGCGCAGTCCAGATAGGCCCCGCAGTCCCCCATGTCGCACCAGTAGCCGTCGGCCACATGGCCGTACAGAGGCGCCCCCCGGGAGAGCAGCAGTGGGAACAGGTCCTTGCCGAAGTCGCAGGGCCGGTCCTCGGGCACCAGGTCCATGGCCCGGCGGGTCAGCAGGTAGACGCCGGTATTCACCGTGTCGGTGAACACCTGGCCCCAGCCCGGCTTTTCAATGAACCGCTGGATGCGCCCGTCGTCCCGGGTGAGCACCAGGCCGTACTCCAGGGGGGCGGGGTGGCGGTGGAGGAGCAGAGTGGCCGCCGCCCGGCTGGTACGGTGGAACCCCAGAGCGGCGGACAGGTCCAGGTCGCACACCGCGTCGCCGCTGATGACCAGGAAGTCCTCGCCGCCCAGGTGCCCCATGCAGTTTTTCACGCTGCCCGCGGTGCCCAGAGGCTCCTTCTCCACAAAATAGGTCAGCTTTACCCCCAGCTCGGCGCCGTCCCCGAACCACTCGGTGACCACCTGAGGCATATACTGCAGGGTGACGCAGATATCGGTAAAGCCGTGGCGCTTGAGCAGGCCGATGATGTGCTCCATCACCGGCTTGCCGAAGAGAGGGATCATGGGCTTGGGCCGGTCCAGGGTGAGGGGTCGCAGCCGGGTGCCCTCCCCCCCCGCCATGATGACTGCTTTCACGGGAAAACCATCCTTTCCGGCCTTGTAAAAGGCGATTTCCCCTAGTATGGCCGAAACCGGAAAAATTATTGTCCGGAGGTCTCCGCCGCCGTCCAGTAGGGGCAAGTCTGGTCCTTGACCCGCTGCTTGATCCGGGGATACCGGCAATGCCCGCAGGCGACGGGATGAAAGGCCGCGCCCCATTTCCGGTAGTGCTGGCAGAAATATTTGCAGGCCCCGCAGACCCGCTCGTCCATTTTTATGAGCTTCTTTACCATATCGAAAACCCCCTTTTCTAATTATATTAGTCTCTACACGACTAATTGTCAATAGTCACACAGCGACTGTTGTATAATTGCAAAGGGTGATTTTATGTACTTTTCCCGCATTCGGGATCTCCGGGAGGATAATGAATTGACCCAAGAAAAGGCGGCCTCCGTTTTAGGTGTCACGCAAACCACCTATTCCAAGTATGAGCTTGGAAAAATTACCATTCCAACGGAATCGTTGATCAAACTCGCCGACTTTTACAAAGTCAGCCTGGACTATCTGGTGGGCCGCGACGTCAGGCCCGCCCGGACGGGTCCCATCAAGCCCGGCCGCTACCGCCACTTCAAGGGCGGCGAATACCGGGTGCTCGGCACCGCCGCCCACTCGGAAACGCTGGAGCCCATGGTAATCTATCAGGCCCTTTACGGAGAGCGGGGGATGTGGGTGCGCCCCGCCGCCATGTGGAACGAGCGGGTGGTGCGGGACGGCTACGCCGGCCCCCGTTTCACCTATGTGGGGGAGTGAGCCGATGAACATCCAGATTTTTGGAAAATCCAAGTGCTTCGACACCAAAAAGGCGGAACGCTATTTTAAGGAGCGGCGGGTCAAATTCCAGTCTGTGGACCTCATCAAATACGGCATCCGCCCCGGCGAGCTGAAGAGCGTCCAAAACGCCGTGGGACTGGAGGCGCTGATCGACGCCAGGCATCCGGACGCCGCTCTGGTGACCTGCCTGGCCTATGACAGCGATAAGCTGGAAAAGCTGCTGGAAGACCCCAGGCTGCTGAAAACGCCCATTGTGCGCAATGGCCGGCAGGCCACGGTGGGCTACTGCCCCGACGTGTGGAAAACCTGGGAATAACGAAAAAGCGGCCCGGCGAGTTCTCCCGCCGGGCCGCTTTTCAGGTCCCATACTGCCGCTGGGCCTCCTCCAGCCGCCGCCGGAAGTCCTCCACCGCCCAGTCCGGGCCCAGGAGGTCCACGCCCGGCCCCAGGCCGAAGAGCCAGCCGAAAAACTGGGGAGAGACCACCGCGTCCACTGTGACGGTGAAATGGCTCTCCCCGTCGGGCACCAGCATCACGTCCTGTCCGAAGCGGTCCAGCACCACCCCCACCATCGGATTCTCACAGCGCAGGCGCAGCTTGCCCTCCCGGCCCGAGAACATGCCGAAGTGCTTGGCGGCATAGACTGCCACGTCGAAGCCCTCCGGGCCGTCCTCCGCCGGGACGCAGGTGACCGCCAGCTCGGCCATCTTGTCCACCCGGTAGTGCCGCACCTCCCCCATGGCGCCGTCCCGGCCCACCAGATAGTAGTTCTCGCTGTTCCAGATGAGGCCGTAGGGCGACACGCTGTACCGCCGGCCCTCCCGGCGAAAGACCTTTTCCTTGCGCACGTTGTACTCGAAGTACCGGAAGGTCACCGTCTTCCCGGCGGACAGCGCGGTGTGGAGCTTGTCAATGGAGTAGTAGACGCTTTCGTTCATCGTCTTGACCCGCCGTTCCACGTAGACCTGCCGCTGGAGCTGCCGGGCCTGATGGACGCTGGTCAGGCCCTCCAGCTTGCGGATCAGGCTGTCGCTTTTGCGCCGGGTGATGAACTTGCACGACTGCACCGCATCCACCAGCAGCTTCAGCTCCGGGAGCTCGAAGGGCCGCTCCCCCACGAACCAGCCCGGCGTCTTACCCTTTCGGCTCTGGATATCCAGGCCGAAGGCCCGCAGGGCCTCCAGATCGTCGTAGATGCTCTTCCGCTCCGCCGTCACGTCCCAGGCCGCCAGCGTGTCGATGAGTTCCTTCACCGTCATGGGGTGTTCCTCGTCGGTGCGCTCCAGCAGCGTCTTTTGCAAAATCAGAGTCTTCAGCTTTTGATTTGGGCTTCGCGCCATGAGCTCATCCCCTTTCCTGATGCCAGTTTAGCGGTTGTCGTGTCCGTTAAACCGGACTTTCTTACAGCATAGCATATCCCGCCGGTTTCGCCAAGTCTCTGAAAAAAATTTCAATGCAGTTTCACTGCGAAGAAATTGCATTTCAAGGCGTTGAGAGGGCGCCGCTCCGTCTGCTTTTCTGGTTTCTCTATGGCTGTGCCCTTTACAAATGTGTCATTCCATGATACAATTTATCACATTAAATTCCAAATCCGGCCCCGGCCGGGATGTGAAACTTTTCAAAATTCAAATTTCATTTCAGGGGGTGTTGGGCATGGTCATCCGGGATATACAGGTGGGCAGGATTTCTCTCCCCCTGCGCTCTCCCTTCAAGACAGCCCTGCGCACAGTAGACGCGGTGGACGATGTGGTGGTCCGGGTGGTGGCCGACGATGGGCAGGCGGGCTACGGCGAGGCTCCCCCCACTGCCGTCATCACCGGCGACACGCTGGGCTCCATTGCCTGCGCGGTCAAGGATTTCATCCGTCCCGCCCTGGCGGGCATGGACGTGGAGGACCTGGACGCGGTCATGGCGAAGCTCCAGGGCTGCATGGTCAAGAACACCTCGGCCAAGGCCGCCGTGGACATGGCGGTGCTGGACCTGTGGGGCAAGCGCTGGGGCGCTCCCCTCTATAAGCTGCTGGGCGGCGCCCGCCGCTCCTTCCAGACCGACATCACCATCTCGGTCAACTCCATCGACCAGATGGTGTCCGACAGTCTGGACGCCATCCGCCGGGGCTACCATACCCTGAAGATCAAGGTGGGCAAGGAGGGGCTGCAGGATGTGGCGCGCATCGCCGCCATCCGCAAGGCCGTGGGCCCCGAGGTACTGCTCCGTGTGGACGCCAACCAGGGCTGGGACGCCCGCCAGTCGGTGGCCATCATCTCCGCCATGGAGGACCAGGGGCTGGACATCGAGCTGGTGGAGCAGCCGGTGAAGGCCCACGACCTGGAGGGGATGCGCTACATCACCCAGCGGGTACAGACCCCCATTCTGGCCGACGAGTCGGTCTTCTCGCCCGCCGACGCCATCCGCATCATCCAGTCCGGCGCGGCCGACCTCATCAACATCAAGCTGATGAAGACCGGCGGCATCTGGCCCGCTCTGAAGATCTGCGACATCGCAGAACTCTACGGCGTGGAGTGTATGATCGGCTGTATGCTGGAATCCCGCCTGTCGGTGGCCGCCTCGGCCCATCTGGCCGCCGCCCGCGGTGTCATCACCCGGGCCGACCTGGACGGCCCCTCTCTCTGCTCCACGGACCCCTTCACCGGCGGCCCCGTCTTTGACGCGGCCACCATCACCATGTCGGACGACCCCGGCATCGGCGTCTCCTCCATCCCCTGCTCCTCCTGGAGCTGATCCGGCTCCCCCGTCCCCATCCAAAAGCGGCCCGCCGCTTTTGCAGGCGGCGAGCGCCGCCTCAACGCTCATGTGCAATGGGGTACAACCCTATTCATATCAAAAGGAAAGAAGGAGATTCAATGAAGAGAACCAAACAGCTCATCGCGCTCTTGCTCGCCACGGTTCTGGTGCTGGGCCTGGCCGCCTGCGGCGGCGGAGGCGGCGCCGGCAGCCCCAGCCCCTCCGCCTCCGGTACGGGCGGCGAGGCCGCCCCCGTGGTCTACCGGGAACTCTATGTCCTGGAGGCCACCACGCTCAACTATCTGGTGACCTCCCAGACCACCGAGTTCGAGCTCTCCGCCAACTTCATCGACACCCTGGTCCAGTATGACCAGTACGGCGTGGCCCAACACGGTCTGGCCACCGACTGGTCCGTCAGCGACGACGGCCTCACCTGGACCTTTACCCTCCGCGACGGCGTGAAGTGGTACAAGAGCGACGGCACCGAGTACGCCGACCTGAAGGCCCAGGATTTCGTGGATTCCATGCACTATATCTGCGATCCCGCCCACGATTCCAAGACCTTTGACATCGTCTCCAGCGCGGTGAAGAACGCCCAGAAGTTCTACTCCGGCGAGATCACCGACCCCAACGAAATCGGCGTGCGGGCCGTGGACGAGAAGACTCTGGAGTACACCCTGGAGGCGCCCACCCCCTACTTCCTGTCCATGCTGAGCTACGTGTGCTTCATGCCCGTCAACGGCGACTTCCTGGCTGAGGTGGGCGACCGCTTCGGCACCAGCGCCGACACCATCCTCTACAACGGCGCCTATATCTGCCAGGAGTTCAACCCCCAGGAAAACCAGGTCTGGGTCAAGAACGCCAACTACTGGAACGCCGGCAACGTGAACATCGACCGCATCGAGCGCACCTACAACGCCGAGGCCCTGAAGCTGGCCCCCGATATGTATAAGCAGGGCTCCGTGGACCAGGCCAAGATCCCCTCCGAGCTGCTGCAGGCCTGGCTGGACGACGCCTCCACCGCCGACCTGGTCCGGCCCACCCGCGCCTCCTACTTCACCTACTGGTGGCTGTTCAACTTTGATCCTCAGTTTGACGCGGCCTACGAGCCCGACAACTGGAAGCTCGCCGTCAACAACGAGGCCTTCCGTCTGTCCATCGCCCGCGGCATTGACCGGGCCAAAGCCGAGTTCCCCTACGAGCCCAACAACCCCAACGCCAACCTCATCAGCACCATTACCCCCGAGGGCTTCTGTGACTACAACGGCACCGACTACACCCAGATGGGCAACCTGGCCGCCGTGTCCAACACCGCCCCCTTCAACGAGGAGGAGGCCCTGCAGTACAAGGAGCAGGCCATCCAAGAGCTGACCGCCGCCGGCGCCACCTTCCCCATCAAGATCCTCATGCCCTATAACCCCGGCACCACCTACTGGGGCGAGAGCTGCCAGATCCTGGAGCAGCAGCTGGAGGGCCTGCTGGGCGCCGACTACATCGACATCATCGTCGAGGCCGGCCCCTCCACCAACTTCCTGGCCGAGGTCCGCAAGACCGGCGACTACGCTCTGATGCTGTGCAACTGGGGCCCCGACTACGCCGACCCCGAGACCTACTCCGACCCCTGGAGCCTGGGCTACACCTACTCCTGGCCTGAGCTGACCACCCAGGCCGACCTCCTCACCGGCTACACCTACACCGCCGAGGACATGGCCAAGGGCGTCTTTGACGAGGAGCAGTTCATCGGCACCCCCGAGACCGTCTATATCAAGATGGTCCAGGAGGGCAAGGACGAGAAGCTGGACATCGAAAAGCGCTACACCTCCTTCGCCAACGCCGAGGCCTTCCTCATCAACCACGCCATCGTGATCCCCTTCCACCGCCAGGCAAGCGATGGCTATGTGGTCTCCAAGCTGTCCGTCTTTGACCGGCCCTTCGCCCCCTTCGGCGTGGCCAACTATCGCTATGAGGGCGCCCATCTGCTGGACACTCCCATCAGTATGGACGAATACTATACCCAGATGGCCGAGTGGGAGACCGCCCGCGAGGCCGCTCTGGCCGCCTCCGCCTCCTGAGCAAGACCCCCTTCCCGGAAGCCCGATCCAGGGAAGGCCCCGCAAGCCGGGGCCTTCCCTGCCCTCTATCTTGTACGCTGAAACGAGGGCGTGCCCGGCGCGCCTCCCTTTCAACGCACAAAACGGCAGAGCCGGACCCCATCCTCCTCTGAAAGGAGCCTGTTTCATGTTCAAATACATCCTCAAGCGCCTGGCCTTCGCCGTGGCGGCCCTGTTCATCATCACGGCCGTCATTTTCTCCCTGCTGCGTCTCATGCCGGTGGAGGGCTATTTTCCCAACTTCGACAAAATGTCCCCCGAGATGATCCAGAACGGACTGGAAAATCTGGGCCTGACCGACCCGCTGCCCGAGCAGCTCTTCCGCTTCTACCGGGATCTTTTCCGCGGGGATCTGGGCACCTCTTGGATCTACCAGCCCAAGGTGCCCATCACCGAGATCCTGGCCCGGAAGGTCCCGGTCTCCCTCACCCTGGGCTGCATCGCCATGGCGCTGGCCCTGGTGGTGGGCATCCCCCTCGGCGTGGCCATGAGCCGGTATAAGGGCCGCCTGCCGGACAAGCTGGGCACCGGCTTCATCGTGCTTTTGAACGCCGTGCCGGTGGTGGTGTACTATCTGGTCATCCAGCTCTACGGCTCCCGGGCCTTCAACCTGCCCATGCTCTATTCCAAAGGCGACGTGCGCACCTGGATCCTGCCCATCATCTGCCTGTCCCTGGCCAACATCGCCGAGTACGCCATGTGGATGCGCCGGTATATGGTGGACCAGCTCAACTCCGACTATGTGAAGCTGGCCCTGGCCAAGGGCGTCTCCCGCCGGAACATCATGTACCACCACGTGCTGCGCAACGCCTTCGTACCCATTATCCAGCTCCTGCCCACCTCCTTCCTCAATACCATCATCGGCTCCATCTATGTGGAATCGCTGTTCTCGGTGCCCGGCATGGGCGGGCTGCTGGTGGACGTCATCAAGCGGCAGGACAACACCATGGTCCAGGCCTTGGTCCTCATCTTTGCCACGGTGGGCATTTTGGGGCTGCTGCTGGGCGATCTATTCATGACGCTGGCCGACCCGCGTATCCGGCTGGATCAGAAGGGAGGGGCTCGGTAATATGCCCAGAATCGGGAAAAAGACCATTGAGCGGCTGGAGACCTCCCTGGAGGACGAGCTCCACCGCCGCGCCGACGCCGGCGCCCTCACCGCCGGGGACCTGCAGGGCCTGGACGCCGGGCTCTTTGCCCCCGCCGCCTACGACGAGTCCGCCGCTGAGCGGGGCGGTTACTCCAACTACTCCTACTGGGGCTCCACTCTGCGCATCTTCTGGCGCAACCGGGTGGCCCGGTGCCTGGTCATCCTGCTCATCGCCCTGCTGGCCTTCACCTTCATCCAGCCCTATCTGCCCAACCAGAAGGACCCCAACGTCATCTACTACGACGAAATCACCGGGATGCCCCTGGCCAACAAGCAGCCCGGTCAGGTGGAGGGCTTCCTACTGGGCACCAACAAGGTGGGGCAGGACCTGTGGTCCCGCATCTGGTTCGGCACCCGCACCAGCCTGTTCATCGGCTTCGTGGTGGCCCTAGTCAACGCCGTCATCGGCATCACCCTGGGGGTTCTGTGGGGCTACGTCCGGCGGCTGGACCAGCTTCTGACCTCCCTCTACAACATCATCGACAACGTGCCCAGGACCATCATCCTTATCCTGATCTCCTATATCCTGCGGCCGTCCATGACCACCATCATCATCTCCATGTGCTTCGTGGGCTGGCTGAAGATGGCACGCTACACCCGCAACCAGGTGGTCATCATCCGGGACCGGGACTACAACCTGGCCTCCCGCTGCCTGGGCACCGGCACCGGGCGCATCATCTTCCGGAATCTGCTGCCCTATCTGGTGTCCATCATCATGCTCCAGACCGCCCTGGCGGTCCCCACCGCCATCACCGACGAGGTGTTCCTCACCTATATCGGCCTGGGCCTCCCCTTGGACACTCCCTCTCTGGGTACCCTCATCATCGCGGGCAAGGCCCTGATGACCACGCCCTCCCTCAGCTATCAGCTCATCATTCCCTGCGTGGCCCTTTCAGTGGTTACCGTCTGCTTCTATGTCATCGGCAACGCCTTCGCGGACGCCGCCGATCCCAAAAATCACGTCAGTTAAGGAGGTCAGGACATGGATCAAGACGTCATCCTCTCCGTCCGCGATCTGGACGTGAAATTTACCCTCCGCGGCCGCGTCCTCCACGCCATCCGCGGGGTCTCCCTGGACGTATACCGGGGAGAATCCCTGGCCATCGTGGGGGAGTCCGGCTCCGGCAAGAGCGTATTTACCAAGACCTTTATGGGGCTCACCGACCCGAACGGCTATATCGACGGGGGCTCCATCCTCTACGGCGGCAAGGACCTGGCCGCTTATCAGGATGAAAAGCAGTGGAGGACCATCCGGGGCGGCGAGATTGCCATGGTCCTCCAGGACCCCATGACCTCCCTGAACCCTCTCAAGACCATCGGCAGACAGATCGAGGAGGCCGTGCTCCTCCACCAGCACCTGCGGGGGGCCGAGGCCCGCCGGGCGGTTCTGGAGACGCTGTCCGACGTGGGCATCGACGATCCGGAGCGCCGGTACAAGCAGTACCCCCACGAGTTCTCCGGCGGCATGCGGCAGCGGGTGGTCATCGCCATCGCCGTGGCCTGCCGGCCCAAGATCCTCATCTGCGACGAGCCCACCACCGCCCTGGACGTGACCATCCAGGCCCAGATCCTGGACCTCATCAAGCAGCTTCAGAAGAAGCTGGAGCTGACCACCATCTATATCACCCACGACCTGGGCGTAGTGGCCAATGTGGCCGACCGCATCGCCGTCATGTACGCCGGGGACATCGTGGAGGTGGGCTCCTGCGAGGAGGTCTTTTACGATCCCAAGCACCCTTATACCTGGGCGCTGCTGTCCTCCCTGCCCCAGCTCGGCGTAAAGGGCGAGCCCCTCTATTCCATCGCGGGCACGCCCCCCAACCTCTTCTATGAGGTCCACGGGGACGCCTTCGCCCCCCGCAATCCCCAGGCACTGAAGATCGACTTTGAGCTCCGCCCGCCCTATTTCGACGTGTCCCCCACCCACCGGGCCCGCACTTGGCTGCTGGACCCCAGGGCCCCCAAGGTCGAGCCGCCCGAACACATCCGCGTCCTGCGGGAACAGGGGGTGAAGCTCCATGTCCAATAACCGGCGTGAAAAGCTGCTGGAGGTTCAAAACCTCTCCGTCACCTTCGGCGGCAAGCGCGCCCCCTTCCGGGCCGTGGACGATGTGTCCTTCCACATCTATAAGGGCGAGACCTTCGGCCTAGTGGGGGAGTCCGGCTCCGGCAAAACCACCATCGGCCGCTCCATCATCCGCATCAATCCCATCGCCGGCGGTAAGGTGCTCTACAGGGGGGAGCGCATCAGCGGCAGGATCAGCCGTGAGATGGACCGCAAGGTCACCCGGAGCATCCAGATGATCTTTCAGGACCCCATGGCCTCTCTGAACGAGCGGGCCAAGGTCTCCTACATCGTCTCCGAAGGGCTCTACACGGGCGGGCAGCGCCTGACCGAGGCGGAGAGGCAGGAGAAGGTGGCCAAGGCCCTCAGTGACGTGGGCCTGCTGCCCGAGTTCGCCAGCCGCTTCCCTCACGAGTTCTCCGGCGGCCAGCGCCAGCGCATCGGCATCGCCCGGGCCCTCATCATGGACCCGGAATTCATCATTGCCGACGAGCCCATCTCCGCCCTGGACGTGTCCATCCGTGCCCAGGTGCTCAACCTGATGGGGCAGCTCCAGAAGGAGCGGGGGCTCACGTACCTGTTCATCGCCCACGACCTGAGCGTGGTCCGCTTCATCTCCGACCGCATCGCCGTCATCCACAAGGGCAAGCTGGTGGAGCTGGCCGCGTCGGAACAGCTCTTCGCCCACCCCCTGCACCCCTACACCCGGGCGCTGCTGTCCGCCATCCCCATGCCGGACCCGGCGTCGGAAAAGCACAAAAAGCTCCTGGTCTATGACCCCTCCTGCCACGACTATACCCAGGACAAGCCGGTATGGTCCGAGCTGGAGCCCGGCCACTTCGTGCTGGGCAACCAGCGGGAGCTGGACGCCTATCGGAAGATGCTCCTGTAACGGAATTTTGCCGGTTGCCGCACCATATCCTTGTGGTGCGGCAATCCGTCTGTGTATCATTGAGGTGATCGCAATGTTTACGCCCGCCCCCCTCTTCCCCGGCGCCCGGGTCGCCCTGCTGTGCACCTCCTCGGCGGTGCCGGACGGACGGCTGGCGCCCGCCGTGGCCGCCGTCCGCGCCCTAGGCCTGGAGCCGGTGGTCTACCCCTCCTGCACCGAGCTCCACGGCTACTTTTCCGGCGACGACGCCCGCCGGGCCGCCGACCTGAACGCCGCCTTCGCCGACGAGTCCATCGACGGCGTCCTGTGCTCCCGGGGCGGCTACGGGGCCCACCGCTTGCTGCCTCTGCTGGACTTCGGCGTCATCGCCGCCCACCCCAAGTTTTTTTCGGGCTACAGCGACGTGACCGCCCTGCACACCGCCTTCCAGCAGGAGTGCGGCTTCGTCACCTACCACACCATCATGCCCACCACCGAATATTACCAGCCAGTGGACCGCTACTCCATGGACTATCTGCGCCGGGCCCTCTTCGGCTGTCTTACCGGCCCCCTATGCAACCCGCCCGGCCAGCCGCTGGAGACCCTGGCGGGCGGGCGGGTCACCGCCCGCCTGTGCGGCGGCAATCTGTCCCTTCTGGCCGCCTCCCTGGGCACCCCCTGGGAAATTGACACCCGGGGCAAAATCCTCTTCTTAGAAGACATCGGGGAAAAGACCTACCGCATCGACGGGATGCTCACCCAGCTGCGCAACGCCGGGAAATTGGACGATTGCGCCGGGGTGCTGCTGGGGGCCTGGACCGACTGCCCGCCGGAAGACCCCGACCGGACCCTGCTGCTGCCCGATCTCTTCCGGGAGCTCATCCTCCCGGCGGGCAAGCCCACTTTGGCCGGCCTGGCCTGCGGCCATGTGCTGCCCACCATGGCCCTGCCCCTGGGGGCGACGCTCACTCTGGACGCCGACGCAGGCACATTGGAGGTAATCGCATGAAGGCTCTGATCAGCGCACCCATCTGTCCCCTGATGACCCGCCCCTCCCGCCAGTGCGAGCTGGGGGACGAGGCTCTCTTCGGCATGGCCGTGGAGGTACTGGAGGAGACCCTGCCCGGCTGGTATCGGGTGCGCACCCCCTACCGCTACGAGGACTACGCCCCGGCGGACTGCCTTCTCTTCGGTGAGCACAACGTCCAGCGGTGGCTCTCCCTGCCCAAGCGGGTGGTCCTCAAGTCCATCTGCGACGTGCTCTCCGGCCCCGCCGTAGCCTGCTTCCCTCTGGTCACCCTGACCCGGGGCGCACTGGTGGCCCCGGTCCGGGAGCCCGATGAAAAGGGCTGGGTCCGGGTGGAGCTGCCCGACGGCCGCGAGGGCTATACGAAGAGCAGCTTTTTGGGCGAATATTACGAAAAACCCGCCTTTGACCAGGAGGACGCCCTGCGCAGCGCCATCGTCAACACGGCCTTGAGCTATCTGGGCGCCCATTACCGCTGGGGCGGCAAAACCCCCATGGGCATCGACTGCTCCGGCCTGGCCTCCATGGCCTACCTGCTTAACGGGGTGGTCATCTGGCGGGACGCCGGCATCAAGGAGGGCTTCCCCCTGCACGAGATCCCCCGGGAGCGGATGAAGCCCGGCGACCTACTCTTCTTCCCCGGCCATGTGGCGGTGTATATCGGCGGCGGCGAGTTCGTCCACTCCACCGCCTTCCCCGGCAGCGACGGGGTGGTGCTCAACAGCCTGGACCCCGTCCATCCCCGTTACCGTCTGGACCTGGACAAGGGCATGACCGCGGTGGGCAGCCTCTTCTAATGGAGAACGCGGGACGCGCAGCAGCGCGTCCCGCGTTTTGTCTATCCATCCTCCCGGCGCTTCTCCATGGACTCGTCCCGCTGGATGCGCACCGCCCGGCCGTCCTCCATCTCCACGGTCAGCCCCATCCAGGGCGGCGTTTGGGAGGATACCCAAGCGGACATCCGAAGGCCCTGGCCTGGGTGGACGGTGCTCCGCCCCCACTGGGTCTGGAAGCCCACGTATTCCGCGTCCTCCGCAACGGGCACAGCGTACAGGGCCAGGCCCTCTTCCTCCAGCTTCCGGCTGTGGTCGTAAAAATACCACACGCCCTTGGCCTCGTCGCAGCCGTCGGCCTCCAGCACGGCCAGAGAGGCCGGAGGGCCCATGGCATCGCGGGTCGAGGACGGCCCCACGCCGTAGAGCGCCATATGGTAGACGCCGTCCGCCAGGCCGCTTCCGTCGGCGCGATACGCCGCCGTCATGGGGAAGGTCCGCTCACCCCCCGCCCTGTCGGTCACCCGGAGGGTGCAGGCGGGGGCCCGGGCCGCCGCCGTCCGGAGCTCCTCCTCGGTGGCCGTATTCCGCCCGGTGCGAAACCGGACCGAGCCATGGCACAGATCCTCTCCCAGCTCGTCGGGCTGCCCGTCAAAGGGCGTCATCCCCACCGCTTCCAGCAGGGGGCTATCCTGGTCGAACAGGAGCTGATAGCGCAGGGTGTCCGCCGTGACCTCCACCCCCTGCCCCTCCTCCAGCGCGTCCAGAAAGGCGTATTCCAAGTCAAACTGAAACCAGTTGATGCCCTCCCCCGTGCCCTCTGGGCCGGTGTAGGTCAGGGTCAGGCTCTGGGGCTCAAAGCGCTCCAGAGGGGTCTGGGGCTCCCCCGTCTCCGGGACCGTCGGGGTCTGAGGGCTCGCCGCAGTCCGGCAGGCCACCAGCCCGCCCGCCAGCGCTACGGCGGTACACAGCACAGCCAGGGCCGCCCGGCCCGGCCGTTTGGGACCGCCGTCCATTACGGCCCGGAGCCGCCGGTTCAGCGCCCGTTTCTCCCCGGAGAACGAGGTGGTCAGCGCGGGGGCCGGCGCGCTCGCCGCCCGGAGCAGCGCCCGGCCGTAGGCCCGCCGTTCCTCCGGACTCCGGCCCTGGAGGGTCTGGGCGTCGCAGGCCATCTCCACGTCCCGCTCCGCCGCCCGCCGCAGGACCCATACCAGGGGGTTGAACCAGTGGATGGCATTGGCCAGCACCAGCAGCAGCTTGAACCACAGGTCCCGCCGCCGGGCGTGGATGTACTCGTGGAGGAGCGCCGCCTCCTCCACGCCCCCGGCCGGCGTCACAATAACCGGATGCATCCAGCCCATCAGCAGGGGCGTCCCCACCAGACCGCACTCCACCAGTGGGACGCCGCCATACGCCCCCGCGGGACGGCTCCAGCGCCGTATGTGGCGCTGGAACGCCCGGCAGCGCAGAATCTGATCCCCCAAAAACAGAAGGGCCCCTGCGCCCCACAGGAGCGCCAGCAGCCACCCGGCGGGGATGCGCCGCACCTCGACCACCGGGGCGGCGCCTTCCGTTCCGGAGCCCAAGGGCCCATCCTCCGTCCGAGCGGCCCGCTCTGACGAGGGAGCCCCGGCCGCCGCCGGGCTGGTGTTCCAGAACCACTGGGCGGGGCCGGCCTCCGGCGACACCTGACGCTCCACCCGCACCGCCGCCCGGGGCGCTTCCAGCACTACCGGGGCCTGGGCCAGGCTCAGATTGAACGGCAGGCACAGCCGCAGGGCCACCGCCAGCCAGGCCCAGCACCGCCACTGGGGCACGAATCGCCGCTCCAGTACCCGGCTCAGGGCCAGCAGGACGGCGGTGACCGCCCCCATGGCCAAGGAGACCTCCGCCAGCGTGGATAAAAACTGCTCCATCCTATTCCCTCCGCTCCGCCGACTCCAGCCCCTTCTCCTGCAGCAGCGCCTCCAGCTCCGTCAGATCCTCCCGGCCGACAGCCCGGCTGTCCACCAGGGCCGCCACCAGTGAGGGCAGGGACCCGCCGTGGAGCCGCTCCAGAAAGGACCGGCTCTCCACAGCCAGATAGTCCTGGCGGGACACCAGGGGTCGGTACAAATTGGCCCTTCCCGCCTTTTCCCGCCCCACAAAGCCCCGCTCCTCCAGACGGGAGAGCAGCTTGAGCAGCGTGGCGGTCTGCCAGTGCCGCCCCGTCAGCCCCGCCATCAGCTCCCCGGAGGTGTTACCCGCAGAAGAGGACCATAGAAGGGGACCGTGGAAAGACCGGACTCCTAGGCGCGGTACTCGCACGTGCCCCGGACATAGGTGGCGCGCACCTGAAGATCGCGGTCCAGCAGGATAAAATCCGCCTTGGCGCCCGGCGCGATCCGGCCCATGTCTGCCCGGCCGATGATGTCGGCGGGATTCCGCGTGCCCATGCGCAGGGCGTCGGCCAAAGGGACGCCTACCCGCTGAGCCAGGTTGCGCAGGCCCTGGTCCATGGTCAGGGTGCTGCCCGCCAGGCCGCCGTTTTTCATGGCCATCCCGTTGGTCACCGTGATGGCCTCGTTGCCCAGATGGTAATCCCCGTCCGGCATACCCGCGGCCTCCATGGAGTCGGTGCAGAAATAGCAGCCCTCCACCCCTTTGGCCCGGTAGATCAGTTGGATCAGAATGGGGTCGATGTGAATCAGATCGGCGATGAACTCGGCGCTGATACTGCCGTCCGTCAAGGTCACCCCCAAAACGCCCGGTTTCCGGTGGTGGAGGGGCTCCATACCGTTGCAGGTGTGGGTAGAGCAGGTGACGCCCAGCCGGACGGCCCGGGCGGCCTCCTCCGCCGTGGCCACCGAGTGGCCGATGGAGGCCACCACGCCGTGGGTCTTGAGATACTCCACCAGCTCCATGCCGCCCTTCCGTTCGGGCGCCAGGGTGACCCGGACGATCTCGTCCTCGAAACCGGCGGTCAAAGCCCGGTAGTGGTCCAGCTCCGGGTCACGGAGCTTGGCGGCGTCGTGGGCGCCCTTCACCGCCTGCGCCAGGTAGGGCCCCTCCAGATAGGCGCCCAGTACCCGGGCCCCCCGGTCCAGGGCCATGGCGGAACGTATGTCGGCCAGGTAGGCCCGGATAGGGCCGTCCGTTTCGGTGATGGAGGCGGGGCAGAAGGCCGTGACGCCGTATTGCACCTGGGTGAGCGCCATTTTGGCATTGTCCCCGGGGCGCATGCTGTCCAAGCCCTTCTGGCCGTGCATGTGGACGTCCACGAAGCCGGGGGACAGCAGCAGCCCACCCATGTCCTCGCCGTCCTGACGGTGGTCCAGGGCGGTGACGGTTCCCTGGTCGAAGGTGACGGCCGTCTCCGGTCGGAAGGCGGCGCCGTCAAAAATGCGAACATTACAAATGGTATTCATCCTGTTACTCTCCTATCTCCGGACTGGAGCGGTGTCCGGCGCCGTCTCGCGGCCGGAACGTTGCAGTTTCTTTTTATAGCGCAGAGGGGTATATCCGGTGGCGGACTTAAAAACCTTTACAAAATAGTTGCTGTCGCCAATCCCCACCGCCTCGGCGATCTGGCTGATGGGCAGGTCGCCTTCAGCCATCAGGATTTTGGCCGCCTCAATCCGCCGCCGGCGGATGAGCTGCTGCACACTGCAGGCAAAGCTGCCGCGGGCCGTCTGGCACAGCTTGGTCTTGCCGATGCCCAGCTCGGTGGAGATGGTGCTCAGGGTCAGGGGGCGGGCGTAGTTCTTGTCCACGTAGGCGGACAGGAGCTGGGCATCGGTCAATTCGCTCTGCTTTACATACTCGTGGAGCCAGATGTAGGAGGCACAGGCGGAGAGCACGTCGGCATAGGCCCACAGGGTGTTCTGGCCCAACTGGTCCAGCCGGTAAAAGGCCCGTTTGAGGGCGGGCAGGTCATTGTGCCACCGGCATTGCCGCTCGATGCGTGCCCACTGCTCGTCCAGGGGGGACTCGTCCAAAACCTGGCCGTACATGAGATAGGCCAAAAGCCGCCCCTCCTCCATGACGGGGATAGCCGCCTCCATCAGCCCGGCATGGCAGCGGTAGAGGTAGGCTTGGTTCTGTTCCCGGGCGTAGCGCAGGGCCCGGGTGTCGCACTCGATGCACTTTTCATAGCCGTAGGAGGTGCTCTGGATCAGCTTGCAAAAGGCGCAGGCCGTGTTGCTCGTAATGACGTCGTTGAAGTCGCTTCCTTTCAGCGTGATTTTCCGGCCCGTAATGAGATAGAGACTGTTGAGCAGCTTGGCCAGCTTGTCAAAATCATAGATAGAACCCATACAACCAGTTTTCCCCCCACCTGCCAATTCTCCTCTCAGTATATTCGTTCGAAAGCAAGAAGTCAACGAATCAGAAAAATCCGCATAAAATCCGGTCGTTTTTTCTAAAACCACGAACAGTTATCCATTGAGAACCTGGAACAGCATCCTCTATAATTGTGCATATACGACAAGAGCACAGCCATGGGGTGGGACCGTTATGTATGCAATTTCCATAGACTCCGGCGGGACCAAGGTCGTCGGCGCGGTCGTAGACGAGGAAGGCCGCATCCTGACCAAGTCCCGTCACGAGATCCCGGAACGGGACGGCAATTATCTGGTGGGCGTGTTCAAGAATATCATCACCCAATACAGCCAGGATTATCCCATTGACGTGGTGGGCATCGGCGGCAACGGACGTATCGATCCCGTCCGCGGGGTAATCCTCAACTGCGGAGTCCATGTCAACTGGCAGGGCCGCTGTCTCAAGGATGAGCTCCAGATGGCCTCCAGCCTGCCTGTGTGCGTGAACAACGACTGCTACTGCGCCATCAAGGGCGAGATCTGGCAGGGAGCGGCGCGGGACTACGCCGTGGTGGCGGGCATCATCATGGGCACGGGCATGGGCGGGGCCATGGCCGACCACGGGAAGTTTTGGCGCGGGGCCCACTTCGGGGCCGGGGAGGTAGGCCATATGGTCCTCCACCGGGACGGCCTGCCCTGCTACTGCGGGCAGAGGGGCTGTGTGGAGCGCTATGTCAGCGGCACGGCCCTCTGGAGCGCCTACAACCGGGCGCTGGGGGAGGAAGCACTGCACTCCGGCTACGAGTTCTTCGACCGGCACAGGGCTGGGGACCCGGTGGCCCGGAAGGTACTGGACGGCTTCGTGGACGACCTGAGTCTGGTCATGGTCAACCTCTCCAACCTGTGCGACCCGGATGCCATCCTCCTGGGCGGCGGCATCTCCGAGACCCGGGAGGTCTGGGGCCGTGAGCTGGAGCAGCGCTACCGCCAGCGGGTAGGGGGCTGCATGAAGGACACCCGCATCGTGTACGCGTCAAAGGGCAACGACGCAGCCTTGCTGGGTGCGGCCAAGTTTGGATTTGAGCTGCTGGAACATCAGCAAGAGGAGGAGCGAAAATGAGCCTAATTTACGACGAAATCAAAAATCAGTATGCAGCCATGGAGAAGTGCGCCGCTTACCTGGAGGAGAAATACCACGAGATCGAGGCTCTCGTGTGCGCTTCCCAGCCCGCCAGGGTGGTTTTTATGGGCTGCGGCTCCAGTTTCTCGCTGGCCAAGTCCATGGCCGACACGGTGAACATGCGGACCCGGACGCCGGCCTACGCCGTGCCTGCCGGCGACGCCACCCTCCACGCCAGGCGCTACGCCGGGATGATGGAGGAAGCCCTCATCGTCCCCGTATCCCGGTCCGGCAGCACCTCCGAGGTAATGTTCGCCCTGGACGCCCTGAAGGCGACAGGCTGCTCCTTCACCGTGTTCAGCGTGTCCTGTGTGCAGAGGTGCAGCCTCTCGGAGCAGAGCGCCCTTTCTCTGGAGATGCCTTGGTGCTTTGACAACAGCATCTGCCAGACCCGGACGGTGAGCTGCCTCTATTACTCGGTCATGTACGTGCTGGCCAAGCTGGTGAAGGACGAGAAGCTTTCCGCCCAGCTCAAGGCTTTCCCCCGGGTTGGGACCCGTTATGCCGCCCGCTTCGAGGAGGAGTGGGAGGCCTTGGCCGGCAAGGACTGGGACCATGTGGTGGTATTGGCCGACGCCGAAATCCACGGCATTGCCGAGGAGGGGTCGCTGGCCTTCAAAGAGGTCTGCCAGCTCCCCAGCAACTGCTATCACGTGCTGGACGTGCGCCACGGACCCATGGTGCTCATCCGGAACAAGACCCTGGTCATCGCCGCCGTCGCCGGGGATAAGCTGGAGCAGGACCTGGTGCGGGATCTGGTGGGCCACGGGGCTTTCATTGCCACCTGCACCGACCGGCCCATGGAGCTGGCAGGCACGGTCAACTTCCCGGTGGGAGAGGATTTGGACCACATTGTCCGCGGCCTGGCCGTCATCGTGCTGTGCCAGCTTGTGGCCTTTTACAAGTCCAAGGTCACCGGCACCGACCCCGACCACCCCGACGGGCTGGACGCTTGGATCAAGCTGTGAGCGCCATGGAACACGTCTTACAGGAGATTGCCCGGGCCAACCGGGCGGGGGAGGGTGTGGGCATCTATTCCTGCTGCAGCGCCAACGAGTACGTGCTCCGCGCCGCGCTGAAGAAGTCCAGGGAGCACCACACCCCCGTGCTTATCGAGTCCACCGCCAACCAGGTGGACCAGTTCGGCGGCTACGTGGGCATGACGCCGGAGCGGTTTTACGGCTACGTGCTGTCTCTGGCCGACGAGCTGGGGGTGGAGCGGGACCAGGTCATCCTGGGGGGCGACCATCTGGGCCCCCTGACCTTTGCCGGCAGGCCGGAGGCCGAGGCCATGCCCCTGGCCCGGGAGCTGGTCCGGCAGTACGTGCTGGCCGGCTTTACCAAGATTCACATTGACACCAGCATGAAGGTAGCGGACGACGACCCCGCCGTCCGCCTGCCGGACGAGGTCATCGCCCGCAGGGGCGCCGACCTGTGCGCCGCAGCGGAGGAGGCCTTCGCCCAGCGGAAAAGCCAGGTACGGGACGCGACGGCGCCGGTGTACGTGGTGGGCAGCGAGGTGCCCATCCCCGGCGGCGCACAGGAGGCCGAGGAGGGTGTGGCCGTCACCGAGCCCGCCGACCTGGAGCACACCCTGAACGCCTTCCGGGAGGCCTTCCTCTCCCGGGGCCTGGAGGACGCCTGGAGCCGGGTGGTGGCCGTAGTGGTCCAGCCCGGCGTGGAGTTCGGCAGCGCCGACGTGTTTGACTACGACCGGGAAAAGGCGGCCAAAATCACCCGGGCCATCCGCCGGTACGACCGGCTGGTACTGGAAGGACACTCCACCGACTATCAGACCAGGTACGGCCTGCGGAAGATGGTGGAGGACGGCGTGGCCATCCTGAAAGTGGGGCCCGCCCTGACCTTCGCCGTCCGTGAGGGTCTGTTCGCCCTGGAGAACATCGAGCGTGAGCGGTTGTCCGGCGGCGGCCTCCCCTTGAGCAACTTCCGCCAGGTCCTGGAGGAGGCCATGCTCCGGGACGACAGGCATTGGAAAAAGCACTACCACGGCACCGCCGTCCAGCAGAAGTACGACCGGGCCTTCAGCCTGTCCGACCGGGCCCGCTACTACCTGACCGACGGGGAGGTCCAGGCCGCTGTCCGGCGGCTGATGGAAAACCTGAGGAAGAATCCTGCGCCCTCCTCCCTGCTCAGCCAGTATCTGCCCCGCCAGGCCGTGCGGGTGCGGACTGCGGCACTGGAAAATGAGCCCGCCGCCCTCTTGGAGGACCATGTGGGCGATGTGATTGAGGACTATCTGTTTGCTACGTTGAAACGGAAGGGAGGCTAAACCGTCGGAAAAAGAAGATACGCAGACCCGGACTTATACCGCACCAGATTACAATTTTAAGGAGGTACCGAAATGAAATTGGCGAAAAGACTGATCGCGCTCTCTCTTGCAATGGTTCTTGCTCTCTCCCTAGCCGCCTGCGGCGGCGGCAGCCAGGCTCCGGCGCCCACCGGATCTCAGCCCGCGGCGCCCACCGGCGGCGACAGCGGCGAAACCATTACGCTGACCATGGCCACCCAGCTCTATGTGGAGGCCCCCCACCGTGCTGCCATCGACAAGCTGGTGGCCGCCTACAACGAAAAGAACCCCAACGTGCAGATTGAGATTTCCGGCGCCGGTTATGCCGACTACTGGAACAACCTGACCACTGCTATCCTGGCCAACAACGAAACCGACATCATCCAGGTGTACCCCGAGAACGTGGCCTCCTACCAGACCCTGCGCGAAGGCGGCACCTTCCTGGACCTCACTGACCGCTTCAACGCCTCCGGCCTGGAGGGCAAGCTCACCGGACAGGAGACCTGTACATACGACGGCAAGGTGCTGGGCCTGTCCAACTACTCCTGGGGCACCACCGCCATCTTCTATCGCAAGTCCATGCTGGAAGCAAAGGGCATCGACCCCGCCTCCATCAAGACTCAGGACGATTTTCTGGAGGTCTGCAGGCAGTTCAGCCAGAACGGCAGCGTGGCCACCGGCGTCGTGTACGGCTCTCACGCCTTCTCCGTCAGCGAGTGGAACCGCCTGATCGCCCGCCCTGTCTCCGGCGGTCTGTATTTCAAGGATGACAACAACGGCCCCTTCACCGCGGATAACCTCAATTGCAACTCCCCCGAAAATGTCTGGGCAGCCCAGTGGTGGAACGACTTCATCGCCGTGGAAAAATGCGGCAAGCTGGTGCTGGACAAGAAGGACTCCCGCGAGATGTTCTGGAACGGTGAGGTCCCCTTCTGCATGGACGGTCCCTGGTTCATCGGCATGTGCCAGGAGCATGACGCCGCCATGATGGACGACATCGGCATCATCCCCCAGTTCGACATCGTGTATGAGGGCCAGACCTACAAGCCCAACCCCCAGAACTACCCCGAGCTGAGCATGATCAGCAGCAACTGCAAGCATCCCGACGAGGCGTGGGACTTCCTGGTCTGGATGACTACCGAAGAGGCCCAGAAGATCATCGCCGAGTGCGGCCAGATCCCGGCCAATACCGAGTACGCCTCCTCGCAGGAGTACAAGGACGCCTATCCCATGTCCGCGCTCTTCTACGACTTCCTCAGCAACAACTATGCGCCTCAGGTTTCCGACCCCGCCATTCCCGAGTACAACGAGCTCAATCAGGTTATGATCGACGCCGCCGCTGAGATCTTCAACGACCAGCCGGTGGATGTCAAGCCCATTCTGGACCAGGCCAGAGACCAGATGGCCGCCATCATGGGTTGAGTACCCACGCAGAGTCAAACAGACGGCGCCGGCGGCATCCGCCGCCGGCGCCGGAAATTTAAAGCAGTCAAACGGAATCGCGAATCGGGGCCGAGCCCGGTTCTTTCCGCCTGAAGATGGGGGGCGCCCAATGAAAAGACTGAAAATAAGCCGTGATACGAAGAGCGGCTACCTCTTTATTTTGCCGCTGGTGATCATATTGGCCGTTTTTTTGGCCTATCCGATCCTGAAAGCGGCGGTTATGAGCGTACAGTACTGGAAGATGATGAAACCGTCGCCGGACGGTCACTACTTTGTGGGCGCGGAGAACTATGTCAGCGTGTTTCAGGACAGCTTTTTCTGGAACTCGGTGAAGGTGACCCTGCTGTACATGGTGGTGACAGTGGCGGCCCGGTTTATTCTGGGGTTTGTCACTGCGCTGGCCCTGAACACCAAGTTCAAGGGCTGCGGCTTGGCCCGGGCCCTGGTCATCATCCCCTGGGCGGTTCCCGAGGTGGTGGCGTGTCTGGTCTGGATTCTGATGTACGACAAGGACTACGGCGTGATCAATTCCGTGCTGAACGGGATGGGGGTTCTGTCGGGGAACCTGGGGTGGCTGCTGGACAAGAATCTGGCCCTCCCGGCGGCCATGGCGGTCAACATCTGGAAGGGCTTCCCCTTCGTGGCCATCATGCTCCTGGCCGGCCTGCAGGGCATCGATCAGGAGATGTACGAAGCGGCCACGGTGGACGGTGCCAGCAGGTTCCAGCAGCTGCGCGACATCACCTGGCCCTCGCTGAAGCCGGTGTCCATGGTGGTGTTCCTGCTGCTGATCATCTGGACCCTCAAGGACTACGCCATCGCCTACCTGCTGGCCAAGGGCGGACCCGCCCGGGCCACGGAAATCCTGACCATCTTCGTGCAGCAGACAGCCTTTAAGTACTTCGACTTCGGCAAGGCCTCAGCGGTGGGTATGATCATGCTGGTGGCAAGCTGTATCTTTACCGGCCTATACTTCCGGGCCCTGAGCAAAGGAGAGAAGGCATGAAGAAATCACGTGGATTAAAAATCGGCATCATCATCGCGGCGGTGCTCATCTGCCTGTTTGCCGTGTTCCCCTTTGTGTGGATGATCTCGGTGTCCTTCAAGCCGGCCAGCGAGGTGTACGCCGCGCCCACCCTTTTCCCCAAGGCGCCCACCCTGGAAGGCTACAAGGCCATGCTGGCTACCACCGGCGCCTTCAGCTTCACTACGTGGCTGAGAAACAGCGTCATCGTCTCGCTGTGCACAACGGTGTTTTCCCTGGTCATCGCCACGCTGGGCGCCTACGGAATCTCCCGCTTTCGCTTTAAGGGGCGCAACGCGTTGTCTTACATCATCCTCACCACCCAGGTAATCCCCGGCGCCCTCATCGTGGTGCCGCTGTACGTCATTATGGGCAACCTGAATTTGGTGGACAGCATGTTCGGCCTGATTCTGGCGTACACCACCTTTACCGTCCCCTTCTGCACCTGGATGATGAAGGGCTACTTCGACTCCATCTCCCCCACCATCGACGAGGCCGCCATGGTGGACGGGGCAAACCGCTTCAAGGTGTTCACCAAAATCGTGCTGCCCCTGTCCCTGCCGGGCCTGGCGGCCACCACCATATTCGCCTTTATCTCCGGCTGGAACGAGTATGTGTTTGCCAGCGTGCTGCTGCGCAGCTACGACAACTGGACGCTGCCCATCGGCATCGCCAGCTTCCAGGGACAATATGACACCAACTGGGGTACGCTGATGGCCGGGGCCGTGATGATTACCGTCCCCGTGGTCGTCATCTTCTGGCTCCTGCAAAAGCATCTGGTGGCTGGCATGACGGCGGGCGCCGTCAAGGGCTGAACGGTAGGATTCCATTTTATTATGATGAAATAGGGTGACGCAACATGGAAAAGAAAATCAAAATGGGGATTGTAGGGGCCGGCACCTGGGGGGAGACCCATGCCTACATCTACAAGGAGCACGCCAACGCCGACCCCGTGGCCATCTGCGACATGAACCGCGAGCGGGCCCAGGCCATCGCCGACAAGTTTGGGATCAGAGAGATCTATACGGACTACCGGGAGATGGCGGAGAAAGCCGATATCGACGCCGTGGCCATCGTGACCCCCGACTTCGCCCACGCCGACATCGCGTGCTGCTTTGCCGAACACAAGAAGGACATGCTCATCGAAAAGCCTCTGGCTACCACCCGTGAGGACGCCGAGCGCATCGTCGAAGCCGTCAAGCGCAATGGCGTACGGTGCATGGTGGACCTGCACAACCGCTGGAATGCCCCCTTCAACACCTGTAAGCAGCTCATTGAGGCAGGCAAGCTGGGTGAGCCCTATACCGCCTACATCCGCCACAGCGACATCAAGTGGTGCGCCACCGACCTGCTGCCCTGGGCGGCCAAGTCCTCCATCCTCTGGTTTTTGGGCAGCCACTCTCTGGATACCCTGCGGTGGCTGTTCAACGACGAGGTCAAGCGGGTCTACTCCGTCAAGCGGGAGGGCATTCTGAAGGCCGAGGGCGTGGATACCCCCGACATCTATCTGAGCACCATTGAGTTCGAGCACGGCGGCATCGCCCACATGGAAAACGGCTGGGTTACCCCCAACGGCAACGGCAATATCAACGATTTCCGCTTCTCCATCATGGGCACCGAGGGTATGGTGAACCTGAACCTCTCCAACCACGACCTTATCACCTTCGCCGATCAGGAGAAAATCATGGTGCCCGACATCCTGGTGAGCAACTTCGTGTTCGGCAAGTGCAAGGGCCTGTCCTATGAGTCCATCCGCGACTTCATCGACCGTCTGGTGGACGGCCAGGAGTTCCGCGTCACCCTGGAGGACTCCCGCAAGACCTGCATCGCCCTGCTGGCCATCATCGAGTCCGCCGAGAAGGGTGTCCCCGTCGAAGTGACGTATTAAATAAGGGGGGCACGACATGAGCAGCCTTACCTTCGAGAAAATGCATATTTCCGGCTCCCACCTGGGGCCGGACGGCGACTATCCCATCCTCTACAAGCAGAAGATGTTTGAGAAGACCAGCATTCTGGACGAGTCCGAGGGCCTGTACATCAACTACGGCAACATTCTCCACATGCTGCCCTACACCAGCCAGGACGACTACGACCGCTCCGAGACCGATCAGGTCTTCGACGTGGCGGTGCTGGAAAACCGCTATCTGAAGGCCACCTTCGTCCCCGGTTTGGGCGGACGCATGTGGTCGCTGTACGACAAGGTGGGGCAGCGGGACCTCATCATCAACAACCCCGTCTTCCGCCCCTGCAACTTTGCCGTCCGCAACGCCTGGTTCTCCGGCGGCGTGGAGTGGAACTGCGGCGTGCGGGGCCACTCCGCCCTCACCTGCTCCCCCATCTTTGCCGCCTCCTACGCGCTGGACGACGGCACCCCCGTGCTGCGGCTCTACGCCTTCGAGCGCATCCGGGCCAACACCTTCCAGATGGACTTCTTTCTTAAGGACGACGTGCCCTTCCTCTTTGCCCGGATGCGGCTGGTCAACGGCTCCACCGAGGTCAAGCCCGTCTACTGGTGGAGCACCATCGCAGTGAAGCAGGAGGAGGGGGCCAGGGTTATCGTCCCCGCAGACGAGGCCTATATCAACCAGGACGAGGACCCGGTCTATAAGCAGTCCATCCCCATGGTGGACGGAGTGGACCTGTCCTACCCCACCAACCACACCATCGTGGTGGACCACTTCTACAAGATTCCCGAGGGGCAGCGGAAGTACGAGGCCTATGTCCGCGCCGACGGCAAGGGCATCATCCACGCCTCCACCCGCCGCCAGAAGGGCCGGAAGATGTTCGTGTGGGGCACCTCGGTGGGAGGCGACAACTGGCAGAAATTCCTCACCGGCGGCTCCGGCTACGACCAGCCTTACCTGGAGATCCAGGCCGGTCTGGCCCCTACCCAGAACGAGTCTCTGCCCATGCCGCCCCAGACCGCCTGGGAGTGGCTGGAGGTATACGGCGCGGTGGACTTCGACCCCCGGCGCGTCCACGGGTCCTGGCAGGAGAGCAAGCAGACGGTCCAGAAGTGGCTGGACGAGCTCCTCCCCGAGGAGGAAATGGACGCCCTGCTGGCCGCCACCCACAACGCCGCCACCTCCCCGGCCAAGGCGGTCCTGAAGGGCCAGGGCTGGGGGCCCCTGGACAACCTGATGCAGGAGTCCCGGGGCCGCAAGCCGGTGGCCGGGTATCTGGACTTCGGCGAGTTGGAGAGCGAGCAGCAGGTGTGGTACCATTTCCTGAAAAACGGCTATCTGGACTGCCCGGATCCAAAGCAGCCGCCCGCCTCCTTCCTGGTGCAGGACGAGTGGTTTGAACTCTTGAAAAAGACGGTGCAGGCCGCAGACGAGCGGAACTGGTACGCCTGGTACAATCTGGGCCTGTGCTACTTCGCCCGGGACCTCTACGCGGAGGCCAGGGATGCCTTTGAGCGCTCCATGGCCCTGGAGCAGAGCACCTGGGGCTACCACGGCCTGGCCAATGTCTGGCGGGTGCTGGGCGACGAACGCCGCAGCGCCTATCTGATGGCCAAGGCCAGGGCCATCAACCCGGCCGACCTGGCGCTGGCCAAGGAGACCCTCCGCTTTGCCTATGAGGCGGGGGAGTACGGCCTGATGAACTCGGTATACGACGAGCTGACGCCTGTGCAGCAGGCCGCCCCCATGGTAAAGGCCTATCACGCTTTTGCCCTGGCCCATACCGGTCGTCCGGAGGAGGCCCTGGCCATCCTGGAGGAGGACGGCGGCCTGGAGATCCCGGACCTGCGGGAGGGAGACAACTCCTTGCCCAACGAGTACATCTTTATCCAGCAGACCCTGGCCGCCCGGGAGGGCAGAACACTGGAGGCCGAGGACGTGGAGGTCCCGGAGAAGATCGACTTCCGCATGTTCCACGTCAGAAAGAAATAATATGTTTGACCCCGAACGCCCCCCCAGTTTGGTCTGGGGGGCGTTCTTGTCAGGAGGAAGAGCCGATGGGGAAAAAACGGTGTGGCGCGCTGGCCCTATGCTGTGCGCTGCTGATGTCGGTGGCGGTGCTGTACGCCTGGTCGGTGTTCGTCATCCCCCTGGAGGAAACCTACGGGTGGACCCGGACGGAGACCTCCGGGGTGTTCACCCTTTCTATGTGCGCCTACTGCGCCGGGTCCCTGTTCAGCGGCTTCCTGTCCCCGCGCTGGCCCGTGCAGCGGCTTTTGTGGTGTACCGCGGCCCTGATGGCCGCGGGCTTCGCGGCGGCGGGACGGTGGCCCACCTTGGCTGGGGTGTCTCTGGGCTACGGAGTGCTGTGCGGCTGCGGAGTGGGCATGGCCTACAACGCCCTTTTGGGCTACAGCGCCAAGTGGTTTCCCGACTGGCCGGGGTTGTGCAGCGGCATCCTGCTGACCTGTTACGGCTTTGCCACCTTCCCCATGGCTGCTGTGGCCAACGGGCTGCTGGGCAGTCTGGGCTGGAACAAGACGCTGCTAGCCTTCGGGGTCTTTGAGGGGCTGATACTGGTAATGGGCGGCCTGACGCTGTACCGCCTGCCCGCACCGGCGCCGGCCGGGCCGGAGGCGTTCAGGGAACACGGGGAGGAGCTATCTCCCGGTCGGATGCTGCGCACAGGGCGGTTCTACGGAGTGTTCCTCTGGCTGATGGTCCTGACGGCCAGCGGCTTGGCCGCCATCGGAAGCGCGGCCCAGATGGCCCTGGCGCTGGGGGCCAGGATAGAGACGGCGGCCCTTCTGTCCGGGGTCATCACAGCCTTTGGCTGCCTGGGACGGCTGGGCTTCGGCCGCCTGTTCGACGATGCCGGACGACAGAGCAGCGTCTTGGGGGACAGCCTTCTGATGGTGGCCGCCGTGACGGTCATGGCCCTCGCCTTCCGCCTAAACTCCCTGCCCTTGCTGCTGGCGGGGCTGGCGCTGCTGGGCGTCAGCTACGGTGGGATGTCCAGCCTCTGCGCCGCCCTGGTGCGAAGCCTGTTCGGCGCCCGGTACTATACGCAAAATCTCTCCATCATGGCGCTGCAAATGGTCCCCGCATCCCTGCTGGGGCCGCTGCTGGGCAGCGTCGTTTATGCCAGCTGGGGGGGCTACACTGCCCTGTGCCTGGGCCTTCTCGCCCTGGACTCGGCCGGTACGGTCCTCATCGCCTGCTGTACCGGGGGCGGGAAACGCTCCGCCTGAGCCGTGCGGGGAATGATGCAATCGCGCTGATGCTCACCCCATCCCTGCCATTTTGTATTTTGGGCGCGGCAAAAAAGTAATATATAAATCAAAAAACGTGCCCGGAGCCGGAGCTCCGGGCACGTTTTTACTCTTTGACCGGCACACGCCAAATGTCCCGGGCGTAGTCCCGGATGGAGCGGTCGGCGGCAAAGATACCGGACCGGGCAATGTTGACCAAGGACATTCGGTTCCAGTTCTTTGGGTCCAAGTACGCCTGGCCCGCCCGGGCTTGGGCGTCCCGATAGCTGGCGAAGTCGGCCAGGAGCATATACTCGTCGGCGGGCGCTCCGTTGCCGAAGAGGAGCCGGTTGGTCAGATCGGTATAGGCCACGCCGTCGTTGAAGCCCCGGGCGATCTGGTCGATCACCGCCTTGAGGGCCGCGTCCTGCATGTAATACTCGTAGGAGCGGTAGCCTCTGGCCTTCTTTTCCGCCACCTCGTCGGCCTTGAGGCCGAACAGGAAGATGTTCTCGTCCCCCACCTGCTGGTGCATCTCCACGTTGGCCCCGTCCAGGGTGCCGATGGTCAGAGCGCCGTTCATCATGAATTTCATGTTGCCGGTCCCGCTGGCCTCCTTGCCGGCGG
>CABUJV010000007.1 GCA_902492005.1 uncultured Eubacteriales bacterium
AGGGAGTAGTGTGGGAAACCGCAGCGAGGGTTCAAATCCCTCCTTCTCCGCCAAAGGTAAAACCCTGTAACCGTTATGGTTACAGGGTTTTACCTTTCATGAAAGCGCGCCTGATTCACCTCGAAGAGGCGGAGCGCGCCTGTCTTCAGGGCCGTTCCAGTGCCCAGGCCTTGCGGAGCAGGGCAAAGGCGGGCGCCATGTCTTCCCCGCGCATCCGGGCATAGCCCATGACCAGTGTTGAGGGGACGGAGCGGGTTCCGGGCGCCAGATAGTAGCTGGAGAGGGGATAGACGCCCACGCCGGCCTCCGCCGCCCGACGGACCAGCTCCGGCTCCGCCATGCCGTTGTTCATCTGCAGCAGCAGGTGGAGACCCGCCTCCGCGCCGGAGAAGGTCCCGTGGGAGGTAATCCCCTCTTCCTGGGCGGCGGACAGAAGAGCATCCCGGATTCCTTTATAAAGTGTGCGCATTCGGGCGATGTGGCGCTCAAAGTGCCCCCGCTCCATGAACCGGGCCAGCGCATACTGTTCAAAGGATGGAACCGTGGACGAATAGAACTGCAGCTCCTGCCGGTAACGGGCCAGCAGATGGGGCGGCAGCACCATGTAGCTGATGCGCAGGGAGGGGGCCAGGCTCTTGGCAAAGGTGTTTAGATAGATGACCCGCTCTCCGGCGTCCAGACTCTGGAGAGCAGGGATGGGGCGACCGGAAAAACGGAACTCGCTGTCGTAGTCGTCCTCGATGATATAGCGTTCCCCCGACTTTCCCGCCCAGGACAGGAGGGCCTTGCGCCGGGTTACGGGCATGACCATGCCGAGGGGAAAGTGGTGGGAGGGGGTGACGTGGGCCACCCGCGCTCCGCTCCGCTCCAGAAGATCCACCCGTAGTCCCTGGTCGTCCAGCGGGATGGGCACCACCTGCGCGCCGTTGCTGGCCAGAATGCGGGCGGGCTTCCGGTATCCGGGGTCCTCCACGGCGTAGCCACCCTCCCGGCCCAGAAGCTGGGTCAGCAGGCCGGTCAGGTATTCGGACCCGGCGCCCACCACGATTTGTTCGGGCTTGGCTTGGATGCCGCGGAAGTCGCCCAGATAACGGACGATGGCCTGCCGCAGTTCCTCCACCCCCTGGGGGTGGCTGGCGGCCAGGAGGCCGCTGTCCTCCTGAGTCAGTACCTCCCGCATGAGTCTGGCCCAGGTGGAGAAGGGGAAGCGGGCGGTGTCCACCGCGTTGGTGGAAAAGTCATATCGAATGTTTTTTTCCTTTACAGGAACGGGGGCGGAAGGCGGGGCTGGAATGGCGGCTGGGGCGGACTGCGCCTCAAAGGGCTGGACAAAAAAGCCGCGTTTGGGCTCGGAGCGCAGATAGCCCTCTGCCAAGAGCTGCCCATAGGCCCCCTCCACGGTCACCACGCTGACCTTCAGATGGGAGGCCAGGGCCCGCTTGGAGGGGAGCCGTTCACCGGCGGCCAGAGCGCCCAGTTCGATTTTGTGCCGGATGCCGCGGTAGAGCTGTTCATAAAGAGGCTGGGAGCTGTGTGATTCCAGCGTGATGGTGAGCATGGGAGTCCTCCAATCTGATCTGCTTTTAAGAGCAGATCAGATTTATTATAGTGGAAGATGGGATTGGGTGCAACTGCAGTAGACTTGACGAATTGCTCAGCCCAGGTTATACTGATAAAAATACATAAGAACGCAGCATGGAGGCCCTGCCGTCCCCGTCCGGGGGGCGCTGGCCGCATATTTCTGGACAGAGACGGCCTGTGGTCTTTCTGCGCCCCCAGGGGCGCTTTTTTTGTCGGAAAAGAGAGGAGGAATCCTTTGTGAAGCAAACACGCCGCGGAAAGGCGGCGCTGATCTGGCACTTCTTGAGGGACTTGCTGGGCCTGTTTTTGGCGGCACTGGTCTTTTCAATGCTGAACACGGTGTGCAACGCGGTGACGCCTCAGATCATTCGGACAACCGTGGATTCAATTATTGGCGACAGGCCGTTTGCCTTGCCGGACGCTGCTGCAGAGTGGATGGGCGGCCTGGAATTGACCTGGGCGCTGGCTTGGGCCGCCGCAGCGGTCCTGGCGGCGGCGGCGGCGTCCGGCGTCTGCAACTACTTCAGCCGCCTGTGCACAGCCAAGTGCTCCGAGCGGTTCGTCAAGGGGATGCGGGACGAGCTCTACGGTCACATCCAGCGCCTGCCCTTTGCGTGGCACACGGCCCATCAGACGGGGGAGATCATCCAGAGGTGTACCTCTGACGTAGAGGTCATTCGCAGCTTTGTCACAAATCAATTTCTGGAAGCCTTTCGCACCCTCTTTCTTATAACCTTTTATCTGGCGATCATGTTCTCTATGGACGTAGCGATCTCGCTCATCGCCCTGGCCTTTCTGCCTGTGGTCGTGGGTTACTCCGTCTTTTTCTACCGCAAAATCGCCAGCCGGTTCCTGGCGGCGGATGAGGCGGAAGGGGAGCTCTCCACGGCGGTACAGGAGAACCTGACGGGGGTGCGGGTGGTTCGGGCCTTCGGGCGGGAGCGCTTCGAGATCCAGCGCTTTGATGAGAAGAACGAGCGGTTTTCTCAGCTTTGGATCAAGCTGGGGCAGATCCTGAGCGCCTATTGGGGCAGCGGCGACCTGATTACCGGCCTACAGATCCTGACGGTGCTGCTGGCCGGGGTGCAGAAGACCGTGGACGGAGGCATCACCTCGGGGGAACTGCTGGCGTTCCTGTCCTATAATGCCGCCATGGTCTGGCCGGTCCGTGCCCTGGGCCGCATTTTGTCCGAGATGAGCAAGGCCGGCGTGTCCATCGACCGGGTGAATGATATCCTGAGCGCCGGGGAGGAGAGCCGGCCGGCCCGGCCGGTGACACCGCCCATGGACCGGGATATCCGCTTCGAGCATGTTACCTTCGGCTATGAAGCACAGGCTCCGGTGCTGCGGGACGTGGACTTCACGATCCCGGCCGGAACCACCTTTGCCATTTTGGGCGGCACGGGCAGCGGGAAAAGCACTCTGATTCATCTGCTGGACCGCTTTTACGATCTGGAGCCGGGGCAGGGCCGGGTGACCATCGGCGGGGTGGATGTGGCGGAGATCCCCAGAGATTACCTGCGCCGCCATATCGGTCTGGTCCTCCAGGAGCCATTCCTCTTTTCCCGTACCATCGAAGAGAACATCCGGGCCACCGCCCCACAGGCCGGCCGGGAGGAGGTGCGTCACGCCGCCCGGGTGGCCTGCGTGGACCGGGCCATGGAGGAGATGCGCCTGGGCTACGATACCATGGTGGGAGAGCGGGGTGTGACCCTCTCCGGCGGACAGAAGCAGCGGGTGGCCATCGCGCGTATGCTGATGCAGCAGGCCCCCATCATGGTCTTTGACGACTCCCTGTCCGCCGTGGACGCCGAGACCGACGCCCAGATCCGCGCCGCGCTGAAGGAGTATGAGCAGGGCTGCACCGTCATCCTGATCTCCCACCGGGTTACCAGCCTGATGCAGGCCGACCAGATTCTGGTTCTGGAGGATGGCCGGGTGGCCGAGCTGGGGACCCATGCCCAGCTCCTGGCCCAGGGCGGAATCTATAAGCGCATCTACGACATCCAGATGAACCGCGACGACCGGGTGCTGCTGGAGGCGGAAGGAGGGACGCAAGAGCATGGCTTATGAGGAAAAGGAGTATGCCCAATCCTTTGACTGGCGGGTGTGGAGGGGGCTGACGCCCTATCTGCGCCCCTACCGGAAGACCATTGCCATGGTGGTGGTATTCAACCTTCTGTGCGCGCTGATCGATATTCTGCTGCCCCTCTTTCAGCGCTATGCCATCGACAGCTTCATCGAGATGGGGACGACGGAGGGCATGTTCGGCTTTGGAGCGGCCTACTTTGCTGCCATCCTGCTCCAGGCTCTCTTTGTAATCGTGTTTACCCGCGGCTCCATGCGCATCGAGATGTACTTTGGGCGGGACCTGAAACGGGCCTGCTTTGTCCACCTGCAGACCCTGTCCTTTTCCTATTACAATGTGACCCCGGTGGGGTACATCCACTCCCGGGTCATGAGCGATACCAACCGCATTGCCACCATGACGGCATGGAATCTGTTCGACATGCTCTGGTCCCTGGCCTATGTGCTGGGCGTTTTTGCCGCCATGCTGCTGCTGAACGTGCAGCTGGCCCTGCTGATCATCCTGGTGGTTCCCGCCATTGCCGTGCTGACCTGGTATTTCCAAAACCGCATCCTCCACTGGAACCGAAAGGTGCGTAAGCTCAACTCCAAGATCACCGGCGCCTTCAACGAGGGCATCACCGGCGCCAAGACATCCAAAACGCTGGTCATCGAGGAGCAGAACCACCGCCAATTCCGGAACCTCACCGAGGAGATGCGGACTTCGTCCGTGCGGGCCGCCCGGCTCTCCGCCGTGTATATCCCCCTGGTGCTCTTTGTCAGCTCGGCGGCCACCGCGGTGGTGCTGGCCAGAGGAGGCTTTCTGGTGAGCCGGGATCTGCTTCTGCTGGGGACACTCTCCGCCTTCACCTCCTATGCGGTGGGCATCTTCGAGCCCATTCAGCAGTTTGCGCGCAATCTGGCCGACTTTATCTCCATGCAGGCCAGCATCGAACGGGTCACCGGTCTGCTGCAGGAGGTGCCGCAGGTGGTGGATGCGCCCCGGGTGGTGGAGAAGTATGGAGATACCTTTCATCCCAAGCGGGAGAACTGGGAGCCCATCCGGGGAGACATCACGTTTGAGGACGTATCCTTCCGCTACCCGGACGGCGGCGGGGATGTGCTGAGCCACTTCAGCCTTCACATCCCGGCGGGCACCACCGTAGCCATCGTGGGAGAGACCGGGGCGGGCAAAAGCACCCTGGTCAACCTGGCCTGCCGCTTTTTCGAGCCCACGGCGGGCCGCATCCTCATCGATGGCGTGGATTACCGGGAGCGCAGCCAGCTTTGGCTGCACAGCAGCATCGGCTACGTGCTCCAGAGCCCTCACCTCTTTTCCGGGACGGTGATGGAGAACATCCGATACGGGCGGCTGGAGGCCAGCGATCAGGAGGTCCGCCGGGCGGCCGAGGCCGTGAGCGCCGATACCGTGGTCAACAAGCTAGAGCAAGGCTATGACAGCCCGGTGGGGGAGGGGGGAGACCGGCTGTCCACCGGGGAAAAGCAGCTGATCTCTTTCGCCCGGGCCGTGCTGGCCGATCCGCGTATCTTTGTGCTGGACGAGGCTACCTCCTCGATCGACACCGAGACCGAGCAGCTCATCCAAAATGCCATCGCCCATCTGCTGGAGGGGCGGACCTCGTTCCTCATCGCCCACCGGCTGTCCACCATCCGGCATGCGGATCTGATCTTGGTGGTGAAGGAAGGCCGTATCGTAGAACAGGGCCGGCACGAGGAACTGCTGCGGCGGCAGGGTTACTACCATACCCTCTACAGCCGGCAGTTTGCCGAGGAGGCGGCGCTGCGCCCGTGGGGGAACGGCTAGATCACCAGGGTGCCGGATTCGTCCTCCAGAAGAATGAGGATCTTTTCCTCCTGGCCGGTCTGTGCGTTGATATAGACCAGAACGTGCCGGCCATCCGCAGACTGGCATTTGAACTCGTGCGTGAGCACCTCATATTCGCCTCCGGTGGGGATCAGTGCCAGACGGTGGGAGAGAATGTCAAGCTCGGGGGAGAGCACCGACTGGGCCTTGCCCAGGCTGACGGAGGAGGCGGGCAGATCCCGGAGAGTATGGTTCATCAGATAGCCCTCTGACTCAAAGCCTACGACCCGTCCATTGTCCAGAGCCACCGAGACCTTGACCAGGTCGGGATAACAGAGGATCTCGCCCTGCTGGGCGGCGAAGTTGATGGTGAGCACGTTGCCCTGGTCGATGAAGTAGCTCTCCATCATATTGGGATACCCGCGGCTGGTCAGAAAAGCGGCGGCTGCGGCAACGGCCTCCTCCCGGGAGAGGGCGGCGGACTCCACTTGCCTGGAATGGAGCAGCTCCACCACCAGGCCGCCCCGGCGGGTGACTTCCACGTACAGCTCCCCACCGTCTACCGTGGCAGAGAAGGAATAGGTGGGCAGTCTGCCGCTCCCGACAGAGACCAGCGTAAAGAGCTCGGGCTTCAGGTCCAGAAACCGGGCGGCGGCCAGCCGGGCCTCATCCTGCGCGATGTCCTCCCGGTCCTCCAGCATGGCGGGCGTCCGCCCGGCAATGTGTTCCGAGAAGGGACCGTCATAAATGAGGGAGGGGAGCTCCGGAAAGTCGCTCTCCACGGTCTGATACGAGGAATCGGCCAGCGTATGACCGCTCCCTTCCGCGGCGGAAAGGCGGGCCTCGGCGGCCTCCAGGTCTTCCAGGGTGACGGTTCCGCCCATCAGGTCGCTCTGGAGCCCCGCCACCCGGGCGGACAGATCGCTGGCCCCAGCCGAGAGCCCGCGCAGGGCCTCGCGCTGCTCCTCCGAGCAGGCGCCGGTGACGGCGGCGGACCGGGAAAGCGTGGCGGCGTAGTCCCCCGCCTTGGCCAGGAAGGCGGCGGTCTGCTCCAGCTCGACGTTGCTGTAGGGCAGCTCACCCAGCGCCATCTGGGCGGATATGGCCTTGCCGTAGATCTGGGTGCAGAGGGCCCCCAGCATGGAAGGGGAGGTGGCGTAAATCCCCTTTTGCAGGGCCACATCCAGCTCATTGAGATTGGCCGAGAGCTCGGCAAAGGCATGGCGGTAGACGTTTTCCAGGTAGAGGCGGTAGGCTTCCGCCCGGGCCCGGGCCTGCAGGGCGAGACCGCCGACCACCACAAAAGCCGCGAGCAGAAAGCTGGCCGCCCGGACCAGGGTCCTGCGGCGGAACGTTGCATGATTCATTCGAAAGCCCCCTTTGCGGTTAGCATGGTCCCGGCCGGGATACCTTATTCTCAGAATGAAATGAGAATTTTTGGGCCTTACACGGGATGGATTTGACAAGCCTTGGGCATCGTGCTATAGTGAGTGTGATTTTGTGAGATTTGAGGTGGGAGGATGCGCAAATAACTTGCTGAATGGCTGCACAGCGGGCAGGGTGTCTGACCGGACGCCTGTGTTGCTGTGCCTGTCGGCAAGCGACTGCGCTCCTCTCACGTTTTGCGCCCTTTATGGATGGAATAGGCGCGGAGCGTAGCCGCTCCGCACCTATTTTGTGCATGGGAGGTGCTTTTATGGCATTGATCGAGATCTCGCATGTATCCTTTGCTTACGAGGGCAGCGATGTCCCCGTGTTTCAGGATGTCTCCGTCCGGCTGGATACGAGTTGGCGTCTGGGCTTCCTTGGCCGGAACGGCCGGGGCAAGACCACCCTGCTGCGTCTGCTGATGGGAGAAGGGGAGTACCAGGGGAGCATTTCCGCCCCGGAGTCCTTCGATTATTTTCCCCTTTCCATACCGGACGGAAGTATGGACGGGCTGGAGGCAGCCCGGCGGCTGCGCCCCGGCCTGGAGCTGTGGCGGCTTCAAAGAGAACTGAACCGTCTGGGGCTGGGGGAGGGCGTTTTGCACCGTCCCTTTGAGAGCCTCTCCAACGGGGAGCGGACCCGCTTCCTGCTGGCCCTGCTGTTTCTGCAGGAGGGCCGGTTTCCGCTCATCGACGAGCCCACCAATCATCTGGACCTGCGCGGGAGAGAGCTGGCAGCGGACTATCTGGCGGGTAAGGAAGGGTTCATCCTGGTCTCCCATGACCGGGCCTTTCTGGACCGCTGTGTGGACCATGTTCTGGTGTTCAACCGGACGGGGCTGGAGGTGCAGAGAGGAAACTTCTCCACTTGGTGGGAAAACAAGAAACGCAGGGATCAGTGTGAGCGCATGGAACAGGACCGGCTGAAAAAGGACATCAGGCGGCTGGATGAGGCGGCGCGCCGGACGGCCGGCTGGTCCGACGCGGCGGAGAGGGCCAAGAAAGGGACCCGAAATTCCGGCCTGCGGCCGGACCGGGGATTTCTGGGCCATAAGGCGGCCAAACTGATGAAACGCGCCAAAGCGGTGGAGGAGCGCCGGCAGAGCGCCGCAGAGGAAAAAGCCGGGCTCCTGCGGGACCTGGAGACGGCGGCGGAGCTGAAGCTCCACCCCCTGAGCCACCCCCAGCGGCGCATCCTGGAGGTGAAGGACCTCTGCGTGGATTACGGCGGCGGGCCGGTCTGCCCACCTCTCTCCTTCACCCTGGAGCGAGGGGAGCGGGTGGCCCTCCGGGGGCCCAACGGGGCGGGGAAGTCCAGCCTGCTGAAGCTGCTGCTGGGCCAAGAGATCCCACACACCGGCACGGTGTGGCTGGCGGGGGGGACACAGATTTCCTATGTGCCGCAGGACGCCTCCTTTCTGCGGGGGGACCTGAGGACCTTTATTCGGGAAAGCGGACTTGACGAGAGCCTGTTCAAAGCCGTTCTGCGCAAGCTGGACTTCCAGCGGACACAGTTTGAAAAAGACATGGCGGACTACAGCGACGGCCAGAAAAAGAAGGTCCTTCTGGCCCGCAGCCTGTGCCAGCCGTCCCACCTGTACCTGTGGGACGAGCCGCTGAATTTCGTAGATGTGTACGCCCGGATGCAAATAGAGGACCTTTTGCTGACGTACCAGCCTACCATGATCTTCGTGGAGCACGACCGGGCCTTTACCGAGCAGGTAGCCACCAGCGTGGTGGAGCTGTAGGTGCCGGTCCTTATCGAAGATGAAAAAGCGGCGTCCTCCCGAAGGAGGACGCCGCTTGGGTACAGGCGATCACTGGGCCAGCTTTTCCATGCCGGTCCGGATGCGGCGGAGCGTCTCGTCCTTACCTAGAATCTGGCACAGCTCCACCGCCCCGCCGGGGGTGACGGCCTTGCCGCTGAGGGCGGTGCGCACCGGCCACATGATGCGGCCGTTCTTCAGCTCCAGTCGTTCGGCCAGGCCGATGAGCGCGTCGTGGATGGAGTCGTAGGTCCAGGGCTCCAGCCGCTCCAGCACGGGCAGCACCTGCTGCAGGGCCTCCAGGGAGTTTTCCAGGTTGGTCTTCATCTTCTTGTGGACGTACAGCTCGGTGGAGTAGTCGGGCAGCGCATCAAAAAAGTCCACCTGGGGAGCGATGTCCTCAAAGGTGTCGCACCGGGGCTGGACCAGGGGAGCGATGAGCCTCCAGTCAATGGCGGGGTTTTTCACCGCCTGCCTCAGATAGGGCTCGGCGGCGGCGCAGAAGGCGTCCGTATCCATGGCCCGGAGATATTTGGCGTTGAAATACTTCAGCTTCTCCAGGTCAAAGATGGCGGGCGACTTGGAGATTCCGCCGATGTCAAAGCTGTGAGAGAGCTCATCCAGAGTGAAGAATTCCCGCTCGCTCTCCTCGCCCTTGGGGGACCAGCCCAGCAGGGCCACGTAGTTGACCACGGCCTCGGACAAAAAGCCCATGGCCAGCAGATCCTCATAGGAGGGGTCCCCGTGGCGCTTGGACATCTTGTTGTGCTGGTCACGCATAACGGGAGAGCAGTGGATATAGGTGGGGACCTCCCAGCCGAAGGCCTGGTAGAGCAGATTGTACTTCGGAGCGGAGGAGAGATACTCCGAGCCCCGGACCACATGGGTGATGCCCATCAGGTGGTCGTCGATCACGTTGGCAAAATTGTAGGTGGGCAGGCCGTCGGATTTGATGAGCACCTGGTCGTCCAGCGTCTCATTCTCCACGGTGATGTCCCCGAACACCGCGTCGTGGAAGGTGGTGGAGCCGCTTTCGGGGATGCGCTGGCGGATCACATAGGGAACGCCGCATGAAAGCTTTTCGTCGATCTCCTCCTGGGTGAGATGGCGGCAGCGGCCGTCATAGCCGCCGATGCCGTTTTCCCCGTGGAGGGACTCCAGCCGCTCCTTGTCGCAGAAGCAGCGGTAGGCGCCGCCCTTTTCCACCAGAAGCTGGGCATACGTTCCATAGAGCGTCCGGCGCTCCGTCTGAATATAGGGGCCCACCGGGCCGCCCAGATCGGGGCCCTCGTCCCAGGTGAGACCGCACTTGCGCAGAGTGGCGTAGATGACGTCGGTGGCGCCCTCCACCAGGCGGCCCTGGTCGGTGTCCTCGATGCG
The DNA here is from genome assembly GCA_902492005.1 of uncultured Eubacteriales bacterium. GTDB lineage: Bacteria > Bacillota > Clostridia > Oscillospirales > Oscillospiraceae > Intestinimonas. Next base: position 10,047 of record CABUJV010000007.1, read on the forward strand.
CAGGATGAATTTGCCGCCGGCGTGGCGGGCGATGAGCCAGGTATACAGGGCGGTGCGCAGGTTTCCCACGTGCATGTAGCCGGTGGGAGAGGGGGCGAACCGGGTGCGGACCTCTCCGTTCGGGATGCGGCGCTCCATCTCCTCAAACCAAGTCATATCCATGACGATTCCTCCAAAACGATCTTTTGTGTGTCTGGGACCATTCTAACGGTGTGGGTAAAACTTGTCAAGCGGTGCGGGATGTGATATGATAATCAAGTATGTAAATCCAGGGTATCGAACCTGATTTCGAGGTGTTTGAAGCATGGAAAACGAGAAGAAAGTGATTCTGTCCGGCATCCAGCCCAGCGGAGAACTGACGCTGGGCTCCTATCTGGGGGCCATCAAGAACTGGGTGGAGCTGGCCGATGAATACGACTGTTACTATATGATGGCGGATATGCACTCCATCACGGTACGTCAGAACCCCGCCGACCTGCGCCGGCGGACGCTCACCCAGATGGCGGCCTATATCGCCTGCGGCCTGGACCCGGAGAAGAACACCATCTTCATCCAGTCCCATGTGCCCGCTCACGCCGAACTGGCCTGGGTGCTCAACTGCTACACCATGTTCGGGGAGCTCTCCCGCATGACGCAGTTCAAGGACAAGTCGGCCAAGAATGCCGACAACATCAACGCCGGGCTCTTCACCTATCCGGCCCTGATGGCCGCCGATATCCTCCTTTATCAGGCCGACCTGGTGCCGGTGGGCGGGGACCAGAAGCAGCATGTGGAGATCTGCCGGGATATTGCCAACCGCTTCAACGGCGTGTATGGAGAGGTGTTTCAGATCCCGGAGCCCTATATCCCTAAGGTGGGGGCCCGCATCATGTCCCTCACCAGCCCGGACAGCAAGATGTCCAAATCCGACAAGGACCCCAACGGCTGCGTCTACGTGCTGGAAAAGCCGGAGGACATCCTGCGCAAATTCAAGAAGGCCGTTACCGACAGCGACACCGAGCGCTGTGTTCGGTATGACCCGGAGCAGAAGCCCGGCGTGTCCAACCTGATGACCATCTACTCCGTGGCCACGGGCCGGAGCTTCGACGAGATCGAGGCCGAGTTCGACGGCAAGGGCTACGGCGCCTTCAAGCCCGCCGTGGGCGAGGCCGTGGTGGAGATGTTCCGCCCCATCCGGGAGGAGACCGAGCGCATCCTGGCGGATAAGGCGTATCTGGAGTCCGTCTACCGCGCCGGGGCGGAGAAGGCCGGCTATGTGGCCAACAAGACCCTGCGCAAGGTCTATAAAAAGGTCGGCTTTGTGGCCCGCTGATACAAAGGAGTAACATACCCATGCCTTTGACCGAATTGAGCTTTCTCGGGCTGGTGGCCACCGCCCTGATCACGGCGCTGCTCATCTCCTTTGTGGCCACGCCGGTGGTCAAATCCTTGGCGCAGAAGGTGGGAGCGGTGGACGTGCCCAAAGACGGCCGCCGGATGCACGACCACCCCATCCCACGGATGGGCGGGCTGGCCATCTTCCTAGGCTTTACCCTGGCGGTACTGGTCTTTGCCGACCTGACCCGGCAGCTCCAGGGGATGCTGCTGGGGGCGGTGATCATCGTCGTCCTCGGCATCTTTGATGATATCTATGCCCTGCGGGCCTCCTTCAAATTCGTGGTCCAGATCATCGCCGCCCTGGTGGCGGTGCTCTACGGAGGCAACGTGATCTCCGTGCTGTCCAACCCCAATATCTTCAGCAGCAACCCCTGGTGGGTGCTGGGGCCGCTGGCCATCCCCGTCACGGTGCTGTGGATCGTGGCCATCACCAACGCCGTCAACCTCATCGACGGGCTGGACGGCCTGGCGGTAGGGGTGTCGACCATCAGCTCCATGACCCTGCTGGTCATCGCCCTGACGGTGGCCGACTGGGAGGTGGCGGTGCTGATGGGCGCCCTGGCGGGGTCCTGCATCGGATTCATGCCCTACAATCTGAATCCCGCCAAGATCTTTATGGGGGATACCGGCTCTACCTTTCTGGGCTTTGTGCTGGCGGTAGTGTCCATCCAGGGGCTGTTCAAATTCTACACCATTATCTCCTTTGCGGTGCCCTTCCTGATGCTGGGACTGCCCATTTTTGACACGGCCTTCGCCTTTATCCGCCGCATCGCCCACGGGCAGAACCCCATGTCTCCGGACCGGAGCCACGTCCACCACCGCCTCATCGACATGGGCTTTAACCAGAAGCAGGCGGTGGCAGTGCTGTACGTCATCAGCGCCATTTTAGGTCTGTCCGCCGTGGTCCTCACCACCAGCGGCGCGCTGAAGGCGATGATGCTGCTTCTGGCCCTCTGCGCCGCCGGGGCGGTCTCAGCCCGGCTGTTTTGGGGGAATAACAACGGGAAAAACCACCCCGACGAACCGGAGAAGGACAGGCCGGAAGCCAAACCGGATGGAGGAGAGGAAAAGCCATGAAGCCAATCCGTGTGATGACCATCTTCGGCACTCGGCCGGAGGCCATCAAAATGGCCCCGCTGGTCCGGGAGTTGGCCGGACGGGACGGTATGGAAAGCCTCTGCTGCGTGACGGCACAGCACCGGCAGATGCTGGACAGCGTGCTGGAGATCTTTCGGCTCAAGCCGGACTACGACCTCAACATCATGGAGCCCAATCAGACGTTGTCCACCATAACAAGCAAGTGTCTGGCCGGGGTGGAGCAGGTGCTGGGCCAGGCGAGACCGGACCTGGTGCTGGTCCACGGGGATACCTCCACCACCTTTGCCGGGGCTCTGGCCGCTTTTTACAGCAAGGTGGCTGTGGGCCATGTAGAAGCTGGACTGCGGACTTATGACAAGTATTCTCCCTTTCCGGAAGAGATGAATCGGACGCTGGTAGGGGACATAGCCGATCTCCACTTCTGCCCGACGGCGGCCAACCGGGAGAATTTGGCCAGGGAAGGGATTACCAAGGGCGTTTTCATTACCGGTAATACGGTGATTGATGCCCTGAAAACCACAATTGTAAAGGATTACCGCTTTTCAACTGATATTTTGAATCAGTTGGATTTTGCAGGAAAAAAAGTCATTTTGGTGACCTGTCACCGGCGGGAGAACTATGGCCGCCCCATGGAAAACATCATGGCGGCCCTGCGGCAGCTGGCCCGGACCGTTCCGGATGCCGAGCTGGTCTATCCGGTCCATCTGTCGCCGGTGGTGCAGCAGGCGGCCCACGCTGGCCTGGACGGCCTGCCGAACGTCCATCTGATCGCGCCGCTCTCGGCGGACGAGATGCACAACCTGATGGGCCGGTGCTACATGGTCATGACCGACTCCGGCGGGCTCCAGGAGGAGGCCCCCGCCCTGGGCAAGCCGGTGCTTGTCCTGCGGCGTGAGACCGAGCGGCCGGAGGCCGTCACCGCCGGGACCGTCAAGCTGGCCGGTACGGAACAGGAGGATATCTTCCGCATGGCGGCCGAACTGCTGGAGTGTCCCGAGGCCTATGCGGCCATGGCCCATGCGGTAAATCCCTACGGCGACGGATTTGCCTGCCGGCGGATCGCGGACGCCATTGAGTGGCATTTCGGCTTGCGGCCGGAACCGCCGCAGGCGTTTCGTGCGCAGTAAAAGATGACGCGGCAGAAGGCGGGGGAGGTGGGACTGGCTTGGGACAGAAGAATAAGACGGTGCTCGCCCTCCTGATCGCCGTCGTCATTGTGGCGGCGGTGGGCGCCAGCTTCCTGCTCAATCTCATCAGCCCGGGGACCCCTGCGGTGGTACTGCCGGCGGCGACTGAGCCCGGCAGCACGGTTGAGCCGGGCACACCCGGCGGCGATTTTTTCACGCCGGTGGAGGTCACGCCGGAGACGGTGCAGAGCGTGATCGAGACGCTGAGCCGCCCCAGCAACTATGCCCGGACGGTTACCATCCTCACCGCCGTCGGCGGGGATGCCTATGCGGCGGACACGGCCCGGGTTTGGGTGGACGGCGCGCCGGACACCATCTGGCCCCGCTGGACCCAGACGGAACGGACCAGACCCACCGGCCAAGTGGAGCACAGCATCATTGAGGAGACCGGAGAAGGGGAGGGAACGCTCTACCTCTGGTATAACAACGACCGGGAGTATCGCAGCTACCCGGCGGACCGCTGGTCAGCGGATCTGTCGCAGCGCATTCCGACTTACGAGGATGTGCTGGCGCTGGAACGGGACTCTATCACGGATACGGGGTACGAGGAAAAAAGTGGCGCCCCCTGTATTTATGTCGAGGTGGAGGACCCGGAGCTTCATTACCGGCAGCGGTACTGGGTCTCGGTCAACGACGGGCTGCTGGTGGCGGCCGAGACCGTCAAGGACGGCCAGGTGGTGCTCAGTGCCGGCGCCTCCGGCATGGAGTCCACCGAGGGCACCGAGTTCGCTCTGCCGGACGGGACGGTGCTCCACCGTACCAGTGACTGAGCATAGCAGACAGGCACGCAGAGGGGCCCCCTCCGCGTGCCTGTTTTGACATTATTCCTTCTCTTTCTCCCTGCCACCCAGGCTAAACAGGAGCAGCAGGCCCAGGATAATGGCCATTTCGATGTTGTCCCCGTCGCCGTCCAGAAACAGGAAGAGCAGGATGAGCAGCAGGAGGATATCGCCGGTATCAATCTCGTCCAGTTTCAGGCCCTTCAGAAGCCCGGACAGCCAAGAGGCTTTCCGGTCCGGACCGCCCAGCGGCCCGGACGATCCGGGCGGCGGCTGGCGGGCGGTATGTGCTCCCGCCGGTCCGGGGCCATGGGGGGTGGCACGGTGGGACTGGGAGGATTCCGCTGCGTGAGACGTCTGCGGCGGCTGGTGCGCCTGGTGGGACGAAGCGCTGCCGCGGGGCGGCTCAGGATGCCGGAAGGGAGGGGCATCCTCCTCCACGACCCGAGTATAGGCTGTGCCATTGGGGATGTATCGGTTATACATGTTCGCCTTCGCCCCCTTCCTTGCTTTCGCGGAACATTCGAAGGGCGGCCCGAACCACCCGGGCCAGCCGGGCGGCCTGGATCGCCCGGTCTACCTTGGCAAACCGCTCTTCCCTGACAAAGGGGCGCAGAGCGGCCAGCAGGGCGGTCTTGTCATCGGCAGGACGGTTATACTCGCTGACCAGACGCATCCCCAACTGGATGAGCCTGGGGTCCAGATCGGCCAGGGCGGACAGGGGATTGCCTCCGCCGTTCTGGAGCGTGCTGCCGCCGGAGCCTCCGTTCAGCAGGCCGCCCAGCAGATTCAGCATCCCGGATAGATCCGGGGCGGCGCTCTGCGGCGCTTGGGTCTCCAGGGCGGGCGGCGCGGCCTGAAGGGGTTCGGGCTCCGCTGGCATCGGAGGCGGATCCGGCTGTGTCGAGGCCTGCGTCGGCGCGGCGTTCCCGTCCCCGGTCAGGGCGCGGGCGATGGACATGATCTGGCCCATGGCCTCCGGGTTGCCGAGTACGGCATTGAGTTGTTCCGTGAAGTCGTCGGCCATGGTTTGATCCCTCCAATCCGGTGCCGGGGAGCTTCAGGCGGGGGAGCCCGTCATTTTCCCTGAATGGTCTTATTGAGCTGCGCTACCACCTTGGCGCCGTTTGGGTCCTTCATCAGACGGTCCATCAGGCCCATAAGCTGGGAGGTGTCACCCTTCATGGCGGCCTCCGCCGCAGATTTCAGGCCGCCGCCCGCGCTTTGGTTGAGCAGATGCATCAGATGCTGGGTCTCGGGGGCCTTGGCCAGATTTTCCACCGCCGTCCTGTTTTTCAGAAGCTGGACGGCCTGGGGGCTCTTCATAAGGTCGTTCATGTTGGGCTGACGATTTGCCATGGCAGTTTCCTCCTTCGAAGGCGGCACGGCCGCGCCGGTCCGCCGGTTGGGGTTTCTAAATTTGGTTTCAGAGTATTATATGTGCCGCGGCAGGGAAGGTGACTGCACAGCGGCGGTTTTGGAAGAGAGGCTTGAGATGAAAGCAGTGGTTTTTTCCGACTCCCATGGGGACACGGTCGCCATGCGGGAGGCGGTGGAGCGGGAGAAGCCTGATCAGATCCTCCACCTGGGGGATCTGACCGGAGACGCCGAGCGGTTAGGCATCCGTTTTCCCCAAATCCCGCTGGAATATGTCTGCGGCAACTGTGACGGCTTCTGCCTGGCGCCGGCCGTGCGGCTTTTGGAGCTGCGGGGGCGGCGGGTCCTGATGATGCACGGGCATACCCATCGGGTAAAGACGGGCTATGGCGGCGCCATCGCCGCCGCCCGGCAGGCGGGCGCGGATATCCTGCTGTTCGGTCACACACACCAGGCTTATGCCGAGCGATTGGAGGACGGGCTGTGGGTGATGAATCCCGGCAGCTGTCAGAGCTGGGACAGAACCACTTACGGCGTTATTTTACTGGAAAAAACGGACACGCTGTGTTACACTGTACCAGTATAAACAGTATGAGCCCGCACGTGGGAACATGCGAAGGAGGAAGCGCAATGCTGCTTGCCATTGATGTTGGAAATACCAATATGGTTTTTGGCCTGATCGAAGGGGACGCCCTGACGGGGAGCTTCCGGCTGATGACCGATGCGAACCGCACCTCGGATGAGATTGGGCTGACGGCCTGGGACTATTTCCAGCGCTTCGGGTTGAAGACGGAGGACGTGGAGGACGTCATCATCGCCTCGGTGGTTCCCCAGGTCATGCACACGCTTTCCAACGCCATCATCAAATACTTCAACAAGACCCCCATCATCGTGGACGACGGAGTGGACCCCGGCCTGCCTTACGGCGTCAGCGGCGACGAACGGCTGGGCCCGGACCGGGCGGTGGCCTGTATCGGGGCAATGGCCAAATACGGAACGCCCCTGATCGTGCTGGACTTCGGGACGGCCACGACGCTGGACGCGGTCAACGAGGCCGGGGAGTACATGGGCGGCTGCATTACCGCGGGAGTGCGCATCGCGGCCGACGCCCTGTTCACGCAGACCGCCATGCTGCCCAAGGTGGAGCTGGTCAAGCCGGACACGGTGCTGGGCTGCACCGCCGTGAGCCAGATCCAGGCCGGGGCGGTGGTCGGCTATATCGGCGCCATGGAGTACCTCATCCGGGAGGCAAAACGGGAACTGGGCGGCGGCGATATCCGGGTGGTGGCTACCGGCGGACTGGCCCGGCTGATTGCGGACAACACCGGGCTTATCGACGATGTGGACTCCAGTCTCATCCTGGAGGGACTGCTCCTCATCTATAAGCGGTACAAGGAACAGGCGTAAGGGCGGCGTACCGCCGATAAAAGAGGGAAGGGGAGTACCCATGCCCGAGCAGGAAATGGATATGACCCGCGGCAGTCCCATGCGGCTCATGGTGCGCTTTTCCCTGCCGCTGCTCTTTGGAAATGCACTGGAGCAGTTCTATAACATGGTGGATAGCTGGGTCGTGGGAAATTTTGTGGGGACCTCCGCCATGGCGGCGGTCGGCATTGCCTTTCCCATTATCTTTTTGCTTACCTCCCTCTTTATTGGGCTGGCCGTCGGCACCAGCATCCTGATCGCTCAGTTTTTCGGCGCAAGGGACCGGGACGGGGTCCGCCGGTCGGTGGACACGGTGTACGGTGCGCTGATGGTGAGCATCCTGCCGCTGACGCTGCTGGCTCTGCTGGCCTCAGGCCCGATCCTGCGGCTGATCCAGGTGCCGGAGAGCGTGTATGAGGAAGCCCATATCTATTTGACGGTGGTTTTTGCCGGGATCATCGGCAATCTGGGCTATAACGTCAATGCCGGTATCCTTCAGGGGTTGGGCGACAGCCGGACGCCGCTGCTGTTTCTGGCGGTGGCCTGCGGCATCAATATCGGGCTGGATCTCCTGTTCGTGCTGGTGTTCCACTGGGGCGTGCTCGGTGTGGCGCTGGCGACCATTCTGGCCCAGTGCTGCTCCTGGATATTTGGTGTTTTCCATATTAACCGGACGTATAAGACTTTCCACATCCGCCTTTTCAGAAGCCCCATGGACCGTGGATTGCTGAGGAAGGTCCTGCAGCTGGGCGTGCCCTCCGGCATCCAGCAGTGCCAACTGGCGGTGGCGGTCCTGGTGATCCAGGCCCTGATTAACCGCTTTGGCGAGGCCTTCGCCGCCGGATTTTCGGCGGCCAACAAGATCGACACCTTCGCCTTCATGCCCGTGGACAGCTTTTGCCTGGCAGTGACCACCTACGTAGGCCAGAATGTAGGGGCCGGCCGGCTGGATCGGGTGAAGGATGGGGTGCGGAAGTCGCTGCTCCTGTGCGTGGGGACCTGCTTGGTCATTTCGGCGCTGGTGGTTCCCAATTCGGCGTGGCTCATCTCCATCTTCAACAAGGATCCGGCGGTCATTGCGGCGGGACAGGCCTATTTGGTGCGGGTGCTGTCCACCATGTGGCTGATGTCCATCATGTATCCGCTCAACAACGCCCTCCGGGGCGCGGGTGCATCGGTGGTGCCGATGGTGTCGAGTATTGTGGCCCTGTGGGGGGCGCGGGTGCCGGCGGCCTATGTACTGGCCCATTTCTTTGGCAAAGAGAACCTCTACTGGGCCTATCCCATCGGCTGGACGGTGGGTATCGTCATCTCCGGAACCGTGTACCTCCGGGGCAAGTGGAAGATAAAATGCTTGGATGGAATGGAGTGTGTGCCAGATCCCGCGGAAGACTAAATGAGCGCGCCGCGAAACGACGGTTTCACGGCGCGCTTTTCGATCGTATCGGAGCGCAAAAAACGTTACGGCCCTGGTGCAAGCTGGTCCAGAAGGCCTTGGACCGTCTGGAGGAGCTGGGCGATATGCCACCCGTCCAGCAGCCGGTGATTGAGCTGGACGGCATAGGGGAGGATGAGCCGCCCATCCCTCTGTTCATATTTGCCCCAGGTGATGCGGGGAATGGAGTCGTCCGGGTTGCAGTCCATCTCGTTGGTGAGAGAGGTAAAAGAGAACCAGGGCGTACAGGAGATGTAGACCAGATCGTCCCGGGCCTCCTGCTGAGCGTCGGGGAAGGGCTCTGTCTGGGCCGAGACCCGCGCCTCCGCCCGGCGGCAGAAATCCTCCATCGTCCCGTCCAGAGGAACGTTGACAATTTTGATCCGGTGGGTGTCCTCATCCAGCACCACAAAGCTGGGGTGGAGTCTGTCGTGGCGGACGATCCGATCCCCGCGGATTTTATAGAGGAAATCAGGCAGGCTGTTCATGGCCGTCAGGGTCGCATAGATGAGAGCGTAGTAGAAGGACAGCCCGTGTGCTTTGACGTAAGACCGGAGGTTGGTCACGTCCAGGGAGAGCGTCACGCCATAAAACGGGAAAGAGAGGCCGGAGAAAAAGCGGAAATGCTCTTTTCTCGGCCAGGAATTGAAGTCAATGTATTCCAAATCATGCGCCTTCCTTGCTGAAAAAGTCACACCAGGGCCGCAGGGTGCAGTTGGGACAGTCAGGCTTTCTCGCCATGCAGACCGCCCGGCCATGGAGGACCAGCCGGTGGCAAAAGTCGTTGGATTCCTCCGGCGGCAGGGTTGCCCGGAGCTGCTGCTCCACTTTGGCCGGGTCCTTGGTGCCGTCGGTGAGGCCCAGCTTGCCGGAGATCCGGATACAGTGGGTGTCCGCCACCACTACGCCCGGCTTGTGGTAGATGTCCCCTAAAATGAGGTTGGCCGTCTTGCGGCCCACCCCGGGGAGACGCAGCAGGTCCTCCATGGTGTCGGGGACTCTGCCGCCGTACTCCTCCAGAAGCATCCGGGAGGCGGCGACGATATCCCGGGCCTTGGCACGGAAGAAGCCGGTGGAGTGGATGTACTCCTCCACCTCGGTCACATCGGCGCCGGCCAGGGACTCCAGGGTGGGGAACCGGGCGAAGAGGGCGGGCGTGACCAGGTTCACCCGCTCGTCGGTGCACTGAGCGGCCAGGCGGACGGAGAAGAGCAGTTCGTAATCTTTGGGGTAGTCCAGTGAGCAGATGCCATCGGGATAAAGCATTTTCAGCGCCTCAATGATACGCAGCACGTCAGTTTTTTTCTTCATATGCGGGATTCCTTTCTCTCGTGTCGACTCATGGTGTTATCATACCATAAACGGCGGTGAAATGCGACGGCCTTTTTCTGAGTATGACAGTTGTATTTCACGGGAAGGTCCGGTATAATACCAGTATATCACTTTGACACATTACTTACTTACATTACTTACTTAAGGAGAGGTGCGACGGCAATGGTTCAAGAAATGATCGACTTTCTGACCGCCAGCGATCCCGAGATCGGGGCTTCCGTGGCGGCTGAGCTGGCCCGCCAGAGACGGAACATCGAGCTTATCGCCTCCGAAAACATCGTCAGCGAGGCGGTGCTGGCGGCCATGGGGACAGTGCTGACCAACAAGTACGCCGAAGGCTACCCCGGCAAGCGGTACTACGGCGGCTGCCAAGAGGTGGACGTGGCGGAGAACATCGCCCGTGACCGGGCCTGCAAGCTCTTCGGCGCCGACCACGCCAACGTGCAGCCCCACTCCGGCGCCCAGGCCAACTTTGCCGTCTATCAGGCCCTGTGTGAGCACGGCGACACCGTGCTGGGCATGGATCTGGGCAACGGCGGACACCTGACCCACGGCTCTCCCGTAAACTTCTCCGGAAAGAACTACCATATGGTGGCCTATGGCCTGGACGGCAGGGGCTACATCGACTACGACCAGGTCCGCGATCTGGCCCGGCAGCACAAGCCCAAGATGATCATTGCCGGCGCCTCCGCCTACCCCCGTATCATCGACTTTAAGGCCTTTGCCGGCATCGCCCACGAGGTGGGCGCTTATCTCTTCGTGGACATGGCCCACATCGCCGGTTTGGTGGCCGCCGGGCTCCACCCCTCGCCCGTGCCCTATGCCGACGTGGTTACCACCACCACCCACAAGACCCTGCGGGGTCCCCGGGGCGGCATGATCCTCTGCAAGGAGGAGTTGGCCAAGAAAATCGACTCCGCCATTTTCCCAGGCTCCCAGGGCGGCCCGCTGATGCACATCATCGCCGCCAAGGCGGTGGCGCTGGGCGAGGCGCTCAAGCCGGAGTTCAAGGATTATCAGGGCCGTATCGTCAAAAACGCCCAGGCGCTGGCCGCCTCCCTGACCGCGTCCGGCTTTGATCTGGTTTCGGGCGGCACGGACAACCACCTGATGCTGGTAGACCTGCGCAAGGCGGGCATCACCGGTAAGGAGCTGGAGAAGCGGCTGGACGAGGTGCACATCACCGTCAACAAGAACGCCATCCCCAATGACCCGGAGAAGCCCTTTGTCACCAGCGGCATCCGGGTGGGCACCCCTGCCGTCACGACCCGCGGCATGGATGAGGCGGATATGAACGTCATCGGCCGGCTGATTTGGGAGACGGCTACCGACTTTGACGCCAAGGCGGACGCCATTCGGGAGACCGTGGCGGGTCTGTGCGGAAAGTATCCCCTTTACGAGTAATCGAACGTATGTTAGAATAGGGCAAACGGGGCGACCGTTTGCCCTATTTTTACAGAGGAGGGATGGCGATGGCATACCGGCCGTTGGCGGATGAAATTCGACCCACCAGCCTGGACGAGGTGGTGGGTCAGAGGCATATCCTGGGGGAGGGCGGCCTGCTCCGGCGACTGATCGAGCGTGGGGACATTCCCAACATGGTGTTTTACGGCCCGTCCGGTACGGGCAAGACCACGGTGGCCAATATCATTGCCGCCCGGACCAACCGGGCCCTGCGGCGGATCAACGCCACTACCGGTTCGCTGTCTGACATCAAGGAGGTCATCGCAGACGTGGGCACCATGCTGGCGCCCAACGGCATCCTGCTCTACCTGGATGAGATCCAGTATTTCAACAAAAAACAGCAGCAGTCCCTGCTGGAGGTCATCGAACGGGGAGATGTGACCCTCATTGCCTCCACCACGGAAAACCCGTATTTCTATGTCTATAACGCCGTCCTGAGCCGTTCTACCGTCTTTGAATTTAAGCCAATCGAGGCGGCCGACGTGCTCCCGGCGGTGGACCGGGGCATAGCCCTAATGGGGGAGCGCCTGGGGGCGGAGGTAAGCTGTGAGGACGGGGTGCGGGCGCACATCGCCGCCTGCTGCGGCGGCGATGTGCGCAAGGCCATGAATGCCGTAGAGCTGCTGCTCAGTGCAGCCAAGCGCAGAGAAGGTAAACTCCTTGTCACAATGGAGGACGCCAAAATGGCGGCCCAGCGCTCTGCCATGCGATATGACCGGGCGGGAGACGACCACTATGACATTCTCTCCGCCCTCCAGAAGTCCATCCGCGGGTCCGACCCGGACGCCGCCTGCCACTACCTGGCCCGGCTGCTGGAGGCGGGAGACCTGATCTCCGCCTGCCGCCGCCTGATGGTCATCGCCTGTGAGGATGTGGGTTTGGCTTACCCACAGGTCATCCCCATCGTCAAGGCCTGTGTGGACGCGGCCAACATGCTGGGGCTGCCTGAGGCCCGTATCCCCCTGGGGGACGCGGCGGTCCTCATGGCGACCGCGCCGAAGTCCAACTCCGCGTACCTTGCGCTGGACGCCGCTATGGCGGACGTGCGGGCGGGCAGGACAGGGGATTACCCCCGCCACTTGCAGAACGTTCATGCCGACTCCACCGGCCTGGAGCGGGAACAGGGCTACCTGTATCCCCATAACTTCCCGCATCACTATGTGAAGCAGCAATATCTGCCGGACCAGTTGACGGGGGTCCGGTACTACGAATACGGCGAGAACAAGACCGAGCAGGCGGCCAAGCAGTATTGGGACCGCATCAAGGGGGAGACGGATTAGCCGCCAAACACCGTCTCCATCCCCGGCTTGGTACAGCACTCCGGGGCATAGCGCCAGCGCGTCAGGGTGCCGCCGGTGATGTAATAGGTAAGCGGGGGCGGTGCAGGCTCGGCAGGCAGCCGGTCGATGACCAGCAGCTTGATCTTCATCCGTTCGGGCAGGACCGCCTTGAGGTAGACCGATACCCGGTCCCCTTCCTGCAGCTCGGAGCGGGGCTCGGCCAGACCGGAGAGGTTGGGAAACAGCTCGATGAAGGCGCCGTAATCCTTGATGCCCCGGACATAGCCGGATACGGTCATGCCGGGGGAGAGCCGGGAGGCGTTTTCCTGCCAGGTGCCCAGCAGCTCCCGGTGGGTCAGCTTGACCCGGCCCAGCTCCGGCTCGGCATCCAGAACGGCCGTGAGGATTTCCTGTCCCACGGTAAAGCGGCAGCCGGGATGGGGGATACGGGAGACGGAAATGCGCTCAATGCCAATCATCGACACCAGCCCGCAGCCGATGTCTACGAAGGCACCGAAGGGCTCCAAATGGGTGACGGTGGCCGGGATGACCATGCCGGGACGCAGCCGCTCCATAAGGGCCTCCTGGGCCTGGAGCTGGGCCTTGCGCCGGGAAAGAACGATGCGGAGATCGGGCTCTTCTCCTTCCACGGACTCGACGGTAAAGCAGACAGGCTTTCCAACCCTGGAGAGAATGGCAATCTCCCGGGTGGTGCCTTCGGAGATGCCCAAGGCGGCCTGGTCCCGGGGGATCCGTCCGGTATAGGGCCCCAGCCGGACGATGAGGTCGTGGCTGGCGTCGCAGAGGAGGACGCGCCCTTCCAAGATGGCGCCCCGGTCCTGTGCGGCCAGCAGGCCGCCCTTGGAGGCGCAGGCGGCCAGATTATCCGGGGCGGACAGGCGTCGGCCCTCGGGCAGATAGCGGTCCAACATGACTCACATTCCTTTCTCTTGTCCACGCACGGGGAGCGATGGAGGCTGATAGGCCACTATATGCACCGGTGGAGAAGGAATTGACAGGGGACAAGGTGAAACCTATAATAATGGCAATTGATTTGCAGTGTTTTGACTGAAAACGCAAAAAGGAGGGAGCGGCATGGACGTCCGGGTCGGCGACGTGCTGGAATTGAAAAAGGAGCACCCCTGCGGCAGCAAGAGCTGGAAGGTCCTGCGGGTCGGCATGGACTTTCGTATGAAGTGCGAGGGCTGCGGTCATGAGCTCATGCTGCCCCGCAGCAAGGTGGAGAAGAGCATCAAAAAAATCAAGCGCGCCGGGGAGGCGGAATCATGAAGGAATTTTGGAGCAGGCGGATTCGGGACATGGTTCCCTATGTGCCGGGAGAGCAGCCCAAGGACCGGAAATTTATCAAGCTGAACACCAACGAGAACCCGTATCCGCCATCCCCCATGGCGCTGGAAGCCATTCGGGCGGCTGCGGGGGAGAGCCTGCGCCTCTACCCGGACCCGGAGTGCGCCGAGCTGCGCGACGCCATCGCGGAGTATCACGGCCTGCCGTCCGATATGGTCTTTGCGGGCAACGGATCCGACGAGATCCTGGCCTTCTGCTTCCAAGCCTTTTTTGACCCGGACCGCACCATTCTGTTCCCCGACATCACCTATAGTTTTTACCCGGTCTATGCGGCCTATTTTGGATTGAACTACCGGGAGGTGCCGCTGGACGGGGACTTCGGAATGCCGGTAGCCGAGCTGTGCCGAGGCGGCAGCGGAGGCGTGGTGGTGGCCAACCCCAACGCGCCCACCGGCCGGGCCATCGAGCTGCGGGCGCTCCGGGCTATCTTGGAGGCCAACCGGGATTGCGTGGTGCTGGTGGACGAGGCCTATGTGGACTTTGGGGCCCGGTCGGCGGCCGGGCTGGTGCCGGAGTATGACAACCTGGTGGTGGTCCACACCCTGTCCAAGAGCCGGTCGCTGGCGGGCCTGCGGGTGGGCTGCGCCCTGGGACAGCCCAATCTGACGGCCGCGCTGCGCTGCGTCCGGGACTCCATCAACTCCTATACCGTGGACCGGCTGGCCCAGGCTGGGGGAGCCGCCGCGATGCGGGACCGGGCCTATTTTGAGGCGGCGTCGGCCAAGGTACAGGTCACCCGGGAGCGGACGGCGGCCCGCCTGCGGGAGCTGGGCTTTAGGGTGTACCCCTCCGCCGCCAACTTCCTCTTTATCTCCCACCCCGACCGGGCCGCCCGGGCGCTTTTGGCAGGCTTGCGGGAAAAGGGCATATTGGTCCGCTGGTTTGACCGGCCCCGCATCGACAACTGCCTGCGGGTCTCTATCGGCACCGACGGGGAGATGGAGGCCTTCTGCACCGCCCTGCAGGAGCTGCTGGCATAAAAACCGAAACCTCATCATTCTGCGGACCGGAGATTTGCTGACCATTCTGGAGGCGCTGTATCGCACCTCCCCCTCGCTCCGGCGGGTGACCACCTGTGCCGGGCCAAAACGCCGGAGGAGCTGCGGACCCTCCGGGAGGCCGACATGGACCTGTGGGTGATGGTCATTCTGTGGCTGGCCGGGGAACAAGAGCTGCGGCCTGAGTGGAGCCGCGGATTCTGAAGGGCGCGGGACTTTGCTGAAAGACCGGGAGAAGCTGACAAGCACTTGTGCTTGTCAGCTTCTTTTTTGTTCCAGCCCCGGTTTGACCTTTTTTGAGCGGCGGGGTCCGTATAATAATACCTGCGTATGATCCCCGGACCGGCTCCGGGTCACGGAGGAGGAACGGCTTTGACCGTCGTATACATAGACGCGCTGTTTTTACTCAACTGGATCGTCAACTACCTGCTGCTGCTGGCGGCCGCCAAGCTGGCGGGGGAGCCGCTGCGGCGGCTCCGGCTGGCTGCCGGGGCGGCCCTGGGCGGCCTGTACGCCGCGGCGGTCTTTTTCCCGGGCATGGGGTTTCTCACCCACCCCCTGTGCAAGCTGGGGGCGGCGGTGTTGATGCTGCTGACCGGTTTTGGAGGCAGCCGCCGGCTGCTGCGGGTGACTCTGGTCTTTTTCGGGCTGGCCTGCGCCTTCGGCGGTGGTATTTTTGCCATCGGTCTGCTGGGCGGGCGGGGGCTCACTCTGCGCAACGGCGTCCTTTACTCGGGGATGGATCTGCGCGTTTTGCTGCTGTCCGCGGCGGTATGTTATGTTGCGCTGACCATGGTGTTCCGGCGGACGGCCCGCCACGGACGACGGGAGGTCCTACCGGCCGTTCTGACTCTGGAGGGACGGAGGGTGGCGGTCAACGCCCTGGTGGATACGGGCAACACCCTGACCGACCCGGTGACGGGGCGGCCGGTGATGGTGGCCGAGGGAAACCGCCTCAGCCCGCTGCTGCCTGGGGAGCAGATTCTGGACGAGAAGGCCCTGCGGGACCCGGTGGGCACGCTGGAGCGCTTGGCGAAAGGGGAGCGCGGCCGGCGGTTTCGCCTATTGCCCTACCAGGCGGTGGGCGTGGAATGCGGAATGCTGCTGGCCCTGCGGCTGGACGACGCCAGAGTCGGAGCCGAGGACTACGGCGGGATTTTGGTGGCCTTATCGCCCAATCCGGTATCGGACGGCGGCGGCTACAGCGCCCTGATTGGAGAAACCTGACAGAAAGTAGAGGGAATGGAATGAAGGGCTGGACGCTGCGCCTGTATGTATGCGCACATAGACTGCTGTCCCGGCTGGGTCTGATGCTGCCGGGAAAGATCATGTATATCGGCGGGAGCGATACCCTGCCGCCCCCCCTGACCCGGGATGAGGAGGCCGAGCTCATCGCCCGGCTGGAGGAGGGGAGCGAGGAGGTCCGCTCCCAGCTCATCGAGCGGAACCTGCGGCTGGTGGTCTATATCGCCCGCCGGTTTGAAAACACCGGCGTGGGCATCGAGGACCTCATCTCCATCGGTACCATCGGACTCATCAAGGCGGTGGGGACCTACAAGCCGGCCAAGAACATCAAGCTGGCCACCTATGCCTCCCGCTGCATTGAAAATGAGATCCTCATGCACCTGCGCAAAACCGCCAACCTGAAAAGCGAGGTCTCTTTCGACGAGCCCCTCAACACCGACTGGGACGGCAACGAGCTGCTGCTCTCCGACATCCTGGGCACGGACAACGACCTGGTAATGCGCCCCATCGAGGAGGATGTGGACCGCAAGCTCCTGTCCGACGCGCTGGAAAAGCTCAATGACCGGGAACGGCTCATCATTACCCTGCGGTTCGGGCTGGACGGCCGGCCGGAGCGGACGCAGAAGGAGGTCGCCGACCAGCTGGGGATCTCTCAGTCCTATATTTCCCGCCTGGAAAAGCGCATCATCTCCCGCCTTAAGCGGGAGATCCTGCGAATGCTGTAAAAAGCGGAAGGCGCCGGTCTCGGCGCCTTCCGCTTTTGGCAGTTCAGGGGATCAGACCCAGTTCCCGCCGGACGGTTTTGGTCAGCTTGGCCGTTACCAGCGCATAAGACATGTCGCACATGTCCCGCAGGACCTGGTCGGGCACCTGCCCGTCCAGATAGACCGAGTTCCAATGCTTTTTGTCGGAGTAAAAGCCGGGCACCACATCGGGGTACTGCGCCCGGAAGGCCTCGGCCAGACGAGGGTCGCATTTCAGGATGACCATGGTGCGCCCCGCATGGAGCTTGTGCTCGGCGCCGGGGGTACAGACCGCCGCGAACATCCTGCCCCGGACCAGATAGCGCTGCCACTGCCACTCAAGCTTGTAATCCTGCTCTGCGCCGGGCCGGTCCATCAGGTAGCCGTCCAGCCATGGATAGCGATTCATTCCGCCACCTCCCATAATCGTACAAACATTCTATCACAGGGCGGCAGGCTTGTCCAGGGAAAGAAGTCCATCGAAAACCGTCCTACGATAAAAAATATACCCGCCGCCCGGACCGTATGAACCGCGCCTGCCAGGAAAAAATACGGATATCAAAGCACGGGAGGGAGATCCAAAGTGCAGGGCAAGGTGGAGATTTGCGGCGTCAATACGGCCAAGCTGAAGGTGCTGAAAAACGAGGAGACGACGCAGCTGCTGAAGAGGACCAAGCAGGGAGACATGAAGGCGCGGGAAGAGCTGATCGCCGGGAACCTCCGGCTGGTGCTGTCGGTCATCCAGAAGTTCGCCAACCGGGGAGAGAACGCCGACGACCTGTTCCAGGTGGGGTGCATTGGCCTGATTAAGGCCATCGACAATTTCAATGTGGATCTGGATGTGCGCTTCTCCACCTACGGCGTGCCCATGATCATCGGGGAGATCCGGCGCTACCTCCGGGACAACAGCTCCCTGCGGGTCTCCCGGTCCATGCGGGATACGGCCTACAAGGTCCTTCAGGCCAAGGAGCGGTATATCGGCGAGCACCAGAAGGAGCCCACCATTGAGGAGATCGCCAGGATGCTGGAGATCAAGCGAGAGGAGGTGGTCTTTGCCCTGGACGCCATCGTGGACCCGGTCTCCCTCTATGAGCCGGTCTACTCCGACGGCGGCGACACCATCTGCGTGATGGATCAGGTGAAGGACAGCAAGAACACCGACGAGAGCTGGCTGGAGCAGATCGCGCTGAAGGAGGCCATCTCCCGCCTCTCAGAGCGGGAGCGCCACATTCTGAACCTCCGCTTTTTTGAGGGCAAGACCCAGATGGAGGTGTCGGCGGAGGTGGGAATCTCCCAGGCTCAGGTGTCCCGGTTGGAGAAGAACGCCATCAATCAGATCAAAAAAAACCTGTGAACGCAGCCGCCCGCCGGGCGGCTTTACATATTTGGGTGGAAATCGTATACTGGGGAAAAGGCAGAGAGGAGGAGAGGGGACGTGCTGTGGTATTTTTCCCCTACCGGTACCGGCAGACGGGCGGCTAAGAGACTGGAAACGGCGTTCCCCGGGCTGGAGGCCGCCGACCTGACGCTACCGGCTGCGCGGGCGGAGCCGCCGGAGATACGTCCCGGGGAGCTGTTCACACTGCTCTTTCCGGTGCATGGACACCGTCTGCCGGGACCGCTGCGGTGCTGGCTGGAGCAGCTGCCGACGGCCCGGGTTCCCGTCTGCCTGATCTGCACTTATGGCAGCGTGGGGACGGGAAACGTCCTGCGGAGAACCGCTCGTCTGCTGGAGCGGAAGGGGATGGCGGTGATCGCCGCCGCCGAGCTGCCGGGCCCTCACAGCTACGGCTGCGCCGAGACCGGCCGGGACCTGAGCAGGGCGGGGGAGACCGACCTGAAGGGGCTGTGCGCCTTTTACCGGGCTGTGCTGGAGAAAGCAGCGGGGGGGAATAGCACGCCTACGGCGATGCCGGGCGGCTTCGACCCTGTGGGACTGCTGCCGGAGGGATTTCCGCTGGAGCGGCTGACTGCATACTACCCGGCGCCCGACCCGGCGCGCTGCACCGGCTGCGGCCGGTGCAGCCTGTCCTGCCCCACCGGGGCCGCGGGAGGGGACCGGAAGGCCTGCATTCGCTGCGCCGCCTGTGTACATGCCTGCCCGGCCAAGGCCCGGCGGCTGCGCTTCCACACGCCGTTCCCGGCGCGTTTTCTCGAGCGTCAGATTCAAAAAAGACCGCCGCGCTTCATTCTTTGAGCGCGGCGGTCATGATCTTCGTCTCTTCCGGGGGTGCTTCTGTAAATCCGGAGTGGTGCTTGAGCTCCTGGATGGCCTGCTCCCGGGAGATGGAACCGGCGGCGGAGGCCAAGGAGAGCTCAATGGCGGAAAAGGGGATGATCTGGGTTTCCATGTTCCGAAACCGGGTAAACTGACTCCACTCCTTGCACCGCTCGATTTTACAGCTCGTATGGAGCCCCTTGTCCCCAGACGGAGCATCCACCCAGCCGATTTCCCGAGCGAGCAGCGCCTTGATGCCGTTCCAGTCGTAGACGCCGGTGTCGGAGGCGTCATCGAAGTCGATGTGGACCAGGGCGGGCAGCCGGGCATCCCGCCCCGCCCGCCGGACGGCCTCTCGGAAGGGCGCCATCAGTTCCGGCGCCTGGTCCAGCGCGGCGGCAGTGTTCTCCACCAGCTCATTGCGGTAAAGCGCTTTTCGCCTTGACGCGCCGCCGAAGGCCAACTGCCGCACCGTCATGTAAAGCTCCATCTGGCCGGGGGCGAAGGGCCGCCGCCCGGTGAGCACACGGGCTGCGTTCAAAGCCGCCCGGGCGGCGGCCTGCACGCCGGGCCGGAAGTAGAGGGCGGGGGCCATCCGGTTGTAGATCAGGTTGCGGCATTGGGCGGGTTCGTTGCCCAGAACCAGATAGGGGACCTGCCACTGAACCAGCCGCTGGAAGAAGAGCACGTAGGCCACCGAAGGGCAGATGCAGACGTTCTTTTGAAGCGCGTAAGCCTTGCGGTAGATGCGTTTCAGCTCCGCCTCCGGGGCGGCCTCTACCAAAAAGTCTACGCTGGGCAGCCGTTTCCGGGCGTTTTTTATGCTCTCCCTGGCCCAGTCGGACATAAAGGGGGTCTCCCAGCACAGGGCCAGCACCCGCAGCCCCTGAATCCGGGCGAGATAATATAAAAGGTAGGAGGAGTCCTTGCCGCCGGTATAGAACACCGCCGCGTCGTAGCGGCTGCCGGGCGAAGGGGGAATGCGGTCCAGAACCGGCATGACGTTTTTGCACCCCTGATACCGCTTGGCCGTCCGGCACATGGGGCACAGCCCCTCCGGGTCCAGTTCCAGTCCGGGAATCATGTAGTCGTTGGCGGCGCAGTTTTTACAGTAACGGGCTTCCTCCAGACGGGCGGGAGGAGTACGCCGGCAAGCGGCGTCCACCACGATGCCTTGGCGGACCAAGCGGACAAAGGCGGGTGTCAGCGCATAGTCCCGGGCGGTCCGCAGACCGTCCAGCGAGGCCACCAGCGCAGCGGTGCGCCGGTCCAGCCACAGCTTGCGGCGGAGCATATGGGGCGGCTGCCGGAGACCGTAATCCATTAGATATTGTCCCTCCAGCCGCCAGCGGGACTGCAGAACTGGGATCATAGGAGTGCCTCCTTTCAGGACATCCATTGGCGGGGGTCCAGCCCATAGAGCTGTACCACCTCGAACAGAGGAGAACGGGCCAGGTCGTCCACGGTTACCAGCCGCCCGCCGTCGGCGTCCACATCGCAGCCGAACTGCTGGAAGGCGTACCAGATCAAGTGGGCGCACTGCAGCCCGAAGCCGGGGATGCCGGGGTCGGGCGCCTTCGGCCCCAGCAGACCGCTGAACAGGCGGTAGGGGACACCTTCCAAGTGCTCCAGCGCCCAGGCGGTCAGTTCAGACTGGAGCTCCGGCGTTCTCTCCCGCAGGCGCAGGACCAGATAGTTGGAGTAGGACCGCCAGTGTCCGATGTTCATTACTGCGGCGTCGCTGCCGATGACCACGGCCTCCAGCGCCTCCTGCCCGGCTGCATCGACGACCAGGCCGGCGTGGCCGTGGCGCCAGCCCATGGAGTGGGTGGCATAGGTCAAAAGCACATCACCGTCCTCCAGCGCGGGCATCGGGGGGCCCCAGACCGGCTGGCCGTGTTCGTCCGGGGCCAGCCGGTCTTCGCGGACGAACAGGCCGAAGAGCTCGGCGCAGACGGTGTCCGGCGCGGCAAAGAACTGCCGCTGGATGGACAGGATCTGATCCCGGCCCTGAGCCCCCAGGGCCAACAGGGCGTCTATGGCCGGCGTCCCCAGGCCGGTCTGTAAAAACAACGTGTCGTAATCGGCGGCGGAGAGCCGTTCCTGCGACAGAAGCGCCGTCAGGTCCTCCATGGGATAGTCGGGAGTGAATGCGGCGTTCCGGTGGGCAAACAGGGTCTGAGCGCCCCAGAGCAGCAGGGACAGGATTAGGAGGACCGCCGCGGCGCTGCGGAACCGCCGCGCTGCGGTCCGGAAAAAATCTTTCAAACGGCGCACCTCATAGTACAAGCGGAAGGGGTCATAGACTGTATATATGATTATACACAAAACGAACCGCTTTGAAAATGGGGTGTTAGTATGGAGAGCCGGATGGCCGAGCTGCGGGACAAGGAGATCATCAACATCAGCGACGGGTGCCGCTTCGGATATGTGGGGGACGTGGAGCTGGATCTGGAGACCGGCAAGGTCAAGGCGCTGGTGGTGCCGGGGCGGCTGCGCTTTTTCGGGCTGCTGGGCCGGGAGGAGGATTACGTCTTCCCCTGGGAATGCGTGCGGCGCTTCGGGGAGGACATCATTCTGGTGGAGGCAGAGCAGGCCGCCGGCCGGCGGGCGCTGGACGAGAAGCGGGGCCTGTTGGGATAAAGACAGGAAAAAGTCTCCCGTTTAAGGAAAAAAGTGTTGCATTGCAGGGCATACTATGGTAAAATACCAGCGCTGTGCGAAAAAGCACAGTATGACTCACACCGCTGGACGAAGCGCCCTGTGCCTCATCGGGGTTGGCGTCTTCGGATGAACGGGTGGAGGAACAACTAAAAGGAGGAACTTTTTCAATGGCAGTCGTATCTATGAAACAGCTTCTGGAGGCCGGTGTCCACTTTGGTCACCAGACCCGTCGGTGGAACCCCAAGATGTCCGCTTATATCTATACGGAGCGGAACGGCATCTACATCATCGACCTGCAGAAGACCGTGAAAAAGCTGGAGGAAGCCTATAACTTCGTCCGCGACCTGTCCGCCAGCGGCCAGACCCTGCTGTTTGTCGGTACCAAGAAGCAGGCTCAGGAGGCCATCAAGGAAGAGGCCGCCCGCTGCGGCGGCTACTATGTCAACGCCCGTTGGCTGGGCGGCATGCTCACCAACTTCAAGACCATGCGCGGGCGTGTGGACCGTCTGAACCAGCTCAAGAAGATGCAGGAGGACGGCACCTTCGACATGCTGCCCAAGAAGGAAGTCATCAAGCACATGGGCGAGATCGCCAAGCTGGAGAAGTATCTGGGCGGCGTTACCGAGATGAAGCGCCTGCCTGGCGCCCTGTTCGTGGTGGACCCCCGTAAGGAGCGCAACGCCATCAACGAGGCCCGCAAGCTCCACATCCCCATTGTGGCCATCGTGGACACCAACTGCGACCCCGATGAGATCGACTACGTCATCCCCGGCAACGACGACGCCATCCGCGCCATCCGCCTGATCTCCTCTGTGATGGCCAACGCCATCCAGGAAGGCAAGCAGGGCGAGGACACCGCCGCTGACGAGGCTGCCAAGGTCAACGAGACCGCGGCTCCCGCCGAGGCCTGATTGAGACATTGACAAGCGCCCGCCGTGCGCGGCGGGCGCTTGTTTACGAGTGGACGTATAAAAATGATGGAGGTTTTGTAATATGGCAATCACGGCGAAAGAAGTACAGGCCCTGCGCGAAATGACCGGCGTGGGCATGATGGACTGCAAGAAGGCCCTGACCGAGGCGGAAGGCAATATGGACAAGGCCGTCGAGATCCTGCGTGAGAAGGGTTTGGCCGCCTCTCAGAAGAAGGCCGGCCGCATCGCGGCCGAGGGCGCCGCCTATGCCGCCGTCATCGACGGCGTGGGCGTGGCGGTCGAGGTCAACGCCGAGACCGACTTCGTGGGCAAGAACGAAAAGTTTGTGGAGTTTGTCAAGGGCGTGGCTGCGGTGGTGGCTAAGGAGAAGCCCGCCGACATGGACGCCCTGATGGCCGCGCCCTACGGCAATGGCCGTACCGTCCAGGAAGAGCAGCAGGAAATGGTCCTGGTCATCGGCGAGAACATCAAGGTCCGCCGGTTTGCGTTCTTCACCGAGGGCGTGTGTGTGCCCTATATCCATGCCGGCGGTAAAATCGGCGTGCTGGTGAATCTGGAGACCAGCCTGACGGCCGAGCAGGTCAATGAGGTGGGCAAGGATGTGGCTATGCAGATCGCCGCTCTGAATCCCCGCTTCCTGGACAAGAGCCAGGTCGATCAGGCCACGCTGGACGAGGAGAAGAAGATCATGCTGGTCCAGATGGAGAACGATCCCAAGATGGCCGCCAAGCCGGATAAGGTTAAAGAGGGGATTGTCACCGGCAAGCTGGGCAAATTCTATAAGGAAAACTGCCTGCTGCAGCAGGAGTTCGTAAAGGATAACTCCGTGAGCGTGGAGCAGCATATTGCCAATGTGGCCAAAAGCCTGAGCGGCGCCATTGCGCTGAAGAACGCGGTCCGCTTTGAGAAGGGCGAAGGCATCGAGAAGAAGCAGGAAAACTTTGCAGAGGAGATTGCCAAGCAGTTGGGCAAGTAAACCGCTTATTTTGGGCAGGGCCCCGGGAGACGGCTCCCGGGGCCCTTTTCTGCCGCCGGGGGAGGCAGGGATTATCGAACAGGTAAGAACAATTTGTAAAAAATCTGTTCTGGGCTCTATGCAAACGGGCAAACTTATATTAAAATAGAGAAAGCGTAATTCCGTACGGAGGCGAGAACCGGCCGCACGGCAAATGGCGAGAACAGGTTAAGATAGGGGCTGATGGAATGGCTGAACCGCAGTATAAGCGGGTGCTGCTGAAGGTCAGCGGCGAGGCCCTGGCTGGCGAGGCCAGCCGTGGGCTGGATTTTGACGTCATCGGCAAGGTCTGCGACGTCATTCAGAAGTGTACACAGGCCGGCGTCCAGGTTGGGATCGTCGTGGGCGGCGGCAATTTCTGGCGGGGGCTCAAGGACGGCGGCGACCGGATGGAGCGGACCCGGGCCGACCACATGGGGATGCTGGCCACCGCCATCAACTGCCTGGCCATTGCGGATGTGCTGGAGCAGAAGGGCGTGGATGTGCGCGTGCAGACGGCGATTGAAATGCGTTCCGTGGCCGAGCCCTATATCCGCTCCAAGGCCATCCGGCATATGGAGAAGGGGCGTGTGGTCATCTTTGGCTGCGGCACCGGCAACCCCTTCTTCTCCACGGACACTGCGGCGGTACTGCGTGCGGCGGAGATTGACGCCGACGCCATCCTGCTGGCCAAAAATATCGACGGCGTCTACAGCGCCGACCCCAAGAAGGACCCCAGTGCCGTGAAGTATGACTCCATCTCCTATGATGACGTGCTGGCCCAGCACCTGCAGGTGATGGATTCCACCGCGACGTCCCTGTCCATGGATAACAAGATCCCTGTGATTCTGTTTGCCCTCAAGGACCCGGAAAATATCTACCGGGTGGTCATGGGTGAAAAGATTGGTACCATTGTCAAGGAGGAACAGTGATATGAAGGAAGAGCTGAAGGTTTACGACGCCAAAATGCAGAAGACTGTGGATGTGGTGGTCTCCGACTTTGCCAGTGTCCGGGCCGGACGCGCCAATGCTTCCGTGCTGGATAAGATTGCCGTGGACTACTATGGCAGCCCCACCCCCATCAACCAGGTGGCGGCTATCTCCTCGCCCGACCCCCGCAGCCTGATGATCCAGCCCTGGGACGCTACGCTGCTCAAGGCGATTGAAAGAGCCATTCAGACCTCCGATTTGGGCATCAATCCCCAGAACGACGGCCGCGTCATCCGTCTGAGCTTCCCCCAGCTTACCGAAGAGCGCCGCCGGGACCTGACCAAGCAGGTGAAAAAGTATGGGGAGAACGGTAAGGTGGCTGTCCGCAATATCCGTCGGGACGCCATGGATAAGTTCAAGGCCATGCAGAAAAAGTCGGAGATCACCGAGGACGAGCTCAGGGAGTTTGAAAAAGAGCTGCAGGATATGACGGATAAACGCTGCAAGCAGATCGACGAGCTGACGGCCAAGAAGGAAACGGAACTGATGGCTGTGTAGGGGGACTCCTTTACATGGCTTGCGGTGCGGGGCGCCCCGGCGCCCCGCACGCTTCGTATTTGAGACGACTTGGGGCGGGACGGAACCCGCCCCGCCCGACAGGAGCGAGGACATGCCGCTGTTCAGAAAAAAGGAGAATACGGCCGCCCAGGTAGACTTTGACCGCCTGCCGCGGCACATAGCCATCATTATGGACGGCAATGGCCGGTGGGCCAAGAGAAGGGGCCTGCCCCGCACCGCCGGACACGCCGCGGGGGCCG
The DNA here is from genome assembly GCA_902492005.1 of uncultured Eubacteriales bacterium. Taxonomy (GTDB): domain Bacteria; phylum Bacillota; class Clostridia; order Oscillospirales; family Oscillospiraceae; genus Intestinimonas. The sequence goes on from CABUJV010000007.1 coordinate 35,711, forward strand.
AGACCTTTCGAACCATTGCCACCTACTGCAAGGACATCGGTTTGGAGTATCTGACGGTCTACGCTTTTTCCACGGAGAACTGGAAGCGCCCGGCGGAGGAGGTCTCCGCCATCATGGGCCTTCTGAAGAAGTATCTGCTGGAGGCCATCGGCCGCATGGAGCGGGACCGGGTGAAAATGCGCTTTTTCGGGGATTTGTCTCCGCTGAACGAGGAGCTGCGGACCCTGTGCCGGGAGACCGAGGAGATCTCCCGCCGTTATGAGGGGTGTCAGGTGAACATTTGCCTCAACTATGGCGGCCGGGACGAGCTGCTCCGGGCGGCCCGGGCCTTTGCCGGGGACTGCGCGGCGGGCAGGGGAGACCCCAACCATCTGTCCGAAGCGGAGTTTTCGCAGTATCTATTTTCCGCCGGCGTGCCGGACCCGGATCTTGTCATCCGGCCCAGCGGCGAGCTGCGCATTTCCAATTTTCTGCTGTGGCAGTCGGCCTACGCGGAGTTCTATTTTACCGACGTGCTCTGGCCGGACTTCAGCAAAGACGAGCTGCACAAAGCGCTGGCGGCCTATCAGGGGCGGTCGCGCCGATTTGGAGGTATCTGATCCATGGGTAAGCGGATCATGGTAGCGGTGATTTTTGTCCCGCTCATCATTTTGATGCTGTTTTTTGCGCCAAGCTGGGTACTGCCCGTTGTGGTGTCCGGCTTGGCTATGATCGCGCTGCACGAGGTGCTGTGGTCCACCGGATTCGTCAAGAATCCGAAGATCTCCGGCCTGGCCATTCTTCTGGCGGGCCTCATTCCGTTCTGGGTCTTCGTAGGGGAGCGAATGTTGCCCGCACTGGTGACCCTTTTCCTCTACGTGGTGCTGTTGTTTGCCGTAGCCATGAAAAGCCGCTATACGGTGACGATGGAGAAGATGGGGGGCTCTTTCTTCCTTTCCATCGTCATCCCCTATTTCCTGTCCACCTTCATCCGTATCCGGGAGATGCCCGACTGGCGCTACTATATCCTGCTGCCCTTTGTGGTGGCCTGGCTCAGCGACGCTTCTGCGCTGTTTGCGGGCATGGCCTTCGGAAAGCATAAACTGGCCCCGGAGCTCTCCCCCAAAAAGACGGTGGAGGGGGCGGTCGGCGGCGTGGCAGGCTCGGTCGCCGCCACTCTGATTTACGGTTTTGTGATGTCCGCCTGTTTTGGTGCTGCCACGGTACAGTACGGACTACTGATCCTCTACGCCCTGCTGGGGGCGGTGGCGGCCCAGTTTGGTGATTTGGCCTTCTCTTACATCAAGCGGCAGTATGCCATCAAGGATTACGGCACGATCTTCCCCGGCCACGGCGGGGTTCTGGACCGTTTTGACAGCGTCATTTTCTGCGCTCCGCTGCTGGAGATCCTGATCGTCTATTTCCCGGCCATCCAGGGGGCGGCGGGATGAAAAGGACTCTTTCCGTGCTGGGGTCCACCGGCTCCATTGGGCGGCAGACCCTGGAGGTGGCGGAGGCCTGCGGCCTGCCGGTGGCGGCGCTGACCGCCAACCGGAATGCACGGCTGCTGGAGGAACAGGCCCGGAGATTCCGGCCAAAGCTGGTGGCAGCGGTGGAGGAGCCGGCCGCCGCCGATCTGAAGGTGCGTCTGGCGGACACCCCCATCCGGGTGGCGGCCGGCCACCGGGGCGTTTTGGAGGCGGCCACCCTGGCGGAGGCCGACACCGTGGTCACCGCCGTGATGGGCGTGGCCGGGCTGCAGCCGACCCTGGCCGCCATCCGGCAGGGCAAACGCATCGCTTTGGCGAACAAAGAGACCATGGTGTGCGCCGGGGAGCTGGTTATGGACGAGGCAGACCGCTGTGGGGCCGAGATTGTGCCGGTGGATTCGGAACACTCGGCCATTTTCCAGTGCCTTCAGGGCTGCCGGAACCGTGGAGAGGTGCGCCGGCTGATCCTCACCGCCTCTGGCGGGCCCTTTTTCGGCTGGAACCGGGATCAGCTGGCCCGGGTGACAAAGGCCCAGGCGCTGCGCCACCCCAACTGGGCCATGGGGGCCAAGATCACCATTGACTCCGCCACCCTGATGAACAAGGGCCTGGAGTTGATCGAGGCCATGCGCCTTTACCGGATGCCGCCGGAAAAGATTTCGATTGTGATCCATCGGGAGAGTATAGTTCACTCCCTGGTGGAATACTGTGATAATGCCGTATTGGCGCAGTTGGGCGCGCCGGATATGCGCCTGCCCATCCAGTACGCCCTCACCTGGCCGGCGCGGACGCCGGGCCCGGCGGCGTCCTTGGACCTGTTGTCCTGCCCGCCGCTCACCTTTGCCGCCCCGGACTGTGAGACCTTCGAATGCCTGGCACTGGCCCTTTGGGCGGCCGCGCAGGGGGGCACGGCGCCGGCCGTGCTCAGCGGAGCCAATGAGGCGGCGGTAGACCTCTTCCTGCGGGAGGAGATCGGCTTTCTGGACATCCCCAGACTGGTGGGTGAGGCTTTGGAGCGGGTCAAACCTGTGGAGCGGCCCTCTCTGGAGGACATTCTTCTGGCCGACCACGCCGCCAGAGAGGCGGTCCGCTGCGCCCGGTAATACCCGTCAAGGAGACTGAACACGCTTATGCTCTATATCATCATTGCCATTCTCATGTTTGGTATCCTCATCGCCCTTCACGAGTTCGGACACTTCGTCACCGCCAAGCTGCTGGGGGTGCGGGTGAATGAATTCGCCATCGGCATGGGTCCGCTGCTGTTCTCGACGCAAAAAGGGGAGACGCAGTATTCCCTGCGCGCCATCCCCATGGGCGGCTTCTGCGCCATGGAGGGGGAGGACGACGCCTCCGACGACCCCAGGGCATTTTCCAATAAGCCGGCCTGGAGAAAGTTCATCATTCTGGTCGCGGGATCCTTTATGAACTTCCTCACCGGATTTGTCTTGCTGGCGCTGCTCCTGGCCCAGAATACCTCCTTTGTGGTCCCAGTTATCGACACGTTTATGGAGGGCTTCCCCTATGAAAATGCCCAGGGACTGCTGCCGGGCGACCGGATCGTCCGGGTCAACGGCGAACGGATCTACACCAAGAGCGATTTGGACCTGTTTTTTGGCCGTGACGGGGACGGTATCATGGATTTGGTCATTGAGCGGGACGGCGTACGTCTGGAGCGGCCGGGTTTTGATCTCCGGCCCCGGGAATACACCTACGAGGGCGAGACCGCGCGGATGCGGGGGCTCATCTGCGTCCGGGAGCCCTTTCACGTGGGAAATTGGCTGCGTCAGAGCTGGTACAATACCATTGATATGGTGCGGATGGTGCGCCTGTCCCTAGTGGATCTTTTTTCCGGCCGGGCCGGTATCCAAGACATGTCCGGCCCCATCGGCATCGTAACCATGATGTCGGACGTGGGGGCCCAGTCTCCCAATATGGCGGCCGCACTGGCAAATATCCTGTGGTTCGTGGCCTTCATCGCCATCAACCTGGCGGTGATGAATCTGCTGCCCATCCCCGCCCTGGATGGCGGCCGCATTTTCTTTCTGGCGGTCAACGGGCTGTTCTCTCTGTTCGCCCGGCGGAAGCTGGACCCCAAATACGAGGGCTACGTGAATATGGCGGGCTTCTGCTGCCTGATCCTGCTGATGGTGGTTGTGGCCTTTAACGACATTGTCAAGCTATTTGCGTAAGGCGGAATTGCTTTCCTATTACGGATAAAAGGTGATTGTATGACAAAACAGATCAACGTTGGGGGCGTTCCCATGGGTGGGGGCGCTCCCATTCCCATCCAGTCCATGTGCAACACCCGTACCGACGATGTGGCGGCCACCGTGGCGCAGATCCATCGGCTGGAGGCGGCGGGCTGTGATATCATCCGGGTGGCCGTGCCTGACCGGGCGGCGGCCCGCGCTGTGGGCGCCATCAAAGAGCGGATCCATATCCCGCTGGTGGTGGATATCCACTTCGATTACCGTCTGGCGCTGGAGTCCGTGGCGGCGGGATGCGACAAGGTGCGCATCAATCCCGGCAATATCGGGGACGCCGAACGGGTCAAGGCGGTGGCGCAGGCCTGCCGGGAGAAGGGCGTTCCCATCCGGATCGGGGTCAACGGCGGGTCTCTGGAAAAGCCCCTCCTGGCCAAGTACGGCGGCGTAACGCCCGAGGCTCTGGTGGAGTCCGCCTTCGGACAGATTGCGCTGCTGCATCGCTTCGACTTTGACGACATCTGCGTCTCCCTTAAATCCTCCGACGTGCGGACCACCATGGCGGCCTACCGGCTCATGAGCGAGCGGTGCGACGATCCGCTTCACCTGGGCGTCACCGAGACGGGGACCGTCCGCATGGGCACCCTCAAGTCCGCCGTGGGCATCGGCGGACTGCTGGGTTTCGGCATCGGGGACACCCTGCGGGTGTCGCTGTCCGCCGACCCGGTGGAGGAGGTCTACGCTGCCCGGGACATCCTGAAAGCCCTGGGCATCCGGCAGGAGGGACCCAACCTGATCTCCTGTCCCACCTGCGGCCGCACCCGGATCGACCTCATCGGCCTGGCCGAGGAGGTGGAGCGCCGCCTCAAGGGAGTGGAGAAGCCCATCACCGTGGCGGTCATGGGCTGCGTGGTCAACGGCCCCGGGGAGGCGTCGGCCGCCGACGTGGGCATTGCAGGGGGAGACGGCGTGGGCCTGCTCTTCCGCAGGGGAGAGATCGTAAAGAAAGTGCCCCAGGCGGAGCTGGTGGACGAGCTGTTTGCCCTGATCGAGGAATTGTAAAAAATCAGCGTAGGAGCGTATACATATGCCAGAGCAGAAGAAAATCCCCATTCTGGTCCTCTTTTCCGCGTGGAAGCCATCGGAGGACCTTCGGCCGCTCCTGGCCGGCATGCTGGTCACTGGCGCGGTCATCGACCGGCAGCAGCGCTGCATCCAGGCGGAGGTTCAGTGCGCCCGCTGCCCGGACGACGCGTACAGGGCACGGCTGGAGCGGGAGCTGGGGGCGGCCTATGGGGTCCGGCGTGTAACCCTGCGGTTTCAGACGCCGGCGGCGGAGCCGCTTCCCCAGCCGGAGCCCCCAAAGCTGCCGGTCTCTGAGGAGCGGCCGCCTCTGCCCACCGACGAGGATGCCCCGCCGGAAGCGGCACCCCCGGAATCAGAGGATCCGATGGAGGTCTTTCGCCGGACGGAGCGCATCCGGCAGGCGGCGCTGAAGAAGATCAAGCCGGCGGCACACACGGAGAAAAAGGGCGGCCGGGAAGGGCCCAAGGAGAAGCTGATCTACGGCCGTATGGTGAAGAAGTTTCCCGCTATCGCCCTGAACGACATCACCCTGGATTCCGAGATGGTGACCATTGAAGGAGATGTATTCGCCACCGACCATCTGGAGATGAAGAAGCGGGGAGCATGGATCGTCCGCTTTGACATTACGGATCAGACCAATTCCATCCGGGTGGCCAAATTTCTGGTCGGAGACGAGGGAAAGGAACTGGCCGGGGCCATCCAGGAGGGCCAGCGTCTTGTGGTCCAGGGCCGGGTCAGCCCCTACCAGGGGGAGCTGCAAATCGAACCTACCGGCATCGCGGAGGGCACGCGGACCATCCGTCAGGACAAGGCGGAAGGGGAGAAGCGGGTGGAGCTCCACCTGCACACCCGCATGTCGGTGATGGATGCCACCACCGATATCAAAGAGGCCATCAAGCGCGCGGCGGCCTGGGGGCATCCCGCCATCGCCATCACGGACCACGGCGTCTGCCACGATTTTCCCACCGCCTATTCCACCGCCAAAAAGGCTGGCATCAAGATGATTTTTGGAGTGGAGGCCTACTTCCAGAACGACGTGGACGACATGCCCACGGTGCGGGGGACCATGGATGTTCCCTTTGACGGGGAATACGTCTGCTTCGATTTAGAGACCACCGGTCTGGATGCCCGGCGGGACGTGATCACGGAGATCGGCGCGGTGGTGCTGAAGAACGGCCGGGTCACCGATGAGGTCTTTTCCACCTTTGTGGACCCGGAGCGGCCTATGAACCCGGAGATCATCCGCCTGACCGGCATCACCGACGAGATGGTCCGGGGCGCGCCCAAACAGGCGGATGCCATCCGGCAGTTTCTGGCCTTTGTCAACGGGCGGCCTCTGGCGGCTCACAACGCCGGCTTTGACGTAGGGTTCCTTTCGGAGGGCTGCCGCCGCTGCGGTATCCCCTTCGAGGCGACGGCGGTGGACACCCTGCCGCTGGCCCAGGCCCTTCTGCCCCATCTGTCCAAGCACAAGCTGGACATCGTGGCCGACCACCTGGGCCTGCCCGCCTTCCACCATCACCGGGCCACCGACGACGCCTCCACTGTGGCCTATATGCTGGTGCCCTTCTTCAAAAAGCTGGAGGAGGAGCACGATATCCACTCCCTGAGGCCCATCAACCGCTGGGCAGCCGGACAGAATCAGGCCCGGAAGGGCAAACGCCGGGCCCGGCATCTCATCGTCCTGGCCCGCAACCAGACCGGCCTGCGCAATCTCTATAAACTGGTCTCCAAGGCCCATTTGGAGCACTTTCAGCGCAAGCAGTATCCGGTGATGCCCAAAAGCCTCATTGACGAGAACCGGGAGGGGCTGCTGATGGGCTCGGCCTGCGAGGCGGGCGAGCTGTTCCAGGCAGTGGTGCGGCACAGCTCTTGGGCGGAGCTCAAGCGCATCGCCTCCTGGTACGACTATCTGGAGATCCAGCCTCTGAGCAACAACGCCTATATGCTCCGGCCCGACAAGAACGGAAAGGCCATCGCACGTGATATGGAGGAGCTGCGGAATTTCAACCGCACCGTCGTAGAGCTGGCCCGTGAGCTGGGCAAACCTGTGGTGGCAACCGGCGACGTCCACTTCCTGGACCCGGAGGACGAGATCTACCGCCATGTGCTGCTGGCTACCAAGGGCTTTGAGGACGCCGACGCGCCCAATCCGCTCTACTTCCGCACCACCGACGAGATGCTGGAGGAATTCTCCTATCTGGGCGCTGAGACGGCCCGGAAGGTGGTGGTTGACGATCCGCAGCTCGTCGCCGCCTGGTGCGGAGACCTGAACCCGCTGCCCAACGGTCTGTTCGCCCCCAAGCTGGAGGATTCCGAAGGGGAGCTGAAGCGGCTGGTGTGGGGAAAGGCCAAGCGTCTTTACGGCGAGGAGCCGCCCCAAATTGTAGTGGACCGCATCAACGCCGAGCTGGGAGACATCCTGATGCGGCACTACGACGTGATCTACATGTCGGCCCAGAAGCTGGTGCAGGACTCCCTGGACCATGGCTATCTGGTGGGCTCCCGGGGCTCGGTGGGGTCCTCCATCGTAGCCTTCCTGTCGGGCATCACCGACGTCAACGCCCTGCCGCCCCACTACCGCTGCCCCAACTGCAAGCATTCCGACTTCGAAGCGGCCAGGAAAGGGGGCTGGGGTTGTGGAGCCGATATGCCCGACGCGGTGTGCCCCGTGTGCGGGACTCCCTACGAAAAAGACGGCTTCAACATCCCCTTTGAGACCTTCCTGGGCTTCGGCGGCGACAAGGTGCCCGATATCGACCTGAACTTCTCCGGCGAGTACCAGTCCAGCGCACACCGGCATACCTTCGAGCTTTTCGGAGAGAACCACGTGTTCCGGGCAGGGACCATCGGCACGGTGGCGGAAAAGACCGCCTTCGGCTATGTGAAAAAATATCTGGAAGAGCGGGGCAGGACCGCGACCAAAGCCGAGATGCTGCGGCTGGCCAAGGGCTGTACCGGGGTCAAGCGGACCACCGGCCAGCACCCCGGCGGCATGGTGGTCATCCCTCAGGACAAGGAGATCTACGACTTTTGCCCGGTGCAGCACCCTGCCGATGACACGGATACCGACATCATCACCACCCATTTCGAATATCACTCTATGGAGTCCAATCTGCTGAAGCTGGACATGCTGGGCCACGACGACCCCTCCATGATCCGCATGATGGAGGACCTCAGCGGTATGGACGCCAAGACCATCCCTCTGGACGATCCGGATACCCGGAGCATCTTCATCACCTCCAAGGCCCTGGGGTACGAGGACGACCCGATTCTCGGTCCGACCGGGGCCACCGCCATTCCGGAGTTCGGCACCTCCTTCGTCCGGGGAATGCTGGAGGAGACCAAGCCCACCGAATTTGACATTCTGGTGCGGCTGTCCGGCTTTTCCCACGGCACCGACGTGTGGCTGGGCAACGCCCGGGATCTGATTTTGTCCGGCACCGCCACCGTCGGCCAGGCCATCGGCTGCCGGGACGATATCATGCTCTATCTCATCTCCTGCGGCATGAACGAAAAGCGGGCCTTCAAGATCATGGAGGCGGTCCGAAAGGGAAGAGGCCTGCCGGAAGGGGCCGAGGACGAGATGAAGGAGCACGGCGTGCCCGACTGGTACATCGGTTCCTGCAAAAAGATCGCTTATCTGTTCCCGAAGGCCCACGCCGTGGCCTATGTGATGATGGCCTTCCGCATCGCCTGGTTCAAGGTCCACGATCCGCTGGTGTTCTACGCGGCTTACTTCTCCATCCGGGCCAAGGCCTTCGACGCCACCGTGATGTGCCTGGGGATGGACCGTGTCAAGGCCAAGATGAATGAGATCCGGGCCAAGGACAAGGACGCCTCCGCGGTAGAGCAGGATATGCTGACCACCCTGGAGGTGGTCTATGAATTCTATCTGCGCGGCTACACCTTCGACCAGATGGACCTGTACCGCTCCGATGCGGTGCGGTTCCAGGTGGACCGGGAGCGGAAGACGCTCATTCCGCCCTTCATGGCCATCCCCGGCTTGGGGGAGACGGCGGCGGTTTCCATCGTGGAGCAGCGCAAGGGGAAGCAGTACCTCTCGGTGGAGGAATTCTCCGCCGACTGCCCCAAGGTGACCAAGGCCCACATCGAACTGCTCCGGGCCTGCGGCGCCCTGGGCAATCTGCCGGAGACCAGTCAGATGACCCTGTTTTGAGCCGTATCTGTCTATTTTGGACAAGATAGAGTCCATATGCGAAACCGGATTCTCCTTGACTTTAGCGTGGTAGCGTGATAGTATATAAAAGTCAATTTGAGAAAAGGGGGGAATACCCTTTGCGTTACACGATTCATACGCCCGAGGGGACCCGGGACCGGCTGTTTTCCGAGTGCAGAGAGCGGCGGCAGGTGCAGAGCGCCCTGACCCAGCTGTTCCAGTGCCGGGGTTATGCCGAGATTTCCACCCCGGAGGTGGAGTTTTACGACTTATTTCTTCAGTCAGGCAACCCCATGCCTCAGGAGTCTATGCTGAAGATCATCGACCGATCGGGCAAGATCATGGTGATGCGCCCTGACTGCACAACCCCCATCGCCCGGGTGGCCGCCACCAAGCTGAAGGCGGTGCCGCTGCCCCAGCGGCTCTACTACGACCAGACGGTGTTCCGCTCTGGTCAGGAGCACAAGGGTGGCAGCAGTGAGATTGCCCAGTGCGGCGTGGAGCTCATCGGCGCAGCTGGCCAGAAGGCCGATCTGGAGATGATTGCCATGGCGGTGGACGCCCTGCGGGCCTGCGGTGTGGAGAAATTCCATATCGAGTTGGGACATGTGGGATTCTTCCGGGACCTGGCGGGCCGGATGGATATGCCTTCTGAGACGGTGGAGCAGATGCGCGCCCTCATCGAGGGAAAGAATTTTGCTGCCCTCAACGACCTGCTGGAGCCCTACGCGGGGCAGGGGGCCTGCGCCGCTTTGAAGCGCTTGTCCAGGCTGTTCGGCGGGGCAGAAGTGCTGGACGAGGCTGAGACCCTGGCCGGGGGCAGCAGTGCGTTGAACTACCTGCGGCGGCTGTATACCGAGCTGTCAGCGGCGGGCTATGGCGGTTATCTCCGCTTCGACCTGGGGCTGGTCCATCAAATCGACTATTACACCGGCGTGGTGTTCCGGGGCTATGTGGAGGGAGCCGGCGACGCCGTCCTCTCGGGCGGGCGTTATGACAAGCTGGTGGAGGCCTTCGGCCGCACCGCTCCGGCCACTGGATTCGCGGTGGATGTGGACGCGGTAGCGGGCTGTCTGCCGCCCCGTGAGCCCCCGAAGGTAGAACTGCTGGTCCACTTTGAGCGCGGGGGACTGGCCCGAGCCTGGAAGGCAGTAGGCGACCGTGCGGCGGGGACCTGTGAGCTGTCTCCCTGCGAAACGCTGGAGCAGACGCTGGAGCTGGCCTGTGAAAAGGGCGCGGAGCGCGTGCTGGTGCTGGAGGAGAGCGGAGAAAGGCTGGTGGAGGTATGAGCCAGAGACTGCGGATCGCCCTGACCAAGGGGCGGCTCCTGGACAAGTCGGTGGAGCTGTTCGAGGCCATGGGTCTGGACTGCTCGCCCATCCAGTCGCCCGGCCGGCGGTTGGTCCACGCCATCCCCAACTATCCTCTGGATGCGGTGCTGGCCAAGGCTCCGGATGTGATCACCTACGTGGAGCACGGAGTCTGTGATTTGGGTATTGTGGGTAAGGATACCATTTTGGAGCAGGGCCGCTCCTTCTATGAGGTGTTGGACCTGGGCTTCGGTCAGTGCCGGTTTGCCCTGGCGGAAAAACAGGGGAGCGATTTTTACGGCACCTATAAGACCCGGCGCATCGCCACCAAATACCCCAACGTGGCCCGGACCTTCTTTGAGAAGAAGGGTATGGACGTGGATATCATCAAAATCGAGGGCTCGGTGGAGCTGGCCCCCATTCTGGAGCTGGCCGACGCTATTGTGGACATCGTGGAGACCGGGGCGACCCTGCGGGAAAATGGTCTGGTGCCCATTGAGGACGTGGCGCAGGTCAGCGCCCGGCTGATTGTCAATACGGCCAGTATGAAGCTCCATAAAACGGAGATCACCGACTTTATCAACCGCTGTGAACGGGAATTGGAGTGTCGCGTATGATACAGATCATCAAGGCCGACGGGAAGGCGGAGCAGGCCCGCATCGCCGCCATGCGGGCCCGTGCGGCAGAGGTGGGGGCGGATATTGAGCGAGCTGTCTCTTCTGTAATGCTGGATGTAAAGGAAAAAGGCCTTCCGGCTGTGGAGGCGTATTCCCTTAAATTTGACGGCAAAATTCCCTATGAGATTCCCCGTGAGGAGTTGGAGGCCGCCTATAACCGCTGTCCGGAGGAGCTGATTGCCGCCATGGAGCGCGCGGCGTTCAACATCCGGGACTACAATGAAAAGCTGCTGGTCAAGACCATGGAGTGGACCTCCCCCGACGGCGGGATGGTGGGTCGGGTGGTCCGGGGCCTGACCCGGGTGGGGCTCTACGTGCCGGGCGGCACGGCGGCCTACCCGTCTTCGGTCCTGATGAACGCGGTTCCCGCCAAGGTAGCCGGGGTCGAGGAATTGATCATGGTGACCCCTCCCACCGGAAACCTGAACGACGCTGTGCTGGCCGCCGCCAAAATTGCCGGAGTGGATCGGGTCATCGCCGTGGGCGGAGCCCAGGCCATTGCGGCCTTGACTTTTGGGGCCGGCTTCATTCCCAAGGTGGATAAGCTGGTGGGGCCGGGCAATGCCTTCGTGGCCACCGCCAAACGGATGGCCTATGGCAAGGTGGATATTGACATGGTGGCGGGGCCCTCTGAGGTGCTTGTGATAGCCGACGAGACCGCCAACCCCGTCTATGTGGCCGCTGACCTCCTGAGCCAGGCCGAGCATGACCGCCTGGCCTCTGCCGTCCTTCTGACCACCAGCATGGGGCTGGCTCAGGCAGTGGATGCTGAGATCGTCCGGCAGACCGGCTATCTGAGCCGTTCGGACATTATGGAGGCTTCTCTGAGGGACTTTGGCTGCACCATCGTCTGCAACAGCCTGGGGCAAGCGATTTCCCTTGCCAATGAGATCGCCCCGGAGCATCTGGAGATCGTGACCAGGGACCCCAGGGCGGTGCTGCCTGAAATTCGAAATGCCGGCGCGGTCTTTCTGGGAGAATGGTCACCCGAGCCGCTGGGAGACTACCTGGCGGGCCCCAACCACGTGCTGCCCACCTCCGGTACGGCCCGCTTTTTTTCGCCCCTGTCTGTGGACAGCTTCCTTAAGACCATGAGCATCGTAGCGTACAGCCGCGATACCTTGGCGCCGATTCAGAGGCAGGTGGTGGCCATGGCGGAGTCGGAACATCTGACCGCCCACGCCAATTCCATTCGTGTGCGGTTCGAATAGGAGGGAAGGTATGGAGAGAATTTCCAATATTTCCCGGGAAACCAAGGAAACCCGGATTCAGGCGGCCCTGTCACTGTCCGGCGGCCTGGTCGAGATCGATACGGGGATCGGTTTTTTTGACCATATGCTGCACGCCTGGGCCTTCTATGCAGGCTTCGGGCTGACTCTGACGGCGAAGGGCGACCTGGAGGTGGACGGTCACCACACCGTGGAAGACACCGGCATCGTGCTGGGACATGCCCTGCGGGAGGCGCTGGGGGACAAGGAGGGGATTCGCCGGTTTGGGAGCTCCTATGTGCCCATGGACGAGGCGCTGGCCTTCACGGCTCTGGATTTCTCCGGACGGCCTTTTCTGGTCTATGACGCAGACATGCCTCAGGTTCAGATAGGCGCGTATGACGCCTGTCTGACGGAGGAGTTTATGCGGGCTCTGGCAATGAACAGCGGGCTGACCCTGCACATGCAGGTCCAGTATGGCCGGAACGCCCACCACATCACGGAGGCCCTTTTTAAATCTCTGGGGCTGGCCATGAAAGATGCCGTCAAGATCGAGGGGGCGGGAGTCACCTCCACCAAGGGAGTCCTGTGAGGATGAATCACTTTACAGCTATTGTGGATTACGGCGTTGGGAATCTGAAAAGCGTTACCAATGCCATGCACTATCTGGGATTTGATACCCGCATTACCAGCGACCCGGCAGAGCTGGAACAGGCTGACGCCATCATTTTGCCCGGGGTGGGAGCGTTCCCCGATGCGGCGGAGAAACTTTGTGCGCCCGGCCTGGACAAGGTGCTGCTGGCCCAGGCGGAGAAAAAACCCATCCTGGGTATCTGCCTGGGGATGCAGCTGCTGTTCGACCGTGGGGAGGAGATCCGCCCCTGCGCTGGACTCGGACTGGTCCACGGCAGCGTGAGGCGGATCGAGACCGACCGAAAGCTGCCGCATATCGGCTGGAACAGCCTGGCCTTCCAGAACCATTCCCCTCTGTTCCGGGGATTGGACGACGGGGTGTACGTCTATTTCGTCCACACCTTCTGCGGCGTGGCCGACGGGGAGTCCGATGTCATTGCCCGCACGGAGTACGGCCCTTCCGTGGTGGCAGCGGTGTCCCACGGCAGCGTCTACGGCTGCCAGTTCCATCCGGAAAAGAGCGGTGAGACCGGCCTGGTCATTCTGAAAAACTTTGGGGAGCTGAACAAATGATACTTTTACCTGCCATTGACATGAAGGACGGGCGGTGCGTCCGCCTGAAAAAGGGGGAGTTCCACACGGTCCATCAGGTGGCCAACAGCGCACGGGAGACCGCCCGGCGTTTCGCTGAGGCGGGGGCCCAATGGGTCCACATGGTGGATCTGGACGGGGCCCGCGACGGTGTGCGGGCCAATTTTCCCCTGATCTATGAGGTCATCCAGCAGTCCGGTCTCCGGGTGGAGTTGGGGGGCGGCGTAAAGTCGATCCCCGATGTCATCACCATCGTGGAGGCGGGCGCCGCCCGGGCGGTCATCGGCTCTGCCGCCGTCACCGACCCGGCGGTCTTAGATTATGCCGTAAACTGGAAGCCGGAGCAGATCGCCGTGGGCATTGACTGCCTGAACGGCAAGGTCCGCACGGGGGGTTGGGAACAGGACTCCGGTCTGGATTATCTGGAGTTTGCCCGTCAGGTGGAGGAAAAAGGGGTTAAAACCATTATCTTTACCGATATTGCAACAGATGGAATGCTGTCCGGCCCCTCCTTTGAACAGCTGGCGGCACTGCAGAAGGCCGTCCAATGCAACATCGTGGCCTCCGGCGGGGTCGCCACCCTGGATGACGTGAAGCGGCTGCGGGATATGGGCCTGTATGGGGCCATCATCGGCAAGGCCTACTATGCCGGGACACTGGATCTGGCGGAGGCTGTGAAGGAGGCGGGGCCGCAATGTTAGCCAAGCGGATCATTCCCTGCCTGGATGTTCGGGACGGCCGGGTGGTCAAGGGGGTCAACTTTGTCAATATCCGGGACGCCGGCGACCCGGTGGAACTGGCAAAATTTTATTCTGACCAAGGGGCGGACGAGATCGTCTTTCTGGATATCACGGCTACCAGCGACGGCCGGGACACCGTGGCGGACGTGGTGGAGCGGACGGCCAATCAGGTCTTTGTGCCCCTCACTGTGGGAGGCGGCATCCGCACGCTGGAGGATTTCCAACTGCTGCTGCGGGCGGGGGCGGACAAGATTTCCGTTAACTCCGCGGCGGTGGCTGACCCTGGGCTGATCTCCAGGGCGGCGGAGCGGTTTGGCTCTCAGTGTGTGGTGCTGGCCATCGATGCCCGAAGCCGGGAGGACGGCAGTTACGAGGTGGTGGTGGCCGGCGGCCGAAAGCCCACTGGCATCGACGCGGTCTGGTGGGCGCAGGAAGGCGAACGGTTGGGCGCGGGAGAGATCCTGCTGACCTCCATGGATGCCGACGGGACCAAGGCGGGCTTCGATCTGGCCATGACCCGGGCCGTGACCCGGGCCGTCCATATCCCGGTCATTGCCTCCGGCGGCTGTGGCTCTCTGGCCCACTTTGCCCAGGTCTTTAAAGAGACGGACTGCGATGCGGCTCTGGCGGCCTCGCTGTTCCACTTCGGGGAACTGACCGTCCCCCAGGTCAAAGCCTATTTGAAAGGACGGGACATCCCGGTAAGGTGAGAATATGGAGCTGGACCAGCTGTTTCAGAAATCGGACCTGATTCCGGTCATCATCCAGGATATCAACACCAGCGAGGTGTTGATGCTGGGCTTTACCAACCGGGAGGCGGTGGAGCGAACGCTCCAGACCAAGACCGCTTGGTTTTGGAGCCGCAGCCGTCAAAAGCTGTGGAACAAAGGAGAGACCTCGGGGCATTTTCTCCATGTCAGAAGGGTGATTACCGACTGTGACACCGATACGCTGCTCTATCTCTGTGCGCCGGACGGGCCCCCCTGCCATACCGGAGCCCAGAGCTGTTTTTTCAATGTGCTGATGGAGGAAGAAGAATGAAAGATACTGTATTGCAGGACCTGTACGGCGTGATCCAGGACCGGAAGGCGAATCCCCAGGAGGGCTCCTATACCTGCTATCTCTTTGAAAAGGGTCTGGATAAGATTCTGAAGAAGGTAGGGGAGGAGTGCGCAGAAACCATCATTGCCGCCAAGAACGGCGAGAGGGAGGAGACTGTGGGGGAAATATCGGACCTCATCTACCACGTACTGGTGATGATGGCGGACCAGAACATCCCGCTGGATGCGGTGCTGGAGGAACTGAACCGCCGCAGTCAGAAGATCGGCAACCTGAAGCAGTTCCACAAGACGGATCACGAGACCTAAAAAGGACCTCCGGAAGTTTTTACTTCCGGAGGTCCTTTTTCGATCAGGATTCGGTCTCCTGCCAGCCCTTGCAGACATCGATCCAGCCGGCGCTGTGAGCAAGCTGGGCCAACTCGCCGCAGGTCAGGCGCACGGCGGAACTGGAGCTGCCGGCAGCGGGGTAGACGGTGTCAAACCGCTGGAGAGACACATCCAGATAGGAGGTGACCCGATCCGGGTCCACGGCGAAGGGACAGACGCCGCCCACCGCATGCCCGGTGAAATCCAGGGCCTGTTCCGGGGTCAGCATCTTGGCCTTGGTGTGGAACTGAGCCTTGTACTTCGAATTGTCGATTTTGGCGTCGCCGGCCGCCACGATGAGCACGCACCTGCCGTCCACAAGGAAGGAGAGGGTCTTGGCGATGCGGGCGGGCTCGCAGCCCACGGCCTGGGCGGCCAGCTCCACGGTGGCGCTGGACACATCAAACTCCCGGATACGGTCCTCAAAGCCTTTTTCACGCAGAAACAGGCGTACCTTTTCGATGGACATCGGTTCAACGGGCCTTCTTCTGTTCGACCTTGGCCAGAAACTTTTCGACGTTGATGACGGCCCGTTTGTGGATGCCCTTGCCGATGACGCCGGCCTCGTCGTAGGCGGTGACGGTGAAGGTGAGGGCACGGCCGTTGACCTCAATGAGCTCGCACTCAGCCCAGACCTTCATGCCGATGGGGGTGGCGGCATCGTGAGAGACGTCCAGATGGGTACCCACGGAGCCCTCGCCCTCGGCCAGGTGGGGTGTCAGGGCATTGACAGCGGCGTTCTCCATCAGAGCCAGCATATAGGGGGTGGCAAAGACGGGGACCAGGCCGGAGCCGACGGCGGCGGCGGTGTTCTCATAGACGACCACCGTCTCGGCGCGGCCCTTGAGTCCAACAGTAAGCGACATAATATCCATTGCTCCCTTCAAGGAAATTTATGCTTTATTCTACACTATAATTTCGCATTAGGCAAGAAAAAGAGCCCCCGCCTGGACAATGTCATTCGGATAGTCTCTTAACCCAGAGAAAAAGTTATCCCTGGCCATTTTGAGGAAATGGCCGGGGGTTCTTTTTTGTTCCATCTTCCCAATTTGCCTTACCCCGACAAACTGGAAGTTATCGGTATAATACCATTTCGACTTCCTCCTCGTCTTGCTCACCTGTAAAGGAGAATCCTGCTTTTTTGTAAATATGCATAGCAGCACGATTCTCTTTGTTGCAAGTCAACACTACCCGATTGGAATCGCCAAAGGGTTTCATATCAATATATTCCAGGCATTTCTTTAGAGCATCCTGCGCATAGCCACAGCCTTGATAAGTCTTGTCAATCATCATGTGCCAAATATCATATTCAGGGATATCGTAGTCATAAATCACCATGACATAGCCGGCCATTTTTTTATCGTTGTAGATGCCAAATGGCTGGCATTGATTTCGATATACATAAGCCTGTGCCAAACTTCTGATTGGATGAGAAACAAATTCCTCCTGACCCTCAGCCAACTGCAAGTGAAATGCCTCAATAAAATTATCTTCAGTTATGGGTTCTAATCGAATTGCCATATTCATTCTCCTTTGTCAAATACCGATTTGTCACTCTTCTTATACCGCGAGATAGACTCTCAATCAACAGAAAAAAGGGCGGGGGAATGTCCATTGCGGGTATTTTATGACAGGTTGTCCATAAGCCCCGGCTTCCCCATTTCGCGCAGAAAAGCAAGAGATTTACCCCAGGCAATCCCGTGCGCGACCAGGAATTCACATTGATGGAACCCTGTCCGCCTTGTAAAGCGATGCTTCAGCGTCTGCTTCCATCGTTTTTCTCCCTGTCCGGAAGGATGAAAACAAAGGCGATCAATCTTCGCTCCCGTCGATCCTTTTTTCCCTTTTCCGCTGCTGTTTTCCCGAAATTTTTGAAGCGGGCTGTTCTCGCGGGGAAGAAGGCTTTTTTTCCCAATGTCCTTCTCCTTTCAGCATCAGATAACTTTTCCAGCGTTCTTCCGTAAGCTTTCCGCTTTCGATCTCCTTATTTTTTGTTTTGCGGACTTTCAAAAAATCATTCTTCATCGTGCAACACTCCTTACAAAAAGTATTTTTCATTGCTGGGCAGGCGAGGCGATCCGCCCTGAAAAAGGGCGCAAAAAACCGCGGAAAGCAGCCTTTTCACTGTTTCCGCGGTAAAAAACAATACGCGCCAATCCACGAATAGAAGAAAGGGTCCTTTCCTTCGGCGCAAAGGCAGTAACAGCCGGACAGCCGCCTTCCTCAGCGCCCTTTTTTCGATTTAATAAACTGCACCTCAAAAAACATTTTCATAAACGCCACCCCTTTCTGAAAAGTCTATGGGCAAAGTTACTATAGCAAACTGCTTCTCCAATGTCAAGTAGTTGCGCTTCTGGGGAATGTCCATTTCCCAAGCTATGTCGCCATGCGTTTTTAATATTTTTTCCGGGGTAAAAAAGCAAACTTTTCTCCCCCTGCAAATTGAACAGGTTTTGCCCCCCTTTGCCTTTTTTCGGTTATCGCTCCTATTCTCCATTTTGGGCCGCTGGCGGCCTGATTTTTGTTGCTTGCCGGGGACTGGTCAAGAAAACTGCCGCTGTCCGTTTTGCCCCTTGGAGGGCGGATTTTTGGAGCATGTGGGGTACTGGTTGAGAAAATCGGGGATACCTGTCTTGGCCCTATGCCCTCCCTTTGGGCCGGGAGGGGGCGGCGTGTGTATTTTTCGCCACAGTCCCTTAAAACCGGGGATTTTGCAGAAATATCACGCATGGCCCCGTTTTGACCGGGTGAACGGCAAAAGGCAGGGGGTTCTTTTTTGAAACGAACTTTGGAATCGTTTGGGGAAATTGAGGAGAATTGATCAATGCCCCGCTTTTCTCCAGTTCAGCGGAAAGGACAGGCAGAATGATAAACGGTCAACGTCATTGTCAAACATCTTATCGTATCACTGTGAAGGCAGAAAACGAGAACAGAGCCGCCGCCCACATTTGTGGGCGGCGGCTTTCTTTTCCATCCTTAATTGAACGGCCTTGCTGGTGTCTCTCTTTTGCCCATAACTTTTTTACCGGGTTAGGAGACTAATTGAATGACATTGCCCGCCTGGAGGCTCTTTTTACCGCTTCAGTTATTCATCAGACGGACCCACTGATCGTTGTAGAGCGTGCGGGTCTCCGCAGGGAGGCAGGAAAAAGTCTCGCACTGGTTGTCCATGAAGTCCTGATCCGGGTAGGCGAAGGGATCGTCCACCACCTCGGCGTCCAGCTCCTCCCGCACGGAGAGCAGGGGAGTGGAGTACCAAGTTTCCTCACAGTTCTTCAGGCCCGCTTGGGTAGAGCACATGAAGTTGATGAAGGTC
The DNA here is from genome assembly GCA_902492005.1 of uncultured Eubacteriales bacterium. Taxonomy (GTDB): domain Bacteria; phylum Bacillota; class Clostridia; order Oscillospirales; family Oscillospiraceae; genus Intestinimonas. The sequence continues at coordinate 54,552 of CABUJV010000007.1, forward strand.
TCGGCGTTCTCTTTGTTCTCGCAGCCCTTGAGGATACACATAGCGTCCACATAGCGGTTGGTACCCTCACGGGGCAGGGCGAAGGCCAGGTCCTCATTGTTCTCATACATGGTGAGGAAGTCGCCGTAGTAGTACACGCCGATGGCGGCGTTGCCGCCCTCCAGCTTCTCGAAGATATCATCCATGACGTAGGCTTGCACCAGGGGCTTCTGCTCCAGCAGCAGGTCCACCGCCTCGGTAATCTGGGCGGCGTCGGTGGTATTGTAGGAGTATCCCAGCTTCTTGAGCGCAATGCCGATGGTGTCCCGGGAATTGTCGAACATGAGGATATCCCCGGCATATTTTTCGTTCCAAAGCACATCCCAGGTCTCCATATCCTCGCCGGGCTCCACCATAGCGGTATTATAAATGATGCCCAGCGTGCCGAACATGTAAGGTACGGAGTAGAGATTTTCCGGGTCATATGCCGGGTTCTTCAGGGAAGGGTCCACATCGGAGAAGTTGGGGATATTATCGAAGTTGATGGGCTCCAGCATATCCTCCTCGATCATCTGACCGATCATGTAGTCGGAGGGAATAACGACGTCGTAGCCGCCGGAGCCGCCGGCCAGCTTGCCGTGCATGGCCTCATTGGAATCATAGGTCTGATAGTTGACCTTGATTCCCGTCTGAGCGGTAAAATCGTCCAGCACGGACATGTCAATGTATTCGCCCCAGTTGTACACGTTGACCTCACCCTTGGACGGGGAAGAGGCACTGCCGCCGCAGGCGGTAAGCGCGAGAGTGAGGAGGCTGGCAGAGGCCAGCACGAGGGAGATCAGCTTCTTTTTCAATTCGATTCAGTTTGCTCCTTTCGGGATAAAATGGGTTTGTTCAGGGCCGGCAGGCCCAAAAACACAGATTTATTTGGCGGACAGAACCGCCCGGCGCCGCCTCTCCATGCGCGCCTGCCGGGCCTGGCGGAGGTTGACCAGGACCATCAGGGTCACCACAACCAGGAACATCAGGGTGGACAGGGCGTTGATCTCGGGGCTGACCCGCTTTTTGGCCATGGAATAGATGACCATGGAGAGGGTCTGGGTGGTGCTCCCGGCCGTAAAATAGCTGATGACGAAGTCATCGATGGAGAGGGTGAAGGCCATAATGAGCCCGTTGATGACCCCGGGCATGATCTCCGGCAGAATGACCTTGTAAAAGGCGTGGAAGCCGTGGTCGCCCAGGTCCTGGGCGGCCTCGTAGATGTTGGGGTCCAACTGGGAGAGCTTCGGCGTCACACTGAGGATGACGTATGGCACATCAAAGGCAATGTGGGAGATTAGCAGGGTGAGGAACCCCATGCTCCATTTCACGCCGGTCAGCTGGCCCAGGCTGCCGTTCCAGGCGCTGATGGCCAGCAGAAAGAGGAGCATCATGGATACGCCGGTGATGATGTCGGCGTTGGTCAGGGGGATGTTGTTGACGGCCAGGCAGACGCTCCGGAACCGGCGGCGGAGGTTGCGGAATCCGATGGCTGCCGCCGTACCCATGACGGTAGAGATCACAGCAGCCAGAGCGGAGACGGCCAGTGTGACTGCCAGAGCATGGAGGATCATGTCGTTTTGGAAGAGCTGCCGGTACCAGTCCAGGGTAAAGCCGGCCCACACCGCCTTGCTCTTGGAGGCGTTGAAGGAAAAGATCACCAGGACAAGGATGGGAGCGTAGAGGAAAAGAAACACCAGGAGCATAAACAGGCGGCCGGCGAATCCGTTTTTCTTCACAGGACCGTCACCCCCTCCTCGCCCTCGCCGAAGCGGTTCATCACGGCCATGCAGACCAGAACGATGACCATCATCACCAGGGAGATGGCAGAGCCCAGATGGGGATTATAGGCGCTGCCCAAAAACTGCATGTCGATGAGGTTGCCCAGCAGGAGGGTCTTGCTGCCGCCCAGCAGCCGGGAGATGGCGAAGGTGGACACAGACGGGATGAACACCATGGTGATGCCGCTGAGGACCCCCGGCAGGGACAGAGGGAAAATGATCCGGCGGAACACGGTGCGGTCATTGGCGCCCAGGTCCTGGGCGGCCTCGATGACCTTGGGGTCGATCTTCTCGATGACGGAGAAGATGGGCAAAACCATGTAGGGCAGAAAGTTGTAGACCATGCCCAGCACGATGGCCCCCTGGGTGTCGATCATTTGAAAGGGTCCCACACCGAACAGGCCAAAGAGGGTGTTGATCAGGCCGTTGCGCTCCAACAGGAACTTCCAGGAGTAGGTCCGCAGCAGAAAGTTCATCCACATGGGGAGCATGATGAGCATGGTGGCCATACGGTGGACCCAACCGGTCTCCCGGGCCAGGACATAGGCCAGAGGATAGCCGATCAGCACGCAGATGACGGTGGCGATGGCGGCCAGCAGGAAGGAGCGGCCGAACGCGGCGGTATACTGGGCCATGTCCAGAAAATTGGACAGCGTAAAGCCTCCGGCGTCCGAGGTAAAGGCGTAGATTGTGATGATGACCAGGGGAGCCGCCACAAACAGGGCCATCCACCCCACATAGGGAAAGGCAATGGCTTTACTCTTCATCGCCCGCCTCCGCATCCTCGCTGAGCTCATCGTACTCGTCGCTGTAGGAGCTATAGTCTCCGAACTTGCCGGAATAGGCGCTCTTTTTCATGATGTGGAAGCCGTCAGGGTCGATCTTGACGCCGATTCTGGCTCCGACGGGGGAGAAATCCGTGGTCTGAATGAGCCACTTGAAGCCCCGGAAGTCCACGATGATGTCGTAGTGCATACCCTTGAAGGTGACCTCGGTGACCGTGCCGGTGAGCTGGCCCTCTTCCTCCGAGACGATGTCGATGTCCTCGGGCCGGATGACCACGTCCACCGCCTCGTTGGGGGCAAAGCCTCCGTCCAGACAGGGAAATTTCTTTCCGTACATCCCCACTACCCCGTCGGCGTGCATGATGCCGTCGATGATATTGGACTCCCCGATGAAGTCGGCCACAAAGGCGTTCTTGGGCTCGTTATAAATGTCGATGGGGGAGCCGATCTGCTGGATGTTGCCCTTATCCATGACGACGACCGTGTCGGACATGGTGAGGGCCTCCTCTTGGTCGTGGGTGACATAGACGAAGGTAATGCCCACCTGCTGCTGAATCTTTTTCAGCTCGATCTGCATGTCCTTACGCAGCTTCAGATCCAAGGCGCCCAAAGGCTCGTCAAGCAGAAGCACTTGCGGGCGGTTTACAATGGCCCGGGCGATGGCGATGCGCTGCTGCTGCCCGCCGGAGAGGGAGTCCACGCTCCGCTTGCCGTAGCCGGGCAGGTTGACCAGCTCCAGGGCCTCGTTGACCCGGCGCTCAATCTCTTTTTCCGGCACCTTGGCAATGCGAAGGCCGAAGGCCACATTTTCAAAGAGGTTCATATGGGTGAACAGGGCGTATTTCTGAAACACGGTGTTCACCTGCCGCCGGTGCGGCGGAACATCATTAATCCTCACACCGTCGAAAAACACATCCCCGGAGGTAGGCTTCTGAAAACCACCGATGATACGCAGGGTGGTCGTCTTGCCGCAACCGCTGGGGCCGAGCAGTGTGAGGAATTCCTTGTCATTGATATACAGATTGATGGAGTTTAGGACGACCTCGTCGTCGAACACCATACGGCAATCCGACAAGCGGATGAGTTCTTTGGACATTATCCTCCCCCGTTCTGTCAGAGGCCCGCTTCCGCAGGGCCCGAAATACACAGATATAGCAAGCTACAATATATATGGTATCGCAAAAAAAGTCAATGAGATTTCCGTATTATTTTCGTGTATATTCGGGGAAATATTCTTCTGCGAAATCCACATGCTCCACCTGCCAGGACCGGCCGTTCAAATCGTTCAGTACGCCGGCGTCGGTGGAGAAGGAAAAGGTCAGCTTGTACGAGTAAAGCGCCTGGAATTTTCGGTCAAATTTTTTGTTGTCCCTGGCTTTTCCGTACTTGCCGTCCCCCAGCAGGGGGTGCCCGGCGGCGGCAAACTGGGCACGGATCTGATGGGTCCGTCCGGTAATGAGTTCACACTCCATCAGAGACAGGCCGTTCCGGACGGCCAGCGTGCGGTAGAGGGTGACGGCGGTCCGCCCCCCCGGCACCGGAGACCTGTGGACCGTGACCTGATTTTTGGACGCATCCTTGGAGAGAAAGTCCTCCAGCTTTCCGTCGGGAGGCATCATTCTGCCGTGGACCACGCACAGATAATGTTTTTCCAGCTCACGGTCCTTGATCTTCTGGTTCATAATGCGCAGGGCCTCGGCAGTCTTGGCGGCGATGACGATGCCGCCGGTGTTCCGGTCGATGCGGTTGCACAGAGCGGGGGTAAAGGCGTGCTCGGCCCTGGGGTCCCACTCCTTTTTCTGGTAGAGATAGGCCTGAATATGGGTAATAAGGGTGTTGACGTACTCGTGCTCGTCGGGGTGGACCACCAGGCCGGGCCGCTTGTCCACCAGCAGGATGTGTTCGTCCTCATATAGAATGTCTAACTGGGGCTTGAAAACGGACAAAAAGGCATTTTCCGGCGCCGGGGCGTCAAAAAACTCGTCATTGATATAGAGCTGGAGCACGTCTCCCACACACAGACGGACATCCCGCTTGGCGCCCCTGCCGTTGAGCTTGACCCGCTTGAGCCGGATATATTTCTGCGCCAGGGGAGCGGGGAGAAGGGGAACCGTCTTGCCCAGCCAGCGGTCCAGCCGCTGCCCGGCGTCGTTTTTTCCGACAAGATACTCTTTCATATGGCGCCTCCAGCCGTAGAGATGCTCTATAATTGTATCATAAAATCAAAAAAAGTGAAGAAAGTATTTGACATTGACAAAACACTTGACTATAATATTTGTCGTGCCATTATGCGAGGTGTGCCATGCGACTGAACCTGAAAGACATCATCCATGTTCCCGGCGCGGTGCGTCCGTTTTCCTTCCGGTTGGACCTGTCCGACCTGGAATTTGGCGGCGCGCATCCCATTGGCCGTCCGGTCACTGTGGAGGGCCGGGTGAGGAACATGGCCGGTGCTCTGGTTCTGGAGGCGGAGGCCAAGACCATACTGGACTTGACCTGCGACCGATGCACTAGGCCCTTTTCCCAGGAAAAAATTGTCCCCATCGAGACGCTGCTCGCCACGGAGCTGGCGGACGAGGCCAACGAGGACGAAATTTATCTCCTGGACGGGGACGAGGTGGACCTGGATGAGGTTGCCACCACGGCGTTTGTCCTCGCAATGGATTCCAAAAACCTCTGCTCAGAGGACTGCAAAGGCATCTGTGCCGGGTGCGGCGCCGATCTGAACGTCGAGCCATGCCGGTGCAAGCCCGAGGTAGACCCCCGGCTGGCATCTCTTGCCAAGCTATTGGAGGACAAAGAGAGCGAGTAAACGAACAGTGCCCGTGCAGGGCATCCAAGGAGGTGTCACAGATGGCAGTCCCTAAGTCGAAAGTATCCAAGCAGCGTCGGAACAAGCGCCGCAGCTCCGTGTGGAAGCTGGAGACCCCCGGTCTCAGCAAGTGCCCCAAGTGTGGTGCGTACCGCCTGCCCCATCGGCTCTGCAAGTCCTGCATGACTTACAATGGCCGCGAGTTCGGCAAGACCGAGGCCACTGAGGCCAAGGCCAACTAAATGCGCGAGAAAAGAAGAGGGGTTTATCCCCTCTTTCTTTTTGCCCGGAAACGGGGTACAATAAAACGGAAAAGGAGGCGCGCCCATGAGTCTGACCAAAATCCGGTCGGTAGACCCAGGCAGTCCGGCCCGGCGGGCGGGAGTGCGCAGCGGCGAGACCTTGACCGAAGTCAACGGCCACCCCATCGTGGACGTGCTGGACTATAAATTTTATACCTATGATCCCAAGCTGCTTCTGAAGCTGAAAGAGGAAAACGGCCGGGAACGCACCGTCCGGGTGCGAAAGATGGAAGGGGAAGACCTGGGCCTCAATTTTGAGACCTATTTGATGGACCGGGCCCGCTCCTGTGCCAACCGCTGTATTTTCTGCTTTGTGGACCAGATGCCCCCCGGCATGCGCGAGACGCTCTATTTCAAGGACGACGACGCCCGGCTGTCCTTCCTGATGGGCAACTATATCACATTGACCAATCTGTCCAGGCGGGAGCTCCAGCGGATCATGGACCTGCACATCAGTCCCGTCAACATTTCCGTCCACGCCACGGACCCGGAGCTGCGGGCCAGGCTGCTGAAAAACCGCCGTGCGGGGGAGTGTCTGTCCATCATGGAGCAGTTTGCCCGGGCGGGGATCACGATGAACTGCCAAGTGGTCTCCTGTCCCGGCATCAACGACGGGCCCGCTCTGGACCGCACGCTGCGGGAGCTGGGCGGCCTCTATCCGGCAGTGAACAGCGTGGCCGTCGTACCGGTGGGGGTGACCCGCTTCCGGGAGGGCCTGTGCCCCATTGAGCCCTATACGGCGGCCCTGGCTGCCGAAGTGATCGGGCAGGTAGAGGGCTTTGCCGACGCCTTTCGAAGGGAACACGGCACGGCTCTGGCCTGGTGCTCGGACGAGTTTTACCTGATCGCGGGACGGGACCTGCCGGAAAAGGGTTATTACGAGGATCTGTCCCAGCTGGAGAACGGCGTTGGGATGCTGCGCCTGCTCCAGGGCCAGGCGGCGCTGGCCCTGGAGGATCTGGAGCCGGATGTGGCGCCATCGCCTTTTTCCATCGCCACCGGAATGTCCGCGGCACCCTTTTTGCAGGAAATCGTTGACAGAACCCGGGAAAAATGTGGTAATATAAAAGGAATGGTTTATCCCATTCGCAACCGCTTTTTTGGGGAGACCATCACTGTATCGGGGCTGATCACGGGCCGAGACCTGATCGAGCAGCTCCGGGGGCGGGACTTGGGCGCGCGGCTGCTGCTGCCCGCCAATATGCTGCGCACGGGGGAGCAGGTCTTTCTGGACGACGTGACAGTGGAGCAGGTGGAGGCGGCGCTGGGGGTGCCGGTGATCCCGGTGGAGGCCGGCAGCGGCTTCGACCTGGTGGACGCCATCCTGGGACTGACGGCGGAGCTCCCAGCCTATTGTCTGCCGCCGGAGGCCGAGTATTACCGCTATAACCCGTGACAACAGGAATGAGAGGGATAGAATGAAGCCTTTGGTAGCGATCGTAGGCCGCCCCAACGTGGGCAAGTCCATGCTGTTCAATAAACTCTGCGGCCAGCGGCTGTCCATCGTGGAGGACACCCCGGGCGTTACCCGGGACCGGCTGTACGCCGAATGCGAGTGGTGCGGGCGCTCTTTCAACATCGTGGACACCGGCGGCATCGAGCCCTCGGCCGACACGGAGATTCTGAACTTCATGCGCAGACAGGCGGAGATTGCCATCCAGAACGCCACGGTCATCGTGTTCCTCTGCGATATCAAGACGGGCTTGACCGCCTCCGACCAGGAGGTAGCCAATATGCTCCTGCGCTCCCGTAAGCCGGTGGTGCTGGCGGTGAACAAGATGGACCAGGTGGGTCCCACCAATCCGGATATCTACGAGTTCTATAATCTGGGCCTGGGGGACCCCATCCCGGTCTCAGCCGTCCACGGACACGGTACCGGCGAGCTTCTGGACGCCTGCATCCAATACTTTCCTCCGGAGGAGGAGGAGCGGGAAGAGGACGACGTCATCAAGGTGGCGGTCATCGGCAAGCCGAACGTGGGGAAGTCCTCTCTGGTCAACCGCATCCTGGGGGAAGAGCGGGTCATCGTCAGCGATATGGCGGGCACCACCCGGGACGCGGTGGACAGCTTTTTCGAAAACAAGCTGGGCAAGTATCTCTTTATCGACACCGCCGGGATGCGGAAGAAATCCAAGGTGGACGACCGGATCGAAAAGTTTTCGGTGCTCCGCGCCACCATGGCCATCGAACGGGCCGACGTGTGCCTCATCCTCATTGACGCCAGCGAGGGCGTGACCGAGCAGGACACCAAGGTGGCGGGACTGGCCCATGAGGCGGGCAAAGCTTGTATCATCGTGGTGAACAAGTGGGATGCGGTGGAGAAGGACGACAAGACCATGGACCGCATGCGGGAGGATGTCCGCCGGGGCCTGTCCTATATGACCTATGCCCCCATCGTGTTTATTTCGGCGTTGACCGGGCAGCGGGTGAGCCGCCTGTTCGAGCTCATCAACTATGTCAACGATCAGGCCTCCATGCGCATCACCACGGGGATGCTCAACTCGGTGCTGGCCGACGCCACCGCACGGGTCCAGCCCCCCACCGATAAGGGCAAGCGGCTGAAGATCCTGTATATGACCCAGGTGGGCATCAAGCCGCCCCACTTCGTCTGCTTCTGCAACGATGCCAAGCTCTTCCACTTCTCGTACCAGCGGTATCTGGAGAACCAGATCCGAAATACCTTCGGCCTGGAGGGGACGCCGGTTCGGCTGACCATCCGGCAGAAGGGCGACAAGGAGGGGTAAGTCATGGCTGGTATGGAACAGGAAATGCTCCGCTTCTTTTTCTCTGATATGGTCCTTCCGCTTCTGCTGGTGGCCTTTGCCGCCTACTTTTGCGGCTGCTTCAACGGGGCGGTCATCGTCTCAAAATATATCCTGCGGGACGATATCCGCACCCATGGCAGCGGCAACGCGGGCCTGACCAATTTTTTCCGCACCTTCGGCGGCCCGCTGACCTTTGTGGTCATCCTGACCGATGTGCTTAAGGCTGTTGTGGCCGTTTGGGTGGGTGTGCTGACGGTCCAGTATTGGGGCGGAGGTACAATATGGGCCCAAGAGGAGATCGCCCTTGCGATTGCGAAATACTGGTCCGGCCTCTTCTGCCTGCTTGGCCACATGTTTCCCTGTATGTTTGGCTTCCGGGGCGGCAAGGGCATCCTCTCCGGCGGAACCATTGCCTTCCTGCTGGACTGGCGGCTGGCTCTGCTGGCCTGGGGCGGCTTTTTGCTGCTGGCCCTGCTGACCCGCTATGTCTCACTGGGCTCCATCTATGCCGCCGCGTCTTTTCCGGCGGGGACCTGGCTGTTCGTCAGCCATGACCGGCTCATCATGCTCCTGGCGTTCATCATCACGGCGCTGATCCTCTGGAAGCACCGGGCCAACTTTATGCGTCTGATCCATGGAAAAGAATCCAAACTCACCTTTCACAGAAAAAAAGAGGGGGTATAACCAATGAAGGTATCGGTCATCGGCTCCGGTGGCTGGGGCACGGCCCTGGCGCTTCTCCTGCTGGAAAATGGAAACGACGTCGCCCTGTGGTCCTACAGCGAGGAGGAGTCCCGGGTTCTGCGGGAGAAGCGGGAGAATCCGGTGCTCAAGGGAGTGCCCCTGCCCGAGGCGCTCCGCCTGACCACCGATCTGGCCTGCGTCCGGGGCTGCCAGGTGGTGGTCATGGCTACGCCCTCCTTTGCCGTGCGGAGCACCGCCCATCAGTTGGCGTCCTACCTGGAGCCCGGCGCCGTCCTGGTCTCGGTCTCCAAGGGCATTGAGAAGGATACCTCCCTGTGCCTGACTCAGGTGATTGCCCAGGAGGTGGGGGAGCGCTATCCAGTGGTAGCCCTGTCCGGGCCCTCTCATGCCGAGGAGGTGGGACGGCGGGTCCCCACCGCCGTGGTCTCCGCATCGGAGGACCGGGCGGCGGCGGAGCTGGTCCAGGACCTTTTTATGAACGAACGGTTCCGGGTCTATGCGTCCGACGACGTGATTGGCGTGGAGCTGGGCGCGGCGCTGAAAAACGTCATCGCCCTGTGCGCCGGCTGCTGCGACGGCATGGGCTGCGGCGACAACACCAAGGCCGCGCTGATGACCCGGGGTCTGACCGAAATTGCACGGCTGGTCGTGGCTATGGGCGGCCGAAAGGAGACGGTGGCCGGGCTGGCCGGCGTGGGCGATCTGATCGTTACCTGCACTTCCATGCACTCCAGGAATCGGCGTGCGGGCATCCTCATCGGTCAGGGCACCCCGCCCGAGCAGGCCGTTCAGGAGATCGGCATGGTGGTAGAGGGCTACTATGCCGCTGTGACGGCCACGACACTGGCCAATAAGCTGGGGGTGGAGATGCCCATTGCCCAGGCCGCCTATGAGGTGCTGTACGAGGGCCGGGACGCCCATCTGGTGCTCACAGAGCTGATGACCCGGGAAAAAAAGCACGAGCTGGAGGACAGCTGGGTGTAGCAGCATCAAAAAAACGGGTGCTTCAAATGTCGAAGTCCCCGTTTTTTGATACTGAAAACCACTGGCATGAGACAGAAACTGGAAGCTTCTGTCTGTAGCTTCAAAAGTGCTCTCGAGCCACCATTTGTCTATTTCACAGAGACATTAGCTATTATAATATTTTTTCCTTAAATGATAGTTTCCATTATGGAAAAAACGAACAAAAGCTCTTGTGATGGAAAGAAATATGTGGTAACGTACAAGTGGAGTTAAGCCCATCCCAATACAAACACCAAAATAGGGAGGAGAATTGTATTAGCAACGTTATGTCAAGCTACAGAATGAAAAAGGAGGAATTAGTGTGAAAGAAGTTATCCGGGCAGGCCCTGAAAAAAGGACGTACAGAGCCAGCCCTGTCAACCAAAAAGTTTTCAGGGCAAAAGAGCTAGAGCGAGAAAAATTGAGGCAGAATCAAGTACAGTAAGGCCCTGTGCTTCAAGAAAGTGAATAGCCTGCTTCACAGCCTTGGCAAGTTGCTTCTTCTTTAGGCGCTCCGGCATATCGACTTAATAGAGGCCAGCCGGGTTCCAGATTTCCCCGGTGGAGAGCATGCAGAAGATCGCGGTGAGGATCATCCTCGCAATGGCAATAATGGCTCGCTTTTTGCCCCGGCGCTTGGCGATTCGCTCATATTTTAGAGCGTAGTAAGGAGAAGATTTGTTCTTTACGGCAGCGTGTGCGACCTGCACTAACGCTGGTTTGAGATAGACTCAGGCATGTGAAATGCGGACAGATTTCTTCTTGCCAGCGGACTCGTTGTTGCCAGGGGTCAAGCCGGCCCAACAGTACAGACGTTTGGAAGAGCCGAACTGGGCTATATCGATGCCAATCTCGGAGAGAATGGTAATGGCGCTGCTGCGGTCGACGCCTGGAACGGTGCGCAGAAAAGTAATAGTGCCCTCACATTTTTGAACCATACCTTCCACCCGTTTTACCAGCCGTCGATATAGTAAAGATGGTCGAAGACAATCCCAATGCGGATTTTCTGCTCAAGAGAAATTTCATAACCTTCCACAGCATCCAAACAGTTGCCGCCTTTTTCTTGAGAGAACGCTGCAAAAGGGAAACGCAGTGCTGGGGCGTCAAATTCCACATCAGATGTAAGGTAGTCTGTAATGGCAGATGCAGACTTGCCAAACATATCGGACACGACGAAATCCAACGCTACATTGCAGACGGTGAAGGCGCTCTCTTCATGGAGATAAGCTTGCAGCGGTAGCGGGTTAGTTCCCGAAGGATGCCTTTGACAGCTTTGACCCATTTGGGATTGGCGATAACTACGCGGATGCTCCGTTTCTCCAAGATGTCGAATGCCCTGGCCCAATATTTCCCAGTAGATTCTATGCAGATATCCAGAGAGCTATTCTCATGGAGCCAACCAGCAAAGCGATTTAGATCGGAGTTGAAAGTGGAGAAGCGTTTCTTCTGGTAGTTTGGCTGTAAGCTACTCTGCGGCGTTTTAATGATTGTCGCAACCAGAAACGATTTGTGGACGTCTACCCCACAACAGGTCGAAAATACAACTTCCAAATCAACAGCCTCCCTCACAATAGAATTTGTGAGAAGGAAGCAGTGACTGAACCACCAGGCAATTAACAGACGTTAATACAATCCTTAGTGTACGGGCTCGAAACGCCACTTATTTGTGCTTGAAAAGGTGGTTCTAACACTGATTTGAATACTGTTTTAAGCCCTGGAAGCAGTCTACGACTCCTCCTACCGTGCGTTGTAGTGTGCTTCCTCCTCAATCTAATTTTACAAGAAAGGCGACCGTTTGTCTGCTCTCTTTCATCCCTGTTGTGCCGAGAGCAACGCGGTCGGCATGGTGATTAGAATGAAAAGGGCATATGGGCGTTTATTAAAACAGCTATTAGCGACGACTTTGACTTTCTCACTAATCCTTCAAAATACAGCTTTGGCAATGGCAAGTTTTATAGATACTGATGAGCACACTCATCCAGGTGCAACCTTTGGTATGGCAGACGTAGCCGAAGATACCTATCAGGTTGAAAGTGAAGAGAATCATCCTGCAATGAGAACAATAGATGAGCTTAAGCAGCTTGATGCCGTTCGACTGGATCAAAATGGGAAAGTGGTTGCGGTCTATACAGGGCCGGGGTCTGAAATTACAGATGACGAAGTGAGTTTCCTTTTTGCGAGCGATTATCCGGCATCAGTGTCCCACAGAGCGAACAGCGGCGAAGTCATTGTGGACCCCTCAATGGAGGAACTCAATATCTCTGATGATGAGGTCGCTTTTGCCATAGAACTTCATGGAAGTCAAATGGTATTTCAGAGAGAGATTAACGCTCTGTTACGTGCAAAAAAGAATACAGATCTTGATGACACTACAGTAGCGAATCTCGTAACGCTAATTTGTAGCGGATACACATATAGCCAAGCATATGCGGCCAACATTTCGGCTGATGTGCTTGGCTATACGCTTGAGGAGATTTGTAGTGCAAAAATAGAGGCATTAACGGATACGAGAACTATCGATGAGTATGATGTTGAGACTATGAGTTCTAATGTGCAACTTGCAACGCGATTAGGTCTTCCGGCCGCCATTTTGGATGATTATATAGAATTGAACGGAAAGATATCGGAAGAAGATATCTACGCAGAGTATCGGGTTGCTCGGGCAGAAAAGCTGAGTGTGGAGCAAAGTCGTGAGGAGATAATGGAATTACCGATTAGCGAGCTGGAGAAGCCTATAGACAGTGCGTCTGATGAAGAGGTGACTTTCAATGGGACAGAAGGATCAGTTGCACAAAATAGTACACTGTATCCGGAAGAAGAGGCGCAGGAAGAGCTCGGTCAAGAAGCTGAAATGACAGAAGAGACCACGGAAGAAATTTTGGAACCTGAAGAGTCTACTGCTCCAAATGAAGTTATGCAAACAGAGGCTTCCATTATGGAAGACGATAACGAAAATATCGAACATATACCGGTGGATATGAGTAGCACGTCAGATACACACAGTGGTGATGACATGGACGATATAGAAACGAATGCAGATGAAGAGTTATATCCGGAAAACAAAGTAATTACAGATGAGGAGGTGGCCAATCCAGTGGGAAGACTGGAAGAAAATGAGGTGGTTGAAAATAACGAATGGCTCGAATTGACAGCCGGTATGAGCGTACAATCGGGAGACGGCATTCCATATACACCGGAACAGGTTTTGGATGATCCGTTTGCATACAAAAGCGTTGGTCAAATTGATGCGAATCTATTAAGCGGGAATTTCATTTTCACTGAAACAGATCTCTCCATACCAGGCGTCAACGGCCTCGACTTAAATATTGTGCGGCAATACGATTATTCTAGTTCCGGAGCACACTACCCTGCAGGAAATTACAATGACGCATATGATAACCAGAATACAATAGGATTAGAAGTTGAGGGATATGTTGCGACTATAACCGGAACATATTATCAGCTCGTTTCCAATTTAGCCAATTATACATACATAGGAACCGGGCAAAAGATGCCAGCATATATAGCGTCAAATGTGATGATTTACCAGCAGGGAAGCTCAATACAGCCGATTCCGAGCGTATATAAAGGTTCCGAGTACGATGACGCTGTTTATTTTAGATCCTATATCGACCAAGTACATGTCGGCGGCTGGGTATTCGGAGTGCGAGATCGCAGCGGAGACCTGTATGCAATGCGGTTACGTCCCGTCCTGGTCGAAGCAGGTGCGTTTGAGGATGCCTATGAAAATATACCATACGACTATGATTACACGGTCAATGAATTTGGATTGGGGCATGGGTGGAGGTTGGGCTTTTCTGCGATTGAAAATTATTTCTCCGGATTCAATAATCCGATAAAGCAGCGACTGATTACATCAGACGGGCGTAAATACAATATTTTTTTCACAAGCACGGTTGGAGATTCGAACCTGGAGGAATACACCCTAACTGATATCCGCCTTGAAAATACAGGAAACGGTTATCCAGGGGCAGCCTACACATTATTCCACAGTGATGGAAAAAAGGAGTATTTTGACGCAAAAGGACGCAACATCGCAATTGTTGATCGGTTTGGCAATGAAATAACGTTAGAATATACATTTGCAGATACCAACCAAAGGATAGTGTCCCAGATAAGAATAGTAGATACCCTGAATAACATTGTCATTTATAAAAATGAAAATATCGATCCAGATGTTGTTCTCCGAGTCCCGGGGCTGTCAAAGGTACGGGGCCGCTATAACAGCAAGTGGACTTTGTCACTGAATAACAATGTTATACGTACTTATTATTCCTATACAAATACGACAGCTGCGCAGGGATTGCGGGCCCGTCTGTTGCAGGTAGTAGACAATGAACTGTCCGAGCACGCTGTTTATCAGGGTTCTGTTTCCAGGTTTTCATTTAATTGCTATGCTACATCCCCTGCGACTAATGATGCCGTTGGGGTTAGGGGCTTTTTTTCCTCGGTAACTTATCCATCGGGTCTGACCGTTGAGGCAAATGCATCGGGATATGCCATGAACCAGAGGAATGTAGTATTAGGATATGCCGGATATATGGGGCATTCACGTGTCTCTGGAATTGGCTACTATAATGAGACACCTGATGAGGACATGTTTTATACAAAGCGTGTGCAGTATACTGTTCCAGACTTGACTGGCTACTATGAATATATAGCGCCAAACAGCGATACGATTACAAAAGAAGAGGTCCATCATATACATCAGATTACGGAAGGAACAAATGATGGAAGTCGCTACGCATGGATTGATAGAACAACCGAGTACACTTTTGATTCAGATGGAAAGTTAATAAAAAAAAGAAGTAAAGCCTCATATGAATGCACAGGAGGAATCTGTCTCATCACCAGAAGATTTTGCTCTAACTAGCAAGGAGCCAATCGGAACGAGCTCAGTCACGGATTATACGTACAATGACGACCGGCTTCCGATTACGGTGAATACGAAGTATTATGATCTGGACTCCACGAGCTATATGTCAGAGAACTACAGCTATACCTATGATCAGAAGGGTAATGTATTGACCGCAACGCAGCCGAACGGAGAAACGATTACCTACACGTATAACAGCAGCTACAGCATTCCTCTGACGCGGACATACAAGCAGGACGCCAATACGACCATTGTTCATACGAACCAACTGACGAGCAATGGCAAGGCGGTCGCTTCGTCAACAACCAAATCAAATGGAACCATCGTGTCCAAACGAGAATATACCTATGACGCTCAGGGCCGTGTTACCGAGCAGAAGGTATATTCCGACGCGGCAAGCTATACGCAAACACAATTTACCTATGGAAATGGAGCCCAGGTTACTGAGACTCTCACTTTGGATGTTCACGATGCAGACGGCACCTTGGCGGCAGGCACACCCGGATACGGAGCGGGTATAATCACTGAACAGAACACCTATGATATCCGGGGCCGAATTACGAGCCAGACGGATGAGAACGGGAATACAACTTCGATTCTTTATGATGCAATCGGACGAGTTACCCGTGTAACAAATCCGGATGGCACGTATGCAAGCTACAGTTATTCCTATGGTACAACCATGAATACCGTTGCCTACCAAAACGAACGTGGAGATCGGCTATGCTACCGCTATGATCCATTTGGACATCTAGTAGAGACCTACGATCCAACAATCTCCAAGATTATGTCTCAGAGTAAGTACGACAGCCTTGGAAGACGGACCCTTCAGACGATATACGATTCGAACGGGAATGCGAGGAAGACCTATTATTGGTATGATACGAAAGACCGTATTATCGAGATCGGTATACGGAATGCAGATGGATCTAGCACCACACTGGAGACGTACCAATATTTTGATCGACTTGGAAAGACGATTCATACTATCAAGGGAGAGTCCAATGCGCCGGACACAATTGCCACAACCTATGTGAACAACATGGGTGATGTAACAAAAACAGGCCGAATGCTCAATGGCACAGAATATACTGATACCTATTTGTATGACTATCTGGGAAACAGGACCCAGACCCGCACTGCGTATACGGCCAGTATCAACGGGGCGTTTACGACTAGAACCGCATATAACTATGCGGGACAACCCATCCAAGTAACCAACGCCTTGAATCAAGACGTCTCTTATGGATATGACTGGCGGGGAAATCAGATTTCTGTTACCGACGCGAAGGGGAATACCACGACAAACACGTATGACAGCCTTGGAAGGCCGACAAAGGTCACGCAGCCCTTCGAGGGTACGGCCAATTCCGTTGTAAAATATACTTATGACGCCGTGGGCAACGTGATTTCTGAGGCTGTGTCCAACAGTCTGCCCAGCGCGGCCAACACGACCTTCTCAGAGACCGACTATACATACGACAACCGCAACCGTCTTATCCAGGTGGAGACCCATCCCAGCAGCACAACGAGCCACTACACGCAGTATTATTACGATGGCACCGGCAATATCATCCGGGTGTACTCGGGCCTGACTTCTCCGCTGACCATCCTCGGGCTGGACCAGGTGAGCGGGGGCAGCGTGGGCTACAGTACCACCAAGTATACCTACGACCAGTTCGGCAGCCAGACGAGCATGACCGACGCTCTGAATCAGACGGAAACGGTGACCTACGACCTGACCGGCGTTCCCCTAAGCAAGACGGACCGGAACGGGAACATCACGGTCTATACCTATGACGACCGGGGCCGCCTGACCAACCAGGCCGTCACGACGCCGAACGGCCAGGGGAACGTGAGTATCTCCTACACCTACGCGCTGAATGGACGGAAGCTGAGCGAGTCCAGCGGAGGCGTCACAACGCAGTTCCAGTATGATGCGCTCGGGCGGGTGACTGCCGAGACCTATGGTGCCGTGTCCAAGACCTACACCTATAACTTGGGAGATCTGCGGACCGGTTTTGTGCTGACGATGGACGGAGTACAGCAGCTGAACAATAGCTATACATATGATGCGCTGGGACGTCTGACCCAGGTCAGCGGAAGCGGGGTGAGCGCGAATTATACCTACGATGCAAACGGCAACCGCGCTTCCATGACGTATGGCAACGGGGTACAGACAGAGTACACCTATA